>WOUR01000018.1 GCA_009772935.1 Rhodospirillaceae bacterium
CGCCAGGATCTTCGTGATCGCAGCCGTCAGCGACGTCTTGCCATGGTCGACGTGACCGATCGTCCCGATGTTGCAGTGCGGCTTGTTCCGCTCAAACTTCGCCTTCGACATGGTGTCACGACCCTCGTGATGCTTTCAGACACAGAACGAACTAACTGGCCGACCTAGCCAAACCTGGAGCGGGTGAAGGGAATCGAACCCTCGTCGTAAGCTTGGAAGGCTTCTGCTCTACCATTGAGCTACACCCGCAACGCCCAAACAAAGCCGATCCCGCAATATGGTCCGATGGTGGAGGGGGAAGGATTCGAACCTTCGTAGACGCGAAGTCGGCAGATTTACAGTCTGCTGCCATTGACCGCTCGGCCACCCCTCCGTCCCAACGGGCAAAACGGAAAAAGCCTGTAGGCGCGCGGGTTTACAGAACCTCCGGTTCGCGAGCAAGCACTTCCTTGCAAGCGAACGAAACGTGAAGCGTCGGAGTGCCCCGAATAAGGTCCCGACTCCTGCCGCCTGTCACCCGGATTTGCCGGCCGGATTTGCTCCCATGGGCTGCGCGCCATACAAGGCTCGCCATGGCCCCTCGTCCCAATCGCCCCCATCGTCAGTCCCGCACCGGCAACCAATCCATATGGATTTTCGGCCGCCACGCGGTGCTCGCCGCCCTCGCCAATCCCGACCGGCGCATCGAACGGGTGTTCGCCACGAAGGAGATGGCCGACAACCACGCCGCCGAGATCGGCAAGACCGCGATGACCATCACCTCGCGCGAGGACCTGAACCAGCGCCTGCCCAACGGCGCCGTCCATCAGGGCATCGCGGCCCTCGTGGCGCCGCTGGAAGAGCCCGTCCTGGAAGACATCCTGGCCCGCTGCGGCGACGACGCCCTGGTACTGGCGCTCGACCAGGTGAGCGATCCGCACAATGTCGGTGCCATCCTGCGCTCGGCGGCGGCCTTTGGTGCCGCCGGCGTGATCGTGACCGACCGCCACACCCCGTCCGACACCGGCACTCTGGCAAAGGCCGCCTCCGGGGCGCTCGAAATCGTGCCGCTGGTGCGCGCCGTCAACCTCGCCCGCTCGCTGGACCAGCTCAAGGAAGCCGGGTTCTGGACCTACGGGCTGGCCGAGAGCGGCGACGCCCGCATCGACAGCCTCGACCTCAAGGGCCGGACCTGCATCGTGCTGGGTGCAGAAGGCGAAGGCCTGCGCCGGCTGACCGCGGAGAAATGCGACCGGCTGGTGACGATTCCCACCAGCGACGCCCTCTCCGCGCTCAACGTTTCCAATGCCGCCGCCGTGGCGGCCTATGAGTGGGCCCGGCAACGACCGAAGTGATGCGACATTCGCGGAGTTCGGTTATTAGTCCGTCGAAAGCAGGCTTTGGGCCGGGTTAGCACAGCGGTAGTGCAGCGGTTTTGTAAACCGAAGGTCGGGGGTTCGATCCCCTCACCCGGCACCAGTCCTCATTTCGCCGGTCCGGACAGGCGGCGATCCAGCAGTTCCAGGGCGAGCAACACCTCGGCCAGCAGTCGCTGGAAGGCATAGAACCAGCCCGCCTTTCCGTCGAGGATCGCGCCTTTCGCGAACAGAACGTAGCCCAGCACCAGGATCGGCGCGGGCCAGCCCATCAGGCGTATCCTGTCGACGCGGCCGAGGCGTTCGCGCCGGCTTTCGAGCAAGTGAGCCGCCTCGCGCGCCGCGTATTTGAGCTGCGAGGCCAGCCAGCGCGACAACGGCTTGCGATCGTCGTGATAGATCACGCCCTTGAGGTTCGAGACGCGCCCCTGCAGGCGGATGCGATGCCCGTGCCCCTCGTTCTCGTAGCGCGCGCCGGCAACGCGGTAGAGCACGGTGCGCGGCGGATAGAGGGTGCCGCGCAGGGGCTGGCCATGAATGCGATAGACGAAGGCCGCCTTGTAGCCGGTGTCTTCGGCGGCGGGTCGAAGGTCCGCCAGTTCCGAAATAAAGGCATCGCTCAGCTCGTAGTCGGCGTCGAGCGACAGGACCCAGTCGGTGCGGATGTGCGTCAGCCCGAAATTGCACTGTTCGGCGAAGCTGTCGAACGGCCGGTGGACGACCTCGATACGCGGATCCTTCGCCATTATCTCCAGCGTACCGTCGGTGCTGCCGCTGTCGACCACGACGATGCGTCCGGCCCAGTCGAGCTTCGCCAACGTCCGCTCGATGTTCTGGATTTCGTTGAAGGTGATCAACAGCGGCGTGACGATCCCGCGGTCCATGCGTGGTGCCTCAGCGGCTCTCGGCCTGCATGGCGCACGACCGGCTCTCCGTCATCCAGGTCCAGGCCGTGCGGACGATGTCGTCGATCGACGAGTGGACCGGCGCCCAATCGAGTGTCTTTCGGGCCAGCGCCACGTCGGCCACCAGGATCGGGGGATCGCCGGCCCGCCGCGGCGCATCGACGGCACGGATCTCACGGCCGGTGACCACCCGCGCCCGCGCGATCAGCTCGCCGATGCTGGCGCCCTGGCCGGCCCCGAGATTGCAGGCCTGGAAGCGGCCGGCCTGGCAGCGGGTCAGCGCCGCCACATGGGCGGCCGCCAGGTCGGTCACGTGGACATAGTCGCGAACGCAGGTCCCGTCCGGCGTGTCGTAGTCGGTGCCGAAGACGGAGATTTCCGGCCGGAGTCCATGCGCGGCCTGCAGCACCAGCGGGATGATGTGTGTTTCCGGATCGTGCTCCTCGCCCAGCTCGCCCTCGGGATCGGCGCCGCCGGCATTGAAATAGCGCAGCGCCATGGCTCCGAGACCGTGCGCGGCACAGGCATCGCGAAGGATCTGCTCGCCCATCAGCTTGGTGCGGCCATAGGTGTTGATCGGCTGCTGCAGCATGCCCTCGACGACCGGCAGACGGTCGGGAACGCCGTAGGTCGCGCAGCTGCTGGAGAATACGAGCGAGCCCACGTCGTACTTCCGCATGACCTCGACCAGCGTGATCATGCCGGCCACGTTGGCGCGATAGTAACGGATCGGCTCGACCATGGATTCGCCCACATAGGCCAGGGCGGCGAAGTTGATGACCGCGTCGGGCCCATGTTCGTGGAAGGCGCTGGCGAGCGCCACGGGATCGTTGATGTCGCCCCGGACCAGCGGGCCCCACTTCACCGCCCAGGCATGGCCGGTGTGCAGATTGTCGTAGACGATCGGCAGGTGGCCTGCGCGGGCGAGCGCCTTGCACGTATGCGAACCGATATAGCCTGCGCCCCCAGCCACCAATACCCGCACTATGCCGTCCCCCGGTCGGATGCCCTTTGGGCAGGATAGCTCAATTGCATGCCTAGCGCTGGATCAGCGTGTCGCCCAGCACGAGGACATCCATCTTGGTGCGCAGGAAGCAGTCGATCGCCTCCTCGGGCTTGCAGACCACCGGCTCGTTCTCGTTGAAGCTGGTGTTGAGCACGATCGGCACGCCCGTCAGGTCACGGAATGCCGAGATCAGCCGGGCATAGCGCGGGTTGCCCGCCCAGGTGACCGTCTGCAAACGGCCGGTGCCGTCGACATGGGTGACGGCGGGAATCTCCGTCCGCCTTTCCTCGCGGATGCGGAAGACCTGCATCATGAACGGCACGTCGGCGTCGGTCTCGAACCACGCCGGCACCGCCTCGCGCAGGATCGACGGCGCGAAGGGCCGGAAGGACTCCCGACGCTTGATCTTGAGGTTGAGGATGTCCTTCATGTCGGCGCGGCGGGGATCGCCCAGGATCGAGCGGTTTCCAAGGGCGCGCGGGCCCCATTCCAGGCGGCCCTGGAACCAGCCGATCACCTTGCCCTCCGCGATCGCCTGCGCCGTGTGGCGGCACAGCGTCGCCTCGTCGGCGATGCGCTCGATGCGGCAGCCCGCCGCATCGAAGTCGACACGGCGGCGGGCAATGGCGGCCGCGATCTCGTCCGGTGTCGCCGAAGGCCCCCAATAGGCGTGGTCCATGACGAAGTGACGCCTGGCGGTCGCGCCGCCGGTCCTGTGCCAGGTCGCGAAGGCCGCACCGATCGCGCCCCCGGCATCGCCGCCGGCCGACTGGACATAGAGCTTCCGGAACGGCGTTCGCTCCAGCACCTTGCCGTTGGCCACCGAATTGTAGGCACACCCACCCGCCAGGACGACGGCGTCGACACCGTAGCGGGCCTGCAGGGCATTCAGCAGGTTGAAGAAGGCGTTCTCATAGGTGACCTGCGCCGAACGTGCGATGTCGCGATGCCTGTCCTCCAGCGGCGCAGCAGGATCGCGTGCCGGACCGAGCAGCTTCGCGAGTTCGCCGCTCCACAGGCGGCCGCCCGACGGGATGCCGTCCTTTACCTGGTAGTTGGCGCCGTCACCCGAAGCGTGGCGGAAGTAGCGCAGGTCCAGCGCGAAGGTCCCATCATCCTTCCGGAGCCGGACGATCTCCTTCATCTGCTCGACGAACGAAGGCTGGCCGTAGGGCGCGAGGCCCATGACCTTGTACTCGTCGCCATAGTGCGGGAAGCCGATGAACTGCGTCATCGCCTCGTAGAACACACCCAGTGAATGCGGGAAGTAGACCCGGCCATCGACCGTCAGGGTGCCGCCCTCGCCCAGGCCCCAGGCCGCCGAGGAGAAGTCGCCGAAGCCGTCGACCGAGACCGCCACGGCCTTGTCGTACGGGGAGACCAGGAAGGCCGAGGCGAGATGGCAGAGATGATGCTCAACCATGTGCGCCGTGCCGCGAAACTCGTGCTCCGGCAGATGGCGCTTCAGATTACCTGCAATGTCGGCCCGCTCGCCGCGATTGCGCAGCCGGCTCATCACGTAGCCCAGGCTGACGCCCGAGGTCAGTGCGTAGGCGAGCTTGCGCCAACGGTTGGCCTGGTTGTCGCTGTTGACCGCCACATGGTCTACTTCGCCCAGCGATATGCCGGCTTCGGCCAGGCAGTAGCGGATCGATTGGCTGGGGAAACCGCCCCAATGCTTGATCCGGCGAAAGCGCTCTTCTTCCACCGCCGCGACCAGCTCGCCGTCCTTCACCAGGCAGGCAGCGGCATCCGCATGGTAGGCGTTCAGGCCGAGAATGTAGGTCATGCGGACAGGTCGGACATCGGGAGCAAATTACGCCTATGTGGTTGGTATAGATCAATTTTTGCTGCGGACCACCTTTTTCACCGGCCTTGCAGTTTCCTCCCGCCCCGGTCGCGGCATTATCGCGCACGGCTCCTGCGCCGCGGCGACGGCTTGACGAGGCCGGCACTTCCAAGCAAACGGACATCCTCGCGCGGCCCTTCCCCCTCCCGGGGCCCCGATCGCGTGCTCGCCCGAGGCGTGGAGCAGCCCTCGCAAGTCGCTGATAAGTCGGATAAAACCCCTCGCTTCGATCGAAAGGCTTTCGTGCATGTCCAAGAATGATCTCGTCGTCGTGACCGGCGCCGGTGGCTTTATCGGCGGTCATCTGGTGAAGGTCCTGCAGCAGCGCGGGCACACCAAGATCCGCGCGGTCGACGTGAAGCCACTCGAAGAGTGGTACCAGAAGATCCCCGGCGTCGAGAACCAGGTAGGCGACCTCGCCCTGCTCGAGCCCTGTCGCAAGGCCGCCAAGGGTGCCGCGATGATCTACAACCTGGCCGCCGACATGGGCGGCATGGGCTTCATCGAGACCCACAAGGCCGAGTGCATGCTGTCGGTGCTCATCAGCACCCACATGCTGGTCGCCGCGAAGGAAGCCGGCGTGCCGCGCTTCTTCTATTCCTCCTCGGCCTGCGTCTACAACGGCGACAAGCAGACCGACGCCAACGTCACGGCGCTGAAGGAAGAGGACGCCTACCCCGCCCTGCCGGAAGACGGGTACGGCTGGGAGAAGCTGTTCAGCGAGCGCATGGCCCGCCACTATCGCGAGGACTACGGCATCGCCACCCGCGTGGCGCGCTACCACAACGTCTACGGTCCGGAAGGCACCTATGACGGCGGCCGCGAGAAGGCCCCGGCCGCGATGTGCCGCAAGGTCATCGCCGCCAAGCTCTCGGGCAAGCACGAGATCGAGATCTGGGGCGACGGCGAGCAGACCCGTTCGTTCATGTACATCGACGACTGCACCGAGGGCACGATCAAGCTGGCGGAGAGCGACATCATCGAGCCGCTGAACATCGGCAGCGACGAGCTGGTCAGCATCAACACGCTGGTCGACATCGTCGAGAAGATCGCCGGCATCAAGCTGAAGCGCAGCTACAAGCTCGACGCGCCCAAGGGCGTGCGTGGCCGCAACAGCGACAATACGCTGATCAAGAAGCTGATGAACTGGGCCCCTTCCATCCGTCTCGAGGACGGCATGGAAAAGACCTACAAGTGGATCTACGACGAGATGACCTCGGGCAAGGCCTCGGTCGTCAACGCCCTGCCGAAGCAGGCCCTCGCGGCGCAGTAAGCTTTCTACAGATCGACGACGCCAGACGCGCCGCGAAGGAATCTTCGCGGCGCTTTGCGTATGAGCTAGCGGCCGATACCGCTCACGCCCCTATTGCTCTTCAGCAGTTCGTCGAAGAAGGCGATGGTCTTGGTGAGACCATCGTCGAGGGCAACCTTGGGCTCCCACTTCAGCATGTCGCGCGCCAGGGTGATGTCGGGGCAGCGCTGCATCGGATCGTCGACCGGCAGCGGCTCGAACACGAGGCGGCTGCGGCCACCGACCTTTTCGAGCACCTTCTCGGCCAGGTGCCGGATCGGCATCTCGACCGGGTTGCCGATGTTCACCGGCCCCGTGAAGTCGTCGGGCGTGTGCTCCATGAGGCGCAGCCAGCCGTCGAGCAGGTCGTCGACGTAGCAGAAGGCCCGGGTCTGCATCCCGTCGCCGTAGATCGTAATGTTTTCGCCCTTCAGCGCCTGCACGATGAAGTTCGACACCACGCGTCCGTCGTTGGGATGCATGCGCGGGCCGTAGGTGTTGAAGATCCGCGCCACCTTGATGCGCAGCCGGTGCTGGCGGTGATAGTCGAAGAACAGCGTCTCCGCGCAGCGCTTGCCTTCGTCGTAGCAGGCGCGGGGCCCCAGCGGATTGACGTTGCCACGATAGCTCTCGACCTGCGGGTGCACCGTCGGGTCGCCGTAGACCTCGCTGGTCGAGGCCTGGAAGATCTTGGCGCGCACCCGCTTGGCCAGCCCCAGCATGTTTATGGCGCCGTGCACGCTGGTCTTGGTCGTCTGCACCGGATCGTGCTGATAGTGGATGGGCGAGGCCGGGCAGGCCAGATTGTAGATCTCGTCGACCTCGACGTAGAGCGGGAAGGTCACGTCGTGGCGCATCAGCTCGAAGCGCGGATTGTCGAGACAGGCTGCCAGGTTGGCCTTGCTGCCGGTGAAATAGTTGTCGACGCAGAGCACGTCGTGGCCCGCCTTGAGCAGGCGCTCGCAGAGATGCGAGCCGAGGAACCCCGCCCCGCCCGTGACCAGAATACGCTTGCCCATGGAACCCCTTGAAAACACCCGTGCTTACAGGCGGATAGTAGGCGATCAAGCTCTTGAATTCACTCCAAAACCACCGAAGGATGCCCCCGCCCGGCCGCCAACGGGACGGGCCAAAATCGCGGGGGAAACGTCCTATGAGCATTGAGATGGTCAGCCTGGCCGACATCGTGCGCGCCCATGGCGAGGCGCGGCCGGACACGGTCGCGATCGTTCATGAAGGCCGGGCCACGACCTATGGCGCGCTCGATCGCGCCTCGAATCGCATCGCCAACGGCCTCATCGCCGAAGGTATCAAGCCGCAGGTCCGGGTCGCCCATCTCGACAAGAGCAGCGACGTCTTTTTCGAGCTGCTGTTCGGCGTCGCCAAGGCCGGGGCCGTGATGGTCTCCGTGAACTGGCGCCTGGCGCCCCCGGAGGTGCTGCAGATCGTCAACGATGCCGAGGCCGAGATCCTGTTCGTCGGCGAGGAGTATTTCCCGGTGATCGAGAAGATCCGCGACCAGCTGTCGACCGTGCGGAGGATCGTGACCCTGGGATCGCCCCACGGGACCTGGGAATCCTTCGCCCAATGGCGCGACCGCCATCCCGACACCGACCCATGCCTGCCTGCCCGGCCCGAGGAAACGGCCGTGCAGTTCTACACCAGCGGCACCACCGGCCTGCCCAAGGGAGCCGAACTCACCAACGCCAACTTTGCCTTCATGTTCGAGCAATGGACGCGGAGCTGGCTACTGAAACCGGGCACCCAGAACATCGTCTGCCTGCCGATGTTCCATATCGGCGGCGCCGGCTGGGCGATCGCCGGCCTTTTCGCCGGCGCCACCAACCACGTGGTGCGTGAGTTCGTGCCCGCCCGCGTGCTGGAGATCATCGAGCGGGATCGAATCGAGGTCATGCTGCTGGTGCCGGCCATGATCCTGTTCCTGGTGCAGGCGCCGCAGATCCGCGAAACCGACCTGTCCAGCCTGCGCCTGATCGTCTATGGCGCCGCCCCCATCCCGGCGGACCTCTTGAAACAGGCGATGGCGACCTTCGGGTGCGGCTTCCAGCAGGTCTACGGCCTCACCGAGACGACGGGCGCCATCACCCTGCTGCCGCCCGAGGATCACGATCCCTCGGACGCCAGGAAGCTCCTGTCGTGCGGCTATGCCCAGGTGGGCGTCGAACTGCGCATCGTCGACGATGCCGGAGCGGACCTGCCCGCCGGCGCGGTGGGCGAGATCGCGATCCGCTCGCCGCAGGTCATGCGCGGCTACTGGCGCCTGCCCGACGCCACCAAGCGCGCCATCCAGGGCGACTGGTTCTTCACCGGCGACGCGGGCTACCTCGACGAAAAGGGCTACCTTTTCATCTACGACCGCGTGAAGGACATGATCGTGTCGGGCGGCGAGAACATCTATCCGGCCGAGGTCGAAAGCGCGCTGTTCGGCCACCCTGACGTTGCCGACGTGGCAGTCATCGGCGTTCCCGACGAGCGTTGGGGCGAGGCCGTCAAGGCGGTCGTGGTGCGCAGGCCCGGCGTGGACATCTCGCCCGCCGATCTGATCGGCTGGGCGCGCGAACGCATCGCCGGCTACAAGCTGCCCAAGTCGGTCGACTTCATCGACGCCCTGCCGCGCAATCCGACCGGCAAGATCCTGAAGCGGGAGCTGCGCAAGCCCTACTGGGAAGGCCGGCAGCGCAACATCAACTGATCATCCCGACGTGACCGCCCTGCGGACCCGATCGCAAACGCGTCTCGAATTCCCGATGCCACGGTTCTAGAAGAGTTCCATGTCCAACCTGCCCGACAATCTCACGCCCGTCCGCCCGGCCCACGTCTTCGACGAAGTCCGGCTCGCCGAGTACATGAAGGCCAACGTCGAAGGCTATCGCGGCCCGATCAGCATCCTCCAGTTCGAGGGCGGCCAGAGCAACCCGACGTTCCATGTCACAGACGGCGCCGGGACCCAGTACGTGCTGCGCAAGAAGCCGCCGGGCAAGCTGCTGCCCTCGGCGCACCAGGTCGACCGCGAGTATCGCGTGATCAAGGCGCTGGCGGACCACACCGACGTGCCGGTGCCCAAGCCCTACGCGCTCTGCCAGGATGATTCGGTGATCGGTACGGCCTTCTACATCATGCAGTTCCTGCCGGGCCGGGTCTTCGCCGATGTCAGGATGCCGGGCGTCTCGCCGGCGGACCGCGGCAAGATTTTCGACTCGATGAACGACGTGCTGGCCCGCCTCCACAATGTCGACTATCGCGCCGTCGGCCTCGGCGATTATGGACGCGAAGGCCAGTACATCCAGCGCCAGGTCACGCGCTGGTCGAGCCAGTACGACCTCGCCCGCACCGAAGACATCGCATCGATGGAGGCGCTGAAGAAGTGGCTCCCTGAGAACATCCCGCCGGGCGACGAGACGCGGATCAATCACGGTGACTACCGCCTCGGCAACACGATCGTACATCCGACGGAGCCGCGGGTCATCGCCGTGCTGGACTGGGAACTCTCGACGCTCGGCCATCCGCTGGCCGACCTCGGCTACAACTGCATGATGTATCATTTCGGCGAGGGATTCGGGGCGTCCGGCGGCTATGCCGGCCAGGATCTCAAGGCCTTCGGCATTCCGACCGAGCAGGAATATCTCGCCGCCTATGCCCGCCGCACCGGCCGCAAGGACGTGCCCGCCTGGAACTTCTACCTCGCCTTCTCGCTGTTCCGCCTCGCCGCCATCGTGCAGGGCGTCTACAAGCGCGGCCTCGACGGCAACGCCTCGTCGGAGACGGCGACCAAGTACGGCAACCGTGCCCGCGCGATGGCCGACCTTGCCTGGTCGATGGTCGAGAAGCGCGCCTGAACAAGCCTCGTCAGCTCGACCGGAGCGCCCTCTCGGAAGCCTTCGGGGCAGGCTCCATCGCGGCGTGGAGAGATCTTGTCTCCACCAAAGCCATCAAATCGTCGAGGTCGAGACGACGGAGCTTCAGGGGCGCTTCGGCCTACTCGTCGGTGTAGGGCACCATCGAGGCGTCGTTGCCCCTGGGACAGTTCGCGCTGTCGACGACGGCATTCGCCGGGTTGCGATAACGCGCAATGTCATACGGCGCCGATTCGCTCGGCGGCTGCGCCGGCGGCGTCCGGAGGGTCCAGGACACCAGCTGCTTGATCACGCTACCCAAGGCCTGGTCGAAGGCCTCGACGACCTTCGGCACCTTGTCGGCGCGCGCCCGGACGCAACGCTCGAAGGAGGCGACGCCGATGATCTGGCGGTCGGGCATGCGCACCAGCTTGGCGATGATGCGGACCTTCACGATCGGCGGCTGGCCGTAGAAGTACATCGCCTCGAAATTGCGCAGGTCGGGCTGCAGCACGTAGTTGGCGCGCAGGGCGATCGATTCACGGGAAACAGCCACGATCTTGCGCGTGTTCTCGAAGGAATCGACGATGCGGGTCTGCACCATCAGAGGCGCCCGGTCGGTCCACGCCACCTTGGCGTAGTAGTCCGTCGAGGTCGGAGTCATGGCGATGGCGATGCGGCCGGTATTGAGATTGGCCGCTGCCACCGGCGCCTCAACCGCGAGCTGCCAATAGACCGAGGGCAGGTCGGCGTCGAAGGTGCTCTTCGGCGAGACGGTGTAGAGATCGGTCGGTTCGCCCACCGAATCCACGGCACTGACGAAGGAGCAGCCCGACAGGAGGGCAACAGCGGCCACGCAGGCGGCCAGGCAACGGATCATTTCGGCGTATATCCCTGCTTGCCGCTGAACACGAAGTTGGCGGGGTCGCGCTCCAGCCGTGTGGCGATGACGTTCAGATTGGCGGTGAGTTGGCGCAGATCGCGCAGCGCCAGGGAGAATTCGGTGAGGCCGGTCTCGGTGAAATTCTTGATCGGGCGGCTGTTGTCCGTGACCAGCTTGTTCAGCTGGCTGGCCGCGGCGTTTATGTTGGACAGGGCCGCGCGGGTCTCGTCCAGCGTCTTGCGCAGTTCGCCCGGCTGCTTGCCGGCCAGTGCCTTGCGGGTCTCGGCATCCTGCGGGCCGATTTCCTGGGCGATCAGCGTGATCGACTCCGAGAGGTCGTTGAGCCTGGCGAAGGTCTTGCGGAACTCGGCCACCGCCAGCGGCAGCTCGGCCAGGGTGGTCTGGATGGCCGTGTCGGACTTGGCAAAGGCGTTGGTCGCCGTCTGCAGGTTGCGCAGCGTGTCGGTGACGGCGCCGATATTGTCGGGGCTCAGCAAGTCGTTCAGCCGGTCCACCGTCGTGCTGGCCTTGGTCAGCAGCTCCTGCGCCGAAGTCGAGGTCGCTTGCAGGAACGAGGCACCCTCGCGAATCTCCGGGTAGGGCTTTTCGCCGAGCTTCTTCTTGGGTTTGACCTGGTCGACGTCGAGACGTCCTACGATCTGGATGAACGGCGCGCCGGCAATGAACGGCTTCTCGAAGACGGCATAGGAGCGGTCGCGAATGTCGATCGACCAGTCGACCGCCACCGTGACCTCGATCTTTTCCGTGAGCCTCTCCCGGCCGGTCGAGCGTTGCGTATCGACCCGGGAGGTAAGCTGGATGTCCGCAACGCGGCCCACACGCAAGCCGCGATAGAAGACCGGCGAATCCTTGGTGAGTCCCTGCACGTCGCCCGAGAAGAGGATGTCGTAATAGGCATATGCCGTACGATCACCCGCGCGCAGCTTCCAGATGACAAATCCGGCCAACGCGGCGACGAACAGGATCATCGCCGCGCCAATCAGCACGTAGGGCGATTTTCTTTCCATCCGATACTACTTCTGCTCCCGCCGCGCTGCGCGCCCTCGTGGCCCATGGAAATATTCCCGAACCCAGGGATGATCGTATTCCAGCAACTCCGCCATCGTACCCACCACGACGCGCTTGTCGAGAAGGACTGCAATCCGGTCGCAAATCGCATTGAGGCTATCGAGGTCGTGCGTGACCATGAGGACCGTCAGCCCGAGGTTGCGGCTGAGGCCTTTCACCAGCTCGTCGTAATGTGAAGCACCGATCGGATCGAGTCCTGCCGTGGGCTCGTCAAGGAACAGGAGTTCCGGATCGAGCGCGAGCGCCCGGGCGAGGCTGGCACGTTTGCGCATGCCGCCAGAAAGTTCGGAGGGCTTCTTCTCGCCGGTATCGGCGGGAAGACCGACCAGGGACACCTTCAGGGCCGCGATCTCGCGCATCGTGTCTTCCTCGAGCCCGGCATGCTCGCGGATCGGCACGATGATGTTCTCGGTGACGTTGAGCGAGGAGAACAGCGCACCGTCCTGGAACTGGACGCCGGTATGGGCCAGCATCTGGCGCTGGGCTTTGCCCTGCAGGGTGCTGGTATCGACGCCCAGCATTTCGATCGTGCCCTCGCGCGCCTGATTCAAGCCGATGATGGTCCTCAGAAGGACGGACTTGCCGGTCCCGGAACCGCCGACCAGTCCGACAATCTCGCCGCGGAATACGTCGAAATCCAGATGGTCGTGGATCACTTTGTCGCCAAACTGCGTGCGGATTCCGCGCAGGCGCAGCACGACCTCCCGGCCGTCGCTGTGATCGACGATCTGCCCCCCTTCGACCTTGGCGCCTTCAGCCATCAGACGCCGGCGAGCAGGAAGATGACCGAGAAAATCGCGTCGAGCACGATCACGCAGAAGATCGACTCGACCACGGACTTGGTCGTGAGCTGCCCGACGCTCTCGGCGCTGCCGCGAACCTGGAGACCCTCGAAGCAGCCGATGGTGGCGATCACGATGCCGAAGACCGGCGCCTTGATCATGCCCGTATAGAAGTGCCATGGGCCGACCGTGTCGCGCAGCCGGTCGAAGAACTGCACGAAGGTGAAGTCGAGATAGATGGTGCAGGCGACCGCGCCGCCCAGCAGGCCCGCCATGTCGCCCCAGAAGGCGAGCAGCGGCATCGAGATCAGCAACGCGCTGATGCGCGGCAGGACCAGCCATTCGACCGGATTGAGGCCGATCGTGCGCATCGCATCGACCTCCTGGTTGACCTGCATCGTGCCGATCTGGGCCGTGAAGGCACTCCCCGACCGACCAGCGACGATGATCGCGGTCAGGAGCGGTCCCAGTTCGCGGAACATGCCGATACCGACCGCCTCGACGGTGAAAATCTCCGCGCCGAACTGCTTGAGCTGCTGGACGCCCTGGTAGGCGATGACCACGCCGATCAGGAAGCAGAGGACGCCGACGATCACGAGGGCGCGGATCCAGACCTCGTACATCTGCCGGATGACCGCGCTCGGGCGGAACCGCTTGGGCTGAAGGATCGCTTCGACGACGACGATCAGGATCTCGCCGAAGAAGGCGCAGAGATTGAGAATTTGCTTGTAGAAATCGATCGTCCCGTGACCGACCTCCTCCAGCCAGTGCGCCAGCCAGTTGACCTTCCGGTCGGGCTGGGCTTTGCACATGTTTTCGCGAACGACCTTGAAGAGGGCTGCCTGCGCCTCGTTCCGGGTTTCCACCTCGGCATCGGGGCCGCACTCGGCGATTTCGAGGATTTCGAGCGCTCCCGCCGTGTCGACACGCTCAAGGCCCGTCGCATCGACGGCGCGACGATCCTTCGAACGGGTGCCGGCGGCCGCGAGAGCGCTCTCGGCCTTCTTGCGGATACCGCGGATGCTGAACACCGTCCACGTCCCGCCGACTTCCACGACGGGCTTGCCCGCGCGCTCCGTGTAACGAATTGTGGGTTCCGCTTCGGCCATCGGCGAAGATTAGTCGTCGCGCAGGTTCGCCCTGTCAATCTCCGCGCATTGCCTCCACGCCTCGCCGCTGCCACGATCCGGCCGGGAGGACCGGATGGGCAAGTGGCCGAGGCTGGACACGATCGAGATGATCGACGGTCCGATCGACAAGCAGAGTTACGAACGACAGATCAGGAAACTGCAGGAACGGCTGCTCGACCTCCAGATCCACGATTTGCGAACGGGCGGCCGGGCGCTGATCTGCCTCGACGGCTGGGACGCCGCCGGCAAGGGCGGGATGATCGAGCGGCTGGTGGCGGGGCTCGAGCCGAAATCGGTGCAGGTCTGGCGCATCGGGGCCCCCACGCCCGAGGAACAGGGCCAGCATTATCTCTGGCGCTTCTGGAATAGGCTGCCGGCCCCCGGAAACTGGGCGATCTTCGACCGGACCTGGTACGGCCGCGTGCTGGTCGAGCGCATCGAGGGCTTCTGCAATAAGTCCGCCTGGGAGCGTGCCTACCGCGAGATCAACGAATTCGAGCGACAGCTTGCCGACGATGGCGTGCGGATCGTGAAGCTTCTCGTGCACGTGAGCGCCGAGGAACAGAAGCGGCGGATGATCGAGCGGCTGAGCAAGCCCAGCAAGCACTACAAGATCGGCCTCGAGGATTTTCGCAACATCGCCAAGCGCAAACAGTATCTGGACGCCTACGACGACATGCTCGAACGCACCGACACCGAACATGCGCCCTGGCACGTGATCGCCAGCGACGAGAAGATGCATGCCCGTCTCAAGGGCCTGAGCATCATCGCCGACCGGTTGGGCGAGGGTGTCAGGATCGAGGGCCATGAACTCGACCCGCGCATCCTCGAAGCCGCCTATGAAACCTGGGGATGGCGGCCGGAAAAAAGCGGCGCCGGCAAGAAATAGTCCCCGGCCCTCACCGGCTCATGCCTGCGCCGGATTGCTGGCCGGCGACACGAACAAGCCGGACCTGGCACCGCCTCCAAGACGAGCGGCGATCCAGGGCAGAGCCTCACGCATCGCCTCCTCGAATTTCCAGGGTGGATTGATCACGACGAGCCCACAGGCCGCGAGCTTCCCCTCCGGGGTGCGTGGGCCGAGATCGAGCTCCATGCGCAGGTACTTCGCCTCCGCCAGCGATGCGAGGAAGGCTTCGACGGTCGGCTCGTCCTTGATCGGATACCAGATCGCGTAGCAGCCGGTGGCGAAGCGGCGGAGCCCGTGCCGCACCGCGCGAGCCAGCACCTCGAATTCGTCGGTGGCCTCGAAGGGCGGATCGATCAGCACCAGGGCCCGGCGCTCGACCGGCGGCAGCACCGACTTGATCGCGTGATAGCCATCGGCCTGCCGCACCTCGACGGCCCGGTCGCCGGCAAACTCGCGCTTCAGCAGCATCGCCTCCTCGGGATGCTTCTCGCAGGCGATGAAGCGGTCGCCTGGCCGCAAGGCCGCGCGGACCAGTCGCGGCGAGCCGGGATAGCGATGGAGCCTGCCGCCCGGCGGCCCGAACTTGCGATCATAAGCCTGGACCGCCGCAAGATAGCGCGCAACGGCGGCCGGCATCCCGGTCCGGCTCTCGGCCACCAGGCGCCCGATGCCCGCCTCCGCCTCGCCCGTGCGCCGCGCCTGGGAGCCGCCGAGATCATAGCCGCCGGCGCCGGCATGCGTGTCGAGCACGAACAGCTTCTTGTCCTTGGCCGTCAGCAGGCGCAGCAGTTCGCAGAGCGCAGTGTGCTTCAAGAGATCGGCAAAATTGCCGGCGTGATAGCCGTGGCGGTAGTTCACGGAAGACTTTCTGACCCGATTTGAGATGATTCCCCGGGCACGGTATGTGCTTCGGGCGCCGGACACTACAGTTGAGGATCGAAATGGCCAACCACGAGCTGCATTCTTCGCCCGAGACCTGCCACTGGGGCTATTTCGACAGCCAGCTCCCGCCCCAGCTCCGCATCAAGTCGGGCGACACGGCCACGATCCATTGCGTCTCGGGCGCCGCCGAGATCCTGCCGGGCGAGCCCTTCAACGTGCTGCCGGAGCATCGCGAAATCCTTTCCAAGCTGAAGCCGCATATCGGCCGGCACATCCTGACCGGACCCGTCCACGTCGAGGGCGCCGAGCGCGGCGACGTGCTGGCGGTCGAGGTGCTCGACATCAAGTTCCGCACCAATTGGGGCTGGAACGTGCAGCGGCCGCTGATGGGCACCCTGCCAGAGGACTTTCCCTTCTTCCGCCTCACGCACATCCCGATCGATTCCAACCGTGGCGTCTGCACCATGCCGTGGGGCACCGAGATCGAGCTCAAGCCGTTCTTCGGCATCATGGGCGTCGCCCCGCCGCCGGAATGGGGCCAATGCAGCTCGGTCGAGCCGCGCGCCTTCGGCGGCAATATCGACAACAAGCACTTCCGGGTGGGCACGACGGTCTATTTCCCCGTCTTCGCCGACGGCGGCCTGTTCTCCACCGGTGACGGCCACGGCGTGCAAGGCGACGGCGAGGTCAACCTCACGGCGCTCGAGACCAGCCTGAGCGGCACCTTCAAGTTCACGCTTCACAAGGGCATGAAACTCAACAACCCGCGCGCCGAGACCGCGACGCACTGGATCACCCACGGCTTCGACCAGGACCTCGACGACGCCGCCAAGGAAGCGTTGCGCGACATGATCCGGCTGATCACCGCCAAGACCGGCCTCAAGCCCGAGGACGCCTACATGCTCTGCAGCCTGCAGGCCGACCTGCACGTCACGCAGACGGTGGACGGCAACAAGGGCATCCACTGCATGATCGAGAAGAAGATCATCGGCGGCTGACGCCGGGAACCGGGTACGGGCGGGCGCGACCATGACGCACATGCAGCTTCTCGACGAGGCGGTGGCCCGTCACAACGATGCCGAATGGTCACGCCGCGCGCTGGACCTGATCCGCAACGACCAGCGCCGCTCGGCCGACACGCACCTGCTGCGCCTCGACCTGCCGGTGCTCGAGGGGATCGACGTCTATCTCAAGGACGAGTCGACCCACCCCACGGGCAGTCTCAAGCACCGGCTGGCGCGCTCGCTGTTCCTGTACGGGATCTGCAACGGCCGCATCCGGCAGGACACGCCCATCGTCGAGGCCTCGTCGGGCTCGACGGCGATCTCGGAGGCCTATTTCGCGCGCCTGCTGGGCCTCCCCTTCCATGCCGTGATGTCGGCCTCGACCTCGGCGGAGAAGATCGCGGAGATCGAGCGGCAGCATGGCAAATGCCATCTCGTGGCCGACGGTCGCGGCATCTATGCGGCTGCCGAGGCGCTCGCGACCGAACTGCGCGGCGTCTATGTCGACCAATTTACCTATGCCGAGCGGGCCACCGACTGGCGCGGCAACAACAACATCGCCGAATCGATCTTCGAGCAGATGAGCCGCGAGCCTCACCCGGTGCCGACCTGGATCGTGATGAGCGCCGGCACCGGCGGCACCACGGCCACGCTGGGCCGCTATATCCGCTACATGCGCTACGCCACGAGGCTCTGCGTGGCCGATCCGGAGTTCTCCGCCTTCTTCGAGGCTTTCGCCAAAGGCAACCTCCAGGCGACCTGCGAGCGCGGCTCGCGTATCGAAGGGATCGGCCGGCCGAGGGTCGAGCCTTCGTTCCTGCCGAACATGATCGATCGCATGATGCGTGTGCCCGACGCCCAATCGCTGGCCGGCATGCGGGTTCTCTCGCGCCTGCTCGGCCGCAAGGTGGGCGGCTCGACCGGCACCAATTTCGTGGCGCTGTGCATCCTCACGTCGCGCATGAAGGCGGAGGGCCGCACCGGCTCTCTCGTGTCCCTCATCTGCGACAGCGGGGAGCGGTACGGAAACACCTACTACAACGACGATTGGGTCGCCGCACAGGGGCTCGACCTCGAGCCGCACGAGCGCGCGCTCGAAGCCTTCCTGAAGGACGGCGACGCCATCATCTGACCTTACCGGGTGCAGCCGGCATGGGCAGGCGTGAAGGCGGCGCCGTTGCGCCGCCGGCGCGGATCTACACTGGCTGCGTTTGCGGGCTCCGCTGGGCCGACGACGGCGTCGGGAACGCCAGCGCGACGGCGACGGCGGCCAAGCCCACGCCGAAAGACGCGATGTAGAGATAGCCGTAGCCGTGAAAGGTATCGAAGATCCAGCCGCCGACCGCCGGTCCCAGCGCCATGCCGAGGCTGGAGATCATGGCGGCGGCCCCGAACACCGTCCCCATGATGCGCATTGGAAAGTACTCGCGGGCCAGCACGGCATAGAGGGGCATGACCCCGCCATAGGCCATGCCGAACAGGATCGCGACGGCATAGAACTCCCCCGCGTCGCGCGTGAAGTAGTAGCTCCCGGCACCCACAGCCTGCACCATCAACCCGGCGACCACCACGCGCCGCGCGCCGAATCGGTCGCCCAGCAGACCGAACAGGATGCGGCCGCCGAGACCCGCCAAGCCCTCGACGCTGTAGATCGAGACCGCCGTCATGGCCGGCAGGCCGCAGGCCAGCGCATAGCTCACCGTGTGGAAGATCGGGCCGGAATGGGCGGCGCAGCAGCAGAAGAAGGTGAGCGAGAGAACGATGAATTGCGGCGAGCGCAGCGCCTGCCCCACCGTCATCCTCTCCCCGCCTTCCGCCGGCATGCCGGGAGACGAGGCCGTCGCCTCCGGCGGACGGCGGACCAGCAGGGCCGCCGGCACCAGCAGCGCCCAGGCACCGATGGCGATGGTCAGCATTGCGGTCCGCCAGTCGTAGGCTGAGATCAGCCACTGCGCGAACGGCGATATGGTCATGGGCGCGACGCCCATCCCGGCGGAAACCAGCGAGACGGCGAGACTGCGGTGCCTGTCGAACCAGCCGGTGACGGTGGCGATCATCGGCGCGAACACCGCACCGGCGGCAACGCCGACCACGATCCCGTAGATGAGCTGGAACTCGAGCAGGCTGGAGGCCCGGCTGGCCAGCGCCAGCCCGAGGCCCAGCAGGACAGCGCCGGAGAGGACGACGATGCGCGGCCCGAACCTGTCGCTGAGCGCTCCCCAGCCGAAGGCCGCCACGCCCATCGTCAGGAAATCGAGCGTCATGGCGCTTGAGATACCGGTGCGCGACCAGCCCGTCGCCTCGGACATCGGTTGCAGGAAGACCGCCAGCGAAAACAGCGCCCCGATCGCGACACACCCCATCAGGGCGCCCGCGCCGACGATCACCCAGCCGTAAGACCGTTCCATCGCGATCCTCCTGAAGCCCGCCAATAGTTAACCGTATTGTTAACTATAGGCAAGCCCGGGAGTCAGGGCGCCGGCTCCACGGCAAGCTCGGTGCCGCTCACCGACTTCACGCGCACCTTGGCGCCCTTGACCATGTCGGGACCGGTCACGCTCCAGCTTCCGTCGCCGAGAATGACGCGCCCGCGCCCGTTCAGGATGGGCTCGTCGAGCACGATGATCCTGCCGATCAGGGCGTCGCCGCGGGCATTGAGGGTAGAGGTCGCGGGAGTGTCGGCGTGCTGCAGCCGGCGCAAGGTCCGGCGCAGGCCGACGGCCGCGACGACCGAGACCACGGCGAAGGTCAGGAGCTGCAACTCGATCGAGAGGTCGGACACGACCAGCAGGAACAGGCCCGCCGCCCCCGCCCCGATGGCGAGGAACAGGAAGACGACGCCCGGCAACATCATCTCGAAGACGAGCAGCACCGCCGCCACCGCCCACCAGTACCAGAAGACGATCTTGAACATCGCCGGTCACCCGGCGCTGGGAACGGAACCGCGCGATCGCGTGCCCTCGACGCCACGCGCCTGCGCTTCCTTCGCGAGCTCGCCGATGCCCGCGATCGAGGCCATTACGCCGGTCGCCTCGACGGGCAGGAAGAAGACCTTGGCGTTGGTGCTGGAACCCATCTTCGCGAGCGCCTCGACGTACTTGGTGCCGAGGAAGTAGTTGGTCGCCTGCACGCCGTTGCCGGCGATCGCTTCGGCCACGACCGAGGTCGCCTTGGCTTCGGCCTCGGCCATGCGCTCGCGCGCCTCGGCGTCGCGGAAGGCGGCCTCGCGACGGCCCTCGGCGGTCAGGATCGCCGACTGCTTCTCGCCCTGGGCCCGCTGGATGCTCGATTCACGGATGCCCTCGGCCTCGAGGATGGTCGCGCGCTTCTCGCGCTCGGCCTTCATCTGACGGCCCATCGCCACCACGATGTCCTCGGGCGGGGCGATGTCCTTGACCTCGATGCGCAGGACCTTGACGCCCCAGGGGCTGGTCGCCTGGTCGATCACCGCCAGCAGCGTGTTGTTGATGTCGTTGCGCTTCGACAGGGCCTCGTCGAGCGCCATGTTGCCCATCACCGAGCGGATGTTGGTCAGGACCAGGTTGGTGATCGCCAGCTGGAGGTTCTGGACCTCGTAGGCCGCCCGGGCGGCGTCGATCACCTGATAGAAGGCCACGGCATCGACCTGCACCGTGGCATTGTCCTTGGTGATCACTTTCTGTGCCGGAATGTCGAAGACATTCTCCTGCATGTTCATCTTGCGGCCGATCGTGTCGATGAAGGGCACGATGAAATGCAGGCCGGGCGCCAGGGTGCGCGTGTAGCGGCCGAAACGCTCGACCGTCCAGTTGGTGCCCTGGTTGACCGTCTTGACGCCGGCGAAGATCAGCACGAGCGCCACGAGGACGACGGCCAGCACGAAAATCAGGGCGCCCGATATCATCAGTGTCTCCTCCGGTTCCCGGAGACACTAGCCCAAGCCCGGGCGTCGGACTATCGCGCCGCTAGTCGGCGGCGGCGGCGAATTCGGCAGCGTCCGTGCGCGCAACCCGCTGATCGGTGGCGAGCCAGCGGTCGAGGAAGCCGTTGATCCAGCGGTCGAGCGGCGGATCGTACAGCGCATGCATCGAGAGGTGGACGCCGCGTTGCTGCGCGCCCGGCATCTTGAGGCGCTCGGCCGCCGAAAGCGTCCAGATGGTCTTCATCTCGAGGGTGACCTCGGGATGGAACTGGAAGCCGAAGGCGTTGGGGCCGCATCGGAATCCCTGGACCGGATAGCGGTCGTTGGTGGCCAGCAACTCGCAGCAATCCGGGATCGTCATGCCCTCGCGATGCCACTGGTAGACCTTCATCGGCGCCCTGAACCACTCACGGCCCGCCTCGGTGGGCTCGACATCGACATAGCCGATCTCGACCAGCCCTTCGGGATGCGGTCCGACCCGGCCACCGGCGGCGCGCGTCAGCAGCTGGGCGCCGAGGCAGAGGCCGAGATAGGGAACGCCGGCATCGACGACCTTGGGGATCCAGTCGAGCTCGCACTTGATGCCCGCCAGGGTGCCGCAATCGTTCGCCGACATCGGTCCCCCGAACACCACGACGCCCGCATAGTCGGACATGTCTTCGGGCAGATTGCAGCCCAGATTGGGGCAAAGTCTGTGAAGTTCGTAACCGCGCTTTTCGAGCAGGGCGCCGACCCGTCCGGGCCGCGAGTGCTGCTGATGCACGACGATGGCGATCTTTTTGGGGCCCATTTCTCTACACTGGCCAGTCAGTACCGTCATGGATTTGCAAGATACGCGCCATGTATGGCAACGACAAGGCGGACGGCCTTCAGGGGGACGAAATGGCGCGCCAGCTCGACTTCTACTTCGATTGTTCCAGCCCTTGGACCTACCTCGCCTTCCACGCGATCCAGCCGCTGGCGAAGGAAGCTGGCGCGGAGATCGTCTGGAAGCCGATCCTGGTCGGCGGTGTGTTCAATGCCGTGAACCCGACCGTCTATGAGAGCCGCGCCAGGCCCAACCCGCCGAAGCAGGCCTACATGCAGAAGGACATGCAGGACTGGGCCCGTCTCTACGGGCTCTCCATCAAGTTCCCGCCCACCGTATTCCCCGTGAACAGCGTAAAATGCATGCGCGGCGCCTTCGTGGCCCTCGACGACGGAAAACTCGTGCCTTACGCGACCGCGGCCTTCGAGGCCTATTGGGGCGACGACCGCGACCTGTCCAAGGAGGACGTGCTGGCCGACATCGCCCGGAAGTCCGGCATCGAGCGCCAGCGCTTCTTCGCCGGCATCGAGACCGGCTCCTGCAAGGCGCGGCTGCGCGCCAACACCGACGAGCTGATCGCCCGCGGCGGTTTCGGCAGCCCGACGATCTTCGTCGGCAGCGACATGTTCTTCGGCAACGACCGCATGCCGCTGGTCAGAGCCGCGCTGGAGGCCATCGCCGCATGAGCAGGAACGACGATCCCGAATTCTGGGCGAAGGCCCGTGCCCATCTGGTGCGGTATGGCGGCGCCTTCGCGCCGCTGATCGCCGAGAGTGCGGCCGGCAACTACTTCACCGATGCCGACGGCCGGAAGGTCCTCGATTTCACCTCGGGCCAGATGAGCGCCATCCTGGGCCACAGCCACCGCGAAATCGTCGAGGTGGCGCGCCGCTATATCGGCGAACTCGACCATCTCTACTCGACGATCCTGTCGCGGCCCGTCGTCGAGCTGGCAGCGCTGATTGCCGAGGTGTCGCCCGGAAAACTCGATCGCGTGCTGCTGGTCTCGACCGGGGGCGAGTCGAACGAGGCGGCCCTGCGCATGGCCAAGCTGGTGACCGGCCGTCACGAGATCGTGGCGATGAGCCGGTCCTGGCACGGCGTCACCGGCGGTGCCGCGTCCGCGACCTATTCGTCGAGCCGCAAGGGTTACGGACCGCCTCAACCCGGTGCCTTCGTCCTGCCGGCGCCGGACACCTACCGCTCGCGCTTCATCGACGATCGCGGCGTCTATGACTGGCAGGCCGAACTCGATTTCGGGTTCGAGCTGGTCGACCGCCAGTCGAGCGGTGCCCTGGCGGCCTGCATCGTCGAGCCGATTCTGAGCTCGGGCGGCGTGCTGGAGCCGCCGGAAGGCTGGATGGCGGCGCTGGCCGCGAAATGCCGCGAGCGCGACATGCACCTGATCTTCGACGAGGCGCAGACGGGGCTCGGCCGCACCGGCACCCTGTTCGCCTGCGAGCGCGACGGTGTGGTGCCCGACTATCTCACTCTCTCCAAGACCCTGGGCGCCGGCCTGCCGCTTGCTGCCATGCTGACGACGCCGGCGATCGAGGACGTGGCCGCCGAGCGGGGCTTCCTCTTCTATACGACACACGCCTCCGATCCCCTGCCCGCCGCCGTCGGACTGAAGGTCATCGAGGTCATTCTCCGCGATTGCTTCACGGAGCGCGCGGCAGCACTCGGCAAGCGACTGAAGGAAGGGCTGCTGGCGCTCCAGCAACGCCACGAGTGCATCGGTGACGTGCGGGGACGCGGCCTCCTGCTCGGGCTGGACCTTGTAAAGGACCGACGCTCGCGAACCCCCGCCCCGGAACTTGCCCAGGAGGTGGCCCGCAACTGCCTGGAGCTGGGGATGATGACCAGCACCGTACGCGGCGGATTCGGGATATTCCGCATTGCGCCGCCCCTCACGGTGACGGAGGCGGAGATCGATCTCGGCCTGGAAGTATTCGACCGTGCGCTCACCAAAGCTTTACACTGAGAAGTGAGGGAAATCGGCGCATCTGGTCCCCTAATTGGTATTAGCGTTTGAAACGGGCGGCTAACTGTTGTACCCGCTGGCGGTTTCCGGCCAACGGCGTTTGGAGTTTGCGGATGATCAAGAGGCTTACACAGGCGGCAATTCTCACGGCGAGTCTTCTCGCCCTGGGCGGCTGCACGCTCGGCGGTTCCAAGACGGCGACTGCGCCCGTGAAGCCGGCGGCCGCCGACTACCAGGCGCCCGTTCCGCCGTCGCCTCCAGCCGGCCAGACCCGGGCCATCTGCTACAATGCAGCAGACCTTTCGATCGTGCGCGCACGCATGGTTCAGCAGGAACTCCAGGTCGTGACACTGCAGTGCCAGGGTCCCGGCGGAGCCCGCGCCTATGAGAGGCTCTATGCCGACTTCGTCGGCAAGTTCCGCGAAGAGTTCGCGACCAACGCCCGCTCGCTTTCCCAGGTCGCTGCCCGCAAGCGCTTCAATACGGACGTGTTCGTGACCGAAGTCGCCAACCGTACGGCCCAGCGGGCGCCGACCGACAAGGAATTCTGCAGCCGCGGCAAGCGCGCCTTCGACTGGGCGATGGACCCGAAGGTCACTGCGCTGTCCCAGGTGCCGCCGCCGTACGATCTCGGCCCCGAGATGAACATTTACGCCTGCCCTGCCCAGTAAGCGCTGAAGGCAAGCACCAATCGAAAAGGCGGTCCCACGGACCGCCTTTTTCCTTTTGAAGATGGTGACAAATCTAGATGTGCTGTGCGGTTCGCTCGCCGGGGGTGCGCCCGCCGCCCCGCGCACCGGTGGTCGCGGCTTTGAGCACCGCGAGGTAGCCGGGCTTCAGTTCCATCGACAGGCGATGGCCACCGTCCAGCAAGGCGCGGTGCGCCTGCGGCAAACGCCAGCATGGCACGAACATGAACAGGTGATGCTCGAGGTGGTAGTTGACCCAGAAGGGCGCCACCAGGAGCCTCATCAACGGGTTGGCGTAGGTCGTGCGCGTATTGCGCAGCGGATCGTCGTTGTCCGGCACGACGGCGTGCTCGGCGATGTTCCGGATGCGACTCACGAGCTGGTACCAGGTGGCGAGCGGCAGCAGCCACATCAAGGGGTAGAGCCACCAGTATCCGGCAGCCGAGAGCCCCGCGAGCAGGCCGATATTCGCAATCAGCGGGCCCTTCTCCCTGCGCCACAGGTTCCCGAGTTGCTCCCCGATCGGCGCTTCCGCCGGCCCCAGCGCCCGGCGGATCTGCTCGCCGCGCCGCAGGACCGCCGTCTGGCCGGTAAGGTCGCGCAAGATCTTGCGGCGCAGGCTGGCCCGGCTGGTCGGGAAGGCCTGCGACAGGCCCAGGTCAGGATCCTCGGCTTGCTGTGTGAAGCGGTGATGCTGCAGGTGATACGGCCGGTAGAGCGTGAGGCTGGTGAACACCGGAAAGGCGCAGAGCCAGCTGCCCACCCGATCGTTGAGGCGGCGGTCGGCAAACAACAGCCCATGGGCGGCATCGTGCATCAGGATGGCGAGACCGAGCTGGCGCCCACCGATCACCATGACACCCAGCAGGAAGGTGAAGGGGTTGGGCCACACGGCGAACAGCGCCATGCTGCCCGCGATCAGTCCCCAGGCCTGCAGGACGAGCAGCGCCCCCACGAGGTTCGACTTCGCGCCGAGCCTGCGCGTCTGTTCCAGGGTCAGGAAATTGCCGATCCGGCTCATTCTTCGAGGCTGGGCATGGCACGCGCGACTGTCAACGGCGGCGCGGGGCCGCTATATGTTCAGCAGATGCACCGCAAATCCATCCGCACCGACGTTCTCGACGTCGCCTACGAGGAGCACGGGCCGCCCGACGGCGCGCCGGTGATCCTGCTGCACGGCTTTCCCTACGACGTGCGCGCCTTTGACGAGGTTGCGCCGGTCCTGGCCGCCGACGGCAACCGCGTGCTGGTGCCGTATCTGCGCGGCTACGGCCCCACCCGGTTCCTGTCGCCCGACACGCTTCGATCGGGCGAGCAGGCGGCGCTGGGGCATGATCTGCACCAGCTGATGGACGCGCTCGGCATCCAGCGCGCCGCGCTGGCGGGCTACGACTGGGGCGGCCGCGCGGCCTGCATCGTGTCCGCCCTGTGGCCCGAGCGCGTGCGCTGTCTCGTGAGCTGCACCGGCTACAATCTCCAGAACATCGCCGCGTCGGTCGAGCCTGCTCCCGCGGCCGCCGAGCATCGGCTCTGGTACCAGTACTATTTCAACACCGAGCGCGGACGCGCCGGCCTCACCAGGAACCGCCGCGACATCTGCAAGCTTCTCTGGAGCCTGTGGTCTCCGGAATGGAAGTTCGACGATGCGACATTCGAGAAGACGGCATCCTCGTTCGATAACCCCGACTTCGTCGATGTCGTGATCCAGTCCTATCGCCATCGCTACGGCTACACCAAGGGCGACCCCCTGCTGGAGCCGATGGAGGCGCGGCTCGCCAGGCAGCCGGTCATCTCCGTGCCCACCATCAATCTCCACGGCGCCGCCGACGGCGTGGGACCGGCCTCCGACCGCGACGGCCAGTCCGACAAGTTCACGGGCGGCTACGAGCGGCGGATGCTGCCGCGCATCGGCCACAACGTTCCGCAGGAGGCACCGGCGGAGACCGTCGCGGCCCTGCGCCATCTCATGAAGGAAACGCCGCAATGACCGCCATCGCCCTCATCGGCTCCACCGGTAACATCGGCAGCCGCGTCCTGGACGAGGCCTTGAACCGAAAGCACAGCGTCACGGCCATCACGCGCGACGCCTCCAAGCTCAAGCCGCGCCCCGGCATGACCATCCGGCAGGGCAGCACGACCGACGTCGTGTCGATGTCGGCCATTCTCAAGGGCCACGACATCGTCGTGGCGTCGGTGAAGTGGAACGAGGCCAGCGTCCATCACGTGCTGGAGGCGGTCCGCAACAGCGGCGTGAAGCGCGTCCTCTTCGTGGTCGGCGCCGGCAGCCTGTTGCGCTCCGACGGCCGCACCCATCTCGACCACATGGCCGACCGCGGCATCCAGCCTCCGACCTCCAAGCCCGCGTCGCTGGCGCTGGAAGAGGTGCGCAAGGCGAAGGACCTCGACTGGACGGCAATCTCGCCCCCCGCTTCCATCCAGCCCGGCGAACGCACCGGCAAGTTCCGCCTCGGCAAAGACCATCTGCTCGAGGACAAGGAAGGCCAGAGCGCCATCAGCCGCGAGGATTTCGCGGTCGCCATCGTAAACGAGATCGAGAAGCCCAAGCACCTGCACAAGCGCTTCACGGCGGCGTACTGAGTCATTGGAGCGCGCCACGCCAGGGGCGCTCATGTCCTGGTTGTCGACAACGCGTGAGCGCCCCTGGCGCTGCCGTGAAGTTGCCGTCGCTGCCGCCGCCGGTCAGCGGCACGTCGTTCAATTCCTTGCCGATCTCGCGATAGATCGCCTGTGCCTTCTGGAAGAGATCGGTGATGCCGGCATCCTTCTGGTAGGGCGGCCGATTCATGCCGCCTTCGACCGCGAGCTCGACCTCCTTGCCGATCGGCTCGAGGTTCAGGAACCAGTGCGTCATCTCCTCGGCCAGTTGCATGCTGGGCACGCGCAGGTCGACGTCGATCGAACACTCGGCCGGCGTCACGTTGACGCCCGAGCCGCCGCGGATCAGGCCGACGTTGCAGGTGATCCCGCGGGCATAGTCGGTCTTCTCCTCGATTCGCACGATCTGGCGGGCGATCTCGAGGATCGCGCTGCGCCCGTCCTCGTGGCGCACGCCGGCATGGGCGGCGCGCCCCTTGGCGGTCAAGGTGAAGCGGCCGACGCCCTTGCGCGAGGTCACGACCTTGTCGCCGTCGCGGCCCGGCTCCATGACCAGCGCATATTTGTGTCCCTTGGCCGCCGCCTCGATGCGGGCGCGCGAGGTCGGACTGCCGACCTCCTCCTCGGGAATGAACAGGAAGGTGACGGGCAGCTTGGTTTTCTTGCCCTGGCGGACCAGGTGGCGGAGCGCGTAGTAGGCGATGTAGCCGCCCGATTTCATGTCGTAGATCCCGGGGCCGAAGACGCTGTCGCCCTCTTGGCGGATCTTCAGCTCCTTCTCCTTCATCCCGAGCGGATGGACCGTGTCGAGATGGGCAAGGACCAGAATGCCCTTGCCCTGCCCCGTGCTCCATTCGGCCGGGGTCCTGGCCTCGAGGATGTCCCCGAAGCCGTCGCGACCCGGCGTGCGTTCCAGGTCGAGGCCGAGGTCGCGGAACTGGCCCTCGACCTTGTCGACCATGAGATTGACTGCCTTCGCGTCGTGGCTCGGGCTCTCGATCTCGATCCACTCGACGACCCCCTCCAGGATCTCCTTGGGATCGATCCTGGGCTCGTTCTTCATTTGCTCGGCAGCCATTGTCTCTGTCCTTTAGCGGTCAGATCGGATCCCAGGTGAAGTACTCGGGCGAGCGCTTCATATCGGTGAAGTAGGGCTTCATCGACGGCACCGCGTGCTCGGCGATGTCCTCCAGGGTCCAGCCTTCGGAGTTATGCACGGACCGTACCGGGCGGTTGGCGTTGAACAGCATGATCTCGTTCATGCGCACGCCGAAGATCTGCGAGGTGATGCCCTGCTCCTGGGCCGAGTCCGACAGGAGGTAAACCGCCATCGGCGCGATCTTGGCCGGAGTCATCTTCTTGGAGCGCTCCAGGCGGGCCTTCTGGGCCTCGGTGTCGGCGGGGATGGTGCCGATCATGCGCGTCCAGGCGAACGGCGAGATGCAATTGGAGCGGACGTTGAACGCCGCCATGTCGAGCGCGATCGAGCGCGACAGGCCGATGATGCCCATCTTGGCCGCCGAGTAGTTGGCCTGGCCGAAATTGCCGACGAGGCCGGAGGTCGAGGTGAAATGCACGAAGGCGCCCGACTTCTGTTCCTTGAAGTAGTTGGCGGCCGCACGACTGGTGTTGAACGAGCCGTTGAGATGCACGTCGATCACCATCTTCCAGTCCATGTGGCTCATGCGATGGAAGATGCGGTCGCGCAGGATGCCGGCATTGTTGATGACGCCGTCGATGCGGCCGAAGTTCTCGACCGCCGCCTTCACCATGCGCTCCGCGCCGGCGGGATCGGACACGCTGTCGCCATTCGGCACGGCATGGCCGCCGGCCGCCTTGATCTCCTCGCAGACCTTCTCGGCCGCCGTCGCGCTGCCGCTGCCCTCGCCGTCGACCGCGCCGCCGAGATCGTTGACCACGACCTTGGCGCCTTCCTTGGCCGCCAGCAGCGCCATCTCGCGGCCGATGCCGCCGCCCGCGCCGGTGACCAGCACGACCTTGTCCTTCAGCATGTTCGTCATCGTCTTCTCTCTCCCTCTTCTAATCATCCAGTTTCGGGGCGCGCGGCTCACCGCGCAACAGTCGCGCACTCAGTACCGTCGCGATCGCGAACGGCGCGAGCCCGATCACCATCGGCATCGCGACATAGCGGCTGCCGGCCACGGCCAAGGCGGCCACGGCCACCGTGCCCATGGCGCCCATGCCCATCTGCGCGAGACCGGCCAGCGACGAGGCCGTGCCGGCGAGGCGCGGATAAAGACCGACGGCGCCGGCATTGGCATTGGCCACGATCATGCCCGTCCCGAAGCTCAGCAGCATGTGCGGCCCGACGATGGCCCACCATGTCACGATGCCCGAGAGCGAAAGAACCGCCATGCCGACCAGTGCCGCCACGTGAAACCAGCCCGAGAACATGATGATCTCGACCGGCGCGACCCTGCCGACCAGGCGGTTGTTCACGAAAGTGCCGAGCGTGAATCCACCGACCGAGAGCAGCACGATCAGGCCGAATTCGCGCGGGCTGAATCCCATGCTCTCCTGCAGCACGAAGGGCACGCCCGCCAGCATCCCGAAATTCAGCGCGAAGGCGAACCCCAGCGGCAGGATGTGCCCGAGGAAGCGGCGGTCGCGCAGCATTTCGCCCGAGCCGCGCAACAGGCTCGACAGGTCGATGCGCTCACTGCGGAACTTGTTGGTCTCGCGCAGGCCGGTCAACGTCACCAGGAACAGGATGGTGCCGAAGCCGCCCACGAACCAGAAGGTCGCCCGCCAGCTCGACCATTCGCCGAGGAATCCGCCGATCATCGGCGCCAGCGACGGCGCGATGTTCTGGCCGAGCGAAATCCAGCTCATGACCAGCGGCATCTCCTTGAACGTGTAGGCGTCGCGCGTCAGCGCACGCCCCAGCACGGAGCCCGAGGCCGCCCCCAGACCCTGCAGGATGCGCAACCCGATCAGGCCGCCGATCGAGGGCGCGAAGGCACAGGCGAAGCTCGTGATCGCAAAGAACAGCAGGCCGCCCAGCAGCACCGGCCGGCGCCCATAACGGTCGCTGAGCGGGCCGTAGAAGAGCTGGCCGACCGCGAAGCCCAGCATGTAGGTCGTCAGCGTCAGCTTCACGTTTTCCGGCGTTGCCAGGAGTTCATGGCCGACCGACGGCATGACCGGCGTGTAGATGCTCATGGTAAGCGGGCCGAAACTGCCCAACGCCACCAGAAGCGCAATGTAGGCGGGCGACCGCGGCGTCAGGGTCACTTGGTCTTCGCCCCGGCGGTCGCCTCTGCAGCACCCTCCGCGCCGAAATCGCCGCCCAGAGCCATCTCCTCCTGCGCCTTCGTCATGCGCGGGTAATAATGCCGGAAGGCGCCACGGATCTCCTCGAACGGGATGTCGGCGAAGACGCCCCGATAGGCGAGATATTCCATGTGGCGGCGGCCGCCGAGGTCGAACGGGTGGTAGATCGAGTCACCCTCGGCATCCCAGTCGAGCGGCTTCAGGCCGAACTTGTCGGTGAGTTCCCGGTTGAAGGCCGGCGTCGCCTTGACCCAGCGACCGTCCAGCCAGACGTCGGTGTAACCGTGGTAATAGAACACGTCGCTGCCCATCAGGTCGGACAGCCGGCGGGTCGTCATGTGGTTCCGCACGTCGGCATAACCCAGCCGCGCCGGAATGCCCACGGCGCGGCAGACCGCGGCCATGACGCCGGCCTTGTTCACGCAGTAGCCGTGCCCGGCCGCGAGTGTGGTGCTGGCGCGATAGGCGTCGCGCTTCATCGGCGTGTTGTAGGGATCGTAGCGCAGCCCGTCGCGCACGGCGTAGTACAGGCGCAGCGCCTTCTCCTGATCACTGCCCTCGCGGGCCACGCGCCTTGCATAGGCCACGATTGTCGGGTGATGTGAATCGATCAAGTCGCCTGGGAGCCGATAGGCCTCGAAGCTGGCATCGTCACGAACGACGTCGTCGGCCGGGGTCCTGAGGGATTCGTAATCCATGTGCGGCGTTTTCTTTAAGCCAAGAGGCGGGAAAGTCCATGAGCGACGGCGCGCAATTCACCCATGCGCATATGGTGCGCTTCGAGCGGCGCCTTCCCGGCACGCCTGCACAGGCGTGGGGCTTCCTGACCGATCCCGGCCGCCTGCCCGGCTGGTATGGCGACAGCAGGATCGAACCAAGAATAGGCGGCGCCGTATCACTGATGGGCGGCCACATTCGCGGCGTCGTCACGCAATGGCAGCCGCCCGGCCGCCTGGCCTACACATGGAACGTGTACAATCCGGGCGACGCGACCTCGCCCTATCCCGAATCGTACGTCATCCTGACGTTGGCGGCCTCGGTGGAGGGTACGCTCCTGACACTCGAGCACCTCCCTGTCCTGGAATCGTTCGTGAAGCTGAACGCCATGGGTTGGCACACCTTCATCGACATGGTCGAGGCCGCCGTCCGCGGCGAGGCGGTGCATGGACGCGATCACTACATGGCCCGGAACGCCACGCACTACGGCGTAGATCTGGCCAATCCGCTGGGATGAGGTTCAGAGCGACGGTGGGGCGTCGGCGTCCGACTTGACGAGGAAGTGCGCGTTGGCGGTGGCCACGGGGCGCGACCGGTCCTCCTGCCAGGCTTCGGCGAAGACGTTGACCATGCGGCGGCCCTGCTTGGTGACCTTGGCGCAGGCGATCACGTCGACGGGACGCGCCGAGCGCAGGTAGTCGACCGTGATGTTGACGATCTTCGGCACCGTCTCGGTCTCCGTCTCCCACAGGAGATGGAAGATCGCGGCCATCTCTAGCATCGCGCCCAGGGTGCCGCCATGAATCGCCGGCAGGAAGGTGTTGCCGATCAGCTCCGGGTGATAGCGCATGCGGGTCAGCAGCTCGCCCGTGCCGTTCTCCGGCGCGATCTGCATCCAGCGTGCATAGGGGATGGCCTCGGCCAGGCGGGCGACGTTGCCCTCCTTGCGGGCCTCGGCGAGGCGTTCGAGAAGCGCGCTCACGGCTTGTCTCCCAGCGGCAGCCGGTTCGGCTTGCCCTTGGTGCCCAGCATGAAGGTCGCGGCGGCGGCGGCGATCGGGTCCTTGGCATCGCCGTGATGGGCGAAGGCGCGGGTGAAGGCGACCGACCGGGTGATGCGATAGCACTCGGCCTCGGCGATCACCGGCTTGCCGGGCTCCGCCGGTCGCACATAGTCGATGCGCAGGTCGAGCGTCGCGAAGGGCTCCGGCGCCTTCAGCATGGTGGCCACCGACATGCCGCAGCAGCCGTCGAGCATGGCGGTGAGCGGACCGCCCGCCAGCACGCCGGTCTCGGGATTGCCGACAAGCTCCTCACGCCACTCGAGCTGCATCGAGGCAAAGCCGCGCGAGGCGCCGATCACCTTCAGGCCCAGCGCCTTGCTGTGTGGGATGTTGTCGGAAAACCACTGCTGGAAGAGCGCGATGCGCTCCTCCTTACTGGTGAGAGGAGGCATGCGATACTCCGCAGTTACTCAAGTCCGGACTCCGCCGCCGAGGCACATCGCCCGGCCCGCAGGCAGCTGAGCAAGGCTATACCGTTCAGCGGAGATATCGTAACGAAGAATCGTTGAATGGACTTCGAGAGGGCTCAGGTGACAAAAGCATGTGCGGGCTTCGTGCTGTTGATGTTCCTTTGGTCGTCGCCCGCGTTTGCGCAGGAAGAACCCTGGGGCGGTAACGTACCGGGATGGAAGTTCACCCAGACGGCAGAGTCCGGGAACGTCGCCAACTGTCGCGCGACGCAGGGGCCAAACATCATCTCGAGGCGAAACAACGGACGCACCTATGTTTCCGTACCCGCCCCTACCGGCTTGCCGAAGGGCTGGTACAGGGAAGGCCGCGCCACCATCATGATCGGCGGCACTGCAGAGCCAATCGACGCCGAAGTCAGCGGCCGCCTGGTATTTCACATCGACGAAGGCATTTACCCGGCGCTCATCCGGGCACACGGTTACCAGTGGCAGGTCAGCGGGCCAGGCGGGCTGGTGAAGGGTTCAGTATCGTTTTCCGGCGACATAGCGAAGGTATTCTCGGAAGTGCGTGCCTGCGCCAACGCGAACAGCACCGCTTCGCAGGCTCAGCCGGCAGCGAGCCGCACTCCCAAATGGTCCGGCGACTGGGTCTGGATCCGTCCCATGATCATCTTCGGGAAACCGGTCGACACCAAGGGCCAGCGCCTGTCGATCGAACTGCTGCAGAACAACCGCGTGAACATCTGCGTCGACCTCCGACGGAACGATACCTGCAAGACCAACGTGCCCTTCACCGAACAAAACGACGTCTACACCCTGTCCGTAAATGGATCGGAGCTCTACGAAATTCGCGCCGTCAACGACGAGCTGCGCGGACAGTTCTGGTGGGACCGGGCGAACCGGACAAAGACGGGGCCGGACGGAACGTTCCTCCTGCAGCGATAGGGCAGGCTCACAATCCCATCTGGTGGGCAGCAAGATCCTTCATGATCTCGGTCGAGCCGCCACCGATCGACATGACCTTGGTCTCGCGATAGATGCGCTCGACTTTGGCGCCCCGTAGATAGCCCGCGCCGCCGAAGATCTGCATCGCCTCGTTGGCGCAAAATTCCATGGTCGAGGTCGCAAGGTTCTTCAGCATGCAGATCTCGGCGACCGGCTTCTCGCCCTGCCCGACCCGATACGCCAGGAGTTCGAGGGTCGACCTGGCGGCATTGATGCGCATCGCCATGTCGACCAGCCGGTGGCGCACCACCTGGTTGGCGATCAGCGGCTTGCCGAACGTATGGCGCTCGCGGGCATAGGCGATGGCCTCGTCGAGGCAGACCTTGGCGTAGCCGCAGGCGCCGGCCGCCATGCCAAGCCGCTCGGAATTGAAGTTCAGCATGATGCCGATGAAGCCGCGATTCTCCTCGCCGATCAGGTTCTCGACCGGCACCTTGACGTTATCGAAGAAGAGCTGGGCGGTGTCGGACGCCCACCAGCCCATCTTCTTCAGCTTGGTGCGCGCGAAGCCCTCGCGGTCGCGCTCGATCAGCAGCAGCGATACGCCGCCCGCCCCCGGCCCGCCGGTGCGGACCGCAACCGTATAATAGTCGGCGCGCATGCCCGAGGTGATGAACATCTTGGAGCCGTTAACGACATAGTGGTCGCCCTCGCGGCGCGCCGTGGTCTTGAGACTGGCGACGTCCGAGCCGCCGCCGGGCTCGGTGATGGCCAGTGCGCTGATCTTCTCCCCCGCCAGGACCTCGGGCAGCACCTTGCGCTTCATCCATTCCGGTCCCAGTGCGGCGATGGGCGGTGAACCGATCGTGTGGCTGTTGAGGCTGGCATTGAGGCCGCCGCTGCCGTGGCGTGCCATCTCCTCGGCCTTGACGATGCCGAAGAAGGGGTCCGTGGGAACGCCGCCATACTCCTCGGGGAACCCGAGTTGCAGCAGGCCCGCGGCCGAGGCCTTGCGATAGAGCTCGCGCGGGAATTCTTCGGCCTCGTCCCACTGGTCAACATGGGGCATGAGTTCGCGCTCGACGAAGCGCCGGACGGTGCTTCGGAACGCCTCGTGCTCCTCGGTGTAGAACGGCGACGGCGGCCTCCCCGACGGGACGGCCTGCTCGGCGAGCGACATGAATTTCTCCGGTAGCGAGCGGTCGATCGCGTCACAGTACAGCGCGCCGGCTGAAAATCCATTGACTCTCCGCCGCGCCGCCATGTCTTATGATTCAAGTTAAACGCGAAGCCATTAACGGCCGGTTGACAGGGTTAGGGAATGCTCGACTTCATCCAGCAGCTGGTGAGCGGAATCGCGCTCGGCTGCGTCTACGGCCTGATCGCGCTGGGCTTCGTCCTCATCTACAAGGCGACGGAAGTCGTCAATTTCGCCCAGGGCGACCTGATGATGCTGGGCGGGTTCTTCGTCTTCACCTTCATAGGCCTGGTCGGCCTCGACTACTGGCTGGGCTTCCTGTTTGCCGTCTGCGCCATGGCGGTGTTCGGCATGGCGACCGAACGAATCCTGATCCGGCCGATCCTGGGCTATCCGCAATTCTCCATCGTCATGGCGACGATCGGCCTGGGCTACTTCCTGCGCTCGATCGCCGGCATGATCTGGGGCACCGATGACCTCAAGATCGAGACCCCCTTCTCGACCGGCGTCCTGAAGCTCGGCGACCTGGTGATCGCCCACGACAAGCTGTCGGTGATCGTGGCCACCGTCATCCTGTGCGCCGTGCTCTATGCCTTCTTCAACTACACGCGGATGGGCACCGCCATGCGTGCCACGTCGGAGAACATGCTGGCTGCCTACTACATGGGCATCCCGGTCAAGAGGGTGGTGTCGCTGATCTGGGCGATCAGCGCCGCCGTGGCCGCCACCGCCGGCGTGCTCCTGGCGCCGATCACCTTCATCCATTCCAATGTCGGCCTGGCACTCGGGCTGAAGGCCTTCCCGGCGGCGGTCCTGGGCGGCTTCGGCTCGATTCCCGGCGCCGTGATCGGCGGCCTGATCATCGGCGTCATCGAGACCCTGGCCGGCTTCTACCTGCCGCAGGGCTGGAAGGACGTCGCCCCCTACGTCGTGCTGCTGATCGTCCTGCTGGTCCGGCCGCATGGGCTGTTCGGCCCCAGCATGCGCAAGAAGGTCTGAGCCCATGCGTTTCGTCTTCAAGACAGACTACAACCAGGACATCCGCCTGCTGAAGCACAGCGGTTACTGGTGGTCCTACGGCGCGCTGCTGGCGGTGCTGATCGCCTTCCCCTACCTGGTCGGCAGCTACCTGCAAAGCCAGATCGTCTTCGTGTTCATCTATGCCATCGTCGGCGTGGCGCTGATCATCCTCACCGGCTTCACCGGCCAGGCCTCGCTGGGCCACGCCGCCTTCCTGGCGATCGGCGCCTATACCGCGGGCTTTCTGCAGAGCCAGGGGATATCCTTCATCGTCTATTTCCCGGCAGCGGCGATCATCACCGGCGCCGTGGGCGCGATGGTCGGCTTCCCGGCATTGCGCCTCAGCGGCATCTACCTGGTAATCGCCACCATCGCCTTCGCCTTCATCGTCGAGGAGATCCTGGCGCGCTGGGAATCGGTGACGCACGGCAACGAGGGCATGCGGGTCCGCACCATCGATCTCCTCGGCCAGCCGATACCGCGCGACGGCGACGCCTTCTACTTCCTCTGCCTGCTGGTGCTGGCAGGATCGATCCTTCTGGCGCTGAACCTGCTGCGCTCGCCCACCGGCCGCGCCTTCATCGCCATCCGCGACTCGGAGACGGCCGCCAAGAGCATGGGCATCGACCTCGCCGGCTACAAGGTGAAGTCCTTCGCCATCAGCGCCGCCCTCACCGGCATGGCGGGCGTGCTGTTCGCCCACAAGATGTCCTTCATCTCCCCCGAGATGTTCACCCTCCTGCTCTCGATCGAGTTCATCATGGTGATCATCATCGGCGGCGCCTTCGGGGTGCACGGCGCGGTGCTGGGCGCGATCTTCATCGTCATGGTCGATCCCTTCCTGACGGCGCTTAAGGACGATGTGCCGGTGCTGGGCGCCAGCCTCGCCACGACGCTCGGCATGGCGCCCGACGCCGCGGGCAAGCTGAGGGAGACCATGTCGGCGATCGGGTCGGCCGCCGGCCTCAAGGGCGCGATCTACGGCCTGATCATCATGATGTTCATCCTGTTCGAGCCCTACGGGCTCTACGGGCGCTGGCTCAAGGTGAAGCTCTTCTTCCAGCTCTTCCCGCTCTACAAGAAGGCCACCTTCAAGCGTCAGAAGACCTACGTGAAGTCGGAGCGCAACCGATGAGCTTCTTCACGGTCGACGGCATCTCGCTGCAGTTCGGCGGCCTCAAGGCGGTCGACAGCGTCAGCTTCAGCGTCGAGAAGGGCGAGATCTTCACCATCATCGGCCCCAACGGCGCCGGCAAGACCTCGATCTTCAACCTGATCTCGCGGCTCTATGACCCGACCTCGGGCAAGCTGTTCTTCGAGGGCCGCGACATTACCGAGGTGCCGCCGCACCAGATCGCGAAGCTCGGCATCGCCCGCACCTTCCAGAACATCGAGCTGTTCGAGAACGCCAGCATGCTGGCCAATCTCCTGGTCGGGCGGCACTGCCACGCCACCACGCAGCTGTGGCAGGAGATCCTGTTCCTGCCGTCGGTCCGGCGCGCCGAGAAGGAGCACCGCCGCAAGGTCGAGGAGGTGATCGAGTTCCTCGATCTCCAGGCCTATCGCGACAAGCTGATCGCGGGCCTGCCCTACGGGGTGCGCAAGGTCGTCGAAGTCGCCCGCGCCCTCTGTTCGGAGCCCAAGCTGATCCTGCTGGACGAACCCTCCTCCGGCCTCAACGTCGAGGAGACCGACGACATGTCGTTCTGGATCCGAGACATCCGCACCGAGCTCGGCGTCACGGTGCTGATGGTCGAGCACGACATGAGCCTGGTGAACCGGGTGTCGGATCGCGTGCTGGCGCTGAACTACGGCAAGGTGCTGGCCTCCGGCACGCCGGCCGAGGTGCAGGCGCATCCCGACGTCATCGCGGCCTATCTCGGCGCCTGAGAGGATCGGACATGAGCGAAGACCCGATCCTCAAGGTCTCCAACATCGAGAGCTACTACGGCCCGATCATGGCGATCCGCGGCGTCAGCCTCGCCGTGCCGCGCGGCAAGATCATCACCGTGCTCGGCGCCAACGGCGCAGGCAAGACGACCATCCTCAAGACCATCTCGGGCGTGCTGGACCCGCTCAAGGGCACGATCGAGTTCGAGGGCAAGGCGATCCAGCGCATGGATGCCGACAAGATCGTGCGGCTGGGCCTCAGCCACGTGCCGGAAGGCCGCGAGGTCTTCCCCTTCCTCTCGGTGCGCGAGAACCTCGCCATGGGCGCCTTCCTGCGCAAGGACCGCGATGGCGTCGCCCGCGATCTGGAGAAGGTCTTCGCCTATTTCCCGCGCCTCAAGGAACGCATCGACCAGCCCGCCGGCTCACTGTCCGGCGGCGAGCAACAGATGCTGGCGATCAGCCGCGCGCTGATGAACCGGCCGAAGCTGCTGCTGCTCGACGAGCCCTCGCTCGGCCTGTCGCCGCTGCTGGTGAAGGAAATCTTCAGCATCATCCGCAGGGTCAACGCCGAGGAAGGCACGTCGATCCTGCTGGTCGAGCAGAATGCCAAGATGGCGCTGGAGACGGCCCATTACGGCTATGTGCTCGAGGTCGGCAGGGTCGTGATGGACGACACCTGCGAGCGGCTGATGAACAGCAAGGACATCCAGGAATTCTATCTCGGCGCCAAGGAAGAAGGCGCCCGCGGCGAACGTCGCTGGAAGAAGAAGAAGAACTGGCGCTGACGGGAACGAGGACATCATGCCCACCAAAGCGACGCTGACGGTTGCCGAGACCCTGCCCAAGAGCTTCGTGCTGTCCTGCAAGACGCGCGGCGACCGGCCGGCGATGCGCGAGAAACTCTACGGCATCTGGAACGCGATTTCCTGGACGCAGTGGCTCGAACGTTCGAAATCGATCACGTTTGCCTTGCACGAGATGGGCTTCCGGCCGGGCGATGTCGCCTCCGTGCTGGCCAACACCGTGCCGGAGTGGAATTACGCCGACTTCGGCATCCTGTGCGCGGGCGGTGTCTCCTCCGGCATCTATCCCACCGATTCGGCCAAGCAGGTAGAGTACCTGGTCAACGATTCGAAGACCTCTGTCCTGTTCGTCGAGGATGACGAGCAGCTCGACAAGGCGCTGGATGTGCGCGAGCGCTGCCCGACCTTGCGCAAGATCGTGGTGTTCGACATGGAGGGCCTGCGCACCTTCGACGACCCGATGGTGGTCTCGCTGGACGAGTTCATGGCGTCGGGCCGCAACTACGGCCAGGGCAAGGACGCGCTGTTCGAGGAACTGGTCGCCTCGCGCACGCCCGACGACCTCGCCATCCTGGTCTACACCTCGGGCACGACGGGGCCGCCCAAGGGCGCCATGCACAGCCATCGCAACGTGGTCTACACGATGCAGAACTGCATGCACCCCGAGCTGTCGCTCTCCTGGTACGAGGGCGACGAGCGACTGGCCTTCCTGCCGCTCTGCCATGTCGCCGAGCGCATCGCCGGCAGCTACTACTCCGTCGCGACCGGCGTCTGCAGCAACTTCGCCGAGAGCCCCGAGACGGTGCCCGACAATATCCGCGAGGTGCAGCCCACCCTGTTCGGCGCCGTGCCGCGCGTGTGGGAGAAATTCTACGCCGGCATCACGATCGCGCTGAAGGATGCCACGCCCCTGCAGCAATGGGCATACCGGCGCGCGATCTCGGCCGGCCTCGCCATCGCCGACGCACGCCTGGCACGACGCGAGCCCACCGCGTTCGAGAAGCTGCGCTTCCAAGCCGCCTACTGGCTGGTGCTGAAGAACATCCGCCGCATGATCGGCCTCGACCGCTGCCGCTGGCTGTTCACCGGCGCCGCACCGATCTCGCCCGAACTGATCCGCTGGTACCTGGCGCTCGGCCTCGACATGTACGAAGTCTATGGCCAGACGGAGAATTGCGGGCTGGCGACGGCAATGCCGGCAAACGCCATCAAGCTCGGCACCGTCGGCAAGTCCGTGCCCTATGGTCAGGTCTCGATCTCACCTGTCGGCGAGATCCTGATCAAGGGAGACATGGTGTTCATGGGCTACCTGAACCAGCCTGAGAAGACCGCCGAGACGGTCGACAAGGATGGCTGGCTGCACACCGGCGACGTCGGCCTGATCGACGAGGAAGGCTACGTCAAGATCACCGACCGGATGAAGGACATCATCATCACGGCGGGCGGCAAGAACATCACGCCCTCGGAGATCGAGAACCTGCTCAAGGCGTCGCCCTACATCAGCGACGCCGTCGTGATCGGCGACAAGCGCGCCTATCTCACCTGCCTCGTCATGATCGAGCGCGAGACGGTCGAGAAGTTTGCCCAGGACATCGACGTGCCCTTCACCAACTACACCAGCCTGTGCCGCGCCAAGGAAGTTCAGGACCTGATCTGGTCGGAGATCGAGAAGGTGAATGCCAATTTTGCCCGCGTCGAGACGATCAAGCGCTTCTACCTGATCGAGCAGCAGCTCACGCCCGAGGACGAGGAACTGACGCCGACCATGAAGCTCAAGCGGTCGTTCGTGAACACGAAATACAAGGACCAGATCGACGCCATGTATCGGCCGCAAGCTGCCTGAGCCTGCGCCGGCCTGAATTCGTAGAGTTCGTGAAAGCGTAGTGGAGGGAAAGTAGTGATGCGTTCGTTCAGCGTAAGAGCCGCCCTGCTGGGCGGAGTACTGGGCCTCGCCGCCCTGCCGGCGGTGGCGCAGCAGACCAAGGTCACCAACCAGGGCATCACGCCCACCGAGATCGTCCTGGGCACGCACCAGGATCTCTCCGGCCCGATCAAGTCCTGGGGCGTCCCCGTCACCAACGGCATGAAGATGGCCGTCGACGAGGTCAACGCGGCGGGCGGCATCAACGGCCGCAAACTGAAGCTGATCGTCGAGGACGTCGGCTACGATCCCAAGCGCGCCGTGCTCGCGACCCAGAAGCTGGTCGAGAAGGACAAGATCTTCGCCATGCTGGCGCCGCTGGGCTCACCGACGGTGCTCGCCGCGCAGGACATCCTGCTCGAAGCCGGCATCCCGCAGCTCTTCCCGGTCACCTCGGCCGAGTTCACCTACAAGATGGACCCGAAGAACCCGCAGGACCGGCTGAAGTTCAACAACGTGCCGCCCTACACCGAGAGCGTGCGGGCCGGCGCCCGTTACCTGATGCAGGAAAAGGGCAGCAAGAAGCCCTGCGTGCTCTACCAGGACGATGAGTTCGGCAAGAACGTGCTCGACGGCTTCAACCAGGCCGTCGCCGATGCGAAGCTGACCGCCGCGTCGGTCACCAGCTACAAGCGCGGCGCCTCGGACTTTTCCTCGCAGGTCGCCAAGATGAAGTCGGACGGCTGCGACCTCGTCGTTCTCGGCACGATCGTGCGCGAGACGGTCGGCGTCATGGCCGAGGGTCGCAAGATCGGCTTCGCCCCGATCTATTTCGGCAGCACCGCCGCCAACGTGGTCGAGGTCCCGGCGCTCGGCAAGGACGTGACCGAGGGCTTCTATGCCGTGGGCGGCATGGAGATCCCCTATCGCGACACCTCGACCGGCAAGGCCAAGGAATGGGCCGAGGCCTACTACAAGCTCTACAACATGGAGCCGAACACGCAGTCGGCGCTGGGCTACAATGAGGTAATGACCTTCGCCCACTACGCCAAGCTGGCAGGCAAGGACCTGACCGGCGCCAAGTTCCTGGCAGCGATGGAGTCGGGGGACGTCTTCCAGGACATCTTCAACTCGCCACCGGTGAAGTTCTCGCCCACAGAACACCTGTCGGCCACCGTCTACCTGCTCCAGCAGGTCAAGAACGGCCGCTGGGTGGTGCTGAAGCGCGACCTCAAGAACTGACGGCAACTCCTTCCCTGACCAAGGCCCGGGCGTGTCCCGGGCCTTTTCTTTTGCACTCCGGAATACTCCGTTTCGCCGTGCATAATCGCTGCGAAACTGCTCTACTTCAGGCCAAGTCGCAGAAAGCGACAACGGGACGGGTCGTGTGCGCCACCCGCCGCAACGTCAGAAGAGCGCAGCAGTGGAGGGAACGGACAATGCATCTCAGGGCATTCGCGGTGACGCTTGCCTGCACGACGACGCTGGCGGTGATGCCGGCTCTCGCGCAAACCAAGGTCACGAACCAAGGCATCACGCCGACAGAGATCGTGATCGGCACGCATCAGGATCTCTCCGGCCCCATCAAGGTCTGGGGCGTGCCTGTACTCAACGGCATGCAACTTGCCGTCGAGGAGATCAACAACAAGGGCGGTATCCACGGCCGCAAGCTCCGCCTCATCGCCGAGGACAGCCAGTACGACCCGAAGAAGGCGGTGCTGGCCAGTCAGAAGATGGTCGAGAAGGACAAGGTGTTCGCCATGGTAGGGCCCATGGGCTCGCCGACGGTACTGGCCTCGCAGGACGTCCTGTTCGATGCCGGCGTGCCGCAGCTCTTCCCGCTGACGGCCGCCGAGTTCACCTTCAAATTCGACCCGAAGAAGCCGCAGGAGCGGCTGAAGTTCAACAACCTGCTGCCTTACGTCGAGAGCACCCGGGCGGCGGTGAAGTACATGGTCGAATGGAAGAAGCCGAAGGCCGCCTGCATCATGTACCAGGATGACGAGTACGGTAAGAACGTCTTCGACGGCTTCACCCAGCAGCTCGCTGCGATGAACATGAAGGCCGCCTCGGTCACGACCTACAAGCGCGGCGCTTCCGACTTCAGCGCCCAGGCCGCCAAGATGAAATCCGATGGCTGCGACCTCGTGGTGATGGGCACCGTCATTCGCGAGACGATCGGCCTGATGGCCGAGGCCAAGAAGATCGGATTCGCCCCGGTCTGGCTCGGTGCCACGCCGGTCAACGTGCTCGAGATCCCAGCCCTCGGAAAAGAACTGGTCGAGGGCCTGTATGCCGCGGCCGGCTTCGTCATCCCCTATCGGGACACCTCGACGGGCGCCGTCAAGGAATGGTGCGAGGCCTACTTCAAGAAGTTCGGCGTCGAGCCGAACAGCCAGGCCGTCATCGGCTATAATACGGTGATGACCTTCGCGCACTATGCCAAGGTCGCGGGCAAGGAGCTGACGGGGCAGAAACTGCTCGACGCCATGGAGTCGGGCAGCGTGTACCAGGACATCTTCGCATCGCCACCGACCAAGTTCTCCAAGACCAACCACCTGGCCACGACGATCACCCAGATTCAGGAGATCAAGAACGGCCGCTGGGTCCTGGTGAAGGGCGACCTGCTCTTCTAGGCATCATGGCCTGCATGTGACGATCAACCCGGGCGAGCAATCGCCCGGGTTTTTCTATGGTCTTTGAGCGATATGAGAAAGCCTTCCGTCGTCTCGACCGGAGCGCCGAAGGCGCGGAGTGGAGAGACCTTCTCTCAACGATTGACCGGCATTTGGTGGAGAGAAGGCCTCTCCACTTCGCCTCGCTACGCTCGGCTCCGGTCGAGGTGACGAGCTGGCTAGATCGGAGGCACGGGCACCTTGTTGCGGCGGAGTTCCTGCTGCAGCACCGGGATGGCGGCGCCGGTCTGGCCCTCGTGGCACTGGGCGATCGCCACGCGCGCAGTGATGTCGGCGTCGGTGTTGTCATCGTCGCCGGCGCTGTCGCCCATCCCGCTCGCGACATACTCGCCATAGGCCCAGCTGAGCTTGGTGCAGTAGGCGGCGGCCTGGGCCGCCGTCATGCCGGGCGGCGGGCCGGCCGCCGTCTGGGTGCAGGCGGCCACCAGCAGCGGCACAAGAATCAGGCCGGCAAACCGGGTCATGCAAATAGGTGTTCTCACGGGGCCGGCACCTCGACCTTGTTGTTGCGCAGCTCCCGCTGCAGCACCGGAATGCCCGCCGCGGTATTGCCGTCCTGGCACTGGGCCACCGCGACCCGGGCGTCGATGTCGGACTGGCCACCGCCCCTGCCGACGCCACCCATCGACGTGGGGAGACCGGCGACATATTCGCTGTAGACCGTCGTGAGTTTCGCGCAATACGCCGCGCCCTGCGCCGCCGTCATGCCCGGCGGCGGACCGCCCGCGGTCTGCGTACAGGCCGCCACGACAAACGGCGCAGCCATCAACCCCAGAACGTGCGTCAACTTCGCCATGAGAACCTCCCGACGACACGCTAACGCAGCGCGCGTTTAGCCGCTATGGTCGCGTCGATATGAGCAATGAACTTTCCGGGAGAGTGGCGGTCGTCACCGGCGGCGGTTCGGGCATCGGCGCCGCCTCGGCCGCCCTGCTCGCCGCAGCGGGTGCGGCCGTGATCGTGGCCGACCTGTCCGAGGGCTCCAAAGAGACTCAGGTCGGCCGCTTCGTGACGCACGACGTCGCATCGGAGGAAGCCTGGCAGTCGCTGCTGGCGGACATCCTCGAGCGCGAAGGGCGGCTCGACATCATGGTCAACAATGCCGGGATCTCCGGCGGTCCCGGCAATCCCGAGACCACGACCGTCGAGAACTGGCAGAACGTCCAGGCGATCAATTCCGAGGGCGTCTTCCTCGGCTGCAAGTACGCCATCCAGGGCATGAAGCACCTCGGCGCGGGCAAGACCCAGTCGTCGGGCTCGATCGTCAACATCTCCTCGATCGCCGGCCTCGTCGGCGGCGCCGGACCCACGGCCTATACCGCCAGCAAGGGCGCGGTGCGGCTGCTCAGCAAGAGCGTGGCGCTGTACTGCGCCGAGCAAAAATACGGCATCCGCTGCAATTCCGTTCACCCCGGCGGCGTGGACACGGCGATCTTCAACCCGCTGTGGCAGGCGGTCGGCCGCGACCAGGGCAAGGCGTTCCTGGGCGCCCGCCATCCGATCGGCCGCATGGCCGAGCCGCAGGATCTGGGCGAGCTCGTCCTGTGGCTGGCCTCTGACCGCTCCTCGTTCGTCACCGGCGCGGAGTTCACCTCCGATGGCGGCATCACCGCCGGACTGCAGAGGAGGTCGCTCCTTGGCCCGTCTTGAGAACAAGGTCGTCCTCCTGAGCGGCGGTGCGTCGGGAATCGGTGCCGCGACTGCCCAGATGGTCGTGCGCGAGGGCGGCAAGGCCGTGCTGGCCGACCGCGATGAGGCCAAAGGGCAGGCCCTCGCCGCCGAACTGGGAGCGTCTGCGCACTTCGTACCGCTCGACGTGGTTCACGAAGAGAGCTGGCAGGCGGCCGTCGCGGCGACTGTCGAAAAATTTGGCGCGCTGCACGGGCTGCTGAACGCCGCCGGCGTCGGCGTGCGCAACTCGATCGAGGACTGCACTCTCGCCGAATACCGCCGCGTCAACGACATCAACTCGCTGGGCACCTTCCTCGGCTGCAAGCACGCCATACCAGCGATGAAAGGGTCGGGCGGCGGCTCGATCGTCAACATCTCCTCGGTGCTGGGTCTGCGCGGCGCGTCCTACGCCATGGCCTACTGCGCCTCCAAGGGCGCGGTACGCACGCTCACCAAGAATGTCGCGCTGCACTGTGCCCAGCAGAAGTACAACATCCGCTGCAATTCCGTGCACCCCGGCTACATCGACACGCCGATGATTGCGCCCCGGCTCGATTCCAACGTCGGCAACATGAGCGGCCGCCAGGCGCTGGAAGAACTCCACCCGCTCGGCCGCCTCGGCCAGGCCGACGAGGTCGCCCACATGATCCTATTCCTGCTCTCGGACGAGTCGACCTTCTCGACGGGGTCGGAGTTCGTGTGTGATGGGGGACTCACCGCCTAAGGATTCCTCGCTGCCCTCGGGATGACACAGGCAGTGTCATCCTGCGTGAAGCGAAGGATCCTTCGTCGTGCCTTAACACTTCATCCCCGTGATCGAGCCCGAGACGGCGCGCGGGTCGCGCTTGGGCCAGCGGCCGGCTTCGACCTGGACGATGAAGTCGCCGACGATCCGGTTGAACTGGTCGGGATCCTCGAGATTGATCGTGTGGCCGCAGTTCGGCATCACCGCCAGCGCCGCCGACGGGATCTCGCGCTTCATCAGCATCGAGGGGGCGAGGCAGGGCCAGTCCTCGTCGCCGGTCAGCACCAGGGTCGGCACCGTCATCGCGCGCATCTTGTCGACCAGATCGTAGAGCGACGGCCGCTCGCCCTGGCAACCGAGCTGGGTGTTGGCCGAGCCCAGCGCCGAATGCTCGGCCAACGCCTTCTTGAACTCGGCGAAGCCGCGCGGGTCCTTGTTCTCGAACTGAACGCGCGTCGGACCGTAGGCGTATTTCTCCGCAAAGGCGGCCATCCCCTCCTTGGTGAGCGATCTGGCGACGATGCCGACCTCGGCCTTGAACTTCGCCGTCTCGTGCTTCTCTGCGCCGTAGCCGACGCCGGCCACGACCAGCGAGCGTGCTCTCGTGGGATGGCGGAAGCCAAAATGCAGGCTGGCAAAGCCGCCCATCGAGAGGCCGACGACGTGAGCCTTGTCGATCCCGAGATAATCCATCACCGCCAGGATGTCGTCGGTGGCGCGGTTCTGGCTGTAGCTCTCGGGTTTCTCGGGCACGTCGGACGGCGGATAACCGCGCGCACCGTAGGTGATGCAGCGATAGCGCTGGCCGAAGTGGCGCATCTGCATCTCCCACGAGCGATGGTCGGCCGCGAATTCGTGCACGAAGACGATGGGCGCCCCGGCTCCCGTCTCCTCGAAATAGAGCTTCACGCCATCGTCCGTCGTCGCATACGGCATCAGTCGATCTCCCTGTCGGCGCCCCCGACCCCGCGCGGGCAGGTATCTGGAAGCGATGCACCAATCCCTAGAAACCTTCATGCGCCTCAGATGCGGAATGATGGCACCGTAATGCTAAGGTAATCCACATGAGTGAAATCGGTACCGGCCTGCAGAACGCATCAGGCATCCGCGCCGCCGTCGAGCGGGCGGGTTATGCCTTCGTGGAAGCCTCCGACATGCGGACGGCCCTCGCCCGCTTCGGGTCGCTCGCCGACTGGCCGGCCTTCGCCGAGAGCTGGAACGATCTCGAAGTCGACACCTACATGGGCGATGGCGGCCGCTACCGGCGGCGGCGTTTCGGCGTCTACGCGGCGGAACGCCAGGGTGCCATCGTGCGCGGCCCTCACCAGCCGCATTACCAGACCCTGGACTACAACACCCTGAACGGCGGAATCGAGCGCTGGTTCAAGCCGGTGACCGAGGCGATCGGCAGCGGCGCCTCGATGCGCACCATCCTCGAGTACTGCCGCGCCCTGTTCGGCCGCCTCGTACCCGAGGCGAAGAAGTGGCACATCGAGGTCCACCAGTTCCGCATCGAGGCCAGGACCGGTGAAGCCGGCAAGCCGACACCTGAGGGCATGCACCGGGACGGCGTCGACTATGTGCTCGTGCTGCTGATCAACCGTCGCAACATCGCCAGCGGTACGACGACGGTGCACGATCTGGACAAGCGCGCGCTGGGCAGCTTCACCCTCACCGACCCGCTCGACGCCGCGCTCGTCGACGATTCCCGCTGCTATCACGGCGTGACGCCGGTCGAGCCGGAAAACCCGGCCCAGCCCGCCTATCGCGACGTGCTGGTGGTGACGTTCAAGAAGAAGGCGGTGTAACAAACACCCGTCGTCCTGAGCGAAGCGCCGAAGGCGCGCAGTCGAAGAACCTCTTTTCGTCTCGACACATTGTGCGCCGGAAAAGAGGTCCTTCGACTGCGCCGCCCTTCGGGCGCCTCCGCTCAGGACGACGGCGTTTATTGGGCGGTAGGACGGAGCTGGAAGCTTCCGAGCGTACAGCTCACCGCGAAGATGGGGACCGGCTCGCAGAAGTCGACCGTTCCCCGGGCGCCGCCAGCCGCAGCCGCCGCGGCGATGAACGTCCTGATCTCGAAGCCGCCCTGGCCGGCCTCGCGATAGATTTCGGCGTCGGTGTAGGAGAGAAGCGCCTCGCGGTCGTTGGCCGACCAGCGGCGCAGAAACTCGCGATCCCACTCCTGGTTGATCTTCCCCGAGTCCGGCGTGGCCGGCCAGTGAGAGAGGCCGCCCGTACCGATAAGCGCGATGCGTTCCGGAACGGCGTCGGCCGCCCGCCGCAGTGCCTCGCCGAACGCCCAGGCGCGAGCCAGCGGCGCGAGCGGCGGACCTTGGCAGTTGATGTTGGCCGGCACGATCGGCAGGTCGTAGTCGGGCGTCAGGAAGTGCAGCGGCACCGAGATTCCATGGTCGAACTTCCATTCCTCGGCATAGGCCACGTCGACCGTCTGCATCACCTGCTCGATCAGCCGGCGCGACAGATCCCTGTTGCCCGGCACGGTCGTCCGCCGGATACGCAGGAAGGCCTCGTCCTCGATCGGTCCCTCGTAACTGTCGGCCATGCCGATGGCGAAGGCAGGCATGTTGTTCATGAAGAAGTTGGCGAAGTGCTCGGCCGCGATCACCACCAGCGCATCGGGCCCGGTCGCGCGGATGTCGTCGCCCATGCGGCGGAACGCGCCCTCGAGCGCCTGCCGCGTCTGGGTGTCGGCGCGCTCGGCGCGACCCGTGATGCCGGGCGCATGGCTGCAGGCGCCGCAATAGACCAGGGGCATCAGCGTGTCTCCCGCTCTGCCTTGAGGCGGGCATCGTGCGCCGCGACGCCTTCGTAACCGGTGGTGGCGTAGACGCCCTCGCGTACCGGCCCGTGCTCGCGAAGCCCCTGTCGCATTCGCTCGAGATAGTCGGCCCACTCGATGCGATGCAGCGCCGCGAAGTGCATCAGGAGCTGGCCGTTGACTCCCAGCACGTAGAGAAGCCCGATATCGGGCTTCATCAACGCACCGATCTCCTCCGGGGTGAGATCGTATTCGCCGAGTACGGCGTCGCACTCATCGGCATAGCGCTGCCGCGTGCGCGGGTCGCGGTTCAGCTGATAGATCAGCTTCTGGACCTGGTAGAGGCTCATCCCCAGCCCTCCCGCGACTCCGGACGGAGCGGTTAGCCGCCGCTGCCGATGGTCACGCCGGCGTCGGCGATGATCGTCTGGCCGGTGATGAAGGCGCCGGCCTTACCGGCCAGCATCACCGCAATGCCGCCGATATCGTCCGGCTCGCCGATGCGCCCGAGCGGCGCGCCCTTGAGGCGGACCGCGAGATACTTCGGGTCGTCCCACAGCGCCTTGGCGAAATCGGTCTTCACCAGACCCGGCGCGATCGTGTTCACGCGGATATTGTCCTTGCCGTATTCGACCGCGAGGTTGCGCGCGAGCTGCATGTCGGCGGCCTTGGAGATACCATAGGCGCCGATCACGGGAGTGCCACGCACGCCACCGATCGACGAGACGATGATGATCGAGCCGTCCTTCTTGGCGCGCATGTCGGGCAGGCAGAAATTGATCAGCCACATGCTCGACAGGATGTTGTTGTGCATCACCTTCATGAACACGTCGTCGGGCAGCTTCTCGTTCGGCCCGTAATAGGGGTTCGAGGCGGCGTTGCAGACGAGGATGTCGACCGGGCCGAGCCGCTTGCGGGTTTCGGCGATCAGATTCTCGCACTGCGACTTGTCGGAGATGTTGCAAGGAATGACGATCGCCTCACCGCCGGCCGCCTTGATCTCCGCCGCCGCTTCCTCGCAGGCCGGCGCCTTGCGGCTCGAGACCACAACCCTGGCGCCCTGCAGCGCGAGGTGCAGGGCGATCGACTTGCCGATGCCCTTGCTCGAACCGGTGACGACGGCGACCTTGCCGGTAAGGTCGAAAAGCGGCGATGCCATTGAGCTGTCCTCCAGAAGATTTCGGCTTCTTGTGTGGCATGAACGCAAGGACTCGAAAACCCCCGCAACCGTCGCCGGGATCGTTCACGAAGGCCTGATTTGCTGACGCGAACACCGCGCCCCTAGCTTGGCGTCCAGTCCACAGGAGTTCTCGATGCGCCTCACGACCATGATCGGCGCGGTGCTCGCGGGTCTTGTCGCGCTGCCCGCCCTTGCGGTCGCCGCCACGATCGGCGGCGTCTACTACGCGCCGCAGTACGACTATCGCGATTTCTTCGCCGCGACAGACGGCAGGAATTTCCCGGTGATCCTCGCGGGCAACGCCTTCCCCGGCGTTGATCCCGACGTGGTGGCGCGCGACCTCCTCCCGGCGATGCAGGCGGCCAAGCCTCGCCCGGCGCTCACCTTCACCTACGACCGCCCCATTCCGCCGGCCAGTCCCGACTACCGCCTGGTCCTGGTGTTCGATCCCGCCAACAATCTCAACGCCGATCCCGTCTGCGCCGGCGAGCCGGCGCGCTTCCAGCCGGGCAAGCCTGGTCGCTTCTATGTCTATGCGATCTACTGTCGGAACGACCGGGCCATGTCCTTTACCACCGCATGGACACAGGCGAGCGGGCCGGCCGATCCGCGCATCGAGCAGCTCTTTCGGCAACTCTTCATGGTCATCTTCACCGATCAGCAGCGGCGGTACGCTCAGCTCGACCCCAGTCTGATACCGTGAGCGGCCGGATTCGGCTGCGGGTCCTTGCAGAATAGGACTGCGGGCGCATCCCTTTTGCCGGCAGCGCGTTGTATGTGTCGCTTGGCATGGCCTTTGTAAATCGCGAGTTCCTGCGCTGGGCGCGCATATGCTGTCTCGTCTCGCTGAGTTTGACGGGCACGGTGAGCCTGTGGCCGCGCGCGGCCGATGCCCGAACCGCCAAGGTCGTCCTTACCGTGGCCGGAGACGAGCGCATGTCGGCCGATCTCAAGGAGCTGTCGGAAGATTTCCAGAAGCAGCAGCCCCTGACGGGCGATGCGTTGGGAATACTGCAGGGTGCACAGGCGGTGACCGCCCAGTTCAATACGGCCCTGCGGTCGCGCGGTTTCTACGATGCGACGATCAGGGCCACGATCGAAGGAAAGCCAATTGCCGATGCCTCCGCCCTGGAGGCTCTCGAGACGCTTGGCGACGCTGCCCCGGCAACCGTCGATGTCACGATCGATACGGGTCCACGCTATCGCATCGGTTCCCTCGCCATCCGTCCGCCCGGGACGCAGCAGTCCCTGCCCGGGATCGACCGTGCGGAACTCGGCATCGCGCCCGGTGACCCCGCCGATGCCGCCGCCATCATCGCCGCCCAGAACAAGCTGCTGGACGAACTGCGCAAGCAGGGCCACGCGCTGGCCGCCATCAAGGACCGCGAAGTCATCGTCGACCACGCCACCCGCGAGGCCGAGGTGACCTTCGTGGCCGAACCCGGCCCGCCGGCCAAGATGGGCCCCGTGCGCTTCACTGGCACCGAGAAGGTCGACACGACATGGCTGCAGCGCCGGGTACCCTTCAAGGAGGGCGAACCCTACTCGCCGGCCAAGGTCGAGGAGCTGAGGGGCAAGCTCACCTCGCTCGGCACCTTCAACGCGGTGCGCCTGAAGCCCGCGACGGAGCTCGATGCAAACGGCGAACTACCGATCGAGGCCGAGCTGACGGACAGGCTGCAGCGCTCTTTCGGCTTCGGCGTGAGCTACGAAACCCAGCTCGGCTTCGCGGTCGAGGGATTCTGGGTCCACCGCAACCTGTTTGGCCAGGCCGAGAGCCTGCGCCTGTCCGGCGAGGTCAATCACATCGGTCAGGGCTACGCGATCCTCGACACCGGCTTTGCGTTCCGGGCCGCCTTCCGCAAGCCCGACTGGTGGCTGCCGGGACAGGACCTGCGGCTGGAAGCGGCGGCGCTGCGCGAAGTGGTCCCTGCCTATACGAGGAAGGTCGCCACCTTCTATGGCGGTTTCGACCGTACCTTCTCACCGCGCTGGCAGGCCCGCGTCGGCCTGGCGGCCGAGATCGCGGACATCACGCGCAGCGGTATCACCCAGAGCTATCGCATGCTCGGCCTGCAGGGCACGGTGCTCTATAATCGCGCCAACAGCGATCTCGACCCGACGCGTGGGTATCGCATCGAATTCAACGTCCAGCCGTGGATCGACACCGGACCGGGCGGCGACATGTTCACGATCCTGCGCCTGACCGGCCGTCACTACTGGGACATCGCCGAACCTGGTCGCACCGTGCTGGCTACCCGCGCCTCGTTCGGCACCGAGCCCGCCACCAGCATCGGCGGCATTCCGCCCGACAAGCTCTTCTATGCCGGCGGCGGCGGCTCGGTGCGCGGCTTCGTCTACCAGACCGCCGGACCGCTCGACGCCTATGGCAACCCGCTGGGTGGCGCCAGTGTGGTCGAGGCCAACGTCGAACTGCGCCAGCGCATCGGGAAGGCATTCGGCGCCGTGGCATTCGTCGATGCCGGCAGCGCCTATCCCGACTTCCTGCCGAACTTCTCCCAGTTGGCGCCGAGGGTCGGCGCCGGCGTCGGCATCCGCTACTATACCGACTTCGGGCCGATCCGGGCCGATGTCGGTATCCCGCTGAACCGCCGCCCCAGCGATCCGCCGTTCGGCATCTACGTGAGCCTGGGGCAAGCCTTCTGATGCGCGCGCTCCGCATCGCGGCCTATCTGCTGGTCGCCGTCGTGGCGGTTCTCGGCCTCGCGTTTGGAGGTGTACAGACCGCCCCGGGCAAGCGGCTGCTCGCCTCGCTGGCCTCCAACCTCGCCTCCTCGCCGGATCAGCGGATCCGCATCACCGGCATCGACGGGTTCGTACCGACCAACCTCCGCGTGGCGCGGGTCGAACTCGCCGACCGCACGGGCGCCTGGCTGCAGATCGAGGATGCGCACCTGTCCTGGTCCTTCGCCTCGCTCCTGCAACGACGGCTGCGCATCGAACTCCTGTCGGCCGCGAGGATCGATGTGCTCCGGGCGCCGCAGGAGGAGAAAAGGGAGAGCACGGCCACCAACGGCGGCATCCGGCTCCCCGTCGACATCGATCTGCAGGCACTGCGCATCGACGACCTCCATCTCGCCGCCGCACTCGGCGGTATCGATTCGCACTGGAAGGTCGGCGGCCAAGCCGCGGCGGCCCGCGACCTCGCCGAGATCAGCGCACGGCTCGCGGCCAATCGTCTGGAAGGGCCGCAAGGCACCCTCACCGCCGATGTACGGCTTGAACGAGCGCCCCGCAGGATCGCTGCAGACATCACGCTCGACGAGGCGTCCGGGGGCATCGTGGCGGCGCTGATGCAGCGCCCCGACCTGCCGGACATCTCCCTGAAGCTCTCGGCACGGGGCGACGAGCGGGACGGCACGGCCGAACTGACCGCCCGGGCCGGCGACGCGGCGACCGCCAGGGGCAGTCTGCGGTGGATGCCCGATGGCAACGACACAGGCTTTCAATTCAACCTCGAAGCGGGGCCCATCGACGTCCCGGCGCAAGGAATCGTCTGGCAGAGGCTGCATCTCGAGGCGGACGGCAAACTCACCGGCACGGTCCGCGTGCGGGGCACCGTCCAGGATCTGAAGCTTGCAACGCTGGATCCGCGCCTGCCGCAACCCGGCACCGTCACGGTCGATGCCTCCGTCGCAGATCTTACCGGTGACAAAATAAGGGTCCGGTCGTTCGATATCGGCATGCCGCTCCTGCACGTCAAAGGCGACGCCGACTACGCGCCCGCGCAAGGTCGAGGCGAGGTGCGCGCGTCCGTCGATCTGCCCAGTCTGGAACCGCTGTCGGCGATGGCCGGCCGCGCCCTGACCGGCAAGGCGCAGGTCGACCTCACCGCGGGGATCGACAAGGGCAGTCTCTCTGCCCGCTGGCAGGGGCGGATTGACGATTTCGGCACCCCCGACGTGCCGCGGGGTCTGGTGGCCACCGTCGATCTCGCCGGCAACGCCACACTCGCCCCCGACGGTAACTGGACGATCCGGGACGCGAAGCTCGGCAGCAACAGCGGTACGCTCACCGTGTCCGGCCGTGGCCACGAGGAGGTGGGCAGCCTCGACCTCGGCGTCGATCTGCCTCGGCTGGCGACGTTCAGGGCCGAGGTGCAGGGCGCTGCGACCGCTGCGGCGACCGTGGACTTCGGCGGCCCAGAAACCTTGCTGAAGCTCAAGGTCGAGGGTCGCGATGTCGCCTACCAGAAAATCACTTCGCGTCGGCTCGTGCTCGACACCTCCGTATCGCTGGCCCCCGGGGGCCAAGTAGCAGGCACGGTCCAGGCCGAGGGGGAGGTGGCAGGACAGCCCCTGTCGCTCGAGGGCCACTTCTCGCACGATGAGGCGGCCGGCCTCTCCGTCCCGACCCTCCAGGGACGCTGGTCGAACGCCATGCTCGACGTCACCAATCTTGCCATTGCCCAGACGCACGCCACCGGGCATGCGAGGTTGGCAATTCCCCAGATCAAGGACATAGAAGCGCTGGCTGCGCTGGGTCTCGAAGGGTCGCTGGTTGCGGAAGTCGCCGCCGATCCGAACGCCCCGTCGGGCCGGCTCGACGTCTCGGTAAAGGGCGGCGACCTTGCCGGTCAGGGCCTGGGCGCCGGCACGCTCGACCTCAAGGGCCATGTCGACGACCCGGCCGGCCGGGCGGCCACGGACCTGACCCTGGAAGCGACGCGCCTGCGCGGCGCCGGCGGCCTGTCCACTCTCAAGGCGACAGCCAGGGGCGATCGCGCGGGCGGCATCGACCTCGCCGTGCAGGGTTCGGGGGCCGAACTGTCCGCCGATGTCGCGGCCAGGATCGAGTTCCTGGCTGACGAAATCCGCGTCGCCCTGTCCCGGTTCAGCGGCCGCTACCGCGATATCCCGCTTGGCCTGAACGCGCCGACGAAGATCACGGTGGCCGGTGCACGCATCGCGATCGATCCCACGAACCTGCGCGTCGGTGCCGGCCGGGTCGCCTTGCGCGGCACGCTCGATCCCGTGGCGAGCGACCTTCAGACCGAGCTCGCGGGCCTGCCGCTCGCCCTGATCGACACGTTCGCGCCAGGGACTGGCCTGGAAGGCACGCTCCAGGCGAAGGTCCGGGCGACCGGCGCGATGGGCGCGCCCCGGCTGGAGGCGAGCTACAGCGCCGCCGGTGTCCGCGTACGGCGGCCCGACGCGGCGCTGATCCCGGCGCTATCGCTGCAAGGAACCGCCTCCCTGATCGGCCAGCAGGCGAGCCTCGACGCGCGGCTGGCCGCCGGCGGCAACACAAACTTGACGGTGAAAGGCACTGGGGAGCTACCCCGTGGCGCCGGGGCTGTCGCCGGCAAGATCGCAGTGGGAGGCTCGATCGACATCGCACCTTTCGCGCCCCTGCTGGGCAACGACATCCGCAACGTGACCGGCCGGCTCCGGCCCAACCTGTCGGTATCGATCAGCGGCACGCAGATCACCGGCACCGGTGCGATCGACTTCGAGGGCGGTGCACTGACCATGCCGGAAGCGGGCCTGAAACTGAGCGGCGGCCAGGGCCGCTTCGTTCTCCAGGGCGACACGCTGCAGGTACAGACGCTCACCTTTCGGGCAGGCACGGGTACCGTGACCGGCAGCGGCTCGATACGCGTCGATGCCGAGCGCGGCCTGGCGCTCGACCTCGGTCTGGCGACGCAGCGTGCGTTGCTGGTCAGCCGGCCCGACATGGTGGCGACGGTTTCGAGCACGCTCAAGATTTCGGGAACGACCTCCTCGGGCATCGAGGTCGCCGGGCCCGTGACCATCGATCGAGCGGAAATCTCCGTCGGCGGTGGCCAGACCGCGTCCTTCCCGACGCTGGACGTGCGCGAGATCAACAAGCCGGGCGCACCCGTCGCCGCCACCTCGACGGCGCGCAGGCCTCCCAAGGCCCCACCGCCGCCCGACGCGACGCCGATCAAGCTCGCACTCGACGTGCGGGCACCGCAGGCGATCTTCGTCCGTGGCCGTGGCCTCGACGCCGAGATGAGCGGCCAGCTCACCGTCAGCGGCAGCCCGAGCGCGCCGGCCGTCATCGGCGGGTTCACCATGCGGCGCGGCACGTTCAGCCTGGGCAGCCGCCGGCTCACCTTCTCCAAGGGCATCGTGACCCTGGACAATCTCAACACGATCGACCCTCGCCTCGATTTCCTCGCGAGCACGACGGCCAGTTCGACCACGATCGGGGTCGCCATCACGGGAACCGCCCGAGAGCCGAAGCTCGAGATCACCTCGACGCCTTCCATGCCGCCCGACGAGGCGATGGCCCTCCTCATCTTCGGAAAGCCGGCCTCCCAGCTTGGCGCTTCCGAGCTGCTTCAGGTTGCGCAGGCGCTCGCCGAGCTGGCCGGCCAGTCACCGGGCGAGGGCGTCCTGAGCCGGCTGCGCAAGGGCCTGGGGCTCGACCAGCTGAGCATCGGATCGTCGTCGTCCAGAACAGGGGAGCCCGCGAACGCCGGGGCGAACGGGGTATCCCTCGAAGCGGGCCGCTACGTCGCGCCGGGCGTGTATGTCGGCGCCCGGCAGGGGGCGGCGGGCAATTCCAGCCGCGGCGTGGTGCAGCTCGACGTCTTCGACAACATCAAGGTCGAGGGCGATATCGGGGCTGATTCCACGGGTCGGGTGGGGGTCAAGGCGGAGTGGGACTACTGATCCGGACGACGGAAAGTTCTTTGTGCATGGCACCGGAACTTCCCTGCGGCTGCCGCGTTTAAGCCCTCGGACGGACCCACCGTGGGTTTAGATCCGAAAATCGAGGGAAACCATTTCATGCTGAAAAAATTCCTGGTCGTCGCCGCGGCGACATTCCTGTTGGGCGCTTGCGCGTCGGAGCCGCCTCCGCCGCCGCCGCCTCCCCCGCCGCCGCCGGTCCAGGCGCAGACCTTCATGGTCTTCTTCGATTGGGACCGCTCCAACCTGAGCGCTCAGGCCGTGGAAACGGTCCGTCAGGCGGCGCAGGCGTACAAGACCCGCGGTAGTGCCAACATCGTGGCCACCGGCCACACCGACACGTCGGGCTCGCCGCAGTACAACATGGCGCTGTCGCTACGTCGCGCGAATTCGGTCAAGGATCAGCTCGTCCGCGACGGCGTGCCGGCGACCGCGATCACGGTGAACGGCCGTGGCGAGGAAGGCCTGCTGGTGCAGACCGGCCCCAACGTCCGCGAGCCGCAGAACCGCCGTGTCGAGATCGTTGTGGGCGGTCAGACGACGGTGAGCACGGTGTTCTCGGATCCGCGCTCCTACTGCAAGGCGCTGAGCGACAAGTGGCGCCAGTATCGTACCTCGGTGATCGAGCCGCGCGAGGCTGCCGCCATCGCCAAGTGCGAGCAGGGCGACTATGCCGCCGGCATCCCGGTGCTCGAAGACGCGCTGATCGCCGTCAAGATCCCGCTGCCGGCTCCTGGCTATCGCTGGCCCGGCCGCCCCATCGGCCCGGCCTGAGCCCCAGCCGATCGACAACGGAAGGCGGCCCCTCGCGGGGCCGCCTTTTTCGTTGTAGGCAGGCGCATGCTCGACGGCGACCTCGCCTCCTTCCTCGATTTCATTCGCCAGCATGGCGACGCCGCCTACAGTTTCCTTGCCGTCTATTCGATGGCCAACAGCCTCCTGCTGGCCCTGTTCGCCGGCTACGCCGCCCAAGCGGGAGCGCTGGGCTTCGAGCAGGCACTGGCGGCCTGCTGGGCCGGCACGTTCGCGGGCGACGCCCTGCGCTTCTGGGTCGGCCGGCGCTTCGGCACACGCTGGCTGCGCGGCATCCCGCGCCTTCAACGCGCCGTCGAGACGGCGGCACGGCTGGCCGACCGCCACCACGTCTGGATGATCCTGATCCATCGCTATCCGCGCATCATCCGCAACGTCGCGGGCTTCGCCTACGGCGCCTCCGCCTTGAGCTGGCCACGTTTCCTCGTGCTCAACTTCGTTGCTGCCGGCCTGTGGGCCGGCGTGACGGTCTCAGTCGGCTACGGCTTCGGCTTCGTCTCGGAAAAGACCATGACCGATGCGCTTTCGGTCTTCGGGATCGCCATGCTCGTCGCTTTCCTCGCGCTCACCTGGTTCCTGACCCGGCGCCTGGAGCGCGTGATGGAGCGCAATTAGAGTGCACACAGCACGCACCTGCAAAGCAGGCAGGCGCGGGTATGCGATGAGGTTCTCCTTCATGGTGACGCGACGACAATCTTTTCTTGCAGGTGCTGCGGTCGGCTTTCTCGGCGCCACGGGAGCGGCCAACGCCCAGGACGTGCGCGTGCTGGAGTCAGCGCCCAGGGCGAACGCGGTGATCGGCCCGCGCAGCAGCGGTTTCTATGTTCGCTTCGACCGGCCGGTCGACCATGCGGATTCCCGCCTTGCCATCAAGCGGGACGGCAGGATCATCGAGGTCCTGCATCCTCGACTCGAATCGGCACCTGACGTGCTGTTCGCGCGTGCCCCCACCTTGCAGCCGGGGAGCTACAAGCTCTACTGGGTGGTCGGCGGAACGCCGCAATTCGACGGCGAGATCCCCTTCAGCGTCGGCACCGAGTAGATCTCAGTCGAGCAGTTCGCGGAGGACGCGGCCGGTGGCCGTGATGGCGAGCAATGTCGGCGCCTTGACCACGGCCTTCACCGCCGCCTTGGTGGCAGGCCCGTAGCTCATGCAGTCCAGCGCCACGAGGTCGGGCCTGGTCGCCGCCAGTCGGCCGGCGACCGCGGCCGCCTCTTCCGGCCCGGCGCTGGGGACGAGCGCCTCGACGGTCACAGAAACGCCGGTTCGCGCCCACTTGGTGGCGAGTTTCTCGCCCTGCTCGGCGAAGGGCACCAGCAGGCCCAGCCGTCCGCGCGGCAGCAGGCCTTCGGCGATGCCGCTCAGGACCCGTGACGGGAACAGCACGCCGGCGTCGCCTTCCATCGCCGGAAACTCGCCCGTGCAGGCATAGACGATGGCATCGCAGCCGTCGGCGCGGAGCTTCGCCAATGTCGCTGGCGAGCGGGCGATCACGGCCTGCTTGGAGATCTTCACGTCGCGCCCGCCGCGCAGCCGCGTGTAGAGCGTGTCTGCGCCGCTGAGCGGCGGCAGCGCATCGACCTCGGCATCGCTCAGACCATCGAGGGCACCGCGCAGGATCACCTTCGTGCCGACCGGCGCCTGGGCGGCAAACAGTTCGACGATATCGTCGCGCGGTGCCTGCCCGATGGTGACGATGCCCAAGGTGCTCATGCTCAGCTCTCCAGCGCGACGGCGTCGCTGTCGTTCCAGATGAGGCCCACCGCATCGCCCGGCGTGCGCGAGGCCCGCTCGCCGGCATGGGTCTCCCGCACGAGCATCGACGGACCGGTGGTGGGCCGGACGCGCAAGAGCGTCGATCCGCCCAGGTAGTTGGCCGTTTCGACGGTCCCGGCGAGACGGGCGCCGTCCGGCGCGGCCAGCCGGATCTTCTCGGGGCGCAGCGCGCGGAGCAGGCCCCCCTCTTCGAGAATATTGATCTCGCCGATGAAGTCGGCGACGAAGCGCGTGCGCGGCCGCTCGTAGATTTCGGTCGGCGTGCCGACCTGCTCGACCTTGCCGCCATTCATCACGGCAATGCGGTCGCTCATGGCCAACGCCTCCTCCTGGTCATGGGTGACGAAGACCAGGGTGACGCCCAGACGCTTCTGCAGCTCTTTCAACTCGAACTGCATCTGCTGGCGCAGCTTGCGATCGAGCGCACCGAGAGGCTCGTCGCAGAGCAGCACCGGCGGCTCGACGACCAGCGCCCGGGCCAGCGCCACCCGCTGCTGCTGTCCGCCCGAGAGCTGACCGGGCTTGCGCGTTTCGAAGCCCGTCAAGGCGACCTGCGCCAGTGCCGCCGCAACGCGCCGCTCGATTTCGGGCTTCGGGACCTCACGCATGCGCAATCCGAACGCCACGTTTTCGGCCACCGTCCGGTGCGGGAACAGGGCATAGGACTGGAAGACCATGCCCATGTCGCGCCGATGCACCGGCAGGTCAGTGATGTCGTTGCCCCCGACATGGACGCGGCCCGAATCGGGATGCTCGAACCCCGCGATCATGCGCAGGCTCGTCGTCTTGCCGCAGCCCGACGGCCCCAGCAGCGAGAAGAACTCGCCGGCGGCGATGTCGAGCGTCACCGAATCGACGGCCAGCACACGGCCGTCGAACGTCTTGGTCACCTGGTCGAGCTTGATGGCCGCGGAGGTCACTTACGCACGCCGCCCGTCAGCCCTTCAGGATCTTGGTGACGCGCGCGTCGATGTCCTCGCGGCGCGCATTGTACCACTTCCAGTCCGGCTGGATCAGGGTCGCCACCTTCTCCGGCGTGGTGAGGAGCTTGGCGTCGTACTTGGCTTCGAGCTTCACCTTCTTGTTCGCCGGCGAGTACCACACGGCCTCGGCCAGCAGCTTCTGCACGTCGGGGCGCAGCATGTAGTCGATATAGGCGAAGGCCAGTTCCTTGACCTTCGAGCCCGGCGTGACGTTCAGCACCTGCTCCAGCGCCAGCACGCCCTCGGAGGGGCTGGCGAAGTCGACCGGCTGCATGTTCGCGCCCTCGTAGCGATAGACGCCAGAATCGTGGATGACGCCCATCGACACTTCGGCCGACAGGAGCATCTTTTCCATCTGGCCCGTAAAATCGACCAGCTTGATCGGCTTCAGCGCCTCGAGCGCCTTGTAGGCGGCATCGAGATCGGTGAGGCCCTTGCCGTACACCTTGCCCAGCATCATCAGGTGCGCCTGGCCGAGGCTGTTCACCGGGATCAGGTAGCCGCCGCGCGCACCGGCGAGCTTGGGATCGGCGAGAGCCTTCCACGAGGTCGGCTTGGCGAGGCCCTTGTCGGTTCGATAGCCCAGGCCGATGGCGCTGGTGAAGATCGTGACGCCGACGATCTTGTCGCTCACCGCGTAGGGATAGACGTCGGCGACGTTGGGCACTTCCTTGGCGGTGATCTTGTTCATCACCAGCCCCTCGACGACGGCATTCCACTGCTCGTTCGAGTTGGTGTGCAGCACGTCGTAGATCGGGTCGTTCTTCGGGCTGACCTGCAGCTTGGGCAGGAACGGGAAGGCCTGGTCGGCCGACACCGTGCACTTGAACTCCTTTTCGAAGGCCGGCAGCACCGTGGCCTTCATCACCTCGCCCCACTTGCCGCCCCAGGTCGTGATCTTGAGCGTCTTGGTCTGGGCATGAAGGATCGACGGTGCACCCATCGAGGCGAGGGCCGCGAGCCCAACACCGGAACGCAACGCTTTGCGACGTGAAATCATGGCAACCCCCTGTTCGTTTCCCATCACAGTTTAACGTAGGCCTTGAGGCCGATCAGCCTCTCCAGCACCAGAACCACCGACAATGCGAGCAAGATCGAGACCATCGAGGCTGCCGCGATGGCGCCGTCGAGGTCGAACTTCATGTAGTTGAACAGCACCACCGGCAGCGTCTCGCCCTTGGGCACCACCAGGAACAGCGAGACCGGGAACTGGTCGAACGACACGATGAAGGCGAAGACGCCGCCGGCGAACACGCCTGGACGGATCAAGGGCAAGGTGACTTCGAAGAAGACCCGAGTCGGACTGGCGCCCAGCACGGCGGCCGCCTCCTCGATTCGGCGGTCGAAATTGTGCAGGACGGCCAGGGTCGTGCGGATGACGTAGGGCACCGCGACGAGGGTGTGGGCTGCGATCAGCCCCCAGACCGGCCGGCCGATCCCGGACAGGAGATAGGCCTGGAACAGGGCGAGGCCGGTCAGGATCGCCGGCACCATCAGCGGCGACATGAAGAACGCCGTCAGGACCGCCCGCCCCGGCAGGTTGCCGCGCGCGAGGGCGAGCGCGCAGGCGGCGCCGATCACGATCGACAGGACCAGCACCACCGATGCCACCCACAGAGACAGCCAGAGCGCGTTCATGAACTCGGAACTGCCGAAGAACTTCTCGAACCAGCGCAGGCTGACGCCGACCGGCGGGAAGGAGATGTACGGAGTCGGGTTCAGCGCGAACACCAGCACGATGGCGATGGGCAGCAGCAGGAAGGCGAGCAGCAGCGCGTTGAGCGCGAGATAGGCGGCACGACCCGCGTCGAACGGCCGCCGGTTGGGCGCGGCGCTCATGCCATCCCCTGCCCGCCCGCCAGCCGCGCCAGGATGCGGTTGTAGGCCACGACGATGGCGAGCGACACGAGCAGCAGGATGACGCCGAGGGCGCCCGCGAAGTTGGGGTTGAAGCTGGTGCCGACCTGCTGGGCGATCAGCATGGGCAGGGTCAGCACGTCGGTGCCGCCCATCAGCGAGGGCGTGACATAGGCGCTGATCGACAGCGCGAAGACCAGCAGCGAGCCCGCCAGGATGCCGGGCAGGCTGAGCGGCAGGGTGACTTCGACGAAAGCGCGCAGGCGGCCCGCGCCGAGGCTGCGGGCGGCCTGCTCCAGCCGCTCGTCGATGCGGCCGATCACGCCGGTCAGGGTCAGCACCATGAACGGCACGTAGATATGGACCAATGCGACGATGGTGCCGAACTCGTTGTACATCAGCGGCAGGGGCTTCTCGATCAGGCCCCACTGCATGAGCGTCGTGTTGATCACGCCCTTGTCCTGCAGGATCGTCATCCAGGCGAAGGTACGGACCACGATGCCGGTCAACATCGGGGCGATCACCGCCATCAGCACCAGCGCATGACCGAGACGCGACTGCATGCGCGCCATCCAGTGGGCGAGCGGATAGCCGATCAGCAGCGAAACGAGCGTCGTGACGAGACCGATGCGCAGGGTCGACCACAGCGCCTCGTGGAAGATGCCGGCCGTGTCGAAGATGAAGCGCTCGTAGTGCCGCGTCGTCAGGAAGGCGTTGGGATTGGTAACGGGATTGCCGGAATAGAACGACATCGCCGTCATGACCGCGAAGGGCAGCACGAAGAACAGCACGAACACCAGCCCGGCCGGCGCGATCAGCCAGGCGATCGGTGACGGGCGGGCGACGTTCGTCATGCCGGCACGGTCACGCGGTGGCTGCGACGTCGCCCACGACCCGGACGCGCACGCGCACCGAGTTGCCGGGCAGGTAGGCGAGCGGCATGTCCTCGCTCTCGATCGTATGCAGGGTCGCGCGGTCGGCGCCCGCGGCAACGGCGCGGTCGTTGGCGATCTCCTGTGCCGCCGCGAGCGCCTCGACGCGGCTCATGTCCTTGAAGATCTGGTCGCACTCGCCGGAAACCTGCGCAATGGCGGCGCCGACGGCATTGGCGCAGTCGCCATGCTCGACGTGAATGACCTGCGAGACGCCGGCCATCTTCTCAGGAATCAGGAAGGCCCCGCCACCGACCGCGATCAGGGGCACGTCGCCCGCCTCCGTCTTCATGCGATCGACCGCCTCCTCGGCAAGGCGCGCCGCTTCGGAGAACACCTTCGCGCAGGTCGCGGCGTCGAGATGCGCCACCTTCGTCCTGTCACCGAGATCGAGCAGACCGGCCGCCACCGCCACGTCCGTGGTGGTGAGTTGCGTGCCACCGAAGGCGATGCCGTCGGTCAGCAGGCGGTAGCCCACGGAAAGCGGGCCGATCGAGAGCGGCTCGAGCGCCACGTGGCTGCCGCCGCCCAGACCGATCGACAGCAGGTCGGGCATGCGGAACAGCGTGCGCACGCCGCCCACCTTGACCACGGAGTTGGCCTCGCGCGGGAAGCCGAGCTTGAGCTGGCCCACGTCGGTCGTGGTGCCGCCGACGTCGATCACCATCGCGTCGCTCAGGCCCGACAGATAGGCCGCCCCGCGCATCGAATTGGTCGCGCCCGAGGCGAAGCTGTAGACCGGCAGGCGCCGCGCCTGGCTGGCTTCGGCCACAGTGCCGTCGTTCTGGGTGATGAACAGCGGCGCGGCGATGCCGGAATCGCGGATCGCCTGCTCGAAGGCGGCGATCGTGTCGCGCGACAGGTCGGCGAGCGCGGCATTCAGCAACCCGGCATTCTCGCGCTCCAGCAGGCCGATGCGGCCGAGATCGGACGAGCAGGTGATGGCCGCATCCGGGATTATCGACGCGACCAGCTCGGCTGCCCGCTTCTCGTGGCTGGGATCGAGCGGCGAGAAGACCGAGGAAATGCCGACCGCGCGCAGGCCCGCCGCTTTCATCTCCTGCGCGGCCTTCAGGACGGCCGCCTCGTCGAGCGGCATGAACGGGCGGCCGTCATACTCGTGGCCGCCTTCGACCATCCAGACGCCGCCACGCACCAACTCGCCCAGATCCTCGGGCCAGTCGCAGAACGGCGGCAGCGACGCGCCGGACGGCAGGCCGAGCCGCAGCGCCGCCACCTTCGTGAGCTGCCGCCGCTGGACCACGGCATTGATGAAATGCGTGGTGCCGATCATCACGCCGTCGACCTTCTTCGGCGTGGCGTCGGCGGCCTTCAGCACGCCGGTCGCGCCGAGCTTCTTCAGCGCGTCGAGGATGCCCGTCGTCACGTCCTGGCTGGTCGGCGCCTTCACCGCGCCCACGACCCTGCCCTCTTCGATCAGGACGGCGTCGGTGTTGGTGCCGCCGACATCGATACCGATTCGTCTCATGACGCGAACAGACTCCTGAATTCCAGATCATAGCCGAAGGCCCGTGGACCGACATGCGCCAGCCCTTCGGGGGTGAGGAAGATGTCGGGGCCGGGCAACGCGATCACCGTCACCCTTTGGCCATAACGGATGGTCTCGGTGCCGACCGCCTCGCCCGACACCGAATCGAGCACGCAGATCAGGTCGGGACTCATGGCGACCGGCTCGCCGTCACGCTGCGCCACGATCCACTCGTTCTGAAAGTTGATCTGCATGGCCGAGCCGCGCCAGTCGTCCATGCCCTCGAAACGCACGACGCCGCGCAAGAAACCCTCCGTGGCGCGTCGTTCGACGTCGACCACCTTGCCGCGATAGAGGAGCTTGCCGGGCTCGACGGCAAGGATGGCGGCGACCGGGTCGTCGTGCGTGCGCTGCGCCTCGCGCACGGCACGGCCAATGGCGATCGCCTTGGTGGTCGTGCCGTGAATGCCCCAGCGCTTGACCTCGGCGCCGGTGCGCGGCGGCTGGCAGGTCGAGGCGGTCGAGCCGTACTCGACCACGATCTTGCGACCGACCCGCTCGGCCCATTTCCAGGTCGGCACGGTCTCGACGACCGCCTCCAGCCCGCGAACGTCGACCACCGTCATTGGACACGGCTTGAGCTTGCCCACCGCCACCGACGTCATCTGCGCCTCGGGATAGGCGCGCCCCATCGTGTCCGAATCGACGACCGGGATGCCGAGATTGGCGGCGACCATCAGCGGCCGCACGCCGTTGCCGCCGCCAATCTCCATGCCCATCACGGCGTCGAACCTGCGCCTGGTATGCTCTTCCATGAGCACCGCCGCGCGGGTGAACACGCGATGATCGGTGAGACGCTCGATACCGACCAGCGGCGCGCCCATGCCGGCGATCACGGCGACATAAGCATCGTCCGCCAGATCCCCGGCGTCGATCAGCTGCACGCGCTTCCCCTCGCGATAGAGCACGCGCATGTTGAGCAGCGACAGGTACGGATTGCCCCCGCCGCCCGTGCCCAGCACCCAGGCGCCGACGGCGAGCGATTCGATATCGTCCTCGGTGATCTCACGCCGGCTCAAGCGAAGACGCTCTTGAACTCGATGTCATAGGCGAAGGCCCGGGGCCCGACGTGCTGCAGACCCTTGGGGCTGAGGAACACCGGCGGCGGTGGCAGCGCGATCACCGTCACCCTCTGGCCGTAACGGATGGTCTCGGTACCGACCGCCTCGCCCGAGACGGAATCCAGCACGCAGATCAGGTCGGGGCTCATGGCGATCGGCTTGCCGTCGAGCCAGGCCACGATCCATTCGTTCTGGAAGTTGATTTCCATGGAAGAGCCGCGCCATTCGTCCATCCCGTCGAACCGGGTGCGACCGCGCAGGAAGCCCTCGGTCGCGCGCCGTTCGACGTCGACGACCTTGCCCTTGTAGAGGAGCTTGCCGGGCTCCACGACGAGAATGGCCGCGATCGGATCCTCGTGCCGGCGCTGCGCCTCGCGCACGGCATGGCCGATGGCGATGGCCTTGGTCGTGGTGCCATGGATGCCCCACTTCTTCACCTCGGCGCCGGTGCGCGGCGCCTTGCAGGTCGAGGCAATCGAGCCGTACTCGACGCAGATCTTGCGGCTCACCCGCTCCATCCATTTCCAGGTCGGTACCTTCTCGACGACCGACTCGAGCCCGCGCACGTCGACGGTGGTCAGCGGACACGGCATGAGATCGCCGACCGCGACCGAGGTCATCTGCGCTTCGGGATAGGCGCGGCCCATCATGTCGGAATCGATCACCGGGCGCTTCAGGTGCGCGGCCGCCATCAGCGGCTGGATCGAATTGCCGCCGCCGATCTCCAGAGCCATGATCCCGCGGAAGCGATACCGCGTGTGGCGCTCCATCAGGTCGACGGCCCGCGCGATGGTGCGGCTGTCGGTGAGACGCTCCTGCCCGACCAGTGGCGCGCCCATGTTGGAAACCGCGGCGACCCAGTCGTCGTCGGCCAGTTCCGACGCCGGCATGAGCTGGACGCGATAGCCCTCCTTGTAGAGCGCCCGCATGTTGAGCAGGCCGAGATAGGGGCTGCCGCCGCCACCGGTGCCGAGGACCCAGGCGCCAACGGCCAGCGATTCGATGTCGTCGAGAGTGATGTCGGTCAGGGGCATTGGCCAGGTCTCGGGCGCGCTCGCTGTTGTCGGGTCAGACGAAGTCCGCCGGAGCGAGGCCTTGCAAGATCGGGACCATCAACGCAGCGTGCTCCGTTGCATGATGGGTTCGAGTCCGCATGACATCCTGCCCCGTATTCAGGCATGTCTATGGATCGACCAGTCGGGCATCAATACGTGCGACCACGTATGGAGGGGGAAAGAAGGTGGGGACCAGGCGCACACCGCGCGTCGCCGTGATCACGATGGGCCACGCGCCACGTCCTGACGTGATGCGGGAAATCGGCCCGCTGCTCGGCGAGGCCGAGTACGACGAGTTCGGAGCCCTCGACAACGATCCTGAATCGACGATCGCGCACATGGCGCCGCGCGGCGACGAGTTGAGCTACCTCACGCAGCTGCGCGACAGCCGCCACGTGATCGTCGAAGCCGGATTCGTGACGAGCCGCACGGAGGCCCTCGTCGCGGAACTCGATGGTCGCAACTACGACCTTCTCATCCTGGCAATGACCGGTATGCGCGCACGGCTTGCGACGCGGACACCGCTCATCCATGGCCAGGACACGCTCGATGCCTGGATCTCCGCGCTGGTCGCCAGCAACTCGCGGATCGGCATCATCTTCCCGCTGGCAAGCCAGCAGTCGGCCGCAAGCGAAAGCGACTACGGCACCATGCTGAAGACTTCGCTGGCGACCATCGCCGGCAGCCAGAGCTCAGACCTGACCCAGGCCATAGACCGGGTGTCCGGCGCCGACCTGATCGTGATGAATTCGGTCGGCTATACCGGCGAGATGGCCCAGCAGGTCGCGCGCACCAGCGGCAAGCCGGTCGTCACCGCCTGCCGCATCATCGGCAGCACGGCGCGCCTGCGCCTGGCCGAGATTGCCGGCAAGCCGCTCGATCTGCAGGCTACGACCTATACCGGCGCCGAACTGCTGCGGCGCCTTCCACAGCCCGCCCGCGAGACGCTCACGCGACGCGAAGCGGAGGTGCTGGTCCAGGTGCTCGAAGGCGCCGCCAACAAATCCATCGCGCGTGCGCTGGGCATCAGCCACCGTACCGTCGAGATCCATCGCGCCCGCGCGATGCTGAAGCTCGGCGCGACGTCTACGCCGGAACTCATCCGGCGAGCCTTGAGACAGCCGGAGCGATGACGTCCGGCGACGGCCCTCAAGGCGCGAGCGGCGGCACGGCGGCGCGAATCGGCGCGCTCGAAATCTGCATGAGGCCGGAGAACGGCTCGACCATCTCGAGGATCAGGAACAGGGCCGCCGACGCCGAAAGCGCGACCAGCACGAGCGCCACGGCCGATGTCGGATTCACCGGCGAGAACAGGCAATAGCTGGCGAACAGCACGGTGAGCCAGAAGATCAGCACGACGAGGACCGGCGCCGGCAACCCGGACCTCGACTGCTCATAGAGCGCCAGCCTGGCCTGCGAGATCGGAACGGCGAGCTGGAGAGCCTGTGCGACGAGGGCCGATTTGACAGCTGTCCCGCCAGGCAGGGCATGCAGACCGGCATAGACCTGCGACGCGAGCGTTCCGCTGCCGTACAGCGCGCCACGAACCTTGGCCTCCGGACCATGCCAGATCCGCTCAATCATCTGGTCGCTGGCCTCCCTCAGCAGCAAGCGGACCGGCTTCGCCTCCGGACCGTATTGATCGAGCACCGCGTCGAGCAGGATGAGATTGGCGGCAATCTGGCGGACCTCCGCGCGCTGAGTCTCGTAGAGGCTGCTCGCCGAGTTGATGAGGAGACCGAGGACCAGCGCCGCGATCGTCCCGACGAGACCAGCTCCCAGCCGAACGATGTCCCGGGCGTGGTCGTCGAGATGATGGTCCGGCAGCCGGCGGCGCAGCAACACGCCGATGACCGCGCCAAGGAGCATGACCCCGCATGCCGCGAGCGAGATCCAGATGGGTTGCACGAAATCGACCTTTCCCGGGAGCGCCGAACGATGGCGAACGGAAAGGTTGTAGCACTCCTGCGAAACGGGCACGGCTTGCATTTTGCTGGGGATTAGTCGCGCGTATTGGCGTTTGCGCATCGTTTCCGCGAGATTCAGCTGCTCGACGCTTCGGCGTGTCTCGCTGGCGTTCCCCGATGGGGGCTTTCTGTCCACGCCGCACCTTGTGCGCAACGTCTCCGCACAGTTAGGCTACGCCATCGCCTTCTCCTGCGATCCAGGCCGGCGTTGTGACGGGTCCTGTTCGGCTATTCTGGAACATGGAGAAGATGCTTTCCGAGAAGACCCGCATCGTCGGCGCCAGCGCCATCGGCAACGTCCTCGAATGGTTCGATTTCGCGATCTATGGCTATTTCGCGATCACCATCGGCAAGACCTTCTTCCCGCACCAGGATACGGTCGCCCAACTACTGTCCACCTTCGGCGTGTTCGCCATCGGCTGCCTGATGCGGCCGCTGGGGAGCCTCGTGTCGGGCAGCATCGGCGACCGTTACGGCCGTCGCGCTGCCCTCAATGTTTCCATGACCGGGATGGCGTTCTCGACTTTCCTCGTCGGCATCCTGCCCGGCTACGAGACCTTGGGAATCCTCGCCCCGGTACTGCTGACGGCGCTTCGTGTCGTTCAAGGCCTGGCGATCGGCGGCGAGTGTCCGACAGCCTTCATCTTCATGATCGAACATGCCGGCGCCCACCGCCGCGGCCTCGCGGGAGCGATGGCGACGGGGGGCGGCACCGCCGGAATTCTGGTGGGGTCCGCGGCCGGCGCGCTCCTGACCGCGGTCCTGCCGCCTGACGTTCTGCAGGACTGGGGCTGGCGGCTTCCCTTTCTGCTCGGGCTTCCCGTTGGGTTTCTGGGGATCTGGCTGCGTCGTCGCGTGCCCGAACCACCGAGAACCAGCGAGGTCGTCGCTGCGCCGGTCCGGGAGGTGCTGAAGCACCACCTCCCGCTACTGTTTCGGCTGGCCGGCATCGCCGCGCTGGGCGCCGTGACCTTCTACATCGTCTTCCTGTACCTCGTGAGCTGGCTTCAGTTCGTCGATGGCATCGCGCCCGTGACGGCGCTGGCCTTCAATACGCTGGCGATGGCGGCGGCCTTGCCCGTCTATCTCGGTGCGGGCTGGCTGAGCGACCGTATCGGCCGCCGAAGACTCCTGCTGGGGGCGATGGCGGCCGCAATGGTGGGTGCCGTGCCGCTCTTCTGGCTCCTGCATCACGCCGATCCGCTGCTTGTGCTGGCCGGACAGTTCGGCTTCATCCTGATCATCGGCACCGTCTTCGGCATCGAGCCGGCCTTCATGGTCGAAGCGACGCCGGCCCCGATCCGCTGCACGGCGGTGGCGCTCGCCTTCAACCTGCCGGCCGGCATCCTGGGCGGGCTCTCGCCGCTGGCAGCAGCCTGGCTGATCCATCGAACGGGGAACGATCTCAGTCCGGCCTTCCTGATCATGGCGGCGGCGGCAATCTCGCTCGTGACCACGGCATCCTTTCGCGACAGGACGGGAATGCCGGACGAACGACAGGCAGAGCCTCGCAGGCAGTAATGCCTGCCATCTCGTGGCATAGTTCATCGAGATGAACCCCGTCAGCACTCGCCGCATCGTTGCGGCCGGTACCATCGGCAACCTGCTCGAATGGTACGATTTCGCGATCTACGGCTACTTTGCCGCCACGATCGGGCGCGTCTTCTTTCCAGCCGAGAACGCCGTGGCGCAGGTCCTGGCCGCCTTCGGCATCTTCGCGCTGGGCTATCTGATGCGGCCACTGGGCGGCATGGTGGTCGGCCATATCGGCGATCGGCTCGGCAGGCGCGCCGCCCTCACCTTCTCGATCGCGGCCATGGCGGTCCCGACCTTCCTGGTGGGCCTCCTGCCGGGCTACGAGACGCTCGGGATGGCCGCGCCCATCCTCCTCACGCTGCTGCGCATGATCCAGGGCCTGTCGGTCGGCGGCGAGGCCACGACAGCGATGGTCTTCCTGGTCGAACAGGCGCCGGCCGGCCGCCGCGGCCTGGTCGGCAGCTTCTGCTCGCTGGCCGCCACCGGGGGGTTCCTCCTCGGCTCGGCGGTCGGCGCCATGTTCGCCGCCCTCCTGCCGGCGGATGCGCTGGCGGCCTGGGGCTGGCGCGTGCCGTTCCTGCTCGGCCTGGTGCTGGGCGTCGTCGGCTGGTGGATCCGCCAGGTCATCGTCGAGGAGGCGCCGGCCAAGTCCGGCCACGGTTCGCCCCTGGCCGAGACCTTCCGCCGTCATGGCCGCGCCGTGATGCGTGTCGCCGGCATCACGGTCTTCAATGCCGTCGGCTTCTACCTGATGTTCCTCTACGTGGTGACCTGGCTGCAGACCGTCGACGGCATCCCGCCGGCGCGCGCCCTCGAGATCAATACCGTCAGCATGTTCTTCCTGCTCCCGGTGATGCTCCTGTCCGGCTGGCTCTCCGACCGCCTCGGCCGCCGCCCGCTGATGTTCGCGGCGATGATCCTGGGATTCGCCGGCGCGCTGCCCTTCCTCTGGCTGATGCACCATCCCGATCCGAGGCTGATCCTTGCGGGACAACTCGCCCTGGTCGTGCCGGCCGGCATGGGGCTCGGCGTCCTTCCCTCCATCCTGACCGAGGCGGTGGCGGGTCGCGTCCGCTGCACCGCGATTTCGCTGGGCTACAACATCGCCTTCGGTGTCATCGGCGGCCTGACGCCGCTCACCGCCGCCTGGTTGATCGCGCGCACGGAGATGGACCTCAGCCCGGCCTGGCTGTTCATGGGCGCCGCCGCCGTCTCCTTCGCCACGCTCCTTACTTTCCGCGAGACGTCGCGCGACGCGACGCTGCCGCCGTGAGGATCACCCGTCGCGCGCTGGCGCCAATGGTGCTGGCGGCCGCGACGCTCCCGGCCCGGGCGGCCCTCCCACCATGGGTCGACGCGCACACCCACGTCTTCGTGCGCGGGCTGAAGCTCGCCGTCGATGCACGCTATGCCCCGAACTACGACGCGTCGTGGGAAACGTTGCTGAAGCTGGCCGAAGCGTACGGCGTCGGCCGCGCGGTGCTGCTGCAGCCATCATTCCTGGGATACGACAATTCGTACCTGTTCGATGCGCTCAAGGCCGCGCCGCAGCGCTGCCGCGGCGTGCCGTGGATCTCGCCGTCGGTCGAAACGCGGCCCGAAGAGTGGGAGGAGATGGCGCGGATCGGAGTCCGCGGCCTGCGCTTCCCGATTCTCGGCCTGCCGACCCCGCAATGGTCGGCCTATCACGAGATGCTGGGCGAGGCGCTGAAGCGGGACTGGCCGATCCATCTCTATGTCGAGAGCAAGCGCCTGCCCGAAATGCTGCCGTTCCTTCTCGACGGCGGCCACAAGGTGGTGATCCCACACTACGGCATGTTCGACCGCACGCTGGGACCGGCCCGCGATCCGGGCTTCAAGGTCCTGCTGGAGAGTGCACAAACCGGCCGCGTCTTCGTCGTGATGTGTGGCGCCTATCGCGTCGGCCCGGAGCGCGCCCGCCAGGCCGCCCCCATGCTGCTCGATGCCTTCGGCCCCGAGCGCCTGATGTGGGGCAGCGACTGGCCGCACACCGACACCGACCTCAACCGCGTCAAGACCTATCCGATCACGCTCAGGACATTCGAGGACTGGGTGCCGAACGAGGCGGCACGGCGAACCATATTGGTCGACACGCCGACCAAGCTCTACGGGTTCTGAGCTCAGCGAATCATTGGAACGTGCCACTCCAGTGGCGCAATCATGATCATGAGCGCCACTGGAGTGGTGCGCTCCAATGAGTTCTACGCCGATCCACCTTCGACGGCGCGGCCCTCGGCGCGCCAGCGCAGCATGCCGCCGGGGAGGTTCGCCACGTCGGCGAGCCCTGCCTTATTAAGGATCGCGGTCGCATGCGCGGAGCGGCTGCCGGCGCGACAGACGGCGACGATCGGCTTGTCCTTCGGCAATTCCTTGGCGCGGGCCGCCAGCTCGCCCAGGGGCACGAGCGTCGCTCCGCGAATGTGGCCGAGCGGACCCGAGAACTCGGCCGGCTCGCGCACGTCGACGATGTTCACCTTGCCAAGATTCTCCTCGAGCCAGTGCGGCTCAACCTCCCAGACACCGCCAAAGGTGAAGCGCAGCGGCGCCCAGCCAGGCTCCGCCGGCGGCGGGGTCTCGTTGCCGGGCTGGCCGCAGCGCAGGTTGGCGGGCACCGCCTCGTCGATCTTCTTCGGATGAGGCAGGTCGAGGTTCTTCATGTAGCCGACATAGTCGCTTTCGCCGATCTCGCCGCCCAGCCGGGGATTGAACCGTTTCTCCTCGATCACGCTGCTGACGGTGAGGCCGCGATAGTCGTGTGCGGGATAGAGCAGGCAGCTCTCGGGCAGCGCGAAGATGCGCGAGCGGACCGAGCGATAGAGAGCGCGCGGATCGCCCTGCTGGAAGTCGGTACGGCCGGAGCCCCGGATCAGCAGGCAGTCGCCGGTGAAGGCCATGCTTTCGTCGTCGAGCACGTAGGTGACGCAACCCGAGGTGTGGCCGGGCGTGGCGCGGACCTCGAGCGAACGGCGGCCGAACTCGATACGGTCGCCGTCCTCCAGCAGCCGGTCGGCCCCTGCCGCGCCCGACGCCGCCGACAGCGCGATCTTGCTGCCCAGCCGCTGCTTCAGCAGCCAGGCGCCGGTGACATGATCGGCATGGACGTGGGTGTCGAGCGTCCAGGCGAGCGTGAGGCCGAGCTCGCCGACCAGAGCCGCATCGCGCCGCGCCTGCTCGAACACCGGGTCGATCAGCACCGCCTCTTTCGAGACGCTGCAGCCGAGCAGGTACGTGTAGGTCGACGAGGTCGGGTCGAAGAGTTGGCGAAAGAGGAGCATCGGCTTCACCTCCTCAGGCTGGTGCGCTGGCCTTGTCGAGGGCGGCGACCGACTCAGGATCGAGCTCCAGGGTCGTCGAATTGAGCACGTCGTCGAGCTGCTTCAGGCTGGTGGCGCTGACGATCGGCGCGGTGATCGACTTGCGCTGCAGAAGCCAGGCGAGCGCGACCTGTGCCAGCGTTGCGCCGTTCTTCTCGGCGGCATCGTCGAGCGCCTTCAGGACGGCCATGCCTTTCGGGTTGATGTACTTCTTCACGCCGGCGCCGCGCTGGGCGCTGCCGACATCGGCCTCTGACCGGTACTTGCCGGTCAGGAAGCCGCTGGCCAGCGAATAGTAGGGGATCACGCCGATGCCCTCCTTCAGGCACTCGTCCTCCAGCGCGCCCTCGAACAGGCCGCGCTCCATCAGGTTGTAGTGCGGCTGAAGGCTCTCGTAGCGTGGCAGCCCCTTCTCCTTCGCAATCTTCGCGGCCTCGGCCAGGCGCGGCGCCTCGAAGTTGGAGGCGCCGATGAACCGGATCTTGCCCGCCTTGATCAGCTCGCCGTAGGTCGCGAGGGTCTCTTCCTGGGGCGTATCCTTGTCGTCCTTGTGCGACTGGAAGAGGTCGATGCGGTCGGTGTTCAGGCGCTTCAGCGACGCCTCGACCGACTCCTTGATGTTCTTCGCCGAAAGCGCGCCGCTCGGCAGGCCCATGCCGCACTTGGTCGCGAGAATGATCTTGTCGCGGTTCGACGGGTCCTTCTTCAGCCAGCTGCCGATCACCGTCTCGCTCTCGCCGCCCTTGTTGCCCGGGAACCAGCGCGAATAGACGTCGGCCGTGTCGACGAAGGAGAAGCCATGATCGACAAAGGCATCGAGCAGCTTGTGCGACGTCGCCTCGTCGGCCGTCCAGCCGAACACGTTGCCGCCGAAGGCGATGGGAACGAATTCGAGGTCGGATTTTCCGAGTTTGCGCTTCTGCATTTTCCACTCCTCTGGAGGTCTATTCGGCGGCCTTGGCAGGCGCCGCAGATGTTTCCGACTTTGCTTCGGCCAACGGCGGCGCCGCGGGCGTTGCCGGGATCGGGAACAGGTAATTGTTTCCAGTTGCGAACTGGATGCCGAGCGCCGGGAACTGCTCGTACATGCGCCGGATCGCCATGCGCTGGACCATGGTGGGATTCTTCGGACGCGCCATGAACTTGAAGCGCACGATCAGCGAATTGTCCTTGATGTCGACCACGCCCTGCATCTTGAGCGGCTGCAGCAGGATGGGCTTGAACTGCGGCTCTTCCATCAGCTGCAGTCCAATCTTCTTCACCGTCTTGCGCAGCAGCTCGACATCCGTACCGTTGGCGAAGGCGATGTTGAACTTCACCACCGTCCAGTCGCGGCTGAAGTTCGTGATGTGTGCGATCTGGCCGAACGGGACGATGTTGAGCTGACCGTTCTGGTGGCGAAGCTTCAGCGAGCGGACGCTGAATCCCTCGACGGTGCCCTTCACCTTGCTGCAGTCCACATACTCGCCGATGCGGAAGGAGTCCTCGGCCAGGAAGAAGACGCCCGACACGATGTCCCGCACCAGCGACTGGCTGCCGAAGGAAACGGCCAGACCCAACACCGAGGCGCCGGCGATCAGCGGGGTGATGTTGACTCCGAGTTCCGCCAGCACCAGCAGGCCACCGATGACGGCGATGGTGGCGCCGGCAACGACCCGCAGCAGCGGCATCAGGGTGCGCAGCCGCGAGGCCGCGACCTGGACTTCCTCCTCCGAATCCCCCGAAACGTCCGCCGATGGCAATGGATTGGCGGCGATGTAGGAGTCCATGCGGTACTTCAGGAACCGCCAGCCGGCATAGATCGCCACCGCGGTCAGGGCCGCAACCTTGGCTCCGCGATCGTGGACAACCCATTCATCGGCCGTCGCCGCCGCCAGCACGCGGACCATCAGCGCTTCGGCGATCAGGATCGCCACGTAAAGACGCACCAGCAGCCGCACGCAATCTGCCACCACGTCGCCCGCCATCGGCAGCTCGGAGACGATGTGCCGCGTGATCCGGTGCATCAGCGTTTCGAAAAGCAACAGGGCGATCAGCGCGGATTCGATGACGGCCAGGCCTCGCGCGGCGGTGCCGCTTTCCGTCAGCGCGGCATAGACCGAGGCCGCACCCAGGAGCACGTAGAAGGCGAGACCGCCCATCCACCAGTTGCGCGCCGCGTCGAGCTTGAGCTGGCGGCTGAACCCGGTGGGCGGCACCATGGCGGTCAGCCAGGCGGCCATGTCGAAGCGCCAGCGCCAGACGACGAGGACCAGCAGCACGGCGATCAGCGGCACATAGAGGATGACGGCCGCGCTGATCATCTCGCGATTCGCGCCCGTCGCCTCGAGGACGCGCGCCGCGAGACTGCCCAGCAGCGGCAGCAGGATCACGAAGTCCAGGGCGACCAGCAGGCGACGTGCCGTGCCGTCATCCACCGGTGCGATGCGGCCCTCGGCCAGGTGCGGGCGCAGGAAGGCGCGGAACACCAGGTTGAAGGCGCGCCAGTAGACGAGCGCATGGAGCACCATCTGGCCAAGCTGCGAGCCAAGGCTGTCCGACGGGCCGAGAAACCCGAGCACCAGCCGGCCCGCAACGGCCAGCGCCACCAGCGCCAGCGCGTCGAGCAGCAGCGCCCGGAAGAAGGCGCGCAAGGGCGTCTTGCTGGCCAGCCGGTCGAAGGCGCTGACCCGGGCGCGGCTCAGGATCAGCCGGGCGATGAACTCGGCCATGAGAGCGGCCACGACGATGCCGACCAGGAGGAGCGCGGTGCGACCGCCTATTGCTTGCGGCAGGGCCAGGAGATGCGCACCGAGTGCGGGAAGCTGTGCGACCGTGAACTCGAAGCGCTCGGTCATCAGCAACAGGAACCCGGCCGTGGCGGTGTGGCCTCCCGTCACTGTCTGGGCCAACGCCGGAAACGCCCAGGTGGCGGCCAGGGCACCGATCGCGAAGGCGCCGCCACAGCTTGACCGCTTCATTGATTTTCCCCCAAAGGATGTCTTCCCGACCCTAAGGCAATTGGCGCCCAGCCGCCAGACGACACGACAGGAGACACGCCCCCATGCTCGGCCTCATGCAGGATCGCCCGCTTCTGATTTCGCAGCTCATCGAGCATGCCGCCCTCAACCATGGCGATACCGAGATCGTCTCCCGCACCGTCGAAGGCCCGATCCACCGCTACACCTATCGCGATGCGAACAGGCGGGCGAAGAAGGTGGCAGAGGCCCTTCTCGCCCTCGGGATCAAGGTCGGCGACCGCATCGGAACGCTGGCCTGGAACGGCTACCGCCACTTCGAGCTCTACTACGGCATCTCCGGCATGGGCGCGGTGTGCCACACGATCAACCCGAGGCTCTTCCCCGAGCAGATCGTCTACATCGTGAACCACGCCGAGGATCAGCTCCTCTTCGTCGATCTCAACCTTCTCCCCGCCGTCGAGAAGCTGCTGCCGCTGATGAAGGGCGTGCGCCACGTCGTGGCGATGACCGACCGCGCGCACCTTCCCAAGGACTGCAATATCCCCAACCTGCTGGTCTACGAGGAGCTGATCGCCGACAAGCCCGGCACCTACGAGTGGCCGGAGTTCGATGAGCGCACCGCCTCGTCGCTCTGTTACACGTCGGGCACGACGGGCAATCCCAAGGGCGTGCTCTATCATCACCGCTCCACCATCCTGCACGCCTATGGCGCCGCCTTGCCCGACACGCTGAACCTGTCGGCGCGCTCGGTGGTGCTGCCGGTCGTGCCGATGTTCCACGTCAACGCCTGGGGCCTGCCCTACTCGGCGGCGCTGGTCGGCGCCAAGCTGGTCTTCCCCGGGGTCGCGCTCGACGGCGCGAGCCTGCACGAACTTTTCGAGAAGGAGCGCGTCACCTTCACCGCCGGCGTGCCGACCGTGTGGCTCGCGCTGCTGAACCACATGAAGGCCAACAAGCTCAAGCTCTCGACCGTCAAGTACGCGGTGATCGGCGGCTCGGCCGCGCCGCCCGCCATGATCGAGACCTTCGACAAGGAGTTCGGCGTCGAGGTGCTGCATGCCTGGGGCATGAGCGAGATGAGCCCGCTCGGCACGGTCAACCATCCCAAGGAGAAGCATCTCGACTTCTTGCCCGCCGACCTGCTGCAGGTGCGCCTGAAGCAGGGCCGCCCGCCCTATGGCGTCGAGATGATGATCGTCGACGATGCCGGCAACGAATTGCCGCGCGACGGCAAGGCGTTCGGTGACCTGCTGGTGCGCGGGCCCTGGATCACCTCGGGCTACTTCAAGGGCGAGGGCGGCGAGGTCCTGCGGGAGATCGTGGGCAAGGGCGGCGGCTGGTTCGCCACCGGCGACGTCGCCACGATCGATCCCGATGGCTACATGCAGATCACCGACCGTTCCAAGGACGTGATCAAGTCCGGCGGCGAATGGATCAGCTCGATCGACCTCGAGAACGCCGCCATGGCCCACCCCGCGGTCGCCGAAGCGGCCGTGATCGGCGTCGCGCATCCGAAGTGGGACGAACGTCCTCTGCTCATCATCCACAAGAAGCCCGACGCCCAGATCGACAAGCAGGAGCTGGTCGAGTTCCTCGCGTCCAAGGTCGCCAAGTGGTGGCTGCCCGACGACGTGCAGTTCGTCGAGGCGATCCCTCACACGGCCACCGGCAAGATCCTGAAGACCCGCCTGCGCGAGGACTTCAAGGACTACAAGCTGCCGACGGCATGACTAAGGATCCTTCACTTCGCTCCGGCGCGGAGACTACCCCGAGCGCGATGACATGCATTGGTGTCATCCCGAACGAAGTGAGGGATGCTTCTATTCTTCGGACGTCAACTCAGCGCCGCCCAGAGAAACAGCAAGGTCGCGCCGATGCCGAGCATCGTGCGCTTCGCGTGCAGCTTGCCCCAGCGGCGTAGAAGCGTGTGGCTGTCCTCGCCGGCATCGTCGAGTTCGATCGCCTTCAGCTCGTTGTTGACCGGCATGATCATCAGGGCCGTGTAGGCCCAGTTGGAGCCCATGAGGATCGCGCCGACGATCCAGAGTTCGTCGCGCGTCTGCCACCAGGCCGCGATGCCCAGCACGAAGCCCAGCGCGGCCAGCGATCCCTGCATGATCGTGCCGCGCCGGTAGGCGGGCTTCCATTGCTGGAGCTGCGCGCGGTCGTCGAGTTCGGACCGCGCCGGATGCTCGGCGAAGCTCACGTAGAACGCCGCGCCGGCGAAGAGCGACGCCGTTACCAGGGCGAGGATTCCGAAGATCATGACATTCCTTCCGTGCCCGCTGGACCGCGGCGCCGTGACGGCATTATCGTCCGTTCTGGGCGGAATGGGGAGCCCGAGGAGGAGCAGACCGTGGCCACCGAAACGATACCCGTCATCGATCTCGGCCCCTATCTCGCAGGCGAGCCCGGCGCGATGGACCGCACGGCGAAGGAACTGCGCTTCGCGCTCACCGAGATCGGCTTCTACTTCATCGTGAACCACGGCATCGCGCGCGAGAAGATCGCCGCCATGTTCGCCGAGGTGAAGCGTTTTCACGACCAGCCGCTCGAGAAGAAGCTCGAACTGAAGCTCGACCAGCACAATACCGGCTACCTGCCGATGCGCGGCAACACGCTGCGCACCTCGACCGTTCAGACCGGCACCAAGGCCAACCTCAACGAGGCCTTCTTCGTGAAGCGCGAGATGGCGCCGGATCATCCCGACGTTCTGTCGGGTCGCCGCTTCCGCGGCCTCAACCGCTGGCCCGACCTGCCGGGCTTCCGCGACACCGTCGTCGACTATTGCAACGAAATGGAGCGGCTGGTGCAGAAGATGGTGCGGCTCTACGCCTGCGCCCTCGACCTGCCGGCGAGCTATTTCGACACGGCTTTCTCCGAGCCGATGTTCTCGATGCGCATGACGCACTATCCGCCGCAGGAGGGACCCATCGATGACGAATTCGGCCTGGCCCCTCACACCGACACCAGCTTCCTCACCCTGCTGGCCCCCAACGAGGTGCAGGGCCTGTCGATTCGCAGCCAGAGCGGCACCTGGATCGACATGCCGGCCATCGATAATGCCTATGTCGTCAACGGCGGCCAGATGCTGCAGCGCTACACCAACGACACGTTCCTGGCGACGCCGCACCGCGCGATCAACAAGACGGCCGGCGCCCGCTATGCCCTGCCCTTCTTCTGCGACAGCGGCATCGACTGGCCGGTCGCCGCGGTGCCGACCACGGTCGGTCCCGACAAGCCACCTAAATATCCGACGACCTGGTACAGCGACTACATGACCTGGTACCTGAAGCGGAACTACGACGTGCTCAACCAGGGGGCCCAGCAGGCCGCCGAATGAGCCCGCGTGCCGATGCCATCCCGATCATCGACCTCGGGCCCTGTCTGGCCGGCGAGCCCAGCGCCATCGAGCGAGCCGCCCAGGAACTGCGCACGGCGCTGACGGAGATCGGCTTCTATTTCGTCGTCAATCACGGCGTCCCGGCTGACCTGATCCGCGACACCTTCCATCAGGCCGCACGGTTTCATGCCCTGCCCCCGGATCGCAAGATGGAGGTCAGGATCGACAGGCATAACGTCGGCTACCTGCCGATGCGGGGCGATACGCTGCGCACCTCCACGGTGCAGACCGTCACCAAGCCCAATCTGAACGAAGCCTTCTTCGTCGCGCGTGACCTCCCGGCCGACCACCCCGACGTCGTGGCCGACCGGCGCTTCCGCAGCGCCAACCGATGGCCCTCGGACCTGCCGGGCTTTCGCGAGGCCGTCATCGCCTATTGCGACACGCTGGAGCGGCTGGTCCAGAGGCTGGTGCCGCTCTATGCCCGCGCCCTCGGTCTGCCGACGTCATATTTCAACGCGCCCTTCACCGAGCCACAGTACAAGCTGCGCATGACGCACTATCCGAACCAGCCGGCCCTCGCCGACGACGAGTTCGGCATTGCCCCGCACACCGACACCAGCTTCCTCACCCTCCTGGCGCCCAACGACGTGTCCGGCCTGTCGATCCGCCGCCGGGACGGGCGTTGGATCGAGGCGCCCGCCCTCCCCAATGCCTACCTCGTGAATGGCGGGCAGTTGCTGCAGCGCTGGACCAACGACGTCTGCCTCGCCACGCCGCATCGCGCCGTCAACCGCAGCGGCGGCGAGCGCTATGCGCTGGCCTTCTTCTGCGACAACACTATCGACTGGCCGATCGCCGCCGTGCCGACCACGGTCGGCCCCGACAGACCGCCGAAGTACCCCACGACCTGGTACACCGACTACATGGTCGACTATCAGAAGCGGACCTACGACCTCCTGAATTCCGACCCGAAGGCCGCCGAATGACCGACACGATAAAGCTGGGGCCCGTCGTCCCGATCCTGCGCATCTTCGACATCGCCAAGGCCAAGGAGTTCTACCTCGACTTCCTGGGCTTCACCTGGGACTGGGAGCATCGCTTCGACGACAACGCGCCGGTCTATGCGCAGATCTCGCGTGCCGGCATCATCCTGCATCTCAGCGAGCATCACGGTGGCGGTGCTCCGGGCGCGGCGATGATGATCGAAACCAAGGGCATCGCCGATCTGCAACGCGAACTCATGGGGAAGAACTATCGATATGCGCGACCGGGGCTCGAGGAACAGCCGTGGGGCGCCCGTACGATCAACGTGACCGACCCGTTCGGCAACAAGCTTACGTTCAGCGAGACGAACGACTAGACTTTCGCGCCACCGGCAGAAAGCCGGGGTCCGGGAGGCACATGTGAAAATGAGCGGGGCGACCCTCGCCCGCGTCGAAGCCCACGTCTTCCGCACCCCGATCGCGGAGCCGGTCCGTACCTCCTTCGGTACCATGACCGAACGGGCCGCCGTGTTCGTGCGGGTCGAGGATTCCGACGGCGCGCGCGGCTGGGGGGAGATCTGGTGCAACTTCCCCAATGCCGCCGCCGAACATCGCGCACTGCTTTTCGCGGATATCGTGGCGCCACGCGCGCTGGGCCGGTCGCTCGACGATCCGGTCGGCCTGTGGGGCGAGATCGACCGCGCGCTTCACGTGCTGCGCGTCCAGAGCGGCGATGCCGGGGCCCTCTCCGCCGCGGCGGCCGGCCTCGATCTCGCGATTCACGACCTGCGCGCCCGCAAGCGTGGTCTGCCGCTGTGGCGCGCCCTCGGTGGGACAGACGATGCACCCGTCCCGGTCTACGCGTCGGGCCTCAATCCCGGCCGCGCCGCCTACGACACGGTGGGCCGCATGCGCGCCGCCGGCTATCGCGCCTTCAAGATCAAGGTCGGCTTCGGCGAGGAGACCGATCTCGGCTCGCTGCGTCCCGTCGCCGCCGGGCTGCAGGTGGGCGAGCGGCTGATGGTCGACGCCAACCAGGGCTGGGATCTTCGGACGGCCTGCCAGATGGTGCCGAAGCTCGCCGAGTTCGGCCTGGGCTGGATCGAGGAGCCGCTGATGGCCGACCGGCCGCTCAGCGAATGGACGCAGGTGGCTGCCGTGGCGCCGACCCGTCTGGCCGCCGGCGAGAACCTGCGCGGCGCCGGCCCCTTCCAGGAAGCCATCGACAGCGGCCTGTTCGGCGTGATCCAGCCGGACGCCGCCAAGTGGGGCGGCCATTCGGGCTGCCTGCCGGTCGCGCGTGCCGCCCTGGCGGCCGGCCGCACCTTCTGTCCGCACTTCCTGGGCGGCGGCATCGGCCTCCTTCATTCGTTGCACCTGCTGGCCGCGGTGCGTGGTCCCGGCCTGCTCGAGGTCGATGCCAACCCCAATCCGCTGCGCGAGGGCATCCTGCAGGATGATTTTTCGGTCCGTGACGGCGGCGTCAGACTTCCCGGCGGGCAAGGACTCGGTCTAGAACCAGACATCAAGCCGCTCCTAACCCTAAGAAGCCTACATATCGAGCGGCGCGCGTAAGAGAGGAAACGCCATGCTGGGTTTGATGCAAGACCGTCCGCTGCTGATCTCGCAGATCATCGACTATGCAGCCGCCGCCTATCCCAACGTCGAGATCGTGACACGGACCGTCGAGGGCCCGATCCACCGCTACGGCTACAAGGACGCGCACAAGCGCGCCAAGCAGCTCGCCGAAGCGCTGCAGGGGCTCGGCATCAAGCTGGGCGACCGGGTCGGCACCATCGCCTGGAACACCTACCGGCATTTCGAACTCTATTTCGGCATCTCCGGCATCGGCGCGGTGCTGCACACGCTCAATCCGCGCCTGGCGCCCGAGCACGTGGCCTATATCGCCAACCATGCCGAGGACCAGATCCTCTTCGTCGACCTGAACCTGGTGCCGATCGTCGAGGGCGTGTGGGACCAGCTCAAGACCGTGAAGCACGTAGTGGTCATGACCGATCGCGCGCACATGCCGACCTCGGCCAAGATCCCCAACCTTCTCTGCTACGAGGAGCTGATCGCCGACAAGCCGGGCACGCTCACCTGGCCGGAGTTCGACGAGAAGACCGCCTCCTCGCTCTGCTACACGTCGGGCACCACGGGCAATCCGAAGGGCGTGCTCTATTCGCACCGCTCGACGATGATCCATTCGATGATGATGTGCTCGGGCCCGGTGCTGGCGCTCGATCCCGACACCACCATCCTCCCCGTCGTGCCGATGTTCCACGCCAATGCCTGGGGCCTCGTCTATGCCGGGCCCTTCTGCGGCACCAAGCTGGTGTTCCCGGGCTTCAAGCTCGACGGCGCCAGCATCTACGAGCTGCTCGACAAGGAGCAGGTGACCCTGTCGGCCGGCGTGCCGACCGTGTGGTTGGCCCTGCTCGACTACTGCCAGCAGAACAAACTCAGGATGTCCTCGGTCAAGCGCACCCTGATCGGCGGCTCGGCCGTTCCCTACGCCATGATCGAGCGCTTCTGGAAGGAGCATGGCGTCGAGGTCGCCCAGGGCTGGGGCATGACCGAGATGAGCCCGCTCGGCACCCTGACCCGCTTCAACAGGGGCGAGCGCAACCTGCCCGATGCCGAGCGCTTCGCCATCACCGCCAAGCAGGGCCGCCCCGTCTTCGGCTGTGAGATGAAGATCATCGACGATGCCGGCAACGACCTGCCGCTGGACGGCAGCGTCTCGGGCAACATGGTTGTGCGCGGTCCCTGGATCGTGAAGGGCTACATGAAGGGCGACGGCAAGAGCCAGTTCCTGGAGAACGACTGGTTCCACACAGGCGACGTCTGCAAGATCGAGAGCGACGGCTCGGTGGTCATCACCGACCGATCCAAGGACGTGATCAAGTCGGGCGGCGAGTGGATCAGCTCGATCGATCTCGAGAATGCCGCCATGGGCTGTCCCGGCGTCGCCGAAGCCGCGGTGATCGGGGTGGCTCATCCCAAGTGGGACGAACGCCCCCTGCTCATCATCGTCCGCCGCCCGGACGCGAACATCGAGAAAGCCGATATTCTCAAGTTCCTCGAAGGCAAGATCGCCAAGTGGTGGATGCCCGACGACGTGCAGTTCATCGACGCCATCCCGCACGGCGCCACCGGCAAGATCCTGAAGACCGCACTGCGCCAGCAGTTCGAGAGCTACAAGCTCCCGACCGCCTGAGGAGTCCCGCCCCGCGGGCGACGCAACTCGACCAGGGCCTGGCGCGTCACCTGGAACGCGCCGACCAGGGCGAGCCCGGACATGATCGCGGCGACGATGTAGTCCGGCCAGCCGGTGCCTGAGCCGAACACGCCCGCGGCGGCGACCAGCACGGCGAGATTGCCGATCGCATCGTTGCGGGTGCAGATCCACACCGAACGCATGTTGCTGTCGCCCTCGCGCCAGCGGTAGAGCAGCAGCGCAACGCCGAAATTCGCGGCCAGCGCCAGCGCGCCGACCACGCCCATCACCGGCGCCGCCGGCACGGTCCCGGCAAGGGCGTGATTGATCGTCGTAATAGCGATCCACAGGCCGAAGGCGCCCATGCTTGCGGCCTTCAGCAGCGAGGCACGGGCGCGCCACTGGATCGCCATGCCCAGCACAAACAGGCTGATGCCGTAATTGCTGGCATCGCCCAGGAAGTCGAGCGAGTCAGCGAGCAGAGACACCGACTGCGCAGCGACGCCGGCGCCGATCTCGACGACGAACATGGCGAGGTTCACCGCCAGCGCGATCCACAGGATGCGACGGTAGACGGGTGAGGCCGCGGCGGCCGCGCCGTGATCATGGCTGTGGCCGGGACCGTGCGAATGAGAGTGGCAGCTCGCGCTCATGTCAATGCTCCGCGATGTGGGTGACCATGTCCTCGACCATGCGGCGGACATGGAGGTCGTCGGCCTGGTAGTAGACCTGCTTGCCCTGCCGGTCGGCCCGCACTAGGCGCGCACCCTTCAGAAGCCGAAGGTGATGGCTCACCAGCGACACCGAGAGGCCGAGCCGGTCGGCAATGTCCGACACCGCGAGCGGCGCGCGCAGGCAGGAGACCACGATCTTCAGTCGGGTCGGATCGCCCAGCAGCCGAAACAGGTCGGCCAGCGCCACCGCATGGTCGTCGGACAGGAAGGGTTTCTTTGCTTTGGACATTTGAATACCTGTTCAAATGTAGGAACCATCTTCACGACCGTCAACCCCGGCCAATCGTTACGCTATTCTCTCCTGTGGAGGGTCGAAGGTCCTGGACGAGCATTTCGACCAGGACAATGGCCGCCTGTTCCGCGAATGGTCGGAGCTGCCGAAGGTCCGGCCCCCTCACCCCTAGAAGACGTGCAGCGCCGCCACGTTGACGATCGCGCCGCTGCCCAATGCCCACAGCGGATTGCGTCGCGTCACATAGACGAAGGCCGTCGCGGCGAAGCTGATCAGGACGGTAACGACGTCGCGATCCACGGTGCGCATCATCGAGAGGCCGGACGCCAGCATCATGCCGAGCGCGACCGGGATCAATGCGTCGCGCAGGACCGACACGGCGGGATGGCGCGACCAGCGCGTCAGGATCCTGCCGGCAAAGTAGGCCAGCGCGCTGGAGGGGATCAGGAGAGCGAAGGTCGCGACCAGCAGGCCCGACAGGCCTGCGACCTGCCAGCCGATCAGGCTGACGAAGATCACGTTCGGACCGGGCGCGGCATTGGCCATGGCGAAGGCGCTCGCAAAGGCGGCGTCAGTCATCCAGCCATGGATGTCGACGACCTGGCGGTGGATCTCCGGCAGCAGCGCATTCACGCCGCCGATCGAGACCAGCGACAACAGCGCGAAGGTTCGTGCCAGTTCAGCCAGCACCCCGGTCACCTGCGGCGCTCCCACCAGGTCGCGGCGATGGCCGTCGGCACCAGCACGAGCACCACGGGCACGAGCGGCCAGCGCAGCAGGCCGATGGCCGCGAAGCCCGCGGCGCCGATGGCATAGGCAAGCAGCGTCGGCCGTATGTTGCGGATCATCTTGAGCGCCGTACCCAGCACGAGGCCGGCGGAGGCCGCCGCCGCACCGATCAGCGCCGCCTCTACTTCCGGCATGGCCGCCACACGATCGTAGACCATGGCCAGCCCGGCCACGATCACCAGCGGCATCGCCATCTGCCCCAGCAGGCAGAGCAGGACGCCGACGATCCCCTGGTTGCGGTCACCGATGATGACGGCGGCGTTGATGGTGTTGGGCCCGGGGAGGACCTGTCCGATGCCCAGAATCTCGGCGAACTCGCGATCGCTGAGCCAGCGCCGCTCCTCGACGATGATGTGGCGGGCCCACGGCGCCACGCCGCCGAAGCCCAGCAGACCGATCTTGAGGAAGCCGAAGAAGAGTTCCGCCTTGCTTATGGTGCGGTGCGGCGAGGCCGGAATGTCATGCTGCATTGCGAGCCAGACTAGCAAAATCCGGTCCGGACGCCTCGCGCACCGTTCGCGACCGCGCTAGCCTCACCCCACCATGGGCAAAGCCATTCGCGCCATCGATCCGCAGAACCGCCCGTTCTTCGCCGGTGAAGTGTCGGGCATCGATCTCACGCGGCGCCTCGGCGACGAGGAGGTCGCCTTCATCCACGACGGTATGAACCGGTACGGCGTGCTGGTGTTTCGCGACCAGAGGCTCGACGACGAAAGCCAGCTCGCTTTCAGCCGCCAGCTCGGGCCGCTCGAACAGGCGACCGGGGACATCATGCCGCCCGAGGAACGGCGCATGAGCATGGACCTCAACGACATCTCGAACCTAGACCGCCACGGCAACGTGCTGGCGCGCGACGACCGGCGTCGCCTGTTCAGCCTCGGCAACCAGCTCTGGCACTCCGACAGCTCCTTCAAGGAAGTGCCAGCCCTCTATTCGCTCCTGTCGGCCCGCACCATCCCGTCGGCTGGCGGCAATACAGAATTCGCCGACATGCGCGCCGCCTACGATGCGCTCGACGAGGTGACCAAGCGCGAGGTCCAGGACCTGATCTGCCTGCACAGCCAGATCTATTCGCGCGGCATGCTGGGCTTCGAGGATTTCACCGAAGCCGAACGCCTGAAGTGGGCGCCGGTGCGTCAGCGTCTGGTGCGCCGCCATCCGGGCTCCGGCCGCCTCTCGCTCTATCTCGCGAGTCATGCCGGCGCAATCGAGGGCTGGCCGGTGCCCGAGGCACGCGCCTTCCTGCGCGACCTGACCGAACACGCGACGCAGCGTGCGTTCGTCTATGCTCATGTCTGGCGGCCGTTCGACCTGGTGATGTGGGATAACCGGGCCACCATGCACCGCGCCCGCCGCTTCGACTCGAGCGAGGTGCGCGACATGCGCCGCACCACGCTCACCAACATCGTCTCCAGTCTCGAGCAAGCACCCTAGAAGATGCGTCTGCAGTTCCTCGGATCCGGCGATGCCTTCGGCAGCGGCGGACGGTTCAATACCTGTTTCCACATCGAGCGCGCGGCGCACGGCAACCTGCTGGTGGATTGCGGCGCCTCGTCCATGGTCGCCATCCGCAAGTGGCAGGTCGAACCCAACGCGATCTCGACCATCCTGGTGAGCCACCTGCACGGCGATCATTTCGCCGGCCTGCCCTTCTTCCTGCTCGACGCCCAGCTGGTCAGCCGGCGCACAGCCCCGCTGCTGCTGGCAGGCCCACCCGGCTTCCACGACCGGCTGATGACTCTGATGGAGGCGATGTTCGCGGGATCGACCCAGGTCCAGCGCAAGTTCGAGCTGGGGATCCGCGAGCTCGAGCTGCACGAGCGGGTCGAGATGAACGACCTCGCCGTGACGCCCTATCTGATGAAGCACTATAGCGGTGCGCCCTCCTACGCGCTCCGCATCGAGACCGCAGGCAAGGTGCTCACCTATTCAGGGGACACCGAATGGGTCGAGGAGCTGATCCCGGCGGCCCGCGATGCCGACCTGTTCATCTGCGAGGCCTATTTCTTCGACAAGGTGATGAAGTACCACATCGACTACACGACCCTGGTCGGTCACCTGCCCCGCATCGGCGCCAGACGCACCATCGTCACCCACATGAGCGCCGAGCTTCTCGGCCGCGGCCCGGAGATCAAGCTCGAAGCCGCGCACGACGGCTTGGTCGTCGATTTCTAGCCCTTCGGCACCCACTCCTCGAGCCGCGTGTTGGTCGCGCGGTCGAGCATACGGGTCGCGCGCAGGACCATGCCGTGCTTCGCGAGGACTTCTTCCGGTGTCGCATTCCGCCCGACGCCCGGAAAGACCGGCCGACCCCGCGGCACGCTGGCGTCGGTGCGCGTCAGAAAGAAGACGTCGTAGCCGATGTTGAGGAACAGGCCGAACACGTCTGTGCCGCCGACCACGGCCAGTGTTCCGTCCTCCAGATTGAGCTTCATCCACGCCTCCTCGAACGGTGCGGAGGCCGGATTCCACAGGATGGCGTTCGCATTTTCAGGGTCGGGCACCACCCGTTCGACCCGTCGCGTCAGGACGATGCGCCGGCGCGCCGCTTCCTTCGGGCCGCCCTCCGACGAGTGGCGCCCGTTGGCGACCGCGGCCGCCCGGTCGACCGAGTCCTGATAGAACTTCTGGTCCGCGGGGATCTTCAGGGTCTCCGGGAAGGATCCATCCGACGCCGCGATCATGCCCTCACCGGAGATGATGGCGAATCCCTCGATGCGTGGCCGCCTGCTGGTCATGAACTGCCCCTGAATACACCCGATGCGCCAAATAACGAACGCACCCGGCCAACGGATGCCGTCACAATAGCGCAAATGAAAGCGGCGGGGAAAACCCCGCCGCCGCCACTGGTCCGAGGGACGAGGTTCAGCCCTTGGGCAGGAGGACCGTGTCGATCACATGGATGACGCCGTTCGACTGCTTCACGTCGGCGATCGTCACGGTGGCGACGCCGCCGTTCTCGTCGGTGAGCGTGATCTTGTCGCCCATCATCTTGGCCTGCAGCACGCAACCGCCTACCGTCTTGACGGGATGAGTGCCCTTGTCGTCCGCGATCATCTTGGCGATGGCCGGCGACATCGCGTTGGCGGCCACGACATGGCAGGTCAGGATCTTGGTGAGCTTGGCCTTGTTCTCGGGCTTCACCAGCATTTCGACGGTGCCCGCGGGTAACTTCGCGAAAGCCGCATCGGTCGGCGCGAAGACGGTGAACGGGCCCGGCCCCTGCAGCGTCTCGACAAGACCGGCGGCCTGGACGGCGGCAACCAGCGTCTGGTGGTCCTTGGAGTTCGCCGCATTGGCCACGATCGTCTTGTCGGCGGACATCGGCGCGCCGCCGACGATCGGGTTGGCGGGTGTGGTCGCAGCCGTCTGGGCCATGGCCGGCGTGACGGCCAGCAGGCACAGGGACGCGGCGGCAATCAGCGTATGACGCTTGAGCATGTGTTCTCTCCGGTTGGATGCTTACTCGTTCTTCGAAGCCGACGACGGCGCGCTCGTCACCGGCACAGGAGGCGGCGTGTGTTGCAGCCTCTTCACAACGTCCTACGGTGCGATTCCGACGCTGGTTCATCGCGTCGCCCACACACTATTGTGACGGAACCGGCACTCGAACCGGTGATCCAAAGGGAGGCACGGGGTTGCGCGTCATCGATCTCAGAACTGTTACCGTCGAGGTGCCGCTCGACCGGCCCACCCGCAATTCGAGCGGTGTCAGCAACGACCGCATCGGCGCCGTCCTAGTCTTTGTCGATACCGATGTCGGCGTTACGGGAGAGAGTTTCCTGTTCACGCTGGGCGGGCGCCGCATCGAAGTGCTGCGCACGATGGTCGAGAGCCTGAAGCCGGCGCTCCTCGGCGAAGACATTCGTTACGCCGAGCGCTTCTGGGACCGCTTGTGGCGCGAACTCTATTTCCTCGGCCACAAGGGCGTGACGATCTTCGGACTGGCCGGCATCGACACCGCCTTGTGGGATGCCAAAGGCAAGGCGCTCGGCCAGTCGGTCACGCACATGCTGGGCGCTGCGCACGATCGCATCCCGGCCTATTCCAGCGCCGGCCTGTGGCTGTCGGCCACGCCCGACGAACTGGCAAAGGAAGCCGCGAGCTACGTCGCCGAGGGTTTCAGCGGCGTGAAGATGCGCGTCGGCAAGAAGCACATCGAAGAAGACGTCGAACGCGTCGCCGCCGTGCGCAAGGCGATCGGCCCTCATGTCTCGCTGATGTGCGACGCCAGCCGCGGCTTCACCGCCGACCATGCGATCCGGCTCGGCCGCAAGCTGGAAGAGTTCGACCTCACCTGGTTCGAGGAGCCGGTCGCGCCCTACGATCATCGCGGTTCGGCCCGGGTCGCGGCGGCGCTCGACACGCCGGTCGCCAGCGGCGAGACCGAGGCGACGCGCTACGGATTCCGGGAGATGCTGGCGCACGGCGCCGCCGACATCTGGATGGCCGATCTCGCCCGCGTCGGCGGCGTCAGCGAGTTCGTGAAGGTGGCCCATCTCGCCGCGGCGCACGACATCGCCATCTCCAACCATCTCTTCACGCAGCAGAGCATCGGCCTGCTCGGCGCCTTCGCCAACGCGACCTGGCTGGAATACATGCCCTGGACCTCGAAGCTCTATCGCGAGTCCATTGCGGTCGAGGATGGCTGCATCGCGGTGCCCGATCGCCCCGGCCTCGGCTTCACCTTCGATCCCGACGCCATCGAGCGCTATCGGGTGCGCTGAGATCCCATGTTAGGGTCGGTCGCCTCAACAGAGTAAACAGGGAATTGCCCAGCGATGACCGCGTACAGTGATTTCAAGCCGCTCACCTTCCACGACGCCGCGAAGCGCTTCGCCGAGGGCGGCGACACGCCCCGTGCCTATCTGGAGCGCTGCCTCGAGACGGTGGCGGCGCGCGAACCCGTGGTGAAGGCCTTCACCGCCGTCAACGAAGCCGGCGCCCGCGAGGCGGCCGACGCCAGCACCGCGCGCTGGAAGAACGGCAAGCCTCTCTCGTCGATCGACGGCATGCCGCTCGCCATCAAGGACCTGCTCGAGACGAAGGACATGCCCACGCAGATGGGCTGCGAGGCCTTCAGGGGCAATTTCCCCAAGCGCGACAACGCCGCGGTCTGGGCGCTGCGCCAGGCCGGCGCGGTGATCCTCGCCAAGGCGGTGACGGCGGAACTCGGCGGTTCGCATCCCGGCGCCACCACCAATCCGTTCGATGCGACGCGCACCCCGGGCGGCTCCTCGTCCGGGTCGGCCGCCGCCGTGGGTGCCAACATGGTCCCTGCCGCCATCGGCACCCAGGTCGGCGGCTCGATCATCCGCCCCGCCGCCTATTGCGGAAACTTCGCGCTGAAGCCGACGCAGGGCGGCATCAACCGCGGCGAACGCCAGGCCACCAGCCAGAGCACGCACGGGCCGCACGCCAACGCGTTGCAGGACATGTGGCAGGTCGCCATCGAGATCGCCCGACGCGCCGGCGGCGATCGCGGCGAGGTCGGCCTGATGGGCCCCTCGACCCTGCCCGCGGCCGTGAAGCCCAACCGCCTCGTCGTGCTGGAGACCGAGGGCTGGGTGGAACTGGACGACGCGACCAAGACCGCCTTCGACGGCGTGCTGAAGCAGCTGCGCGACGGCGGCGTCGAACTGATCTTCCGCAAGGACCATCCCTGGGTCGAGGCGCTGGAGACGTCGATCGCCAACGGCCGTGCGATCTGCGGCGGCGTCACCGGCTGGGAGAATCGCTGGGGCCAGCGCGGCATCGTCGACAACAATCCCGATGGCGTGAGCGAGCGGGCGAAGGCCACGCTCGCCAAGGCCGAGAAGATGACGCTGGACGACTATCGCATGGCGCTGCTGGCGCGCGAGAACGCCCAGCGCCTGCATGCGACCCTGGCACCGCTCGCCGATGCCGCGATCACGCTCTCCTGTCCCGGCCCCGCCCCGCTCTGGTCGGGCGACGTGCCGGGCCAGCCGCTGGCACCGCGTCCGACCGGCGACTTCGTGTTCAATGCGCCGAGCTCGATGCTGTTCGCACCCGTCGTGACGGTGCCGCTGATGAGCGTCGGCGGCATGCCGGTCGGCCTGCAGCTGATGGGCCAGAAGCACGAGGACGCCCGCATGACCGGCCTCGCGCGCTGGTTCGACGAGACGCTGAAGCGCGTCTCGGCCTGATCGTCAGACCGGCTGGATGCCGAGCGCCACGATGCGCGGGATGAGCGTCTTCTTCAGGCGCTCATAGTCGGCCATGACTTCCTCGTGGGGCATCGGCTTCTCCACGAGGGCGAAGCTGTCCATCATCTTCTTGCCGGGCTCGGAATCGGCGGCCGCGACCCAGAGGTCCGACATCCGCTTCACGATGTCCTTCGGCGTGGCCGCTGGCGCGGCGAGCGCCAGCCAGCCCGACACGGTGAACGCGTCGTCGGTGAAGCCCTGCTCCTGCGAGGTCGGGACGTCGGGAAATATGCGGGCGCGCACCTTCGACGGCGCCGCGATGCCGCGGACGTCGCCCTTCACGACCAGCGCGTTCATCGCCTGCGGGCTGCCCATGGCGGCCTGCAGCTGGCCCGCTCCCATGTCCTGCCACATCGGCGCCTCGCCCTTGTACGTCACGACTTCCATCGTAAGCCCGTACTTCTCGTTCAGCGTCTGCGCGAAGATGTGGGCCGACGAGCCCAGCGCCCACGAGCCGAAGTTCACCTTGTTCTTCTTGGCGTACTCGATGAACGACTTGAGATCCTTGACCTCGGCCGGCAGCGACTTGTGCACGACGACCGGCAGCACTCCCGAGGACGTGCCGGAAACGATCGTGAAGTCCTTGTCGGGATCGAAGCCCAGCGTCTTGAACATCACCCGGTTCTGGATGAGCGTGCTCGAGACCGAGTGCAGGAACGTGTAGCCGTCGGCCGGCGCGCGGGCGACCTGAGCCGCGCCGATATTTCCGCTGGCGCCGGGCTTGTTGTCGACGATGACCTGCTGGCCCGTGGCCTGGCTGACAGACTGGCCGAAGGCCCGGGCGATGCCGTCGGTGAGGCCACCGGCGGGGAAATTCACCACGATCGTGATCGGCTTGTTGGGCCACGCGGCGCCCTGGGCTCGCACGATCGACGGCGCGGCCACGATCAGGCTGGCACCGGCACCGGCCCGCAGCAGGCCGCGACGGGTGGTCGTTGATTTGATCATTTTCTCATAGCCTCCCAATTCCGTTTTTAGGGGGCGATGCATAGCGGCTGACTTTGTCAGGAGCTAGGCTGTGTATCTGCACCTATCTCCGCACGGCGAAACGCAAGGCCGCTGGGCGGGGCAGTCAGAGATTGCTAAGACCATTCGTCCGTTACGGGTCTCATCAGGGAAGAACGTCCATGTCCGACGCTGTTATTCGCTCCACAGAGGGGCGCATCGGTATCCTCACCATCAACAATCCGCCGGTGAATGCGCTGGCGGCGGCGGTGCGCGCCGGCATCAAGGACGGCGTCGAGGCGTTCGGCCGGGATTCGAACGTCGATGCCATCGTGCTGATCGGCGGCGGCCGCACCTTCATCGCCGGCGCCGACATCCGCGAATTCGGCAAGCCGCCGTCGGGCCCGAACCTGAACGACGTCATCGCGACCATGGAGAATTCGCCCAAGCTGATCGTGGCGGCGCTGCATGGCACGCCGCTGGGCGGCGGCCTCGAGACGGCGCTGGGCGCCCATTATCGCGTTTCGCTGCCGACCACGCGCATGGGCCTGCCGGAAGTTCATCTCGGCCTGCTGCCGGGCGCCGGCGGCACCCAGCGCCTGCCGCGCCTCACGGGTGCCAAATATGCGCTCGACGCCATCCTGTCGGGCCGACATATCCCGGCCGCCGAGGCCAAGAGCAAGGGCATCGTCGATGCGATCGTCGAGGGCGACCTGCTGAAGGGCGCCATCGCCCATACCGAGATGCTGCTGGCGCAGAAGGCGCCGCTGCGCCGTGTCCGCGACCTCAGCGTGACGCTGGAATCGCCCGAGCTGTTCGCCGAGACCGAGAAGTCGATTGCCCGCAAGGCACGCGGCTTCAAGGCGCCGTGGAACATCATCAAGTGCGTGCAGGCCGCTGTCGAGCTGCCGTTCGACGAGGGCATGAAGCGCGAGAGGGAGCTGTTCACCGAGTTGCTGACCTCGAGCGAGTCCGCGGCGCAGCGCTACTACTTCTTCGCCGAGCGCGAGGCCGCCAAGGTCAAGGACGTGCCCGGCGACACGCCGCAGCGCGAGATCAAGAGCGGCGGCATCATCGGTGCCGGCACGATGGGCGGCGGCATCGCCATGAACTTCGCCAATGCCGGCGTCCCGGTCACCCTGCTGGAGACCAGCCAGGAAGCTCTCGACCGCGGCCTCAAGACCATCCGCACCAACTACGAGAACACCGCCAAGCGCGGCGGCATGAAGGCCGAGGACGTCGAGAAGCGCATGGCGCTGATCAAGCCGACGCTGAACTACGACGATCTCAAGGACGCCGACGTCATCATCGAGGCGGTGTTCGAGACGATGGAGGTCAAGGAAGCCGTCTTCAAGAAGCTCGACGAGGTCGCCAAGCCGGGCGCCATCCTGGCCACCAACACGTCCGGCCTCGACGTCAACCAGATCGCCTCCTACACCAAGCGGCCCGGTGATGTGATCGGCATGCACTTCTTCTCGCCGGCCAACGTCATGAAGCTGCTGGAGAACGTGCGCGGCAAGGCAACCGAAAAGGACGTCATCGCCACGGTCATGTCGTTCTCCAAGAAGATCGGCAAGATCCCGGTCCTCGTGGGCGTGTGCGAAGGCTTCGTCGGAAACCGCATGCTGCGCATGCGCGGCGTGCAGTCGGCCTACATGATGGAGGAAGGCGCCCTTCCCCAGCAGATCGACAAGGTGATCTACGACTACGGCTTCCCGATGGGCCCCTTCGCGATGAGCGACCTCGCCGGCAACGACGTGGGCTGGCGCATCCGCCAGGGCAAGAAGGAGAAGGAAAAGCGCAACGTGCGCTATACCGGCTACGTCGCCGACGCGATCTGCGAACTGGGCCGCTTCGGCCAGAAGACCGGCGCGGGCTACTACAAGTACAATCTGCCCGACCGCACGCCGATCCCCGATCCCGAGGTCGAGAAGATCATCGAGGAGACCTCGAAGAAGCTCGGCATCACCCGCCGCGCCATCTCCGACCAGGAGATCCTGGAGCGCGCGCTCTATCCGATGGTGAACGAGGGCGCCAAGATTCTCGAAGAGGGCATGGCCCAGCGCTCGCTCGACATCGACGTGATCTGGGTCAACGGCTATGGCTGGCCGGTCTATCGCGGCGGCCCGATGTGGTGGGCCGACAACGTGGTCGGCCTCAAGACCATCCACGACGCGCTGCTGAAGTACCGCGATGCTTCCGGCGACCCGTTCTGGGAGCCTGCCCCGCTGCTCAAGAAGCTGGTGCAGGAAGGCAAGAAGTTCTCTAGCGTCTGACGTCAATTTGTCGCCTGCCCCCTCACTCCCTCCCCCGTCTGACGGGGGAGGCGCCCGAAAGGGCGGAGGGGGAAAGCGACAACAAGGTTCTGTCTGGAAGGAAACTCAAATGGCTGATGCAGTAATCGTCTCCACCGCCCGCACGCCGATCGGCAAGGCATTCCGCGGCATCTTCAACGACACGCACGGCGCCGACATGGGCGCGCACGTGATCAAGCACGCCGCCGAGCGCGCCAAGGTCGAGCTGGGCGAGGTCGAGGACGTGATCCTGGGCTGCGCCGCGCCGGAAGGCACCACGGGCTCCAACGTCGCCCGCGTCTCGGCGATCCGCGCCGGTGCGCCGGTCAGCGTCTCGGGCGTCACCGTCAACCGCTTCTGCTCCTCGGGCCTGCAGACCATCTCGATGGCCGCGCAGCGCGTGCTGGTCGACAAGGTGCCGGTGATGATCGCGGGCGGCCTCGAGTCGGTGTCGCTGGTCCAGGGCCCGCCGGGCGGCAATAAGAACCGCCTGGTGAACCCGTGGGTGCAGGAGCACGTGCCCGGCATCTACCACGCCATGATCACGACGGCCGACACGGTCGCCGCGCGCTACGGCATCAGCCGCGAGGCGCAGGATGAGTATTCGCTGCAGAGCCAGCTGCGTACCGCGGCGGGCCAGCAGGCCGGCAAGTTCGACGACGAGATCGTGCCGATGGAAACCACGATGCTGGTCACCGACAAGAACACCAATGAGACCACCCGCAAGACGGTGAAGCTCACCAAGGACGAGGGCAACCGCCCCGAGACGACCCTCGAGGGCCTGGCCAAGCTGCAGCCGGTCGCCGGTCCCGACAAGTGGATCACCGCCGGCAACGCCAGCCAGCTCTCGGACGGCGCCTCGGCCGCGGTCATCATGAGCGATGCCGAAGCCGCCAAGCGCGGGCTGAAGCCGCTTGGCATCTACAAGGGCCTGGTCGTCGCCGGCTGCGAGCCGGACGAGATGGGCATCGGCCCGGTCTACGCCATCCCGAAGCTGCTGAAGCGGTTCGGCCTCAAGATGGACGACATCGACCTGTGGGAGCTGAACGAAGCCTTCGCCGTGCAGGTCCTGTACTGCCGCGACAAGCTCGGCATCCCCAACGAGAAGCTGAACGTCAACGGCGGCTCGATCTCGATCGGCCATCCGTTCGGCATGACCGGCGCGCGCTGCACCGGCCACGCCCTGATCGAGGGCCGTCGCCGCAAGGCCAAGAACGTCGTCGTGACCATGTGCATCGGCGGCGGCATGGGCGCCGCCGGCCTGTTCGAGGTCGTGCACTGAGCGGTTAGCCCTGCGCTACCCATTCCTGCGCAACGATCCCGGCGGTGATGTAGACATCGAGATCACCGCCGACGGACTTCGCTTCACAAACGAGGGCGGCCGCTCGGCCGCCCTGCCTTTCAGCCAGATCTCAGAGGTCTGGCTTTTTTGTGCCCTGCGGGGCCGCAGCCCCATTCTCCTCGAAGATGATAGACCCACCGTTTTCTGCTGTAGACTGAAATTCCGCGGTGGAAAGCTCGTTACATTGACCAGCGAGAGCGCCCAAGACGCCTATCGAGATTTTGTGTCGCTTCTGCACGAGCGGCTGGTACCCACCAGACGCCGCACGAGGTTCCGCGCCGGGTTGGAATGCTTCCGGTTCCTCGCCTGGCTTTTTCTCGCACTTCCCGGCGGACATTTGTCTTTCGGACCAATCTTCTTGCCTCTGCTTCCTTTTTCAGCGGAAGGCCGTCTCGTTCTCCGACGAAACTTTCCGAAGCGGTATCGGCCAGACGCGATTCCTCACTACCATCTGCCGTGACTTGAGGACCATCAGCCCAGCATGACGTCGAGGAACATCATCATCACCAGGCCGATCATCAGGCCGACCGTGCCGTGGGTCTCGAAGCCGCGGCGGTGGGTTTCGGGGATGATCTCGTCGCTGATGACGAAGATCATGGCGCCGCCGGCATAGGCCAGGCCCCAGGGCAGCAGCGATTGCGCGACGGTGACGGCGCCGGCGCCCAGCAGGCCGCCGATCGGTTCGACCAGGCCGGTCAGCAGCGCCACCAGGAAGGCCTGCCCCTTGCTGTAGTCGAGGCTGAGCAACGCGACGGCGACGGCCAGCCCCTCCGGCATGTTCTGCAGGCCGATGCCGATCGCCAGGGCGATGGCCTTGCCCGGATCGTCGCCGCCGAAGCCCACCCCGACGGCCAGCCCTTCGGGAAAGTTATGCAGGGTGATGGCGATCACGAACAGCCAGATGCGCCGGAAGCGCGGCGCGTCGGGCCCCTGACGGCCCATGATGAAATGCTCGTGCGGCAGGTAGCGATGGACCAGCCAGAGGCTGGCGGCGCCGAACAGGATGCCGGCGATCACCAGGGTGACGGCGCCCAGCTTGGTCGCGCCCTGCTCCTGCGCCACGTCGATGCCGGGAATGATCAACGAGAAGAACGAGGCGGCCAGCATCACCCCGGCGGCGAAGCCCAGCATGACGTCCTGCGCCTGATCCGAGAGCCTGCGGACGAACAGGATCGGCAACGCGCCGAGTGCGGTCGCGAGACCCGCAAACAGGCTGGCGAGGACGCCAGCCAGGATCGGCGACGACGACGCGAAAACGGAAAGCATCTGGACTCCCTCACCAGAACGAAACCTGGTCTGGCGAGAAAGCGCGACCTGGCGCCGAAGCGCAACCTGATCCTGAGTATAGGCCGATCAGCGCCGGTTGCGGCGGAGATCCTCCTCGTCCTTCCACATCATGTACTGCGGCCCGAGATCGGCGATCTTGGTGGCGCCGATCTGGGCCATGCTGATGTCGACCTCGCGCCGGAAGATCTCCAGCGCCTTGGCCGCGCCCGCCACGCCCCCGGCCGTGACGCCGTAGAGCGTCGGCCGGCCGACGAAGACGAACTTGGCGCCGAGGCAGAGGGCGATGATGGCGTCGAGGCCGCGGCGGACGCCGCCGTCGAACATCACCGTCATCTTGTCGCCCACCGCGTCGCGGATCGCCGGCAGCACCTCGAGCGGCGACGGCGCCAGGTCGAGCTGGCGGGCGCCGTGGTTCGAGACCATGACGCCGTCCACGCCCAGCGAATGGGCGCGAATGGCGTCGTCGGGATGCATGATCCCCTTCAGCACGAAGTTGCCCTTCCACAGTTCGCGGAAGCGCTCGACGTGCTTCCACGTCATCGGCGCGCGGTTCTGGTAGGCGACCATGTCGGCCACCTTGTCGGCCGTCGCATCGGGACCGGCATACTTGGCCCAGTTGTCGAAAAAGGGCGTGCCGTGACGGAACCACTGCATCATCCAGGCCGGATGCATCAGCGCCTCGAACTTGGTCTTCCAGGTGAGCTTGAGCGGCCGCGACCAGCCGTTGCGCGTGTTGCGCTCGCGGTTGGAGCCCTCGGGCACGTCGACGGTGAAGACGAGCGTGCGCAGGCCGGCATCGGCCGAGCGCTTGATCATGTCCTCGGAGACGGCCTGGTCCTTGGCGGAATAGAGCTGGTACCAGCCATGGTCCGGCGCCAGCTTGCCGAGATCCTCGATCGAGCCGGTGCTGGAGCCCGACATGATGAACGGCACGTTGGCGTCGCGCGCCGCCTCGGCCAGCATCAGGTCGGCGCCGTGGCGGAACAGGCCGGCGAGGCCGGTCGGGGCGATGCCGATGGGGCTGGAATAGGTACGGCCGAACAGGGTGGTGGACTGGTCGCGCACCGAGACATCGACGAGATAGCGCGGCACGATGCGCGCCTTGCGGAACGCCTGCTCGTTGGTGACGAGGCCGACCTCGTCGTCCGTGCCGCCTTCGATGAAGTCGTAGGCGATCTTGGGCAGCCGCTTCTTCGCGAGCTTGCGCAGATCATCGATGTTCACCACGCCGTCCATCGTCTCACTCCTCGATCCGTCGGCAGCTGCCATTCGTTTGCAACAGTTTGACCGGCTTTGACGAATCCGGCCAGAGCCCCGTTCCGCCCCGCGTCCGCGACCGGCCCCGCTGGCATGCCGCTTGCTGCCTTCGGTGAAAACCGGACGAGGCCCAGGATGACAAGCGCTGCCTTTCCCATCATCGATCTTGGCCCCTGGTTCGACGGCGGGCCCTCCGGCCGCCGAGCCGTCGCCGATCAGGTCCGCACCGCCTGCGAGTCCATCGGCTTCTTCGCCATCGTCGGACACCGGGTGCCCGACGGGACGATCGAAGCGATGCGATCGGTCTCACGGGCGTTCTTCGATCTGCCGACGCCCCGGAAGATGGAGGTGGCGCGCCCCCGGCCCGAGCAGAACCGCGCCTATCATGCCGAGGGAACGGAGACCCTGGCGCGGCTGGCCGGCAACGAAACCCCGCCCGACTACAAGGAGGTCTTCGCCATCGGACCACTCGACGTGCCCGCGGATGATCCCTGGTATCACAGCGCGCCCGGTGCCTACCCGAACTACGCTGCCAACCTCTGGCCCCCGGGCCTTGCCGGCTTCGAGCCGGCCTGGCGAGCCTACTGGACATCGATGGAGGGCCTGCAGGACACGATCAGCCGGATCTTCGCCCTGTCGCTTGGCCTGCCGGAAGACTGGTTCGCCGGCGCCCTGGTACGCCATTGCAGCATGCTGCGGGCGCTCAACTATCCGGCGCAGCGCGAGCTTCCCCGGCCGGGACAGCTGCGCGCCGGCGAGCATACCGACCTCGGCATGATGACGATCCTCAAGAACGAGGCCGCCGACGGCGGCCTCGAAGTGCGCGACCTCGACGGCACCTGGCACGAGGCGCCGCCAGTCGAAAAGGGATTCGTGGTCAACATCGGCGATCTCCTGATGCGCTGGTCGAACGACCGCTTCCGGTCGACCCTGCATCGCGTGGCCAACCCGCGATCGGGCGGTGGCGCGCGGCGCCTGTCCATCGCCTATTTCGTGGCGCCGGCCTATGACGCGACGATCGAGTGCCTGCCGGGCTGCGCCACGCCGGACCGGCCGGCCAAATATCCGCCGGTGACCGTCGCGGCCTATCGCAACGCCCGCTTCGCCCGCACGGCAGCTCCCATCGTCACAGCCGCCTGAGACGGACAAAATCCCCTACTCCCTGTCGGACCCTTGCGTTAGCGTCGGCACAACGCCGAGGAGCAACAAGGGAGGCTGCGTCATGGAGTTGTCGGACCAGCAGATCGAGCAATTCGATCGCGACGGTTTCCTCGTTTTCCCCGACCTGTTCGACCGCAGCGAAGTGGCGGTGCTGCGCCGCGAGGTGGCTCGGCTCTCCGGCATCGACAGCGCGGAGGTCGTCCGCGAGCACACGGGCGGCGTCCGTACGATCTTCCGCGTCCATGAGGACGACGGCGCGACCCGTTCCAAGCCCTTCCACGCGCTGGTCCGCACGCCGCGCCTGCTGCGGCCGGTGCAGCAGGTGCTGAAGGACGACGGCGTCTACGTCTATCACACCAAGATCAACACCAAGCCCGCCATCGAGGGCACGGTCTGGCAATGGCATCAGGACTACGGCTCGTGGATGCGCGACGGCTGCCGACGGCCCGACATGGCGACCTTCAACCTGATGATGACCGACACGACGGAGATGGGTGGCGCCCTCTACCTCATTCCCGGCAGCCACAAGCTCGGCCGCATCGAGCCCGTCTACGACGAATCGACTTCCTACAAGTTCTGGGCGATGCCTAAGCAACGGATGATCGACATCCTGAAGAGCTCCCCCGAACCGGTGGCCGTCACCGGCCGCGCCGGCACCTGCGTGCTGTTCCATTGCAACCTGCTGCATGCGTCGGGCCACAATCTCTCGGCGGAGGACCGCTGGCACATCTACGTCTCCTGCAACACGGTCGCGAACAGGCCGCAGCTCGGCAACGAGCCGCGACCCGACTGGGTTGTGTCGCGCAACTGGTATCCCCTTCCCCTAGAAACCGATGACGGTGTACTGAAGGCGGCGTGAGGCCCGAGTCGCAGCAAGATCCGGCGAGCAGGAACGCCATTCATTGATCCGCCGGTATCTTCCCGAAATAGACACCCTCCGCGCTATCGCGGTGATGCTGGTCGTTCTCTGCCACGCCTACCCCGGCCTGGCGCCCAACGGGTTGCTGGGTGTCGACATCTTCTTCGTCATCTCGGGTTACGTCCTCTCCCGCGCCTATCTGTTCCCGCTCATCGAGCGCCGCGCGACCTTGGCGGATTTCTACTCGGCCCGCTTCCGCCGCCTGGCGCCGGCCCTGTTTCTGACCCTGGGTGTCACGACGGCCGCTGCCTTCACCCTCATGATGCCGCTCGAGCTCTCCGACTTTGCGCGTTCGCTCATCGCCCAACCGTTCTACGTGCAGAATTTCTACTACTGGAGCCAGGGCGACCACTTCACCTTCCCGCTGCAGCATACCTGGAGCCTCGCGGTCGAGGAGCAGTTCTACCTCCTATTCGGCGCCCTGTTCCTGGTCGCCGGCAACCGGCGGCGGCTCTTCTGGGCCCTGCTGATCGGCGCGCCCTGCCTGTCGTTGCTCCTCTACCTTGCCTTGGAGACGGCGGGCGTCTCGCCACGAGCGGCCTTCTACCTGTTGCCGGCAAGGCTCTGGCAGCTCGGACTGGGCATTCTCACTTTCTGCGTCGTGCGCAGGTATCGCGACGGACCGGAGCGAACGCGCCCCTTCCTGTCGCTCCTCGCCGTCGGCCTCATTGGCATCATGCCGTTCATCCCAATCGGAACGGGACCTCTGGCAACGACGGTGCAGACACTGGCGGTCTGCGGCGCGACCGCATGGGCTCTGGCGCTCATCGAGCTGAATACCGGCCATCTCGCATTGTTGCGCCTTCGCTCCATCCGCTACATCGGCAAGATCTCCTATCCGCTCTATCTGTGGCACTGGCCGCCCTTGTCGCTCGGCGCGGTCGTCCTAGACCGCCCGCTCAACGCCTTCGAGGCGACGCTTGCGATGATCATGGCCTTCAGCCTGGCGAGCCTGACCCATCATCTCGTCGAAATGCCGATCCGCTCACGCCGGTTGATTGCCGACCGTCACGCCCTCTTCCGCGCCTTCTGTGCGGCCTCGATTGCCACGCTGGTGGCCGGCAGCGCCATCCTGTTCACGAACGGCGCCGCCTTCCGCCATCGGAGCGCTCATACACAGAACGAACGGTTACTGCAGACCGCAGCCCCCCGCATGACCACAGTGCAAGGAATCCCCTACCAGTGGAACCGCAAAGCATCGTGATCGCCACATCCCTGATCCTCCACCAGTACGACTTCTCAAATTTCGCCGAGAAGGCGCGTCTGATGATGGGCTTCAAGGGGCTCGCGTGGCGCGCGGTCGAGATTCCGCCGATTGCGCCCAAGCCCAAACTGACGCCGCTGACCGGCGGCTATCGACGCACGCCCGTACTGCAGGACGGCGCCGATGTCTGGTGCGACACCAGGCTGATCGCCCGCGAGCTGGAGCGACGCGTGCCGCAGCCCACCTTCCATCCAGCGAAAACATCGGGTGCCGCGGAAGCCATCGCCTGGTGGGCCGAGCAGCAGTTCATGCGCCCGACCGCGCTCTACGTCTCGGGCATCAATGCCGACCACATGCCCGAGGGGCTGCATGCCGACCGTGCGAAGCTGCACGGCCTGCCGATGCCGTCCATCGAGGCGGTGCGCAAGGCCGCCTTCCGCAACCTCCAGCTCGTGCGGCCGCAGGCAAAGTGGATCGCCGACATGCTGGCGGACGGCCGCCCCTACCTGCTGGGCGACGTGCCCTGTATCGCAGACTTCGCGACCTATCACGTCGTCTGGTTCTTCCGCGGTCGCCACATCGACTGCCGCGAGGTGCTGAACGCCTATCCGCGGCTGATTGCCTGGCGCGATCGCATGGAGGCGATCGGGCACGGGCACCGAACGAACATTGACGCCGACGAGGCCCTGGCAGAGGCACGGGCAGCGACGCCGGCGAGCCCGCGTCCCTCGGAGCCACAGGAAGGCGATCCCCTGCCCGGCCAGCGCGCCCGCGTCCGCGCCGCCGACAATGCCAAGGACTGGATCGAGGGCGAAGTGCATTTCATCGACGCCGACGAGCTCGCCCTGCTGCAGGAAAACGACGAAGTCGGCCAGGTCGCGGTGCACTTTCCCAGGCTGGGATATGATTGGCGGCCGATGAGTTAAGGATTTCTCGCTACGCTCGGAATGCCCCCCCCTTTGTCATCCCGAGCGTGGCGAGGGATCCTTACTTCTTGAGGAAGCGCTCGATCCCCAGCCCGTCGATCGGGGTGTTGGTGGAGCCGGTCGCCACCAGTTCCGCCATCACCGCACCGGTACCCGGACCGAGCTGAAAGCCGTGAGTCGAGAAGCCGAACTGGTGGAACACGCCCTCCGAGGTCGAGCTGCGGCCGACCACGGGGATGCCGTCGGGCATGTAGGCCTCGATGCCGGCCCAGGCGCGCACGACCGTAGCCGCGTGCATCGCCGGGAACAGCTCCCACACGGTACGCGCACTGACCGCGAGCTTTTGCCAGTCGAGCACCGTTTCGTTGCTGTCGCGCCAAGGCGTCGCGAGATGGCCGCCGCCGATCACCACCGTGCCGTTTCCCAACTGTTTGAACGAAAGCTTGCGGCCGCGCAGGATGACGACGGGCTTGATGAAGGCCGGCAGGCGGCTGGTCACCATCAGCATCGGCGCCACGACGGCGAGCGGCACCGGCTCGCCCAGCATCGCCGCGATCCGGTCGGCCCAGGCGCCGGCGGCATTCACGACCTTCGGCGCTTCGAAGACACCGGCGCTCGTCTCGACCCGCCAGTTGGCGCCACTCCTGAACAGGCCGGTGACGGTCACGCCCTCCACCACCTCGGCGCCCTTCTCGACGGCGCGGCGGCGGAAGGCCTGCGTCGTGCGAAAAGGATCGGCGGCACCGTCGCGACGCGAGACGACGCCGCCAGGGCAGCGGTCGGACACGGCCGGCACGAGTCGCCGCAGCTCGGCGGCGTCGATCAGCTCCTCGTGTCCGAAGCCGCGCAGGTTGAGGTCGTCGACCCGCTCGCGGAAGCCCGCCAGCTCGGCCTCGCTCTCGGCGACCAGCACGGTGCCGTGGGCCTCGAAGCCGCAATCGTCGCCGACCAGCGCCTCGATGCACTCCCAGATGTCCATCGACGAGATCGACAGCGGAATCTCTTGCAGGTCGCGCGCGAGCTGGCGCACGCCGCCCGCATTCACGCCCGAGGCGTGGCGTCCGGCATAGTCCTTCTCGATCAGGATCGGCTTCAGGCCACGCAGCGCCAGATGCAGCGCGGTCGAGCAGCCGTGGATGCCGCCGCCGATGACCACGACATCGGCCGTCCGCACCATGCTAGCGCTCCACCGCCTTGCGTTCGGCCTCGCTGATCGGCAGCGAGGCGAGCTCGGCAAGGGTGATCGGCTTCACCGGCGGGCGCAGGCGGTAGTAGCCGACCTCGTCGGGTGTCGCCTTGCGCTCTTCCGCGATCAGCTCGGTGACGGTGAGGCCGCAGAGTCGCCCCTGGCAGGGCCCCATGCCGCAGCGCAGGAAGGCCTTCATCTGGTTCGGGCCCTCGCAGCCCATCCGGGCCGTTTCACGTACCTGCTGGGCGGTGACCTCCTCGCAGCGGCAGGCGATCGTCTCGCCCTCGGGCATACGAAACCCATCCGCCGGTCGGTTCAGCCAGTCGAGGAAGGCACGTCCCATCTCCTCGCGCTGCAGCCTTTGGCGAATCGCTTGCGTATCGGGCACGACGGCGTCGGGCTTGAGCGCGCGCACCGCCGCGATGGCGGCAATCCTTCCGCGTTCTGCCGCAGCGGTGCCACCCGCGATGCCGGCCCCGTCGCCCGCCACCGCGATCCCCGGCACCGAGCTGCCAAAGTCGGCGTCGAGCACCGGCACGAAGCAGAGCTGGCGGTCGTTCCAGACATGGGTCACCCCGGCCGCGTTGGCGAGATTGACGTTGGGCACCACGCCTTGGTGCAGCAGCAACAGGTCGACCGGCAGTCGCCGTGTACCGCCCGCGCTTGAAAACACGACCTCGCGCACCCGGTCGGCGCCGACGGCTTCTATCCTATCGACGCGATGCACCGGCACCCTGGCCCGGACCTCGCGCAACAAGGCCAGCCCCTTGGCGAAGTAAGGCGACAGCGCAAAATCAGGCAGGTGGACCGCCGCCTGCAGCCAGTTGCGCCGCGGCGTGGTGTCGAGGATCGCGTCGATCTTCCCGCCCGCCCGCAAGGTCTGCGCCGCCAGCAGCCACAGCAGCGGCCCGCTGCCCGCCAGCACCGTGCGCTCGCAGACCACGAGGCCCTGCGCCTTCAGCACGGTCTGGGCCGCCCCCACCGTCATAACGCCCGGCAGGGTCCAGCCCGGAATCGGGAACGGCCGTTCCTGCGAACCGGTGGCGATGATGACCCGGCCGGCTTCGATCACGCGCGCCTTGCCGCCGATCGAGACGCCGACCAGACGCTGCCGGTCGAGGCTCCACACCGTGGCGCCGTTGACGATCAGCGCCCCGCTCGCCTTGGCTTCGTCGGCCAGGGCGGCGCCGTCCCAGTAATCCTCGCCCAGGACCGCGCGGTCCTTGACCGGCGTCGAGGTGATGGCGCGGTAGATCTGGCCGCCGACACCGGGATTCTCGTCGAACAGCGCCGTCGACACGCCGGCCCGCGCCGCCAGCGAAGCGGCCGCGAGCCCGGCCGGCCCGCCGCCGATGACGACGAGTTCGTACGACGAGGCGAGGTCCGCCGCGGCCGTCATCGTCCAGCCTCCCGTCGGCCAAGCTGGGTCTCGACCTTCATGCCCTCGCGCACCGGGATCAGGCAGCCCTGGCGGCTGCCGACGCCGTCGACCGTGACGAGGCAGTCGAAGCAGACGCCCATCAGGCAGTAGGGCGCGCGCGGCGCTCCGGTGACCGGCGTGGTGCGGCAATGATCGATGCCGGCGGCCAGCAGCGCGGCCGCGACGGTGTCTCCGGCGTGGGCGTTCACCGTCTTTCCGTCGACGGTGATCGCGATGGCGGGGCCCTTTTCAGCCAGCCGCTTGAACATGGAACCTCCGGGCACTGAAAGGAGCGACGAGCGAGGCGTCGAGTGCGCCCCGCGCGATCATCGGCGCGATGGTGAGCGCGTGGTTGGCCGCCAGGGTCACGCCGGAGTGGCAGCAGACGGTGAAGGCGCCGGGATGGCTCTGCGACTCGTCGTAGATGGGGAATCCATCCTGGGTCATGACGCGAATGGCGCTCCAGGTGCGCACCACGTTGACGTTGGCCAGCAGCGGAAACTGGCGTACCGCGCGCTCCGCCTCGGTGGCGCTCACGCCGATCGTCAGGCCGGTGGGATCGACGCTCTCTTCCTTGGAATCGCCGATCATTACCGTGCCCTCGTCGGTCTGACGCAGGGTGACGACGGGATGGTTGAGGAAGGGCCGCAGCCTCTCGGTGACGACGATCTGCCCGCGCTCCGGCTTCATCGGACAGTCGAGGCCGACCATCGGCGCCAGGCGCATGTTGGCGTTGCCCGCCGCCAGCGCCACCTTGGCGGCGCGGACCTCGCCCCGGGTCGTTGTGAGCCGGAACTCCCCGCCTTCCCTGGTGATGGACTCGACCCGGTGGCTCGGCCGGTAGACGACGCCGCGGGCATTGAGGGCCGCATGCAATGTGCGGAACAGGCGCAGCGAATTCACGTGGCCGTCGAGCGGACAGAAGCTGCCGCCCACGACCTCGGGCCCGATGTCGGGCAGCATCGCCTTCACCTGATCGTGGGTGAGGATCTCGGTCTTGTAGTCGACGATGCCGGGCTGGTTGTGCAGGCGCTTGAGCACGTTGGCGCGCGCCTCCAGCTCCTTCTCCGACAGGCAGAGATGAAAGCCGCCGGGCCGCTGGAACGCGACGTCGAGGCCGGTTTCCTGCTTCAGGAGATCGGAGAACCCGCGCCAGGCGTTGGAGGAGCGGATCGTCCAGCCGGCATAGGGGGCGAGGCCCAGCCCCTTGCTCTGCACCCAGACCAGCGCGAAGTTCCCGCGGCTCGCCCGGACGGCACGGTCGCCTTCGTCGAGGATGACGACCCGGCAGCCCTCGCGCGACAGGCCCCAGGCGGTGGCAACACCGACCAGCCCGCCGCCCACCACGGCGACGTCGAATTCATCACCGTCCCTTGTTTCAGCGGCCATGCCCGGCGCTCCTCCCGATCAACAGGCGTTCGAGCCCGAAGGCGCGATCTAGGACCAGCAGCGCCGCAACGGTGATCGCGATCACGCAGGCCGACACCGAGGTCACCAGCGGATCGATATTGTCCTGGATGTAGAGGAACATGCGCACCGGTAGCGTCTCCGTGCCCGGCGCCGCGATGAACACCGTCATCGTCACCTCGTCGAACGAATTGATGAAAGCCAGCGCCCAGCCGCTGACCAGCCCGGGCAGCACCAGTGGCAGGGTGATGCGACGGAGCACCACGCTCTCGCTGGCGCCGAGCGACACCGCGGCATGCTCGATCGACCGGTCGAGACCGACCGCCGAGGCGAGCGTGAGGCGCAGCGCGAAGGGTATCACCACGACGATGTGCGAGAGCACCAGGCCTGTGAAGGTGCCGCCGAGGCCTATCTGGGTGAAGAAACGCAGGAAAGCGATCCCCAGCACGAGATGCGGGATCATCAGCGGCGACATGAACAGCGCCGTCATCGCCTCGCGACCGGGAAAGCGGTAGCGCGCGATGGCCAGAGCCGCGGGCACCGAGATGCCCACCGCGATCGCCGAGGAGATCGCGCCCAGCCACAGGCTGCGCCAGAAGGCCGAGATGAACTCCGGGTATTGCGCGATCGCATAGAACCAGCGCAGCGACCAGCGGTCGGTCGGAAACGACAGGTAGCCTTCGGGCGTGAAGGCGACGAAACAGACGACCAGGATCGGCGCCAGCATGAAGCTGACGAACAGCACGTGATAGGTGAGCGCAATCGGTCCGTTGCGGCTCATGCGAAGACCTGCGCATAGCGGCGCTCGACCAGCCGGTTGGCGCCCCAGATGACCGCGATCAGCGCGAGCAGCAGAAGTACCGCCACCGCGGCACCCAATGGCCAGTTGAGCGTGTTCAGGAACTCGTCGTAGGCCAGGGTTGACGCGACCTTGAGACGGCGGCCGCCGATGATGGCAGGCGTGGCGAAGGCGCTGGCGGCCAGGGCGAAGACGATCACCGCGCCCGACAGGATTCCCGGCATCACCTGCGGCAGCACGATGCGGCGCAGCACGGTGAAGGGTCCAGCCCCCAGCGCCACCGCCGCATTCTCGACCTGCGGGTCGAGCCGCTGCAGCGAGGCCCAGACGGCCAGCACCATATAGGGCATCAGCACGTGCGTCAGCGCGACCACGACGCCGACTTCGGTGAACATGAATGGCAGCGGCGCCGAAATCAGGCCCATGCCCATGAGCGCCTTGTTCACCAATCCCGAGTTGCCGCCGAACAGCAGCGCCCAGCCGAGCGTGCGCGCGACGACCGAGATCAGCAGCGGGCCCAGGATCACCAGGAGGAAGATACCGCGCCACGGGCTGCGCATGCGGTTCAGGATATAGGCCTCGGGCGCGCCGAACAGCGCTGCCAGCAGCGTGACGAAGAACGCGACGCGGAAGGTGCGCGCGAACATCTCATGGAAGTAGGAGTCGCTCAGCACTTCGTGCCAGTTCTTCAGGATGAAGACGGGTTCAATGCCCTTGTACTGGCCCCAGTCGTGGAACGAGAGCAGCACCGTCATGGAGAGCGGCACGATCACGACGCCGGCGAACAGGACCAGCGCCGGCACGCAGAGGAGATAGGGCGCCGCCCTCACGCGCGGCCTTCCCAGCCGAGATGCACGGCATCGCCCTCGCCCGGCATCGCCTCGCCGGTATTCTGGCGGATGACCGTGACGAGGCCGGACGCGGTATCGACCTGATAGAGCCAGTGATTGCCCTGGAAGATACGCGTGCGCACCGTGCCGGCGAGGCCGGACTCGGCGAAGGAAATTCGCTCCGGGCGCACGGTGGCGCCGTTCACCAGGTTGGTCTTGCCCAGGAAGTTGGCGACGAAGGGCGTGGCCGGCCGTTCGTAGGCCTCGTGCGGCGGGCCGATCTGCTCGGCCTTGCCCTGGTTCATCACCACGATGCGGTCGGACAGCGCCATCGCCTCGGCCTGGTCGTGCGTGACGAGGATCGTCGTCGTGCCGACCGTACGCTGGATCTGGCGCAGCTCGATCTGCATGCCTTCGCGCAGCTTGGCATCGAGGTTGGACAGCGGCTCGTCGAGCAGCAGGACCTGCGGCCGTATCACCAGCGCGCGCGCCAGCGCCACCCGCTGCTGCTGCCCGCCCGACATCTGGCGCGGAAAGCGCGCCCCGAAGGCGCCGAGGCCCACCAGTTCCAGAGTCTCGGCCACCCGCGTCCTGCGCTCGGCGGCCGCGACACCCTGCATCTCCAGGCCGAAGGCGACATTTTCCGCTACAGTCATGTGCGGAAACAGCGCGTAGCTCTGGAACACGATCCCGAGGCCGCGCTTGGCGGGCTTGATCGCCAGCAGGTCCTTGCCGCCCAGCCGGATCGCCCCGGATGTGGGCTCGACGAAGCCGGCGATCATCTGCAGGGTCGTGGTCTTGCCGCAGCCCGACGGCCCCAGCAATGCCACGAACTCGCCCTTCTCGACGCCCAGCGTCAGGCCGTCGACGGCGTTGTGTGCGCCGAACGACCTGGTGAGCTTCTCCAGTTCGAGAAACGCCATCTAGGGAGCACCCTGCGAGACGATGTAAGCCGCGGTGACGCGATGAAGCACGACCGCTCCCCGGAAGCTCAGCGCTCGACCTCGCGGTTCCAGCGCTTGGTCCAGTCGTCGCGCGAGGCGTTGATGGCGTCCCAATCCGGCGCGATGATCAGCTTCGCCCGCTCGCCGACCGGCGCCATCTTGAGCTCCGGCATGTTGACGTCGACCTTGGTGTTGACCGGGCCGTTGCCCATCTGCTTGGCCATGCCGGTCTGCACCGGCGCCGACACCAGCAGCTTGATCATCTCGTGGGCCAGCGGATTGACCGAGGTCTTGGCAACCGGACAGGCCGAGGCGAGCAGGATCGGTGCGCCCTCCGTCGGATAGATGAAGTCGACCGGGAAGCCGGTGTTGGCGAAGGCCTGCACGCGGCCGGTGCCCCACACGGCGATGTTGGCCTGCCCCGACTGGAAGAGCTCGGTCATCTTGCCCGGCGAGGGTTCGTAGACGAGCACGTTCGGATTGATGTCGGCCTTCATTACCTTGAAGCCCGGCTCGATGTTCTTCTCGCCGCCGCCGTTCATGCGGGCGAACATCATGAGCGTGTAGAGGCCGTAGGTGTTGTTGATCGGCGGGATCACCAGCTGCTTCTTGAACTTGGGATCCTTGAGGTCGTTCCACGAGGTCGGGATCGGCCAGCCCTTCTCCTTGAAGACCTTGGTGTTGACCATGAAGCCGGTGCCGGTCTGGCCGACGGCGACGGCCTTGTCGTCCTTGAACAGCGCCGCCGGATAGAGCTCACTTTTGTCGAGCCCCTGGATCGGCGCGCAGTAGCCGAGCTTGATCGCCTGGTACATGACGCCGTCGTCCATGATGGCGACGTCGATCACCTGGTTGCCCTTCTGGGCCTGCAGCTTGGCCAGCGTGTCGGTCGAATTGCCGGCGACATATTCGACCTTCACCCCGTGCTTCTTCTCGAACTCGGGGAAGACCTCCTTGCGCAGATGGCTGTCCCACACGCCGCCATAGGCCGCGACGGTGAGCGTCTTCTGCTGCGCCTCTGCGGGCAGCGCGCCCGCCAATAGAGCCATAGCGGCGATTGCGCCGAAGCCTGCCAAACGGGTCATTGTCCCCTCCGTTCGTGAGTTCCCCGGCATCAGTGTTTGATATCGAGCCGCACGGCGTCAAATCTATTTTATCGCCGAGCTCCATGCTGAAATGTTATGAAAGCCGATGCGCAGCCTGAACCCGCGTCAGATCGAGGCTTTCCGCGCCGTGGTGCTGACCGGCGGGGTCGGCATGGCCGCCAATCTCATCAACGTCACCCAGCCTGCCGTCAGCCGCATGATCCGGGATCTGCAACAGCAGCTCGGCCTCATCCTGTTCGAGCGCCGCGGGACGGGACTGGTGCCCACCAGCGAGGCGCTGTCCCTCTATGCCGAAGTCGAGCGGGCCTTCGTGGGCCTCGAGCGCATCGCCCAGATGGCCACCGAACTGCGCACACGGCGCGCCGGCTTCCTGCGGATCGCCGCCCTGCCCGCGCTGGCAAACGGTTTCCTGCCACGGTTCGCGGGCAGCTACCTGGTCGAGCGCCCCAAGCTCGACCTCGTCCTTTCGGGACTGGTTTCACACGCCGTCGTCACTTCCGTCGCCCAGGGCCAGAGCGATCTGGGCTTTGCCGAAGGCTCGATCGAGCACGCGGCCGTGCGACTCGAACGCATGCCGCCCGCCCCCTACATGGCGGTGCTGCCGCAGAACCATCGTCTCGCCCGCAAGAAGCGATTGAGGCCGGCCGACTTCGAGGGCGAGAGCTTCATCTCGCTGGGACATTCCTCGCTATCGCGCTTCCGCATCGACCGCGTCTTCGCCGACCATGGCGTGCGGCGCGTCATGCGCATCGAGACGCCGCTCTCGGAAATCGCCTGTTCACTTGCCGGCTCCGGCGCCGGCGTCACCCTGTGCGACCCCTTCACCGCGACCGAGTATGCGCCCCGCGGCATCGTCGTGCGCCCCTTCGAACCGCGCATCCATTTCGAATTCGCCGCCCTTCACGCCGCGCAGAGCACGCTGCCGCCGGTGGCGCGGGACTTCATCGACAGGTTCCGCGCGCACATCACCGCATTCCTGCGCACCCTGCCCCGGCGCTAGCCGAACCAGACGCCATACTCGCCGGCAATCGCGCCGATCTGCGCCGGCGCGAGCGGTTGTCCGCCCTCGCGGGTCGCCCGGTCGAAATGACGGAACATCTCGGCCGCCTGCACGCCGGGCGTGGCGACCACGAAAAGCCGAACCGTTCCCAAGGTATCGTTTCGGAACCCGTGCAGCTCGCCACGCCTGAAAGTCGCGCTCGAGCCTGCCCCCATCTTGCTCTCACCCGTCTCGCCGATCAGCGTGAGTTCGCCATCGATGACGAACAGCAGTTCCTCGTCGGCCTCGTGGCGATGGGGCGGCACGAAGTAGCCCGGCGGGATCGGGTGATCGGCGACGAAGGCCGCCATCGCGGTTCCGTCGGCATTGACGATCATCGGCGCGCCCAGCACATCCAGTGTCTCGCTCATCGTTGCTCCCTGATTTTCGGCGGACCAGACATAGGCGCATCGTTGACGCGAGGGCAGATAGTCGTTCTGGACAGATTGTTCGGCAGGGCGAACAATGAATGCATGGAAGCCTTTACCGGCATCGAGGCCTTCGCCCGGGTGGTGGAGACCGGCAGTTTCACGGCCGCCGCCCAGGCCCTCCAGAGCGCCAAGTCGTCGGTCAGCGAGACGGTGCGAGCGCTCGAGGAGCGCATGGGCGTGCGCCTGCTCGACCGCACCACACGTCGCGTACGTCCCACCGAAGCCGGAACAGCCTTCTACCGCCACTGCCGGCGACTGCTGGACGATCTCGCTCTGGCGCGCAACGAGGCCCAGGCCACCCAGAATGAACCCGCCGGGAGGCTCCGCATTGCCGCGCCCGACGGCTTCGCCGAGCGCTACATCGTCCCCGCCCTGCCCTCCTTCCTTGCAACCTATCCCACCATCGACGTCGAACTGATTGCCGGAAGCGCGGCGTTGCGCCTGGTCGAGGAAGGCATCGATCTCGCCATCCGCATCGTGGAGACTCCCGAGCCCAGCCTGGTGGTGCGCCGCATCGCGACGTCGCGCGTGCTGATCGTTGCAACACCGGGTTATCTCGCGCACCATGGCACACCCGGCACGCCGCGCGACATTCTCGGTCATCGTCTGATCGGCTTCGCGCCCCTTGCCTGGCGCGATACGTGGAGAATCGGGAAGCAGCCGATTGCGGTCCAGCCCCGTCTCCTCGTTAACAGTTCCGACGCCTTGCGCACGGCGGCACTGTCGGGCCTGGGCCTCGCCGCCGTTCCGGACTGGCTGATTGGCGATGCGCTGGCCGCCGGCCTCCTCGTACGAGTCCTGACCAGCCACGAGACTCCGTCGGGCGGGATCTATGCCGTGTATCCGACCAACCGCCTGCTGACACCCAAGATCCGCGCCTTTGTCGACCACACCGTGCGCGACCTGCGCGGCCGGGGACTATCCCGATAGCGGATCCGCCGCCCGTAGCGGCAGCAGGAAGGTCAGTTCGTGTTTGTTCTGGTGAAGGTGCAGGACGCTCGCGCCGGGAATAGCGGCGAAGGCCCTGGCCGTCTCGTGGTCGGTCTCGCCCTGGAACTTGATCGTGCAGACGAAGTTCCCGACCAGGCCGGTCGCCCGCCACCGCTCGACCAGCCGCAAGAGACGTGCCGGGTAGCAGATCACGTCGGAGAACAGCCAGTCGACGGGCCCGACGCTGGCAGGATCCAGTCCGAATGCGCTTTCGCCCCGCCATTCGACGCCTGGCATCGCCGCCACCTTGGGATCGAGCGGCGCCTTGTCGACCGCGACCACGCTGGCGCCGAGCCGGGCCAGCACCCATGTCCAGCCGCCCGGACAGGCCCCAAGATCGAGGCATCGTTCGCCGGGCTGCGGCCAGCGGCGCAGGCGCACCAGCGCTTCCCAGAGTTTCAGATAGGCGCGACTGGGCGGCCCGACCCTGTCCTCGACGAGTTCCACCTCGCCGTTGGGAAAGGGCGAACTGCAGGAGGCAGCCGCGAGCATCCGGTCGGGCGCGAGCAGCGTCCACGATCCCAGCGGCGCGGTCGGCGCGGCCGTGGGAAAGACCACCGGCCTCGCCGAGACGTGCGGCAGCTTCTCCTGGATGAGCGCGGCGCGGCGATGATGGAGCGGTGCGTACATCGCCCAGTTGCGCTGGATGTCCCGCAACGCCTTCGCCGCCGTTCCGATCGACGCCACCGGCACCTCGAGGCACTCGCGCCAGATGTTGGCAGCCCAGGCGACTTCGTGCGCCGGCGCGTCGGACAGCAGCAGGCGGCCATGTTCGGCCTGCACCGGCACGCCGGCCCGCGCGAGTTCCTCGCGCAGCTGGCTTTCGAATCCTTCTGCGGCGAGATAGGCCGTGGTCACGCGATCGTTCGGCATCGGAGATTGAACATAATCAATCCCACTGTAACAGGCCGGCCATGGAAAATCCGGCAAACCTCGTGTTAGCGTAACGCAACAACGAGGGAGAGAGTCTCATGTTCACCAAGCGCACCCTGCTCGCTGCCATGCTCGCGGGATCGATCGCCGCCACCGGCGCGACCGGCGCCGCATTTGCGCAGGGCCAACCGATCGTCGGGATCTCGACGGTCGTCACCTATTCGATCGATGCGACCATCACCGCCATCGACCCGGCCAAGCGCACCGTCACCTTCACCGGTCCGGCCGGCCGTTCGCTGACGTCCAACGTCGGCGCCGGCGTGAAGATGGACACCAGCAAGGTCGGCGACCGCGTCTCCGTGGCGTACGAGGAGAAGCTCACCTTCGTACTGTCCGGCCCGAACACCGCCACCCCGGGTGGCCGCGATGTCAGCGTTACCGCCGCGGCGACGACGGGCACCCGCGCCGCCGGCGTCATGGCCGATCAGACCGTTGCCAACTGGTGGGTGACGGGCGTCAACACCTCGGCGAACACGATCTCGCTCGTGAATCCCAACGGCGGCGAGGTCAGGACCTACAGCGTCGCCACGCCCGAGGGCCGCGCGCAGCTTCCCCGCGTCAAGACCGGCGACAAGCTGACGGCGATCGACACGTCGGTTCTGGTCGTCGCAATCTCGCCCAAGAAGTAGCTCTCGAAGATGCGGCACCGGTCCATGCGGCCGGTGCCGCCTCCGAGGAGCAGGATCAGCCGGCGCGCCGGGAGAGCGTTCCCTGAATGCGGAGGCCAGCGCCTCGCAGGTCGAGCGTCATTCGCTCTCCCACGACGCGACCTTGGACGCTGAGGGTTACGGGAGAACAGGCTACGTTGGCCTGAAGCCGTACCTCGCCACTGATATCCCCACTGGCCGCGATTGCCAGTGCTATCGTTGCAGACCCGCAGGTCGGGCTCGAAATCCGACCGGACAAGCGGCTACCGATGATTTCCAGGTCGGCCGTGACGACGCGGGAAATGCCCCCGGTATCCACGGCGGCCAGAGACCCGACATAGGAGCCATCGAAGGGACTTGAGGCGCTGCGAGGGACAACGGCCTGTTGAGTGAGCGACGGCTCTCCGCGATTCAGGTCGGCAGAGCCGCCGCCTACCGCACCGCCGAAGGTCATGCGCAATTGGCCATTCGAGGCCTGGCCCTGGATCACCAGGGGAAACTGCGCGCACGACGCATCCACACCCCGTGCGTCGCCCGTAATGGCACCCGACGGCGATATGCGAACCGACAGAGGCGCGGCGCCGCAGCTCGCGCTCGTCATTGTCCCGCTGCCAGCGCCATTGGCGACGCGAAGGGAGATCGAAGAGGTGGCACTTGCCCGAAGGGCCACCGGCCCCGAGGGCGAGAAGAAGCCTGCATAGGTCCCGTCGAAAGGCCCCGCTGCCGGCGCGGAGGTGGATACTGGAAGTGCCGGCGCATTTGCGACGCTGCGTGCGCGGGCCTCGTCCTCGGCCTTCCGCCTCTCTCCCTCCCCTCTGTGCAGCAGGTCCTGGAACTGAGCGGCCGTCAGAAATCCGGTCGCCGGCCGAGACTGGGCCTTCTGCCAGGCCGCGATCATCTCGCGCGACCGCGGACCGAAGGTCCCGTCGCTGCCGCGCGTGTCGAAGCCTGCGGCTGTCAATGCCATCTGGACCTTCTGTCGTTCCGACGCGCCAAGACGCAGGCTCGCTTCAGCGGATTCGGCGGCCTTGCGCTCGTCCCGTTCCGCCTGTGCCGCGGCCGTGAAGGATTGCGCTTTCGATGTGTCGCCCGTCGACGGGGCGCTTACGCCCTTCGTTTCCCGGGGATGGCGGTCTCCGTCCCCCGCCAGCCAGGTGAAGTATCCACCGGCCGCCACGGCGGCGATCAAAGCCGCTGCAAATGGACGTTTCCAGATGTTCGTTCGAGTTGGCGGGTTGGCTGGCGGAACCTCCGGGGCCATGACCGGCGAAGGTCGAGCGGCTCGCAATATCAAGGTTACGTCGTTGTCGCCCGCCACCACCGTGCCGAGGAACGTCCGCCAGGCCGCTATCGTCTGTGGTCGGTCGTCCGCCTTCACGGCCAGGCCCGCGTCGATCCCCCGCAGCAGGCCAGGGCTGAACCCCGGGGGCCGGAGGTGCGCGAGAGGCTCGTAGCGATCCGCGACCATGCGGTCGAAGACGTTGGGGGGCGGTCGCCCCCCAATGGCGCGATAGAGCGTGGCCGATAGTGCGTAGATGTCGGTCCATGGTCCCTGCCGCGCAGAGGTAACCTGTTCGGCGGCCGCGTAGCCGGGAGTGAAAACCGCGGTCAGCACCGAACTGCGGTCGGCGACCGCCGCGCGTGACGCTCCGAAGTCGATCAGAGTGGGATCGCCCTCTTCATCGACGAGGATGTTCGCCGGCTTGATATCCCGGTGCAGGAATCCATGCGCATGAACCCGGGCCAGTCCGTCCAGCAGCGGCCACAGCAGGCGCTCGATCGCGGCCGGAGAGAGAGGACCGGCGCGGTCCAACCGATGTTCCAGAGTCTCGCCATGAACCAGCTCCATGACGATGTAGGCCGTGCCATTGACCTCGAGGAAATCGAAGACCCGCACAATCGCCGGCGATTTCTGCAGTCGTGCCAGGGTGCGCCCCTCCTCGACGAAGCGCTTGCGACCCCAACTGAAATCGTCCGCTTCCGCCGGCGAGCGCGGCATGACGGTGGTACCGTTCTGGCGGACGGCGAGGGCCGCCGGCAGGTATTCCTTGAGAGCGACCTCTCGCCCGAGCTGCCGGTCGAGCGCGCGATAGGTTATGCCGAATCCGCCATGGCCGAGGACACCCAGCACTTCGTAGCGGCCGACTGTCTGACCCGTCCGGAGCGCTACGAAGTCGGCCCCCGCTGGCGTATCTGGCGGCTGGTCCATGCGACGCAGTATGCGCCATTGTCTCTACCGCGACGAGTGTCCACTGATCCCGTGGGCACGAAGAATCAACCGCCGCGGCGGCCGAGACTCCCCCGCATGGATCCACCGGTCGCACGCAATTCCAGGATGACGGCGCCAGCGGCGGCCCTGCCGGTCGCGGTGAACCCACCGACCGAACAGTCTTGGCCCTCGTAGAGGCGACCGGCGCCGGAAATGTCACCGTTCGATGACACCGTGAGCGAGAGGGAGGATGTGCCACAGCCCGGCTGGCTGATGCGTCCGATGAGGAGACTTCCGGCGATGCTCAACTCTGCGGTGACGACGCCTGACGCCTGGCCGAAGCCGCTGCTCGACATGCCGCCCGCATAGACGCCATCATAGGCACCGCCCTGTCTGGAGGCCGGAGTCGACGACGCCGGCGGCGTCGGCGGACGAGCCGCGGCCGGGGCCGGCACCTCGCGCAGCAGCGCCGGCACCTGGGCCGCCGTGAGGTAGCCCGTCGCCGTCTGGCCTTTGGCCTTCTGCCACGCCGCGATCATCTCGCGCGAGCGCTGGCCGAAGGTCCCGTCGCTGCCGCGCGTGTCGTAGCCCAGGGCGGTGAGGATCACCTGGATGCGCTGGCGATCGGCCGTGATGAGTTCTAGCGCCTCCTCACCCTCGCGCGCGGCCTCGACAGGATCGGACGAGCGCCCGGACACGGCCGCCTCTGCAGCGGGCGCGCTTTCGGTCGCCCGCTCCTGTTCCTGGTGCGGTAGCGTCAGGTAGTGGGCGCCTGCCGCCAGCGCCAGCAACATGGCAACGGCGCCGAGCAGCACAGGCATTGTGCGCGATCGGGTCTTCGGCCCAACGGCGAGAGCCGACGGTTCGCTCGGGGGTGTGGGAGGTGTGGGCGGGGTAGGCGGCGTGGGCGGCGCCACCGGCTGTGGCATGACCAGCGTTGCGCCTGCATCGGCCATCGAGCCGCCGAGCAGCGCACGCCAGGCGGCGATCGTCTGCGGTCGCTCCTCGAAGCGCACCGTCAGGCCGTCATCGATGCCGGCGAGCACCGAGGGCGGGAAGCCGATGAGCTGCAACTTCGCCAGCGGCTGATAGGTGTCGTCGAGCAGCCGGTCGAACGCACCGGGCGGCGCCTTGCCGGTGATCGCATGATGCAGCGTCGCCGCCAGCCCATAGATGTCGGTCCACGGCCCCTGCTTGCCGGTGGCGAACTGTTCGGGCGCCGCATAGCCCGGCGTGAAGATCGCCGTCAGGGACGAAGAGCGGCCGGCGACGGCCAGTCGTGCCGCCCCGAAGTCGATCAGCGTCGGAATGCCGGTCTGGTTCAGCAGTACGTTGCCGGGCTTGATGTCGCGATGCAGGTATCCCGATTCGTGGACCTTCTCGAGACCTTCTAGCAACGGCGGCAGGAGGGCATCGACTTCGGCGGGAGAGAGCGGGCCATTGGCCTTGACCCGGTCCTCGAGCGTACCGCCCTGCACCAGCTCCATCACCATGTAGGACGTGCCATTGGCCTCGACGAAGTCGAAGACCTTCACGATCGAAGGTGCGTCATGCAGCTTCGCAAGGGTGCGGCCCTCGGCGACGAACCGCTCTCGTCCCCAGGAAAAATCGTCCGCAACCTCCGTCGAACGCGGAAGCACCGAGGCGCCGTCCTGGCGAATCGCAAGGGCCGGCGGCAGATACTCCTTCAGGGCAACTTCGCGATCGAGCTGGGTGTCGCGGACCCGGTACGTAATTCCGAAACCGCCCTGGCCCAGCACTTCGAGGACCTCGTAGCGGCCGACGACTCGACCCGGCGCCAGCGCCACATAGTCGACGACGGCGTCGCCGGCGGATGCCGCCTCGATACGTCCGGCAGACTTCTCGCCGATATCGTCGCTGGTATGCATGTCGCTCCTGCCCCGCAAAGCAACGTTGTGGGGAAGGCTTGCGTTCCTCGGAGACCCGACGCAGCAGATATGCGCAGAGAGGCTCCCATGCCCCAGGCGTTCAAGATATCGGACGAGGAAAAGCCGGCACCGGCGCTCGGCGCGCCAGAAATTCGCGTGCCGACCGCGGGGACCTGGGTGGGACTTGGAACCTGCCTCCTCGTCGTCATGGCGGGCGTGATCTGGACGATCCTCTAGCGAGCCCCTCCATGCCGGGCTAACCTCCGGTCAACACGGAGGAATTTCATGGCGAAGTTCGGCATTGGTCAGTCGGTACGCCGGGTCGAGGATCCGCGACTTCTCACTGGCGGTGGTCGCTACACCGACGATACGAAGCTCTCGGCCCCGGCTGCCCGGGCCTATGTGCTGCGCTCCCCGCACGCGCACGCCGACGTCAAGGGGATCGACACCGCGGCGGCAAAGAAAGCGCCCGGCGTGCTGCTGGTCCTGACCGGCGAAGACGTGAAGAAGGCCGGCTACGGCGACCTGCCCTGCCTGGTGCCTGTGACCAACCGTGACGGCACGCCCCGCGGTGAGACGCCCCGGCCGATGCTGGCGCAGGGCCGCGTCCGCCATGTCGGCGATCCGGTGGCGCTGGTCGTCGCCGAGACGCTGGAACAGGCGAAGGATGCCGCCGAGCTGATCGAGGTCGACTACGAGGCGCGTCCCCACACCGTCGGCACCTTCGAATCGGCACAGCCCGGCGCACCGCTGGTCCATGACCACATCAAGGGCAATATCGTCTTCGACTGGGAGATGGGCGACCGCGCACGCACCGAAGCCGCTTTTGCCAAAGCTGACCGCGTCGTGAAGCTCGAGATCGTGAACAACCGCCTGGTCGTGAACTCGATGGAACCACGCGGCGCCATCTGCGAGTACGACCCCGCCGATGACCGCTCGACCCTCTGGGTCTCCTCGCAGGGCGTCAGCGTCATCCGCCCCGTGGTCGCCGACATGATCCTCAAGATCGGCCAGCCCAAGCTGCGCGTGCGTACCGGCGACGTGGGCGGCGGCTTCGGCATGAAGATCTTCGTGCATCCGGAATATCCGCTGGTCGTGTGGGCCAGCCGGGAGCTCAAGCGCACGGTGAAGTGGATTCCCGACCGCCAGGAAGCCTTCCTGTCAGACGTCCAGGGCCGCGACCACGTCTCGCTGGCCGAGATGGCTCTCGACAAGGATTGCAGGTTCCTCGGCCTCCGGGTCACGACCCATGCGGCACTCGGCGCCTATCTCAGCCATTTCGGCGCCTTCATCCCGACCATGGCCGGCAGCGGCATGCTGGCCGGCCTCTACCAGACGCCCGCGATCTACGTAAACGTGAAAGGCGTGATGACCAACACGGTGCCGACGGATGCCTATCGCGGCGCCGGCCGGCCCGAGGCGGCCTATCTGCTGGAGCGTTTCGTCGACCATATCGGCCGCGAGACCGGCCTCGGCCCCGCGGAGATCCGCAAGCGCAACCTCGTGAAGCCCGACCAGATTCCCTGGAATACCGCCTTGGGCGACACGTTCGATTCCGGCGACTTCGACAACGTCATGCTGAAGGGCATGGAGAAGGCCGACTGGAACGGCTTCCCCGCCCGCCGCGCCGCCTCCCTCGCCAAGGGCAAGTGGCGCGGCATCGGCATGGCGACCTATGTCGAGAAGTGCTCGGGCGGTGCACCGGAAAGCGCCATCGCCAAGTTCAACGACGACGACACGATCACCGTCTATGTCGGCGTCCAGACCAACGGCCAGGGCCACGAGACCGCTTTCACGCAGATCATGTCGGCACGGCTCGGCGTCGATGCCGATCGCATCCGCATCGTGCAGGGTGATTCGGACTTCACGCCCGAGGGCATGACCGGCGGCAGCCGCTCCATCCCGGTGGCCGGCGCCGCCGTGCTGGGCGTCAGCGACAACATCATCGAGAAGGGCAAGCTGGTCGCCGCTTCGGCGATGGAAGCGGCGGTGGGCGACATCGAATATTCCGACGCGACCTTCCGCATCGTCGGCACCGACCGCACGATGAGCCTGTTCGACGTGGCCCGCGCCGCGCGCGACCCCAAGCACGTGCCGGAGGGCGGCAAGCCCGGCCTCGACGACGCCTTCACGCGTACGCCGCAGGCCGCGACCTTCCCCAACGGCTGTCACATCTGCGAACTCGAGATCGATCCCGACACCGGCACGCTGGAGATCCTCAACTACTCGATCATGGACGATTTCGGCACGGCGCTGAATCCGCTGCTGCTGCAGGGTCAGGTCCACGGTGGCGTCGGCCAGGGGGTCGGTCAGGCACTCACCGAGAAGACGATCTACGATCCCGAGTCCGGCCAGCTCATGAGCGGGTCGTTCATGGATTATGCCCTGCCGCGCGCCGACGTCGTGCCGCATGTGAAGTTCGACATGCACAACAGCCTGTGCACGACCAATCCGCTGGGCGTGAAGGGCGCCGGCGAGGCCGGCGCCATCGGTGCGCCGCCCTCCGTCATAAATGCCATCGTCGATGCGATCCATCCGCACACCGGCCTGAAGCATATCGACATGCCGGTGACGGCGTCGTCCCTGTGGGCAGCCATCGACGCCCACCGAACCAGGAAAGCAGCGTAGAGAGTCATGACCGACAACACGAACGATCCCACACTCGCCTCCGCCCTTGCCGATTCGGTGAAGGCGATCGACGCGGACTACAGCGAAGAGATGAGGGAACTGCGCGCGCTCTTCGAAGAGGCGCGCCTCGAGGCGGAGAAAGATGAACCGAGCGACGTGAAACTGAAGGCGCTGCTCAACGATGCCAACGAAATGGCACGCACCTTCGCCACCCTCGATCCGGCCTGGGGTGCCGTCCAGAGGGTTGCGCGTATGTTCGGCATTCTCTGAAGCGGATCAGTTCGCGGCGCTGCGACGCAGCTCCAGCGCACGGCGGATGCTGCGCGCCACCTTCTCGTCGACGAAAAAAGCGCGCTCGCTGCGATAGCTCTCGTAGCGGGCGATCTCGATGGCTCCGACCGCCGCCGCCAGGCGATCTGCGTCAATCTTGAGCTCGAACGCGCAATGAATGGCCGGGCCGCATTCGTCCTCCACGGTTCGGACCGAATAGTGCCCGTTCGGCGGAAAGGTGACGATCAGATCGTGAAGGGCCCGCGCGGTTTCTACGATCGGCTGACCGCCATCGTCCGCCTGACCCAGAACAAGGTAGGGACTTATATCCTCCAACGTCGCACTGTCGCTCATGGGGATGTCAACGACTTGTGCACTGCAAAAGTTGCATTCATCCGGCGGCTCTTTCCGGCAATGCAACTTTTCGAGGCGATGTTCATTAACTATCCAGCACGGGCTGAGCCGCGGATGTACCGGTGAGCTCGTAAGGCCCGCCCGGCGCTGTCGGAGCGGGTCTTTTGCGTTGTTCGCGCGACATTCCTTTCCCTTTCGTTTATGACTTTGGCATCTGCCTCAGCTCCGGAGTCCTGCTTGTCGCGCGCTCTTATCGTTCCCGGTTTCGTCGTCCTCCTCCTGGCATCTGCCCTCCCCGCCGCAGCGCAGGACACCGTCACGGTCGGTGGCGAGAAGAAGCGGGCCTTCGGAACGCCGACGGCTTTTCAAAATGGCGATACGGCCTGCTACGTCACCCTGAAGGACGACCGCGGCGCCACCTTCGACGAACTGGCGGATTTCGATCTCTGCTCCCTGGAAAAATCTCTCAAGGGCAAGCGCCTGGCGCTGACCTACAAGACCGCGCGCGTCATGGCGGCTTCGTGCCAGGGCAATCCGGACTGCAAGAAGAGCGAAACCGTCGTCCTGATCGCGTCCGCCAAGCCGGCCCCACTCACGGCGCCGGCGCCTGCTGCCCCGACGCCGGCCAAGAGTGCGCAGACCTCCTTCTGCACGCCAACCGAGACGATCGTGTTTTCGTGCCGCACCAGCCCGACGAAGCTCGTGTCGGTCTGCGCCTCGAAGGAAGCCGCTCCGGCAAAGGGGTACCTGCAATACCGGACCGGCAAGCCCGATTCGAACGAGCCGCTCGACCTCACCCTCCCGGCCGCCCAGGTGCCACCCCCCCAGGCGGCCAGCGGCGAATCGTTCCCGCTCGCCGGCGGTGGAGGGACGTGGCTGCGCGTCTCGGCGAAGAACAACATCGCCTTCGTCGTCTATACCGCTATCGGCAACTGGGGGCCGCGGGGGGAGACGCGCGAGAAAGCCGGCGTCTCCGTCGAGCGCGATGGCAAGGCCGTCGCCAACCTCAAGTGTACCGGCAAGCCGCTCGGCCTGCTTGGCCCGGACTGGTTCGCGAAGGCCGGCATCACGGCCAAGGGGCAGGACTTCGACCTTCCGGACTGACGTGCATGAGCATTTCGCGCTCCCTGAAGACCGTCACCATCGCCCTTGCGCTCGTGCTGTCCTCCATCGCGGGGGTCGGCGCGCAGGAAACCTGGCGCGCCTATGAAGGGCACGAAGCGATCGAGATCCCCTTCGCCAATGGTCCCATCTCCCTGCACCACGTGCCCGACGTCTGGCTCAGCCTGAGCGGCGCGGGGCCACGCCGTTTCGGCATGGATACCGGCTCCACCGGTATCGTCGTCTCGGCCGAGCACTTCATCCCCGGGCCCCGCGACGTCGCGCAGGGGCCCGGACGACTGGTCTACAACAGCAGCGGCCGCGTCCTCAGCGGCGAGCATTGGTTGACCGATGTCGTCATCCGCCGCGACGAGCATACTCCGGTCGCCACGGCGCGCGTACAAGTGCTGAAGGTCGACCGGATCACCTGCCTCGAACATGCCCGCGACTGCCGGCCGGAAGTCGAGCCGCGCAATGTCAGCTACATGGGCATCGGCTTCGATCGCGGTGCGGCGCAGGCGACCGCCGGCAACTCTTCGCCGAAGAATCCCTTCGTGAGCCTCGTCTCGCTGGCGTCGGGGCGGCCGGTCGGATCGGTTCGGCCGGGCTATGTCGTCACGCGCACCAGCGTGCATCTCGGCATGACTCCCGCACTCACCCGCCACATGGCCTTCGTGAAGTTGACGCCCAAGGCGCATCCGCCGGGTGTACCGGACTGGAACGGCGCGCCGATGACCGTCTCGGTCGACGGCGTCTCCGGCCGAGGCACGATGCTGATGGATACCGGCATCAACTACATGTTCATCTCGCCGCCGGCCGGCACACGCCTGGAGCGCGGCCGGCGCGCCCCGGAGGGCACGCGGATCGAGCTTTTCATGCCCAACCGGCTTCGCCCGCAGCCCGCCTTCTACGAATTCAGGGTCGGCCGGCGCGGCAACCCGCTCCATCCCGAGCGGATCGAGGTGGTGCGCGACCCCATGGTCTTCGTGAACACCGGCCGCATGTTCCTGGAAGGTTTCGACTATCTCTACGATGCCGCCGGCGGCCATGTCGGCTACGGCTGGAACGGCCGGGTCAGCCACGAATACGGCGGCGTGACACCCGGCACCTACGACGCGCCATAGAAAAACGGCGGGCCGATGTCGGGAGAGGGTGATGCCGTTCGTCCTTGGGACGAACGACCTCACAAGGAGTCAGAGATGACGGCGATGCCTGCAAACGCCCCCGCAAACGACCGCGAACTCGTTCTCACCCGCCTGATCGACGCCCCACGCGAGAATGTCTATCGCTGCTGGACGGAACCGGCGCTGATGAAGCAGTGGTTCGCGCCCAAACCCTATGAGACACCGGTCGTGGAGACGGATGTGCGGCCCGGCGGCTCCAGCCTGATCGTGATGCGCGGTCCAGACGGGCAGGACATGCCGAACCGCGGCATCTACCTCGAGATCGTGCCGAACGAGCGGCTGGTCTTCACCGACGCTTTCACCGAGGCATGGCTGCCCTCGGCAAAGCCGTTCATGACGGTAATCCTCACCTTCGAGAAGCAGGGCGACAAGACGCTCTACACCGCCCGCGTCCGCCACTGGACCGCCGAGGATCGCGCGGCCCATGAGAAGATGGGCTTCCACGTCGGTTGGGGCATCTGCACCGACCAGCTCGCCGCGCTGGCGGCGACCCTTTAGTCCGACAAACGCTGCCAAGCCGAACGCTGTAGGCTGTCCCCGGCCACGATGACAGGAGGACAGCCGCCAAGCCTGCTCACGCCCTCGAAGCTCTTTGGGAGGAACACTGCCGCCAGGAGTTCGAGACCCGCGACGTCGATGCGACGATGGCGACCATGGTCGCGGCACCGTACGTGAACCACGTCCCGACCATGACGGGCGGAGTGGGACACGATCAGCTCAAGCGCTTCTACAAATACCATTTCATCGGCAACAATCCCCCTGACACCGAACTCCGCCCGGTGAGCCGCACGATCGGCGCAGACCAGATCGTCGACAAAATGGTGTTCGGCTTCGCGCACACCCGTGAAGTCGACTGGATGCTGCCGGGCATCGCACCGACCGGCCGGAGGATAGAGATCCCGCTGGTCGCCATCGTCCGTTTCGCCGATGGCAAGGTCGCCAACGAACACATTTACTGGGATCAGGCGTCGGTCCTCGTGCAAGTCGGCCTGCTCGACCCGAATGGACTGCCGGTTGCCGGCATCGAAACCGCACGCAAGGTCGTCGACACGCAGCCCGGCAATGCGCTTATGGCCCGCTGGGCCTCGAGCGAAGGCAAGCCGATCTAGACTGTTGCCCTCCGATGCAACGCTCGCGTCCTCCGGTGGTTGACCTGCGAACACCCGGAGGACCACATGATTGGCAAAGCCCTGATCGCTGCAATCGCCTGCTCTGTGATGGTGGGTGGCGCCTGCGCGCAGTCGCGCGGTGGCGGCGGCGCCTCCAGCGGCGGCATGTCGAC
>WOUR01000071.1 GCA_009772935.1 Rhodospirillaceae bacterium
GCGCGGTCGCGAGCGAGGCGGCAGGCGGCGGCGTGAGCCACGGCAGGCTCGCGGCATCGCCGGTGCCCCAGGCGGCCAGCTCCAGCGCCAGCGGCGCCAGGTCGGCGTCGAGGATCTCGGGCGGCGTGAAGGGCAGCAGCCCGCGCTGAGCCTGTTCCGGCCACAGGCGATAGCAGATGCCGGGTTCGAGACGGCCGGCGCGGCCGCGCCGCTGGTCGGCCGAGGCCTGGCTGACGCGCACGGTCTCGAGCCGGGTCATGCCCGAGCGCGGCGAGAATTTCGGCACCCGCATCTGGCCGCTGTCGATCACGATGCGCACGCCCTCGATGGTGAGGCTGGTCTCGGCGATCGACGTCGCCAGCACGACCTTGCGCCGGCCCGGGGCCGAGGGCGCGATGGCGCGGTCCTGGTCGGCGGGCGACAGGTCGCCGTAGAGCGGTGCCACGTCGACATCGGCGCCGATGCCCTGCAGCCGCTCCTCGACCCGGCGGATCTCGCCGACACCCGGCAGGAACACGAGCGCGCTGCCGGTTTCCTCGGCGAATGCACGGCGCACGGCGGCCGCAACATTGTCCTCGATACGGCCCGTCGGTTCGCGTTCGAGATAGCGTGTGTCCACCGGAAACATGCGGCCCGCACTCTCGATCACCGGCGCGCCGCCCAGCCGTGCCGACACCGGGCCGGGATCGAGCGTGGCCGACATCGCCACCACGCGCAGGTCTTCGCGCAGCGCCGCCTGCGCCTCGCATACCAGGGCAAAGGACAGGTCGGTTTCCAGCCCGCGCTCATGCAACTCGTCGAAGATGACGCAGCCCACGGAGTCGAGCGAGGGGTCGTCCTGCAGCAGGCGCAGGAACAGGCCATCGGTGACGACCTCGATGCGGGTCTTCGGTCCGACCCTGGTATCGAAGCGCACGCGATAGCCCACGGTCTCGCCGACCGGCTCGCCCAGGCTCGCGGCCATGCGGCGCGCGGCGGCGCGGGCGGCCAGCCGTCGCGGCTCCTGCATCACGATCCTGCGGTCGCCGAGCCACGGCGCATCGAGCAGCGCCAGCGGCACGCGCGTCGTCTTGCCGGCGCCCGGCGGCGCCACCAGCACGGCGGCAGTGCCGGCGACCAGCGCGGCCTTGAGACGCGGCAGCGCCTCGTCGACGGGAAGCGGCTCCATCGACCTTGTCACGGCGCTGCTGGATGGACGGAAAGAAGGGGCGGGTTCACTCTGGGGTTCTTACGCTTGAGGTCGTGCCATGTCTGTCGTCGTCGAAGCCCTGGATCATATCGTCATCAACGTGCGTGACGTAGAGGTCGCGGCCGCCTGGTACCAGCGGGTGCTGGGCATGACGCGCAAGGACACCGAGCCCCGGCCCGGTCATCGCGTGACGTCGATGCACTTCGGCCGCCAGAAGATCAATCTCCGCCCCGAGACTGCCACACAGAAGCAATGGTTCACCGGCAGGACGGTGGCGCCGGGCAGCGACGATCTGTGTTTCCTCACGCAGTCGACGCCCCAGGCGGTGGCCGATCATTTCCGGAGTTGCGGCGTGGCGATCGAAGAAGGACCGGGCGAGAAGAGTGGTGCCATGGGCACGATCGTCTCGGTCTATTGCCGCGATCCCGACGGCAACCTGATCGAGGTGTCTTCCTACAAATAGGCGAAGCATGACCGCGCCGTTCGAAACCTTCGCCCGATCTCTGCGACTGCAGACGCCGCTGCGAGCCGCCATCACCGCCGCCTGTCGCCGGCCGGAGCCCGAGTGCGTGCCGCCGCTGCTCGATCTCGCAACGCTGACTCCAGCCGCGACGGCGAGGGCGCGCGCGCTGGCGCAGCGGCTGGTGGAGGCGTTGCGCACCAAGGTGCCGTCGGGCGGCGTCGAGGGGCTGATCCACGAGTATGCGCTGTCCAGCCAGGAGGGCGTGGCGCTGATGTGCCTGGCCGAGGCGCTGCTGCGCATTCCCGACGACGAGACGCGCGACGTGCTGATCCGCGACAAGATCGGCGGCGGCGACTGGCGCGCGCATCTCGGGCAAAGCCCCTCGCTGTTCGTCAATGCCGCGACCTGGGGCCTGATGCTGACTGGCCGGCTGACGGCGACCAGCAGCGAGAAGTCGCTGTCGGCGGCGCTCACGCGATTGGTCGCGAAGGGCGGCGAGCCCTTGATCCGCGGCGGCGTGAACATCGCCATGCGTCTGATGGGCGAGCAGTTCGTTTCCGGCCAGACGATCGGGGAGGCGCTGCAGAACGGGCGGCGCTTCGAGGCCGACGGCTTCCGCTATTCCTATGACATGCTGGGCGAGGCCGCGATCACGGCGCCGCAGGCCGAGCACTACCGGTTGGCCTACGAACGCGCGATCCATGCCATCGGCAAGGCGTCGGCCGGCCGCGGCATCCATGAGGGGCCCGGCATCTCGCTGAAACTCTCGGCGCTGCATCCGCGCTACAGCCGCGCCCAGGCCGAGCGGGTCCATGACGAACTCTATCCGCGCCTGCGCAATCTCGCCGTGCTGGCGCGCGGCTACGACATCGGCGTGAACATCGATGCGGAGGAGGCGGACCGGCTCGAACTCTCGCTCGACCTGCTGGAGCGGCTCTGCTTCGACCCTGCACTCGAGGGATGGAACGGCATCGGCTTCGTGGTGCAGGCCTACCAGAAGCGCGCCGCCTTCGTGATCGACCATTTGATCGACCTCGGCCGCCGCAGCCGCCACCGGCTGATGATCCGGCTGGTCAAGGGTGCCTACTGGGACAGCGAGATCAAGCGCGCGCAGGTCGACGGGCTGGAGGACTTCCCTGTCTTCACGCGCAAGATCCACACCGACGTCTCCTACCTCGCCTGTGCGCGCAAGCTGCTGGCCGCGCCGGACGCAGCGTTCCCGCAATTCGCCACGCACAATGCGCTGACCCTGGCGTCGATCCACGCCATGGCCGGCGAGAACTTCTATGCCGGCCAGTACGAGTTCCAGTGCCTGCATGGCATGGGCGAGCCGCTCTACCAGGAAGTCGTCGGGCGCGAAAAGCTCAACCGGCCGTGCCGCATCTATGCCCCCGTCGGCACGCACGAGACCCTGCTGGCGTATCTGGTGCGCCGGCTGTTGGAGAACGGCGCCAACACCTCCTTCGTGAACCAGGTCGCCGACCCCGACGTGGCGCTGGGCAGCCTGCTGGCCGATCCGGTCGAACGCGCGCGCGCCCTTTCACCGGTCGGCGCGCCGCATCCGCTCATCAAGCTGCCGCGCGACCTGTTCGCGCCGACGCGGGCCAATTCGCGAGGTCTCGATCTGGTCGACGAAGGCGTGCTGGCCGCGCTGGCGCGTGAGCTGACGGAAGGGGCTTCGGTAGCTTTGCGCGCGACGCCCGTGCTCTCCGATGGACCGCGCGACGGTACCGAGCGAGAGGTGCGCAATCCTGCGGATAACGGCGATCTCGTGGGCACTGTCGTCGAATCGACTCCCGAACTGGTCGACGAAGCCTGCGCCAAGGCCGCACCGTGGTCTGCGGCGCCGGCCGAGCGCGCCGCGATCCTGCGCCGTGCTGCGGATCTCATGGAAGCCCGGCTGGAAAAGCTGCTGGGGCCGATCGTGCGCGAGGCCGGCAAGACGCTGGGCAATGCCGTCGGCGAGGTGCGCGAGGCGGTCGATTTCCTGCGCTATTACGCGGGATGCGTCGAGAAGTTCGACAACGCGACCCACCGGCCGCTGGGTGTCGTGGCCTGCATCAGCCCGTGGAACTTTCCGCTCTCGATCTTCACCGGACAGGTCGCGGGCGCGCTGGCGGCCGGCAATGCCGTGATCGCAAAGCCTGCCGAGGAGACGCCGCTGATCGCGGCCCTTGCCGTGGCGATCCTGCACGAGGCCGGCGTGCCCGCCTCGGCGCTGCAGCTCACGCCGGGCGACGGCGAGATCGGCAAGCGGCTGGTCGCGAACGCGACGGTCGCGGGCGTGGTGTTCACCGGCTCGACCGAGGCCGCGCAATCGATCAACCGCGCGCTGGCGCGCCGTCTCGGCGCCGGCGGCCGGCCGGTGCCGCTGATCGCCGAGACCGGCGGCCAGAACGCGTTGGTGGCGGATTCATCGGCGCTGCCCGAACAGCTGGTGCTCGACGCGGTCACTTCGGCCTTCGACTCGGCCGGCCAGCGCTGCTCGGCGCTGCGGGTCCTGTGCCTGCAGGACGATATCGCCGACAAGGTCGTGCCGCTGCTGGAAGGGGCGATGGCGGAGCTGAGGATCGGCCATCCGGACCGGCTTTCGGTCGATGTCGGCCCCGTGATCTCGGCCGAGGCGCAGACCCGGCTGCTCGATCATGTCGACCGCATGCGCTCGGCCGGCCATCGCGTGTACCGGGTCCCGCTTCCCGCCGGAGCGGCGCGCGGCACCTTCGTGCCGCCGACCCTGATCGAGATCGGCTCGATCACCGACCTGCCCGGCGAGGTCTTCGGACCGGTCCTGCATGTCCTGCGCTATCGGCGCGAGGAGATGGAGGAGGTCATCCGCGCGGTGAACGCGACCGGCTTCGGCCTGACCTTCGGCGTCCACAGCCGCATCGACGAGACGATCGAGCGGGCCACGGCCGCCAGCGCCGCCGGCAACCAGTACGTCAACCGCAACCTGATCGGCGCCGTCGTGGGCGTGCAGCCGTTCGGCGGCCATGGCCTGTCGGGCACGGGACCGAAGGCCGGCGGGCCGCTCTATGTCCATCGCCTGCTGGCGGGCGGACCGGTACCCGAGGTGGCCCAGGCCGAGCTCGCCGGCCCGGTGGGCGAGCGCAACGGCTATGCGCTCCGGCCCAAGGGTGCGATCCTCTGTATTGCGGCGGATCCGGCGGAACTTGCGGCGCAGCAGGAGCTCGTGCGGTCGGCCGGCAATCGCGTGGCCGCGGGCGAGGCCGAGGACATTGCGGCCGTCCTGTTCTCGGGCCGCGAAGGCGAACTCTTGATTTTTGCCCGGCGCATCGCCGACCGGCCGGGCCGAATCGTCCCGGTCCATGTCGCGCCCTATCCGCGCGCGCTCCTGTTCGACGAGGTGTCGCTCAGCGCCAACACCGCCGCGGCGGGCGGCAACGCCAGCCTGATGGCGATCGGCTAGAGGGTCGAGGCTAGTAACCGCCGTATTGCTTCGGCTTGCCGGGGTGGTTCACGCAGAGCATTTCCGGCGACGTGATCGGCCCCATCTTGATGCGTTCTTCTTCGCACTTCTCATAGGTGAAGGGGCCGCCGAAGACCTTGGGACCGCCGCCGACGATGATGTAGGACTTTTCGAGGTACCAGCCGGGACCGGTCCAGGCCTGGGTGGCGCCCGGACCGTTGCAGGCCCCCAGGGTCGTGGCCAGGGCGGCGGCCAGCAGGGGAGCCGCGAGCAGGGTCGTCCAGCGACCGATCGAACGTTCCGGCATCAGCTCAGTCTCTCCCCCGGGGCAATGAACGCCGCCCCTGTCCGGCCGGCAAGTTAGGCCATGGCCGCGACCTCTTCAATGCATCGCCGGCAGTCGTCGGCAATCTCGGTCCAATTCAAGCCGGTAGCGTCGCTTTCTCAGCTCGGCTCTCGCGATGCAACGAGGGCTTTCGTTTGCAGGGCCGGCCGGGCTAATAATGCCGCGATAAGCGAACGCATCCGGGGGGATGCTGGGCCAGCTAGCGCGCCAGCAAGGTAGAATCATGGCATTGCCTGAGAAGCAGGGACTGTACGACCCACGCAACGAACACGATTCCTGCGGGGTCGGCTTCGTGGCCGACATCAAGGGCCGGAAGACGCACGCCATCGTGCGCCAGGGTCTGCAGATCCTGGTCAATCTCGACCATCGCGGCGCCGTCGGCGCCGATCCGCTTATGGGCGACGGGGCGGGCGCGATGATCCAGATCCCGGACGCCCTGCTGCGCGACTGGGCGCGCAAGGAAGGTGTCGACCTGCCGGAGCCCGGCCACTACGCCGTGGCGATGTGCTTCCTGCCGCCTGACGAGAAGGCAAGAACGTTTGCAATCAAGCGGTTCGAGCATTTTATTAAAGTCGAAAAGCAGAAGCTGGTGGGCTGGCGCGATGTCCCGACGGACCTGACGGGCCTCGGCAAGGCGGTCATCGAATCGATGCCGGTCATCCGCATGGCGATCGTCGGCCGGGGCGCGAAGGTCGCCGACCAGGACGCTTTCGAGCGCAAGGTGCTGGCGATCCGCAAGCAGACGCAGAATCCGCTGTCCGACCTCGAGAAGAAGCACAAGCTGCCCGGCCTGTCGCAACTCTACATGCCGTCCTTCTCGTCGCGCACCGTGGTCTACAAGGGGCTGCTGCTCGCGCACCAGGTTGAGAGCTTCTATGAGGATTTGCGAAATCCTCTTTGTGAATCAGCGCTTTGCCTCGTTCACCAGAGATTCTCCACGAACACGTTCCCGTCGTGGAAGCTGGCCCATCCCTACCGGTTCATCGCCCACAACGGCGAGATCAACACGGTGCGCGGCAACGTCAACTGGATGTACGCCCGCCGGCGCACGATGGAATCCGACCTGATCGGCGCCGACCTCGACAAGATGTGGCCGATCATCCCGCACGGCCAGTCGGACACGGCCTGCCTCGACAATGCGCTCGAACTGCTGGTGGCCGGCGGCTATTCGCTCAGCCATGCCATGATGATGCTGATCCCGGAGGCCTGGGCCGGCAATCCGCTGATGGATGGCAGCCGCAAGGCCTTCTACGAGTATCACGCCGCACTCATGGAGCCGTGGGACGGGCCGGCCTCGATCGCCTTCACCGACGGTCGCCAGATCGGCGCCACCCTCGACCGCAACGGGCTGCGGCCGGCGCGCTTCCTGATCACCGAGGACGACCTCGTGGTGATGTCGTCGGAGTCCGGCGTGCTGCCGATCCCCGACGAGAAGATCGTGCGCAAGTGGCGCCTGCAGCCCGGCAAGATGCTGCTGATCGACCTCGAACAGGGCCGCATCGTCGAGGACGAGGAGCTGAAGCGGACCTTGGCCGAGGCCGAGCCCTACGAGGAGTGGCTGAAGGAGACGCAGCACAAGCTCGAAGAGCTGTCGGAGATCCCCGATGCGCCCTCGCCGGTGGCGTCGAACGATCCCTCGACCCTGCTCGATCGCCAGCAGGCCTTCGGCTACACGCAGGAGGACATCCAGTTCTTCCTCGAGCCGATGGCCAGCGTCGCCGACGATCCGATCGGCTCGATGGGCACCGACACGCCCATCGCCGTGCTCTCGAAGAAGCCGAAGCTGCTCTACAACTACTTCAAGCAGAACTTCGCGCAGGTCACCAACCCGCCGATCGATCCGATCCGCGAGGAGCTGGTGATGTCGCTGGTCTCGATGATCGGCCCGCGCCCCAACCTGCTCGGCCGCCACGCCGGTACGCACAAGCGTCTCGAAGTGGCGCAGCCGGTGCTGACCAATGCCGAGCTGGAGAAGATCCGCTCGATCGAGGACCTGCTCGACGGCTCGTTCCGCACCGCCACAATCGACACGACCTGGCTCGCCTCCGAAGGTGCGGCCGGGCTCGAGGAGGCGCTCGACCGCGTCTGCGCCGAGGCGACCGACCACGTGCTGGCCGACCGCAACATCCTGATCCTGTCGGATCGCGCGGTGTCGCCCGAGCGCGTGCCGATCCCGGCGCTCCTGGCCACCGCCGCCGTGCACCACAGCCTGATCCGGCGTGGCCTGCGTACCCAGACCGGCCTCGTCGTCGAGACCGGCGAGGCGCGCGAGGTGCATCATTTCTGCTGCCTCGCGGGCTACGGTGCCGAGGCGGTAAATCCCTATCTCGCCTTCGAGACGCTGGAGACGCTGCGCGTCCAGAACGGCCTGCCGCTGAAGCCCTACGAGGTCCAGAAGAACTTCATCAAGGCGATCGGCAAGGGCCTGCTCAAGGTCATGTCCAAGATGGGCATCTCGACCTACCAGTCCTATTGCGGCGCGCAGATCTTCGACGCGGTCGGCCTGCACTCAGGTTTCGTCGAGAAGTACTTCACCGGCACCGCCACCACGATCGAGGGCGCGGGCTGGCAGGAGATCGCCGAGGAGACGGTGCGCCGTCATCGCAATGCCTACGGCGACAATCCGGTCTATCGCACCATGCTCGATGTCGGCGGCGACTATGCCTTCCGCCTGCGCGGCGAGGAGCATGCCTGGACACCGGAAAGCGTGTCGCGCCTGCAGCACGCGGTGCGTGGCAACTCGTCGGACGACTACAAGGCCTTCGCCACCTCGATCAACGAGCAGAGCGAGCGGCTGCTCACGATCCGCGGCCTGATGCAGCTCAAGTGGGCGGACCAGCCGATCCCGGTCGAGGAGGTCGAGCCGGCCGCCGCCATCGTCAGGCGCTTCGCGACCGGCGCCATGAGCTTCGGCTCGATCAGCCGCGAGGCGCATACCACGCTCGCGATCGCCATGAACCGGATCGGCGGCAAGTCGAACACCGGCGAGGGCGGTGAGGAGGCGGATCGCTTCAAGCCCCTGGCCAATGGCGATTCGATGCGCTCGGCCATCAAGCAGGTCGCGTCGGGCCGCTTCGGCGTCACGGCCGAATACCTGGTCAATGCCGACGACATCCAGATCAAGATGGCCCAGGGCGCCAAGCCCGGCGAGGGCGGCCAGTTGCCCGGCCACAAGGTCGACGAGAACATCGCCCGCGTCCGCCGCTCGACGGCCGGCGTCGGCCTGATCTCGCCGCCGCCGCACCACGACATCTATTCGATCGAGGACCTGGCGCAGCTGATCCACGACCTGAAGAACGTGAACACGAAGGCGCGTGTCTCCGTAAAGCTGGTCTCCGAGGTCGGCGTCGGCACGGTCGCGGCCGGCGTCAGCAAGGCGCGCGCCGACCATGTGACGATCTCGGGCTACGAGGGCGGCACCGGCGCCTCGCCGCTCACCTCGCTCACCCATGCCGGCTCGCCGTGGGAGATCGGCCTCGCCGAGACGCAGCAGACGCTGGTGCTGAATGGCTTGCGCGGCCGCATCGCCGTGCAGGTCGACGGCGGCCTGCGCACCGGCCGCGACGTCGCCATCGGCGCGCTGCTGGGCGCCGACGAGTTCGGCTTCGCCACCGCGCCGCTGATCGCGGCGGGCTGCATCATGATGCGCAAGTGCCACCTCAACACCTGTCCGGTGGGGGTGGCGACGCAGGATCCGGTGCTGCGCAAGCGCTTCACCGGCCAGCCCGAGCACGTCATCAACTACTTCTTCTTCGTCGCCGAGGAACTGCGCGAGATCATGGCGCGGCTGGGCTTCCGGACGCTGAACGAGATGATCGGCCGGGTCGACCGGCTCGACATGCGCAAGGCGATCGACCACTGGAAGGCCGGCGGCGTCGATCTGTCGAAGCTGCTTCACCAGGCGCCGGCCCGCGACGGCGTGGCGATCTGGAACGTCGAGCGCCAGGACCACGGCCTCGACAAGGCGCTGGACCACAAGCTCATCGAGGCGGCGCAGCCGGCGCTCGAGAAGGGTGAGCCGGTGCAGATCGAGCTGCCGGTGACCAACGTCAACCGCACCGTCGGCGCCATGCTGTCGGGCGAGGTGGCGCGGCGCTACGGCCATGCCGGACTGCCGGAAGACACGATCTCCGTGCGCCTCACCGGCACCGCCGGTCAGAGCTTCGGCGCCTTCCTGGCGCGCGGCGTGTCGCTCGAACTGTCGGGTGACGGCAACGACTATGTCGGCAAGGGCCTGTCGGGCGGCCGCGTCGTGGTGCGCCAGCCGAAGGGCTGCGGGCGCGATCCGCTGAAGAACATCATCGTCGGCAACACCGTGCTCTACGGCGCCATCGGCGGCGAGGCCTACTTCGAGGGCGTGGCGGGCGAGCGCTTCGCCGTCCGAAACTCGGGCGCGGTCTGTGTCGTCGAGGGCACGGGCGACCATGGTTGCGAGTACATGACCGGCGGCGTGGTGGTCGTGCTGGGGGATACCGGGCGCAACTTCGCGGCCGGCATGTCCGGCGGCATCGCCTACGTCTACGACCCCCGGGGCCGCTTCAAGGAACTCTGCAATCCCTCGATGGTCGATCTGGAGAAGGTCGGCCCGGCCTCGACCGACAGCGACGAGGCCGGGCGCCCGCGCCAGCGCGCGACCGACGTCGAGGACAACGGGATGGGCGACGTGCTGCGCTTCGATGCCGAGCGCCTGCGCATCCTGGTCGAGCGCCATCATCTCCACACCGGCAGCGCGCAGGCACGTGCGCTGCTGGAGGATTGGGACAATGCGCTGCAGAGCTTCGTGAAGGTGATGCCGCGCGACTACAAGCAGGCCCTGTTGAGGGCCCGCGAGCGGGCGGCGGCCAAAGCCGTAGCTGCGGAATAGTTCGTGTCACCCCGAGCGCAGCGAGGGGTCCTTAACGTTACGGGAAAGATCCCTCGCTGCGCTCGGGATGACAAAAATGCTGAAGGGTAGAATACGATGGGCCTAGTCACGGGCTTCCTCGAGATCGAGCGCAAGGACAGGTCCTACGAACCGGTCGAGCAGCGCCTGAAGAACTACAGGGAATTCGTGCTGCCGATGCCGCCGGCCGAGGTGTCGCGGCAGGGCGCGCGCTGCATGGATTGCGGCATCCCGTATTGTCACAACGGATGCCCGGTCAATAACATCATCCCGCAGTGGAACGAGCTGGTGCGCCGCGACCGCTGGAAGGATGCCCTCGAGGTCCTGCACTCGACCAACAACTTCCCCGAGTTCACCGGCCGCATCTGCCCCGCGCCCTGCGAAGCCTCGTGCACGTTGAACATCGACGACAACCCGGTGACCATCAAGTCGATCGAATGCGCGATCGTCGATCGCGGCTGGCAGGAGGGCTGGATCCAGCCGCTCGTGCCGGTCCAGAAGACCGGCAAGCGCGTCGCCGTCGTGGGTTCGGGTCCGGCTGGCCTGTCATGCGCCCAGCAACTCGCGCGCGCCGGCCATTCGGTGACCCTGTTCGAGAAGGCCGACCGGATCGGCGGCCTGCTCCGCTACGGCATTCCCGACTTCAAGATGGAGAAGCACCATATCGACCGGCGCATGCGCCAGATGGAGGCCGAGGGCGTCGAGTTCCGGACCGGCGTCGAGGTCGGTGCCACCCTCTCGATCAAGTCGCTGCTCGAAGGTTATGACGCGGTCGCGCTGACCGGCGGCGCCGAACTGCCGCGCGATCTCGAAGTGCCGGGGCGCGAGCTGAACGGTATCCACTTCGCGATGGATTTCCTGACGCAGCAGAACAAGCGCAATGCCGGCGACGACGAGGCGCGTGCCGCCCCGCGCGGCACGCTCACCGCCAAGGGCAAGCATGTCATCGTGATCGGCGGCGGCGACACCGGCTCCGATTGCGTCGGCACGTCGAACCGTCATGGCGCCGCTTCGGTGACTCAGCTCGAGGTCATGCCGCAGCCGCCGGTGCGCGAGAACAAGGCGCTGACCTGGCCCGACTGGCCGCTCAAACTGCGCACCTCGTCGAGCCACGAGGAGGGCGCGGCCCGCGATTTCGCCGTGCTGACCAAGCGGGCGCTGGGCGGCAACGGCAAGATCGAGGCGCTGGAGTGCGTGCGCGTCGAATGGGTGAAGGGCGCCGACGGCCGCATGGCCATGCAGGAGGTCGCGGGCAGCACCTTCGAGCTCAGGGCCGACCTGGTGCTGCTGGCCATGGGCTTCCTCGGCCCCCGCCGGCCCGGCCTGGTCGAGCAGGCGGGCGTCGCGCTCGATCCGCGCGGCAACGTCGCGGCCAATGTGAAGGACTACCAGACGTCGGTGCCGAGGCTGTTCGCCGCCGGCGACATGCGTCGCGGCCAGTCGCTGGTCGTGTGGGCGATCCGCGAGGGCCGCCAGTGCGCCCGCTCCATTGACGAAAGCTTGATGGGATCTTCTACCCTGCCGCGTTGATCAGCAGGACGGTTGTTGTTCGCTTCGGGGCAAAATTGTCCTAGCATCGCCTGATGAAGCTTCTGCTGATTCAGGGCGCGAACATGGAGTATCTGGGCCGCCGGCAGCCCGAACTCTATGGCACGACCACGGCCAAGGAGCTCGACGCCGCGATCCGGCGCCGGGCCAGGGACCTCGGCGTGGAGGTCGAAATCTTCTACACGAACACCGAAGGCGAGGCCGTGTCGGCGATCTACAAGGCCGACCGTGCCAAGGTCGACGGGCTGATGTTCAATCCCGCGGGCTTTCTCCACGCAGGTCATGCGCTGCGCGACTGCCTGCGGTCGATTTCCATGCCGGCGATCGAAATCCACATGACCAACATCGAGAAGCGCGGCTTCGGCTCCATCACCGCCGAGGCGGCGGTCGGGATGATCGCCGGCTTCGGCGTCGATTCCTATCTTCTGGCCCTCGAGGCCATCGTGGCACGGGTGCGTCCGACGGCCGCCTGAGCAGGGGAGCCGGCTTCGTAGCGCCGTATGTGCGTGGCGTCCTGCCTGTCGGCTGCTGCGGCAGGGGCCTGCAGCGTGTCGAGGTAGGACTTTCCCTCGCGCCGGAGCGAGTCGACCAGGCCGAGCAGGCGATGCAGCGCCGGAAAGCCGCCGATGTCCACGACGGCATTGCCGATGGCCCGTTTCAGCGGATTTCGCGGTCGTGGGGTCACGTAGAGCCTGTCGCCGCCCCACTGGCGGAACGCCGCTTCGAGTTGCGGCATATAGGCCTGGCCGGCGGGACGGTTGGACAGTCTGATCCGGCAATCCATCAGGCCGTCGCGCAGCACCTGCGCGCACGCGCGATGCTCGGGGCGATGGTGCAGCAGCGCCGCCCATTTCAGCCAGTAGCGTGCCGACGACACGAGCTGGGCGGTATCGTCGCCTGCGGAACTCAGGCGGGGGCCCGCATGCACGCGGATGTAGTACATGCCGACTTCGCGCCCTCGCACATGCAGCCCGGAGAGGATCGCCCGGCCGCACAGGTCGAAATCTTCGTAGAAGCCGAGCGCTTCGTCCCACCGTGCCGTGTCGAACAGGGGGCGGGGCCACAGGATCGTGGTGTGGGTGACGGTGCGCGGGCCGTTGGGATCGAGGAACTGGACGAGCGTGTCGGTGTCGGAGCGTTCGGCCGCCGTCCAGACGGGAGCGCCGAGGACCACCTCGTCGCCCACGATCGCGAAGTCGCGCGAGCGGCCGGCGACCAGCGAGTTGGGCGGCGCGTCCAGCGTGGCGGCCAGCAGATCGGCGATATGCGACGGATGCATCAGGTCATCGTCGTCGTGGAAGAAGATCCAGTCGCCGGTCGCGGCGGCAACGCCGGTATTGCGCGCGGCGCTCGGTCCACGCGAAAACCGGTGGCGCACGACCTTCACGCGCGGAAATTCGCTCGCGAGCATGGCAAGCGTTCCGTCGGTCGAGGCGTCATCGACCACGACGATTTCCTTGTCCCAAAGCGTCTGCGCCTGCACGCCCATGAGCGCACGCCGCAGCAGCGACGCGCGATTGCGCGTCGGCATGACGATGCTGACCCTGTTTCCCACGACAGCCCCAAACCCAACGCTACAGTACCATGACGGTTTGCAGTTGTAGGGATGATTGTGGCTACCAGATGCCCGTCAGCAGCGTCGTCGGTGCGTAATCCCCGAAAATCGTGAGGTAGGGGAGAGCCGAACGGGTGCGCCATGCTCGCGCGATCCGGACGCGCCACAGGCGCTCGGTTCCGGCAGGTCCGGTCTCGCCGGGATGCCAGTCGATGGTCACCGTGCCCTGGAGCTGCAGCACTTCCCCGCTGCTGAAATTCACGAACAGCAGGCCGGCTCGTGGATCACCCAACAGGTTGCCCAGCGTGTTGAAGAAGCGGTTGCCGCGGAAGTCGGGAATGACGAGCGTGTCGCCGTGCACGCCGACGAAGCCCGGCCGGCCGCCGCGATGGGACATGTCGAACCCGCCCTCGGGGCCCAGCTCCGCCCGGCCCCGACTGGCAACGAAGAACGTGTCGGCTGATTCGATCAGATCGCGCGCCGCTTCGTCCAACCCGGCCAACCTCTCGACCGGCCCGGCCTTCCTGTCGCGTCCGACCACCTTGCGCGTCTGGATGTATTGCGGGCAGTTGCCAAAGCTCTGTGCGACGTGGACCGTGAGCCCCTCGTCGCGTGTCACGATTCGGCCGTTGGCGCGGTTGCGCCGCCGCGTCGCGAGATCGATCCCCAGCAGGCCGATGTCGGCGCCGGCCGCAAAGTCCGGACCTGCGGGATCGCCCTCGCGCGGCAGGGCATCGATGCGCAGCGTCATCGGGTCGGGTGACGCGATGAACCCGGGCGAACCTGTCAGCACAGAGGCCATCGGCCAGCCCTGCGCATCCGGCGTCGCGGTGAACAGGTACGGCAGTAGGCCGAAAAACTCGCGATGCTGCTCCGGCAGGAGGGGCCGGATGGGCGCCCGTCCCATACGGAATCCGGCCAGTGCCTGCGCCGCCTGCTCATCGGCATGGAACGGCAAGAACTGGTTCACATCGGTGGACATCACAGGCCCTCCTGCTTTTCGGGCGACTTCCTGACGACCTGCAAGATAGGTCCGGAGGATTGCCGCGATAATCGGATGAGTGATAAAGTCAGAATTCCATTGATCGAAAGAATGACATGGACCGGCTGGACGAGTTCGCGATCTTCGTGCGCATCGTCGAGGAGGGCAGTCTGGCCCGTGCGGCTCAACGCCTGCGCCGGTCGGCGCCGGCGGTGACGCGGGCCCTGGCGGCGCTCGAGGAGCGCCTCGGGGTGCGCCTGATCGATCGCACGACACGGC
>WOUR01000019.1 GCA_009772935.1 Rhodospirillaceae bacterium
GAATGACGCAACGGCCCGTCCCACAACGTCTCAATCCAGCCGTTGGTCGCCCGATCGAATCCAGCCAAAATCGCCCACTCGATTTCCTGAAGACCCTATTATATTAACGCCGATAACTTATCAACGGTCAGTTAACGGCGTTTAGTTTCTTCAGCCCATTGTAAACGTCCGAAGGAAGGCCCGCCATGCGTCTCCCAACCGTTCGCCTCCCGCGCGTCCCCATGATGAAGCTGGCCGTATTGGGAGCCATCGGCGTCACCATGGCGGGCGGCGCCTTCGCCGCCTACTCGCTGACCCGCAATCCCGCGGCACCCGCGGCGGGCGCCGCCCCCCTCGTGCGGCCGGCACGGGTCGCGGAGATCTCCTACAAGACGCAGGGCCAGACACTGCTGCTGGCCGGCACGGTCGTGCCCCGCATCGAGAGCACGCTTGGCTTCCGCGTCTCGGGCAAGATCGTCCAGCGCTCTGTCGATGTCGGCGCCGCGGTGAAGCCCGGCGACATCATCGCCTCCCTCGATCCTTCCGACTACAAGCTCGCCGTCGACAATGCGCGGGCCGCCCTCGCCTCGGCGGAAGCCGACTATGTGCGCGCCAAGGCCGACCACGAACGCTACCTGAACTTGCGCGGCAGCATGGCGTTCGTGCCGCAGACCCTGGATCAGCGACAGTCGCTGGCCTCGACCGCGCTCGCCCGCGTCGACCAGGCAAGGAGCCAGCTTTCCTCGGCGGAGAACAACCTCGCCTACACTGTGTTGCGCGCCGACTCGGCGGGCGTCGTCACGGCGGTGCAGGCCGAGGTGGGCCAGGTCATGGCGCAGGGCCAGGGCGTGATCCGGCTCGCCCGGACGGACGAGCTGGAGATCGTGGTCGGTGTCCCCGAGCACCGGTTGAAGGTGGTGCGCACGGCGCAGGGCGCGAGTTTCGAACTCTGGTCGGATCCTGGCCGGCGTCACGCCGCCAAGCTCCGCGAGCTCTCGCCCAGCGCCGATCCGGTGACCCGCACCTACGCCGCACGCTTCAGTGTCCTCGAGCCCCCGGAGTTCATCGGGCTGGGCATGACCGCGACCCTGGGATTCGAACGGCCCGACACGACGCCGGTGGCTGAAGTGCCGCTCTCCGCCATCTTTCAGCGCGGCACCCAGCCCGCCGTCTGGGTGGTCGATCGCGATACCGGCACCGTCGAACTCCGCCCGGTCGCGATAGCGCGCTGGCGCGACGATACGGCGGCGATTCTCTCGGGCGTCAAGGAGGGCGAGCTGATCGCCACCGCGGGCGTGCACAAGCTCGAGACCGGCCAGAAGGTGAAGCCGCTCCAGCCGCAGCAACAGGCGGCCCGTTAGCGGCGCTGCCCCGCCGGCTCGCTCCAAGGGGACACGATCCATGACGACGCGTACCAACCTATCGGCGCTGGCACTGAAGTACAGCACCCTCACCGTGTTTTTCATGATCGCGCTGACGCTGGCCGGGGTCTACGCCTTCTTCAACCTGGGCCGCGCCGAGGACCCGCCCTTCACCATCAAGCAGATGGTCGTGTCGGCGGCCTGGCCCGGCGCCACCTCGCGTGAGGTCGAGCAGCAGGTCACCGAGAAGATCGAGACCAAGCTGCAGGAGCTGCCCTATTTCTTCAACGTCCAGAGCTACACCAAGCCTGGCGAGACGGTGATCTACGTCTCGCTGCGGGACGATACGCCACCCTCTAAAGTGGCGGACCTCTGGTACCAGGTGCGCAAGAAGGTTGGCGACATCAGGAGCTCGCTGCCGCAAGGCGTGGTCGGCCCGTTCTTCAACGACGAGTATGGCGACACCTACAGCCTGATCTGGGCCTTCGAGTCCGATGGCTTCTCGCCGGCCGAGGTTAAGGAAATCGCCAAGGCGGTGCGCCAGCGCCTGCTGCAGGTGCCCGACGTCACCAAGGCTGACCTGTTCGGCCTGCAGGACGAGAAGATCTACCTCGAGTTCAGCCACACGCGCCTGGCCATGCTGGGCGTTCCGGTCGACCAGATCCTCGAGGTCGTGCGTCGCCAGAATGCGATCGTCGCCACCGGCACGGTCGAGACCAAGGGCGAGCGCGTGGCGGTCAGGGTCGATGGCGCTCCGACCTCAGCCGAGCAGCTCATGTCGCTGCCCTTCACCGCCAACGGCCAGACGCTCACCCTGGGCGACGTGGCCGAGATCTCGCGCGGCTACCAGGATCCGCGCCAGCTAGCCATGCGCTACAACGGCAAGACGGTGATCGGCCTCGGCGTCGTCATGGCCCCGGGCGGCAACGTCCAGAAGCTGGGCGCAGCCCTCGACAAGACCATGGAGGAGGTCGAGGCCGGGCTTCCGGTCGGAATCACCGTGCATCGCATCGCCAACCAGCCCGAGGTCGTCACCAAGTCGTTCGAGGAATTCAGTTCGGCGCTGCTGGAGGCGCTGGCCATCGTGCTGGTGGTCTCCTTCATAAGCCTCGGTGTCCGTACCGGCGTGATCGTGGCGCTCTCCGTGCCGCTGGTGCTGGCCATCACCTTCGTCGGCATGTTGATGCTGGGGATCGACTTCCAGCGCATCTCGCTCGGCGCACTGATCATTGCGCTCGGCCTCCTGGTCGACGACGCCATCATCGCGGTCGAGATGATGATGGTGAAACTCGAACAGGGCGCCAGCCGGCTGGAGGCCGCGACCTACGCCTACACCTCCACCGCCTTCCCCATGCTGACGGGCACGCTCGTGACCGCGGTGGGGTTCGTGCCGGTGGGATTCGCGCGCTCCGGCGCCGGCGAGTACACCAATTCGATCTTCTGGGTCGTCGGCCTGTCACTGATCATCTCGTGGTTCGTGGCCGTGCTGTTCACGCCGTGGATGGGCTACCACCTGCTGCCGACGCCCAAGGTCCAGCACCACGATCCCTACAACGGTCGCCTCTACACGCTGTTCCGGAAGGTCGTCGTGTGGTGCGTCACCTGGCGCAAGACCACGATCGTCATCACGGCGCTGGCCTTCGTCGGCTCGCTCGCGGCCTTCGGCCTGGTGTCCAAGCAGTTCTTCCCGACCGCCAACCGCCCCGAGCTGATCGTCGACCTGAAGCTGGCGCAGGGCGCCTCGTGGGCTGCGACCGACGCTGAGGTCCGCAAGCTCGAAACGTGGCTGGCCAACGATTCGGACGTCGCCTCCTACACTGCCTATGTCGGGGCCGGCAGCCCGCGCTTCTACCTGCCGACAGTCCCCGAGTTGGCCAACGCCAATTTCGGCCAGGTCATCGTCATGACCAAGGATCTGGTCGCCCGCGAGCGGGTGGTCGCGGCCCTCGACGATCTGTTCAAGAAAGACTTCGAGGCCGTGCGCGCCCGCGTGCAGCGGCTGCAGAACGGCCCCCCGGTCAGCTACCCGGTCATGTTCCGCGTGCTGGGCGACGACCCGCAGCAGGTGCGCCAGGTGGCCGAACGGGTCCGCCAGGTCTTCAAGGCCGATCCCGCGACGCGCGACATCAACTTCGACTGGAACGAACTGGCGAAGACGGTGCGCCTCGAAGTGGATCAGGCGAAGGCGCGCGCGCTCGGCGTCGATTCGCAGGCGCTGGGCAACACGCTGCAAACCCTCCTGACCGGCATCACAGTCACCCAGTATCGCGAGCGTACCGAATCGATCGACGTCATCGCCCGAGCCGTCGCGCCGGAACGGCTGAGCGTCGAGGGCCTGGAGGCGATAAACCTGCGCACCTCGACGGGCGGCGTCGTGTCCCTGGCCCAGCTCGCGACGCTCAAGTTCGAGCTCGAGGAGCCGATCCTGTGGCGTCGCAATAAGGATCTGCTGATGACCGTCCGCGCCGGCGTTGCCGACGGCGTGCAGGGTCCCGACGTGGCCGCCCGCATCGACAAGGCACTGGCGCCGGTCCGCGCCAGCCTGCCGCCCGGGTATCGCATCGAGGTCGGCGGCGACCAGGAGGAATCGGCCAAGAGCCAGGCCTCGATCTTCAAGATGATGCCGCTGATGGCCTTCCTGATGATCCTGTTCCTGATGCTGCAGCTCCAGAGCTTCTCCAAGCTGGCGCTGGTGCTGCTGACCGCCCCGCTCGGCCTGATCGGCGTGTCGTTGTTCCTGCTGCTGTTCAACCAGCCCTTCGGCTTCGTCTCGCTGCTGGGCGTCATCGCGCTGGCCGGCATGATCATGCGCAACTCGGTGATCCTGGTGGACCAGATCGACCAGGACATCGAGGCGGGCCACAGCAAGTGGGACGCGGTGATCGACGCCACCGTGCGCCGGGCCCGCCCGATCCTGCTGACCGCCGGCACGGCGATCTTCGCCATGATCCCGCTGTCGCGCAGCGTCTTCTGGGGCCCGATGGCCGTGGCGCTGATGGGCGGCCTGCTGGTCGCGACCGCGCTCACGCTCCTGTTCCTGCCGGCGCTCTATGCGGCCTGGTTCAGGGTGAAGAAACCCGAGGCCACCACGGCGGTGGCGCCGTCCCACCACACCCCGCCCCCGCTCGCCCTCGCGGCGGAGTAGCGAAGCACGAAAAGCCCCGTCGCCCTGAGCGGAGCGCAGCGTAGTTGAAAGGCCTCTTTTCGCTTCAACACGCCGGTGCGTCGGAAAAGAGGTCCTTCGACTACGCCGCCCTTCGGGCGGCTCCGCTCAGGACGACGGGCTTCAAGAAATCCGGCCCTCGGCCGTGTGGATGTCCGTCGTGCGAGCCGCGCTGGTCGCGACGATGATCTCGATGCCGCGGACGATGTCGTCTACGGCCATCGACGGCGCGCCGCCCAGCCGCGCGGCCTGCTCGGGCACGTAGGGAATGTGCAGGAAGCCGCCGCGCATCTTCGCGGGATGACTCTCGATGATGTCCATCAGCGAATAGAGGATGTGGTTGCAGACGAAGGTGCCGGCGGTGTTGGACACGGCTGCCGGCAGGCCCGCCCTGCGCATCTCGGCGACGCACGCCTTGACGGGGAGCGTCGCGAAATAGGCGGCCGGACCATCCGCCCGCACCGGGATGTCGATCGGCTGGTTGCGGTCGTTGTCGGGGATCCGCGCATCCTGGACGTTGATGCCGACCCGCTCGAGGCAGAGTTCCGCTCGGCCGCCGGCCTGGCCGACGCAAAGCACGATGTCGGGCTTGGCCTTCTCCATCACCTCGCGCAGCACACCTGCGGACTTCGCATAGGACGTCGGAAGGACCGCGGTCACGACCATCACCTTGCCGATCTTCTTCTTCAACCGGCTCACCGCGAGCGCCGAGGGGTTGACCTCGTCGCCGCCGAACGGATCGAACCCCGTGACCAGAGCCTTCATGTCGTACTCACCTCAAACGAAAGGGCGCCCGGTTGGGGGCGCCCCGACGTTAATGCCAGGAAAGCCGAGCGGCTACTTGTTGGCTTTGTCGACCGCGCGGCGGGCCATCACGCCGACCAGATGGGCGCGATACTCGGCGCTGCCGTGGATGTCGCTGTTCAGGCCGTCGGCCGGGACCTTGATGTCCTTGATGGAGTCCGACGAGAAGTTCTTCGACAGCGCCTCTTCCATCGCCTTTACCCGGAAGACGCTGGGGCCGGCGCCGGTCACCGCGACGCGCACGCCACCCGCGGTCTTGGCGACGAACACGCCGACCATCGCGTAGCGCGAGGCCGGATTCGGGAACTTCATGTAGGCGGCTTTTTCGGCCTTGGGGAAGCTGATCGCGGTGATGATCTCGCCCTCGCCCAGCGCCGTCTCGAACAGGCCCTTGAAGAAGGCGTCGGCTGCATGCTTGCCGGTGTTGGTGATCACCGTGGCATTCAGCGCCACGACCGCCGCCGGATAGTCGGCCGCCGGATCGTTGTTGGCGACCGATCCGCCCATGGTGCCGCGGTTCCGGACCTGCGGATCGCCGATGTGGCCGGCCAGGTCGGCCAGCGCCGGAATGGCCTTCTTCACGTCGGCCGAGGTCGCGACGTCGCCGTGCTTGGTCATGCCGCCGATGACGAGGGTGTCGCCCTCGACCTTGATGCCGGCGAGTTCCTTGAGGCCGCCGAGATCGACGACGTCGCTCGGCCGCGCCAGGCGCTGCTTAAGCGTCGGGATCAGCGTCATGCCGCCCGACATCGGACGGGCTTCTTCCTTGCCCTTGAGCAGGGCGATCGCGTCGGAGACCGACTTCGGACGATGATAGGCAAAATCGTACATCTGGATTTCCTCCGTTTACTCGGCCGCCGCGTGCTGGGCGCCCTGGATCGACTGCCACACGTTGAGCGGCGTGGCCGGCATTTCGACATGCTTGACGCCGATCGGCGCCAGCGCGTTGTGAACCGCGTTCATCACGGCCGCGGGCGCCGCGATGGCCCCTGCCTCGCCGCATCCCTTCACGCCCAGCGGATTGTGCGGGCACGGGGTGACCTTGTAGCCGAGCTTGAACGACGGGAAGTTGTCGGCGCGCGGCATCGTGTAGTCCATGAACGAGCCGCTCAGCAGCTGGCCCGTCTCCTTGTCGTAGACGGCGCCCTCGAACAGCGCCTGTCCGACGCCCTGGACGATGCCGCCATGGACCTGCCCCTCGACGATCATCGGATTGATGATGTTGCCGAAATCGTCGACCGCGGTATGGGCGATGACTTCGACGATGCCGGTCTCCGGATCGATCTCGACCTCGCAGATCTGCGTGCCCGACGGATAGACGAAGTTCGCCGGATCGTAGAAGGCGTTCTCGTCCATGCCCGGCTCGATCTCGGCCAGCGGATAATTGTGCGGCACGTAGGCGGCGAAGACCGCCTGAGCCAGCGGCACGGCCTTGTCCGTGCCCGCCACTTTGAAGGTGCCGTTTTCGAACACGACGTCGGCCACATCGGCTTCCATCAGATGGGCCGCGATCTTCTTGCCCTTGGCGATGATCTTGTCGGTCGCCTTCATGATGGCCGAACCGCCGACGGCCAGCGAGCGGCTGCCGTAGGTGCCCATGCCGAAGGTGGTCGTCGAGGTATCGCCATGCACCACCTCGATCTGGTCCATCGGCACGCCCAGCCGGTCGTGGACGAGCTGCGCGAAGGTGGTCTCATGCCCTTGCCCGTGGCTGTGCGAGCCTGTGATGACCTGCACGTTGCCCGTCGGGTTGAACTTGATCTGCGCCGACTCCCACTGGCCGACGCCGCCGCCCAGCTGGCCGATCACCTGCGAGGGCGCCAGGCCACAAGCCTCGATGTAGGACGAGAAGCCGATGCCGCGCAGCTTGCCGCGTGCCTTGGCCTCGGCCCGGCGAGCCTCGAAGCCCGGATAGTCGGCGATCTTCATCGCCTCGTCGATGATCGGCGGGTAGTTGCCCGAATCGTACTGCAGCGCCACCGGCGTCTGGTACGGGAAGGCCGTCGACGGGATGAAGTTCTTCCGGCGCAGCTCGGCCGGATCCATCTTCAGCTCGGCCGCCGCCTTGCTGACGATCGTCTCCACGACGAACGTCGCCTCGGGGCGCCCCGCGCCGCGATAGGCGTCGACCGGCGCCGTATGCGTCACCGCCGCCTTCACGTTGGCATAGATGAGTGGCGTCGTGTACTGGCCCGCGAGCAAGGTGGCGTAAAGATAGGTCGGGACCGCCGTCGAGAAGGTCGACAGGTAGGCGCCCATGTTGGCGATCGTCTCGACCTTCAGCGCCAGGAACTTGCCTTCCTTGTCGAGAGCAAGTTCGGCATGAGTGACATGGTCGCGGCCATGACAGTCGGTCTGGAACGACTCACTGCGCTCGGCCGTCCACTTGATCGGCCGGCCGACCCGCGAGGCCGCCCAGCACACCATCGTTTCGTCGGCGTAGCAGAAGATCTTGCTGCCGAAGCCGCCGCCGACGTCGGGCGCGATGACCCGAAGCTTGTGCTCGGGGATGCCCAGCACGAAGGCCGACAGGATCAGCCGCAGCACATGCGGGTTCTGCGAGGTCGACCAGAGCGTGTAATTGCCCGTGCCCTTGTCGTACTCGGCTGCGGCGGCGCGCGGCTCCATCGCGTTGGGAATCAGGCGATTGTTGACGATGTCCATTTTCGTGACATGCGCCGCCTTGGCGAATGCCGCGTCGACATCGGCCTTCACGCCGATCTCCCAGTCGTAGATCAGGTTGCCCGGCGCCTCGGCATGGACCTGCGGGGCGTCCTTGTCGAACGCCTTGGCGAGCTCGACATTGGCCGGCAGGACCTCGTACTCGACCTTGATCGCCTCTGCGGCGTCGCGCGCCTGGTCATGGCTGTTGGCCACGACCATGGCGACGGTGTCGCCGACGTAGCGGACGGTATCGACCGCCATCACGGGGTGCGGCGGTGCCTTGTGGGGCGCGCCATGCTTGTCCTTCACCACCCAGCCACAGATCAGGCCGCCGACCTTGGCATCGACAAGATCCTTGCCGGTGAAGATGTTGACAACGCCTGGGTTCTTCTCCGCTGCCGAAATGTCGATGCTCTTGATCTTCGCATGGGCATGCGGCGAACGCAGGAAATACGCGTAGGTCGCCCGGGCGAGGGGCAGATCGTCGACATAGCGACCGGTGCCGGTCAGGAAGCGCTTGTCTTCCGTACGCGGGACGCGGGCGCCGATTCCGGTGGCGGAGGTCATGGGGCTACACTCCTGCGGACTTCATGGCCGGGGCCGCGGCCAGGATGGCCTTGACGATGTTGTGGTAGCCGGTGCAGCGGCAGAGGTTACCCTCGAGCTCGCGGCGCACGGTGGCCTCGTCGAGCACGTAGTTGTGACGCTTAACCATGTCGATGGCACTCATCACCATGCCAGGGGTGCAGAAGCCGCACTGCAGGGCATGGTTGTCGCGGAAAGCCTCCTGCATCGGGTGCAGCTTCTCGGCGCTCTCGGCGAGGCCCTCGATGGTCGTGACCTTGGCGCCCTCGGCCTGGACGGCGAGCATGGTGCAGGACTTCACCGACTGGCCGTCGACGTGCACCACGCAGGCGCCGCACTGGCTGGTGTCGCAACCGACATGGGTGCCGGTCATGCCGAGGTGCTCACGCAGGAACTGAACCAACAGCGTGCGCGCCTCGACCTTGCCCGATACGGACTTGCCGTTGACGGTCATGGCGACGGAAATGGTCATACTCAATCTCCCCTCACGTATTGGTTTGCGCGGCCGCAACTACACACGGCCGCCGAGCGTTGGCCGGGACTCTGACAAGCCCGCCACATTGCGGTCAAGGGAATTGCTGGTGTCAGACGCCAGCTGCTAACGACTCGCAAGAAATACGAGGATCAACACCACGGCACCGGCGCCGATGACGGTCCAGTGACGATAGCCGCGCTGCGCTGCAGCAGACGGCACGGGCGGTGGCGGATCTCCCGCCGGATCCAGCGTGGGCATCGTCACGAAGCGGCTGCAACGGGCGGCGGCGCGCCGACGCTCTCGGCGAACTTCCCGAAGAACTGATCGGCCAGCTTTTTCGCCGTACCGGTGATCAGGCGCGCGCCGACCTGGGCGATCTTGCCGCCGACCTGTGCGTCGACCTCGTATTTCAGGATCGTGTCGCCGCCATCCTCGGTGAGGGCCACGACAGCGCCGCCTTTGGCGAAGCCCGCGACGCCCCCCTGCCCTTCGCCGGAGATCCGGTAGCCGTTCGGCGGATCGATGTCGGAGAGTGTGACCTTGCCCGAGAAAGCCGCGCTCACCGGACCGATGCGCAGGCGCACCTTGGCGGTCATCTCGGTGGGAGACAGCATCTCCAGCGATTCGCAGCCCGGAATGCAGGCCTGCAGAATGGCCTGATCGTTCAGCGCCGCGAAGACCTTCTCCCGCGACGCCGCAATCCTGTATTCGCCCTTGATTTCCATGTCGTAACTCCCGGCTCAGCGCCTACCACTTGTTCGTATAGGAGTCCGGCGGCAATTCTGCCAGTGGCTCGCGTACCGAGACATAGATGGTGGCGATATACGGAACGGCCATCAGCAGCGCCATGAAGGCAAACCAGTTGGCCTGGGTGTTCCACAACAACGTGCGAATGACCCACCGGCCGCCGTCCGCGGAGACGAAGCCGCCGGCGCCGCCATCGTGCAGCTTGATCGCCCCCTCGGTGACGACCAGCACGATCGCCCAGAAGACCAGCATCGTGGCCAGCACGATCTCCGGCATGACCGGACCGAAGCGGCTCATCCGCCGGTTCATGCGCACGACGCCGCGGCTGCCGTCGTAGCCCAGCAGGCGGCCGAACGAGAGCGCCTTGGCGATGCGATGGTCGCGCGCCACCGGGTCGGTGCGCAGGATGGTGGTGGTCTTCCACAGCATCAGCACGATGCTCGGGATCACGAAGCTCCACATCGGGAAGTCACGGTAGCGCCCGTCGATCGCGATCTGGCGGAACCAGTCGCCGATCCGGATCACGCCGTCGTACCAGTCGATGCTGATGACGATCAGGTAGAAGATGCACAGGACCGTCAGGGCGAGGTACAGCAGCTGCGCCAGCAGGTCGACCCGGCGCAGGATGCGATAGCGCGGCAGCTCGCGCCACGCCCGCCACGATTCGCGGACCCTCGCGCTGTAGAGCGACGGATCGGCCATCTGTCCGGTCAGGCTGTCGGAAATGCCGCGCAGCAGCGCGTAGCTGAACGCGGCCAGGAGGATCGCCCAGAAGGCGATGCCGAGTGTTTTCTCGAAGTAGAAGTTGCGGGTCAGGTCGACCCAGGTCGCCTGGACGTAGCAGGTCGCCACGATCTGGGCGAACAGCGCGAAGATGAAGAGGCCCTTCCAGTGACCTGCCTTGCGCTGGGACGCATAGGCGAGCAGCAGCAACGCGCCTGCGATCGTCGAAATGGTGAATAGGATTTGCCAGTGCGGCTCCGCCCTCACCGGCTTGCCGAGCTCGAACTTGTCGTGGCGCTGGGCGTCCAGCAGGCCCCACTCGGCGCCCACGGTTCCTTCCTGTCGGGCCTTCCAGTACTGGTCGAAGGCCTCGATGACATTGTAGTCGAACCCTTCCCGCTCCGCAGCGGCGCGGAAGATCGAGAAGTATTTCACCTGCTCGACCCGCCCCGGCCGCGCGTCCGAGCGCATGCGGCCATCGCTCGGCCAGCCGGTCTCGCCGATCACGATCTTCTTTCCGGGGAAGCGCGCCTGGACCTTCTTGTAGATGTCCACTAGGTGCTTCTCGATGGCGAACTTGCCGTCGGCCTCCGTACGATCCACTCCGATCGGCTCGTCTTCCCAGTAGGGCAGGATGTGGATGGTGATGAAGTCGACCTCGTCGGCCAGCGACGGGTTGCGCAGCCAGAACTCCCAGACGTCGGCGTAGGTGACGGGCTGGGTGACGCGCTGCTTCACCTGCCGGATGTAGCGGCGCAACTCGTTCGCCGTGAGATCCTTGCGCAGCAGCACCTCGTTGCCGACGATCACGCGCTCGACCGTGTCCTTGTACTTGTTGGCATGGTCGATCAGCAGGTTGATCTGCTCGAGGTTCTCCTTGTCGTTGTCGTTCAACCAGGCGCCGTGCCAGACCTTGAGCCCGTACCTGCCCGCGCGCTGCGGCACCGTCTCGAGGTTCTCCCCCGCAGAATAAGTGCGTACGGCCTTCACCTTGCCTTGCAGGCGCTTGAGATCCGATTCGATCTGGTCGGGGGTCGGAAAGGTTCGCGTCAGCGGGCTCTGGCCCGGCCGATAGGGAGCGAAAGAGACGCTCTGGAGAGGCGCGGCATTCCAACCGGCGATGTCGACCGGCCGGTTCGGAACCCACCACCACAGGAAATTGAGAGCCGCCACGACCGCGAAAGCCAGCAGCGCCACGAATGCACGCATGGGGAGGCTTGTAGCAGGATCGCTGATCGGAGGTATGGCTTTTCGAGGGCTTGTCCCCAAAAGCTAGAGGGGCCCGCGCTGCAAGCCGGCGATGGCCTGGCGTACCACCTGGTGGCCGCGGAACAGCACGGCCTCCTTCCAGTCGTCGGTCTCGGGGTAGAACTGCCGCCGCATCGCCTTGCGCACCGGCTCGGCTTCCTTGCCCAGCGGGTCGCCGTACTTGTGCAGCCAGTGGTCGGCGCGGAAGGCCTTCTGGCCGCTCTCGCGATCGAAGGTGCCGTATTCCAGCGTGCACATGGTGAGCCGCGTCTGCGGCTCCGTCAGCACGCGGTTCAGCCCGTAATGGCCGAGACCGTCGCGCGCCTGGGATGCGGTCTGGCCCCGTTTCGATTCCGTGACCGACTCACCCCAGAAATTGCGCACCCGGCGAGAGCCACCGGTGCCGATGTCGTAATGGGTGATCGGCTCGCCATAACCGTAGGGACCGAGGCCAGTGTGGAAGTCAACGACGGCCACATCCTCGCGGCCCTTCAGATATCGGTCGACGATGGCGTGCAGGGTGCGGTTCGACCAGGAGGCGCCGCCACCGCCGAAGAACATGCCGTCGGCATGGCTGTACTGGCCGCCCGAGACGGCGCGGAAGAATTCGACGTCGCCGACCTTCCGGCGAAAGGCCGCCAGCCTGCCATCGGCCGCCGCCCGCCCTGCTTCGCTGAAATCCGCCGGCACGAGATCGTCGGCGATCTCGAGATAACCCTCGTTCACCGGATAGGGCTTGGAATGGTCGACATAGTTGCGGTTGAGGTCGTTGCCCTCCTCCGTCACGCGCCGCGTCCAGGCGAAGCCATAGGGGTTGATGGCGTGCACGAACAGCGCCGCGGTGCCCTTGGGCAGTCCAGACGCGCCGACCGACGCCAGCCAGTCGACCTGGAAACCCGAGCCGCAATAGCCCTCGACTCCATGCGTCGACGAGATCGTGACCATCACCTTCGAGGCGTCAGCCGGCCCGACCCAGGCCACGTCGGTCGATAGCGCCTCGCCCTTCGGTCCCTTGGTCGGATTGTCGTAGCGGAAGGTCTGGGCGTCGGTGAGCCGGGCGGCGGCCAGGAACTTGTCGCGCGCCTCGCTGTAGTCGGCGGCGAAGGAGGCAATGTTGTTCATGGTCGACGATACCTCGTCCAAAGCTTCACACATTCCAAGAGACGCCGTCAGACTCCTCCTGTTGTTTGGGAAGGAGACATGGCGAGCAGATAACAAGTTAGCCTAGTTTATGGGTTGAAATCGATGGGCTTGAGCACGACGTTGCGGAAGACTGGAGGCTTGTCATGTTCGCCTCCAGTCAACGGCACATCGCGGCCTGAAGTGCGTTCTTGCCGTTGCGCCATTGGAGGCCGGGCTGGTCGTCCAGCGCCCCGTTGCCGGGCTCGCCACTATCGCCCTTTGCTGCAGTAGTTGCTCGCTACGCTCTTCCCAACGTCAGACCTTCGCGAAAGCTGGCTTCTCGACGCCGGTCGTCGTTCATGAGCCTTGAGGATGTGTCCTCCGGTGTCCGCGTGAGGCCGCGGCGGGTGTCAAATTGTGATCTTAAGTCAGGTGGACGGAATCAGTTCACTCCAGCCAGATCGGCCGCATGTCGGGCTCTTCGAAGTCCTCCAGCGGCATGTACTCATGTTCATAGGATCTGGGTCCATCCAGGGCCTGTAGTCGAATCGGTCGAAAATACCGAAGGTTCTTTCTATCCAGGCGAGCAACCTCGATCGAACGATCGAAAGCAAGAAAGATTCGCTGAAATGCATCGGCGAGGCTCGATGCCGACCGATCCAGGCCAACACTTCTCTCACCCAGATTGAATTCATCCCAGAAACCTGGGGTGATTGGAACAAAACGAAATGTCCGCTGGCACTCGTGAAGCTGGTCGAGAAGTGCATCGAACGCTTCTCCAGGCACAGTGCGCCGGTACAGACGATCCGTCACCAGAGTGAGCGAGTGATCGGCCGACTTTGGCTTATGCCGGCCGATCAACTCGAAAAAGGCGGCGACTTCCCTTGGGGTTCCGATCTGCTGGAGAACCAGCCCTGCCGAAAGTCCAACGTCGCTCATCAATAGGACCTCACGAATTTGATGTGCTCATAGCTGAGTAATCCATTCGAATTTTCGACGATCCTTCTTGCGATGTCATCGAGGCGGCCAGAAAATACATTCTGTCCGCGCACATCGATCTTAATGTTCTGCTGCATGCCCTGCGGCAGATGCCGGGCACGCTCCTGAACCTGTTTAGCAACCTTGTTGATCAGGGCATCGGCATTGGTATTGATATCGTAGTTTTTCACCTCGAACGATGCACTGCGTTTGTCGGCCGACACGCCATCGGGACGAACCGAACCAGGCGTCCGAGCGCTTACCTCCCTCCCATCCTTGAACGCGACTTGCGAAGCAAAGTCCGGGTGTCGATCCGCCATATCATCGAGTTCGCTTCGACGCCAACTAGGACGCTGCCCTGGCGGAAACGGCGGCACCGGAGGTCGGGAGGGCGGTCGCTGGTCGGCCTCAACTCGCTCCGGCGGGCCGTTGTCGTCGGGGCCCGGACTCTTGCCGGGCGGCCGGGCCATTTCGCTGCCATCGAAGATGCCGCCCGAGCCTTGGCGAGCGATCGTCTCGTCAATCGCCTTTCCGACAATCACGGCCCCGATCGCCGCTGCCGCGAGGTCCAGCAGGAAGGGAATGGCCAAGGCGGGCGCAACGACGTTCTGCATCGCCGCCACGGGACCATCCCTATCCCAGATGTCGGTCTGTGGCGGTCCGTTTATCGGCTCGACGGTGCGCGTCACGCGCTCACCGTCGAAAGTCGTGGTGATCGCGCCCAGCGTCTTGCCCTCGGGGTCGAGTATCGTATCGACTTGCGACCAGTGGCCCTCAGTGGGATAGGACCACCGGCTTTCCACACGATGGCCATGGGCGAAGGTGGCATCGCTCGAGACGATGCGGTCCTGCTCGTCGTACGTTTCAGTGACGTCGGCCTTGCCGCGCTCGGTATCGACGCCGCGGCGCGTGACCCGCTTGGTGCCATCGTCGTACCGCGTGACGTCGGGCGCAGGGCGCGACTTAGGTGCCGCTTCCATCGCCTTGGGGCCTGTCGATTCTTCGACTACTACTTCGTCGCTGGGTGAGGGTGTCGATACGGCATCAACCGGCGCAATGTGAGGCTCTGACCCATCGCTTAGGCCCTTCGCCTCAAGCTCTGGCGGCAGCGCTTCGACCGGGTCGCCGCCCGAGGTCCGGACGATACTTGGATCGTCTTCGGCGCGCGGCAGCACGTCGCCGACGAGGCTGCGAATGTCCGCCATCGTCGGCGGCTTGCCCTCGACGGATTCGAAGGCACCTAAAAGCCTGTCGAGTTGCTGCCGTGCGGTCCGGGCCTCCTCGCCGTCGGGATCGACATTGGCAGCGCGCAGTCCCTCGTCCAGGAACAGGCGGCCGAGACGGTGGCGCTCGAAGGACGGATCGGATTTGCCTTCGGCAAGAGTCTTCTGGAGTTTGGTCAGGCGGCTGTAGTCGCTGTCGCCGAGTGACAGCCGGTATTGCGTGAGATCGAGGCCGGCGAAGTCTTGCGGGGTGCGCACGGCCTGGTCGTCGAGCTTGTCGTAGAGGTCGCGATCCGTGGCGACGCGGCCGCCGTTTATGGCCGTCCGGTCGAGCGCCTCCATCTGATCCGGGCTCAACCCGTCGCGCAGCTCTGCAGGCATCGCCATCAGCGGTGTCGCGGGATTCTCTCCCAGCCAGTCGAGCGCGCCCGTAGCGGCGCGACCCCGTGCCGCCTGCCAGGCCCGGTCGGCGCGCGCCTGTTCGATCCGCGCCATCCGGGTCACCTGCGCCCGCACCTCAGGCGAGGCGTCCGGCGGCGTCGCCTAGGCGGCGCGCGCCAGGTAGTCGTCGAGGCCGGGGCGCCGCGCCGGATCGTCCGGCATGTCGGCCAGACCGCCGGCGATCTCCGTCACGCGCCGCTCCTCGTGCGCCCGTTCGATCCGGCGTTCGACGACCGCCCGCCGCTCCGGCTGGATCACGTCGCGTGCGTGGTCATAGAGCTTCGCCGCGCGATCGGGATCCTGGTCGATTGCGGCCTCGACCGCGCCGGCATAGAGGTCGCTCAGGCCGGTGCGCACCGCCGTTTCGATCCGGCCCGCGTCCCAGCCTTTTCGTTCGCCCTGGTAACGCAGCTCGCCCACCGCGGTTCGGCCCAACGTGCGCAGATGGGCCGGGTCGCGCCAGGCCAGCGCCGCGTCCTGCCGCAGGTCGGCGAGGCGCTCGGCCACGACGCGGTCGTCCAGCACCGACGTCGCCTGCTCCGCGATCCGGCCGAGGTCGCCGCTGGCGCGGTCGAGACGCCGGTCGAATAGCGGTTCGAGCAGGGCCTTCTGGCGGGGCCCGGTCGCCCGCACCAGATAGCGGTCCTTCAGCGCGCGCAGAAGCCGGAGGGTCTCGGCGATGCCGGCCAGCGCGCCCTCGGGATCCCGGCCCGCAAGACCCGTTACTGGATCGGTCACCAGGCCGCGCACCTCGCCCGCGAACCGGGTGTCGAGCTGGCGCGCGAACATCTCGTCGGCCTGAAGACCGAACGCGCTTTCGTCCCCAAGCTCGTGGCGCGGCCATCGTCCCGCGGCAGGCGCTGCCAAGGGCAGCCCTTCTGTCTCGATGCTTGCCATGTTCGTCTCCGTTCAGCGGCCCATCGAGGCCGGGAGGGCGCATTTGCCGTCGCGTGCCGCATCGAAAAGGAAAGCAGCTCCGACGCCCGGACAGCCCCGGTCATCGTCTGCTCGTCGGCCGGCGATTTCGGCGCGCTCCACCCGGTCGATGCGACGATCCGCAGTTACGCCGCGAGGTCAGCCTTCCGGGTGATCGGCGCTCAATGGCCGCGACAAGGCACGCGGCATCAGGGGCGACGACGACGACGAGGGATAGGCAGCATCATCGCCAAGGGCATCAGGTGTTCCCAAAGACATCTCCCCTGTGAGAAGCGAGCCCTCGAGTTCCTGATGAGCCGGACTTTGAAGATGCAAGCGTCAAATCTCGAAGCGAACCGCCCTGCGTGCGGGGAGGGACGACAGGTTGGGCGCCACGATCGAGGTGACGCGGCTGGAGCTGCCTTACGCCGCTGCGTCGCTACGTCGCCGAGTTAGGACGGTCGCTTGTCTGGCCAGACCCGCGATGGCGTCGGTGCTGGAGGGTGGTCGCGCACAGAGGCGGCGTAGGCCAGCGGGATGGATCGTCCGACGCTGCGCGACCGGGTTCGCGGTCGGCAAGATGCTGCAGCGGATGGACTGCAGCCGCGCGCCTATAACCCCAGGAAGGATGGCGCCCCGTAGTAGCCTATGAAAAGGAACTGTGTCTCAGGTGCGCAGGGTGAGGCCGCCATCCACCACCAACTCGTGGCCGGTGATGAAGTCGGCTTCGTCGGAAGCCAGCAGCAGGGCGCCGCGGGCGATGTCGATGGGCTGGCCGAGCCGGCGCAGCGCCGCCTTCCTCTCCCAGACCTCGCGGATCTCCGGCTTATCGAAGTTGGTCCGCGTCATGCCGCTGTAGACGGCGCCAGGGCAGACATAGTTGGCGGTGATGTTGAACTTGCCGAGTTCCAGCGCCAGCGTACGAGTGAGACCGCCGACACCGGCCTTTGAAGCACAGTAGGCCGCGAGGCCGTAGTCGGTGTCGAAGGCCATGACCGAGGCGGTGTTGACGATGCGCGCGCGGCCCTTCTCCCTCGCCCGCTCCTTCAGGGCTGGTATGGCCTCGCGGCACAAGCGGAACATGCCGCGGACGTTCACCGCATTCACGCGGTCCCACATCTCGTCGGTCATTTCCTCGACGAAGGCTCGTCCGCTGACGCCGGCATTGTTGAACAGGATGTCAAGTGCCCCGAACCGGTCGAGAGCGGCGGCCACGATCTTCCTCGGCGCGTCGTCGCCCGTGATGTCGGCCGCGAAGGCCTCGATGGATTTGTTGCCCGCATGCGCCGTGTCGATCGCCGACTCCGGCCGATCGATCGCCAGGACCTGAGCCCCCTCCTCGGCAAAGAGCCTCGCCGAGGCCTCGCCGATGCCCGAGGCGGCGCCCGTCACGATCGCGATCTTGCCGGTCAGTCTGCCCATGCGAGCCTCCGTCCTGTTCAGGCGACCTCGATGATGACCTTGCCGGTCGCCTTGCGCGACAGCAGGGCGTTCATGGCATCGGCCGCCTTCTCCAGCGGGAAGCGCATGGAGATGTGCGGCTTCAGCTTGCCCTCGCCGTACCAGGCCAGCATCTCGTCGAAGTTCTTGCGCGCCTCGGCGGGCTCGCGGCCGCGCCACGCACCATAGAAGACGCCGCGCACGTCGCAGCTCTTCAGCAGCGCCAGGTTGGCTGGCAGCGAGGGGATGCGGCCTGCCGCGAATCCCACCACCAGCAGGCGGCCGTACCAGGCGATGCAGCGCACCGATTCGTCGAAGGCGTCGCCACCGACCGCGTCATAGATGATGTCCGCGCCGTTTCCGCCGGTCAGTTCCTTGACCTTGTCGCGCATCTTCTCCTTGGCGTAGTTCACGAACATCGTGGCGCCGTACTTCCTGCAGATCTCCATCTTCTCGTCGGAGCCTACGGCAGCGATGACCTTGAGGCCCATCAGCGCGCCCAGCTCGACCGCCGTGAGGCCGACGCCGCCCGAGGCGCCCGTCACGAGCAGCGTCTCGCCCGGCTTGTAGCTGCTGCGCTGCTTCAGCGCGTAGTACGAGGTGCCGTAGGTCATGGTGAACGCCGCACCATCCTCGTAGCTCATGTTCTTCGGCATCGGCAGGAGCTGGATCTCGTCGACCACGGCCTCGCTGGCATAGCCGCCATGGCCGATCATGCCGATCACGCGGTCGCCGACCTTGTAGCCGGTGACGCCCTCGCCGACTTCGGTGATGTCGCCCGCGATCTCGTGGCCCGGCGCGAAGGGGCGCGGCGGCTTGAACTGGTACTTGTCCTGGATGATCAGCGTGTCGGGAAAGTTGACGCCGGCCGCGCGGGTCGCCACGCGCACCTGGCCCTTGCCCAGCGGCTTGGACGGCATCTCGACCAGCTTCAGGCTCTCCGGCCCGCCCGGCGTTTCGCTCAGCATCGCGCGCATCGTCTTACTCCCCGTCCCGGTGTTTCATCCTGTGGCGCCCTTGATACGATGACGAGCCGGCCAGCGTCCATCCATGCTAGGAAGGCTCCCTTCCGCGAGGAGAAAGATGGCAGGACTTCATTACGAGGACTTCACCGTCGGCCGCGTGTTCGAGCACGAATGGACGCGCACCGTGACCGAGATGGACAATGTCCTGTTCAGCTCGCTCACCATGAACGTCCAGCCGCTGCATCTCGACGAGGAATTCGCCTCGAAGACCGAGTTCGGCCAGCGCATCGTGAACAGCCTGTTCACGCTGGGCCTGATGATCGGCATCACCGTCAACGACACGACACTGGGCACAACCATCGCCAATCTCGGCATGACCGACGTGCGCTTTCCCAAGCCCGTGTTCCATGGCGACACGCTGCGGGTGCGGACCCGCGTCGTCAGCCTGCGCGAGAGCAAGTCGCGTCCCGATGCCGGGATCGTCGAATTCGCCCACACCGCGATCAACCAGCGCGGCGAGACCGTCGCCGAATGCACCCGCCAGGCGCTGATGCGCAAGAAACCCAAGGACTGAGAAAAGATGCGATCCTTCCTGTTCGTTCCCGCCGATTCCGAGCGCAAGCTCGCCAAGGGCCCCGCCTCCGGCGCCGACGGGTTGATCCTCGACCTCGAGGATTCCGTCGCCACCGACCGCAAGAAGGTCGCGCGCGACATGGCGCTGGCCTATCTCGGCAGCGCCAACCGCGCCGGCCCGAAACTCTATGTTCGCGTCAACGCACTCGACACCGGCCTCACCCTGGGCGACCTCGCCACTGTGATGCAGGGCAAGCCCGACGGCATCGTCTTCCCGAAATGCGTCGGCCAGGCCGATCTCGATCTGATGTCGAACTATCTCGACGCTCTCGAAGCGCGCGAGGGCATCGAGGCCGGCGCGACCCGCATCCTGACCATCGCCACCGAAAGCGCGGCAGCGATCCTGGCGCTCACCGCGGCGCCGGCCAGGCACGCCCGCCTGATCGGTCACTCCTGGGGCGGCGAAGACCTGATGGCCGATCTCGGCGCGCTGGCGAAAGGGCCTTCTCCTGGCGTCTACGACGACACGTTCAAACTCGCGCGCACGGTCAATCTGATGGCCTCGGTCGCAGCGGGCGTCACCGCCTACGACACGGTCTATCCCGACATCCGCAACGTCGAGGGCCTGCGTGCCGAGGCGCACGATGCAAGGCGCATGGGCTATGGCGGCAAGATCGCCATCCATCCCGACCAGGTCGCCATCATCCACGAGGTCTTCACGCCGACCGCAGCCGAGATCGACTGGGCGATGCGCGTCATCGCGACCTTCGAGAACAATCCCGGCGCCGGCGTCCTCACCATGGACGGCAAGATGCTCGACAAGCCGCATCTCGTGCTGGCGCGCCGGCTGGTCTCGCGGACGGGGGGATGAAGGACAATTTCGGCCTTCTGGACACGCTCGACCGGCTGTTCGCCGGGGACCGCACCACAGTCCTGTCACTGAACGAGTTCCTCGAGGGGTTCGACGGCCGCTCCTACGCCTTCGCCGTTCTGGCGATCAACGTCGCGAACATCATCCCGACGGGCATACCCTGGCTGTCGACGATCACGGGGGTCCCGATGCTGTACGTGCTCGCCCAGTACTTCGCCGGGCATCCCGTGCCGTCGCTGCCCGAGACGCTCGGCAAGCGGGGCCTGCCGCGCGGAAAGCTGCAGGATTTCCTGAAGCGCGCGCGGGGCTTCATCCGCTGGCTGGAGAACACCGTCCACGCCCGTCACGAATGGTGGGTCAACGGCATGCCTCGCCGGCTGCTTCTCATCGCGCTTTCGATCGACGTGCTGATCCTCGCGCTGCCGATTCCCTTCGATAACTTCTTCCCCGCCTGGGCGATCCTCTTCTTCTGCTTCGCCCTGATCGAAGATGACGGTTTGATGGCGATGCTCGGCTGGTTGATGACGGCGGTCACCGCCTGCTGGACGGTGTTTCTCCTGATGGTCGGCCATGCCGCAATCTCGGCCGCAATTTCGACCCTGCGGGGGATTATCTTCGGCTAGCCACCATAGTGAGCTGCCGCCATGACATTACGTGCCGACGTTTCCGCCACTCTGCGCGCCGCCCTCGACCGCGGTGAGTCACTTCCGGCCCGCTGGTACACCGATCCTGCGATCACCGAGCACGAAATCACGCACGTCTTCCGCAAGAGCTGGAACTATGTCGGTCCGCTCTCGCAACTCGTCGAGGTCGGCGACTACGTGACCGGCTATGCCGGCGGCGTGCCCGTGGCAGTCGTGCGCAACGAAAACGGCCTGGCGGGTCTCGTGAACGTCTGCCGGCATCGCCGGCACGAAGTCCTGAAAGGCCGCGGCAATGCCAAGAGGCTGCAATGCGGCTACCACGCCTGGACCTACGATCTGGCCGGCGGCCTGAAGCGCGTGCCGCGCTCGCAGTCGGAGTCGAACTTCAATCTCGCCGATTTCCCCCTGCTGCCGATCCGCGCCGAGGCGCTGGGGCCGTTCGTCTTCGTCAACCTCGACCCCGAGGCGCCAACGGCTGCATCCTGCTACGGCCCGGTCCTCGACCTGATCGCCGCGAGCGGCGTCGTGCTCGACACGCTGGTACATCACAGTCGCGACGAGTGGCGCTCGAACGCCAACTGGAAGACGATGCTCGAGAACTATCTCGAATGCTATCATTGCGCCGTCGCCCACCCCGGCTTCAACGCCGCGATCGACGTCCGCCCGGACGCCTATACGTTGAAGGCGCATGGCTATTTCTCGAGCCAGACCGGCCCGGTCCGGCCCGCCGCGCTCGAAGGCAAGAGCAGGATCGAACTCTATGACGTTTCGGGCGCGGTCACGCAGTCGCAGTACCACTTCCTGTGGCCGAACGTGACGATCAACATCAATCCCGGCTTCCCGAACCTGTCGATCGACGTCTGGGCACCGGACGGCCCGAACGCGACCAGAGGCTTCTCCGAGCAGTTCTTCGGGCCCGGCGTCAGCGACGAGTTCGCGAAGTCGCTCGTCGCCTTCAACAAGCAGGTCGCCGCGGAAGACGATGCCCTGACGGAATCGGTTCAGCGCGGCCTTCTCGGCGGCCTGCCCGCTACGGGCCGCTTCCTGGCCAACAGCGAGCACCTCGTCATCCACTTCCAGAAGATGATCGTCGAGGCCGTGGGCGTCTCCTGAGGCGTCATTGGAAGGACGGCGCGGCGGGACTGCCGGAAGGCTTCCCCCGAATCCGGCGGAATGATAGCGTCCGCCGCGTTCAAGGGTCCCTATGGCGTGATTCATTCCGCGCTGACAACCACCCGAGAGAAAGCCGATGACAAGCACACTCCAGATCGGAATCCTGTTCTTTCCCAATGTCACGCAGCTCGACGCCATGGGCCCGGCCCAGGTGCTGAGCAGGCTTCCCGGCGCCAGGATGCACATGATCTGGAAAAGCCGCGATCCGGTGACGACAGATTCCGGCTTCGCCGTGCTGCCGACCACCACCTTCGCCGACTGCCCGCAGCTCGACGTGATCTGCGTGCCGGGCGGCGTCGGCCAGGTCGCCTTGATGAACGACCTGGAGACGCTCACCTTCCTGCGTCGCCAGGCCGAAGGCGCGCGCTACATTACTTCGGTCTGCACCGGTTCGCTGGTGCTCGCCGCCGCCGGCCTGCTGAAGGGCTATCGCTCGGCCTGCCACTGGTCGGTGCGCGACGAGCTGGCGGCGTTCGGCGCCATTCCCGTCGCCGAGCGCGTCGTGCGCGACCGCAACCGCCTCTCCGGCGGCGGCGTCACCGCGGGCATCGACTTCGGCCTCACGCTCGCGGCCGAACTCGCCGGCGAACAGGTCGCCAAGGCGATCCAGCTCATGATGGAATACGATCCAAATCCGCCGTTCGACAGCGGCAGCCCGGAGAAGGCCGGCCCGGAACTGGTGGCGTTCTACAAGCAGCGCACGGCCGGCATGATGGATCAGCGCCGCGAGGCCAATCGGATCGCGGCGGAAAGGGTCGCCGCCGGCGCGTCCTGAGCGGCTAGATGCATCCGCTCCGGCCCATCCACAGCCCAGAGCAATTGACTGCTGGTCTCCGCTAATACGACCGCGGCAGCCCGAGCACATGCTCGGCGACAAAATTCAGGATCATGTTGGTGGAGATCGGTGCCACCGTGTAGAGGCGGGCCTCGCGGAACTTGCGCTCGACGTCGTACTCCTCGGCGAAGCCGAAGCCGCCGTGGGTCTGCACGCACATCTCGGCCGCCGCCCATGAGGCTTCCGACGCCAGCATCTTGGCCATATTGGCCTCGGCACCGGCATTGATGCCGGCCTCATACATTGCCGCAGCCTTGCGCACCATCAGGTCGGCTGCCTCGATCTGCGTGTAGGCGCGCGCGATCGGATACTGGACGCCCTGGTTCTGGCCAATGGCCCGGCCGAACAGCTTGCGCTCCTTAGCGTAGTTCACGGCCTTCTCGATGAACCACTTGCCGTCGCCGATGCACTCCGAGGCGATCAGCACCCGCTCGGCGTTCATGCCGGAGAGGATGTAGCGGAAGCCCTGCCCCTCCTCGCCGATCAGGTTCTCGGCCGACACTTCCATGTTGTCGAAGAACACTTCGGTGCTGTTGTGGTTCATCATCGTGCGGATCGGCCGGATGGTGAGCCCCTTGCCCAGCGCCGAGCGCATGTCGACCAGGAACACCGACAGGCCGTCGGTCTTCTTCTGGGTCTGCTCGCGCGGCGTGGTGCGGGCGAGCAGCAGCATCAGGTCGGAATGCTCGGCGCGGCTGGTCCACACCTTCTGCCCGTTCACCACGTAGGTGCTGTTGTCCTTCTTCACAGCCGTGGTGCGCAGGCTCAGCGTATCGGTTCCGCTCGACGGCTCGGTGACGCCGAAGGCCTGCAGGCGCAGCTCGCCGGTGGCGATCTTCGGCAGGTAGCGTTCCTTCTGCTCCTTGCTGCCGTGCCGCAGGACGGTGCCCATGATGTACATCTGGGCATGGCAGGCCGCCGCGTTGCAGCCGGCTTTGTGGATCTCCTCCAGCACCGCGCTGGCCGCCGAGATACCGAGGCCGGCGCCGCCATACTCCTCCGGGATCAGGATCGACAGCCACCCGGCTTCGGTCAGCGCCTTCACGAAGGCCGTCGGGTAGCCGCGCTCGCGGTCGAGCTCGCGCCAGTAGGCGCCGTCGAACTTCAGGCAGAGCTGGCGAACGGCGTCGCGGATCTCGGGGTGCGTCGGAGCGTAGGGATTTTCCATGGCGCGCAAGCTAATGCGCGCCCTCTCCCCACGCAATGCGGCCGAGCCGGTCGACCAGCGGTCCGTGGATTTCCGGGCCGAATCCGTCGACCGTGGCGACGCGGAGCGCGGTCACGCCGTCCACTGCACCGGCTTCCTTCACGATCGAATCGGTGACGAAGAAGTCCCGTTCCGCGGTCAGGAATTTCGCGATCGTCGGGCGCCAGTCCGGGCGCAGCACGGCGAGCGCCGCCATGAGCCCGTAGGCGCCCCAGTTCGAGACGCCGGCGACGACGAGGTGGTCGCACGACGTCACGCAGGCGATCGCCGCGCCGTTGGGCACGTGCTCGGCGATCAGCCCTGGCTGCAGCTTGCCCATGCCGATCTCGTTGCCACCGTCGCCGACCGCGAGTTTCGTCCAGTCCCCGCCTTCGAATAGCGAATCGAGCGGCAAGGTCCAGGGCGAGACATCGACGCCGCGCATGTTGCGCGGCTTGCCATCGGCGCTGCGGCCGCAGCGCTCGATGGCGACGACGTGGCTGAGCTTCTCCTGACGCCAGAGCTCGGTCGCTGCTTCGAGGGCGCCCTCCTCGCCCAGCACGATCTCGTCGACCGTCACGTCCTCGCCCGTCGCCCGAACGGCCGAACGCACGGCCTCGACGCTGGGCGTGTCGACGGCGATGCGGGCCGGCACGCCGCAGGCGACCAGTGCCGCCGCCAGCAGGGCCGTGCCCACGGGGCCGTCGGTCTCGGGCGCGGCCACATCGCCCCGCGGCACGAAGAAGCCGGTGATCAGGCCCACGCGCGAGGCCGTTGCGAGCGACGCAGCGGCCTCGGCCAGGCCGCCGCGAGTTGCGTCGATCAATTGCTGCGTCTTGCGGCCGACGTCGCGGCATACCAGGGCCTCGATGGCGGCGAGGCGACGATCCTGCTCATTTGTCCTTGGCGACATAAACTCCCTTCCAGTCCACCGGCGAATCGTCGATCAGCTCGTCGAGACGTCCGCGCATCATCTGATAGTAGCTCTGGCGCCATCCCACCCGCGCCGCCGCCGCCTCGCAGGCCTCGACCGTATCGAGCGCCTCGGCGAAGGCGCCGGACCGATAGAGCTGCAGGAACGCTGCCTGCTGCTCGACAAGCGCCGCATGGGCCGGCGCCCTGGCAAGTTCGGCATCGCCCAGCAGCGCGTAGATGCGCTCGGGCTCGGTCTTGCCCTTCACGGTGATCAGGTCGAGCTCGAGCGTGGCGTAGTCTTCGACCGCCTCGCGCGTCTTGCGGCCGATGATGATGCCGACGCCGTAGGTCTTGCACTGGCCTTCGAGGCGCGATGCCAGGTTCACGTCGTCACCCAGGCATGAATAGGTGAAGCGCTGGGTGGAGCCGAAATTACCGACCGAGGCCGGTCCGGTGTTGAGGCCTACGCCGATGTTCACCGGGATGTGGCGACGTCCTTCGGCCTCCGCTTCGGCCTTCCATTCCTCGTTCAGCACCGCAAGCTGCGCCTGCATGGCCAGCGCCGCATCGCAGGCGCGCGCAGCATGGCGATCGACTGGCAAGGGTGCATTCCAGAACGCCATGATGGCATCGCCCATATATTTGTCGATCGTGCCCTTGCGGGCGAGGATCAAGTCGGTCATCGGCGTCAGGAAGCGGTTCATGAACCGCGTCAGGCCGTGCGGGTCGAACTGCTCGGAGATGGTGGTGAAGCCGCGGACGTCGGTAAACATGACCGTGATCTCGCGCTGCTCGCCACCGAGCTGCAAAAGGCCCGGATTGCGCGCGAGCTGTTCGACCAGGTCCGGCGAAAGGTACATGCCGAAGGCGCCGCGGATCTCCGCCCGCTCCCGCTCCGTCCGCATGAAGGCGAGCGCCGTCCCGCTGACATAGATCGCCGCGAGCGTCACCGGCGGATAGATCGGATCGAACAGCAGCTGATGCTGCGAATAGGCCAGCCACGGCACGACCAGACCGGCGCCGATCAGGATCGACGCGACGAACGCCATCCTGCCCGCCGACAGGCGCGGCAGCAGCACGACCATGAGCAGCCCCACGGCCGCGAGATAGAGGAACTCCGCACCGTCGGCATAGTCGGGCCGGGCAAGGAACTTCTGCTCCAGCATCTGCTCGGCCAGCTGTGCATGGACCTCGACGCCCGGCACCCCGTCCTGAACCGGCGTGTTGCGCAGGTCCTTGAGGCCGATGGCGCTGGTGCCGACGAAGATCACCTGGCCTTCGAGTTTCTCGGCGGGTACCTCGTCCTTCAGCACGGCGCGCGCGGAGATGAACCGCTGCGGCTGGTGGCCGGTATCGTAGAGCACGACCCGGCCGCGGCCGTCGGTCGGCACCTCGATGGCACCGGTCTTGATGGCGACGATGCCGGTCTTCTCGCCGAACGACATCTCGCCGCTCGCCCCGGACGACTTGACCAGATAGGAGGACGCTTCCTGCGCCACCCGCAGCGCCTCGATCGACAGCGAGGGGAACAGACCTTCGTACCCGGCGACTCGGAACAGCATCGGAACCCGGCGGATCACGATGCTGTCGACGTCGGTGTTGACGCTGCCGTTGCCCTTGGCGGCGGCTTCCAGGATGTCGAGGGACTTCACCGTGCCGCCCTGCTGCGGCAGGAACTGGCTGGGCTGGTCACCGGCGAAGGCGACGCCATGGAACGTGCGCGGCGGCTTTCCCGAGCCCTTCAGGTCGAAACCGAAGCCCGTGACGACCCGCGACTGCGCAAACGCATCGGCCAGCACCTTGTCGTTGTCCTGCACCGCGGCCGCCAGCTTCTGCACCGTTTCGGGGTCGGTGAAGGCCACGAGGTCGCGCACCATGCGGCTGATCGACGACCGGTCCGGCTCCGCGAACACGGCGTCGAAGGCCACCACGGCGGCCCCCTTCTCGGTGAGCTTGTCGACCATCCGCGCGATGATCGTGCGCGGCCACGGCCATTGGCCGTATTCCTGCAGCGCCGCCTCGTCGATGTCGACGACGCGCACCGGCGTCTCGGGATTGTAGGGGCGCGGTTCGAGGCGCTGATAGCTGTCGAAGGCAAAATTCCGGATGCGCGAAACGGCACCGGGATCGGCGATGCGCAGCGCGAGGGCGCCCAGCAGCACGAGCATCGCGACGACGATCGGCGCCCGTCGCGAATTGATGCAGCGCAACAGCCAGCTCACACGCTTTCGATCCCCTGATCCCCCGAGAACGTCACTTTACAGAGTATGCAGCGCGAGCCAAATAGCGCGACCTTGACGCACGCGCCCAGCCAGACCGCCCTGCACGGCATCTACTTCAAGATGTGCGCGCTCGTGCTGTTCTGCACGATGGACGCGATGGTCAAGGGGCTGGGCGGCACCTACGGCGCCTTCCAGCTCATGGTGTTCCGCAGCGCCGTCGCCCTGCTGCCCGTCGCGGTGCTGATCTGGCACGCCGGCGGCCTGCGGGTGGTGCGCAGCAGCAAGCCGGGCCTGCAGGCGCTGAGGGTCTGCATCGGCTTCGGCAGCATGTTCGGCTTCTTCTACGCCTTCCCGCGCATGCCGCTGGTCGATGCCTATGCCATCTCCTTCGCGGCACCCCTCTTCATGGTGGCGCTCTCCGTGCCGATTCTGCGCGAGCCGGTCGGCTGGCGGCGCTGGACGGCGGTAGGGGTGGGCTTCGCCGGCGTGCTGATCATGCTCGATCCCTGGGCGATCGAGTTCCACCTGGTCTCGCTGGTCATCCTGGCGGCGACCTTCTGCTATGCGCTCTCCACTGTGCTGGTCCGCAGGCTCAGCCGCCACGATCCCGACGTGGTGACCCTGTTCTGGTTCGCCGTCGTGGGTACCGTCGTCTCGATCGCCTGCGCGATCCCTGAATGGAAGTGGCCGCCGCCGATGGACTGGGTCTGGCTGCTGACGCTCGGCCTGCTGGGCGGCTGCGCCCAGATCCTGATCACCCGGGCGTGGCGCCTCGCCCCCGCCGCGGTGCTGGCCCCCTTCGACTACGCGTCGATCGTCCTGGCCGTGGCCTTCGGCTATCTCTGGTTCAGGGAGGAGCCCTCCTGGACCGTTTGGTATGGCCTGCCGCTGGTCATCGGTTCGGGCCTTTACATCCTGCACCGCGAAAGGGTCCGGGCGCAACAGCGCAAAAAGCCCTAATCTCCTAGGGTTTTTGTCGGGATTGACGAAACGCCCCGCCAACCACATCTTGTGGGTATGACCGACACCACCTTCTCCGTGACTTCCAACGCGGCCAAGCGGATCGCCTTCCTGGCCTCCAAGGAGCCCAAGCCCGTCATGATGCGGGTGGCGGTCCTGGGCGGCGGATGCTCCGGCTTCCAGTACAATTTCTCGTTCGAGGAAGCGCGCAACGACGACGACCTGGTCATCGAGCATGACGGTGCCGCCGTGCTGGTCGACGCCACGTCGCTCGAGTTCCTGAAGGGCAGCCAGCTCGACTATGTCGAGGAAATGGTTGGCGCGGCGTTCCAGGTGAAGAATCCCAACGCCACCTCCTCCTGCGGCTGCGGCAACTCGTTCAGCGTGTAAGCCGAGCGAAGCTCGGGCTGCTGAGCGGCAGGACATTGGCAGCAATGTCCGGGAGCGCCGAAGAACGAACGACCACTCCGATCCCATCGCGCCGTAGAACGGGAGACTTCTCAATTCGAATGTGAAGCAGTCGATCCCGTCCGCTTCGCGGCTGCGGCTTCTTCTTCCCCGTCGGGCGGGCTGGTAGCGTCCAGCCGACAGGGAGCTCCAATGAACATCGGACGACGCAGCTTCGCCCTCTCGGCGGCGAGCCTTCTGGCCTTCCCCGCGACCGCACAGGAGACCTGGCCCGCCCGCCCGGTCACGCTCGTGGTGCCTTATCCGCCGGGCAATGCCGCCGACATAAGCGGCCGCCTGCTGCTCGAACCGCTCTCGACGGAGATCGGGCAGCGCCTGGTCATCGACAACCGCGCCGGCGCCTCGGGCATCATGGGCAGCGCCAGCGTCGCCCGCGCCGCGCCCAACGGCTACACCCTGCTGCTCACCTCCAATTCGCCGATCGCCAGCGGCCCGTGGGTCACGAAGAACGTGCCCTATGTCGTCGAGCGCGACTTCACGCCGATCGCCGGCATCGCGCGTGGCGCCCTCGTCCTCCTGGCCGCGTCCGACGTGCCCGTCAGCACTACCGCCGAGTTCGTGGCCTACGTGAAGGCCAATCCCAACAAGACGAGCTACGGCTCGTTCGGCCAGGGCAATCTCAACCACCTGATCATGGAGATGCTGCGCCTGCGCCTCGGCCTCGACATGGTCCATGTCCCCTATCGCGGCAGCGGCCCGGCGCAGCTCGACCTCACGGCCGGCCGCATCCAGTTCCTGTTCGACGGCGCCCCCGGCGCGCTGGCTCGCATCAAGGCGGGACAGGCCAAGGGCCTCGCCGTCTCGACCCTCAAGCGCTCGCCCACCCTGCCCGACATGCCGACCTTGGCTGAATCGGGCCTGCCCGAGCTGCGCAGCATGGATGCCGGCGGCTGGGTCGGCCTGTTCGGCCCGGCCCAGACACCGGCCCCGGTCGTCGAGCGGGTCAACGGCGCGGTGCGGGCCGTCATCCCCGCGGCGCAGGCCAAACTGCTCGAACAGGGTCTGGAAACCTTCACCGTCAACAGCCCCGCCGACTTCGCCGCCTTCGTGCGCGCCGACAGCGAGAAATGGCGGCAGGTCGTGCAGGAGGCGAAGATCGAACCGCAGGACTGAGGCATGCTATGAGGACAGGGAGAGAGGCAGCCTGAACTCATGAAAATCGCCACTTGGAACGTGAACTCCGTCCGCAAGCGCACCGGCAACCTGGTGGCGTGGCTGCAGGAGGCCAAGCCCGACATCGTCGTGCTGCAGGAGATCAAGGCACAGGAGCCGCAGTTTCCGACGCTCGAGGTCGAGGCGGCAGGCTACAAGGCGGCGATCGTGGGTCAGAAGGGGTTCAACGGCGTCGCCTTCCTGTCCCATCATGCGTTCGACGTGACGGCGCGCGCCCTGCCCGGCGCCGCCGAGGACGAGCCGGCACGTTATGTCGAGGGGAAGGTCTACACGCCACGCGGTCCGCTGACAGTCGGTGGCCTCTACCTACCCAACGGCAATCCGGTCGGCACCGAGAAGTTCGCCTACAAGCTCGCCTGGATGGAGCGGCTGCTCGGCCACGCCCGCGAGCTGTTGGCCCGCGAGGAGATGTTCGTGCTGTGCGGAGACTACAATGTCTGCCCGACCGACATGGACGTTTTCGATCCCAAGGCCTTCGCCGGCGACGCGCTCTGCCAGCCCGAATCGCGGGCGGCGTTCCGCAAGCTGCTCAATCTCGGCCTGACCGACGCGGTGCGGGCGTTCCATCCCGACGGCGAGCAGTACACGTTCTGGGATTATCAGGCCGGCGCCTGGGCCAAGGGCAACGGGCTGCGCATCGACCACCTGCTTCTGTCGCCGCAGGCCGCAGACCGGCTCACCGCCGTCGGCATCGACAAGGCCGAGCGCGGCAAGACGGAGCCATCGGACCACGTCCCGGTGTGGTGCGAGTTGGACGTGGCGGCTTGATCCGGAAGAGTGGTTTAGCAAAATCCCCGTCGTCCTGAGCGGAGCCGCCCGAAGGGCGGCGCAGTCGAAGGACGACGGGATATTCTATCATTTCCGCGTAGTTACTCCGCGCCGGCGCCGATGACGCCGCCGTCGGCGATGATGCACTGGCCGCAAATGAAGTTCCCGGCCTTGGAGGCCAGGAACACCGCGACGCCGCCGATGTCGTCGGGCTGTCCGATGCGCTTCAGGGCCGCCTTGTTCTCCTGAGCGGCGCGGATCTGCGGATTGTCCCACAGTGCCTTGGCGAAGTCGGTCTGGATCAGGCCGGGCGCGATGGCGTTGACGCGGATGTTGTGCTTGCCCCACTCCATGGCCAGCGACTTCACCAGCGAGAGATCGGCCGCCTTGCTCATGTTGTAGGCCGCGATATGCGCCGAGCCGACCAGCGCGCCGATCGACGAGACGATGATGAAAGCGCCGTCCCTCCGTTCCGCCATCTCCGGGCCGACCATGTTCATCAGCCACAGGTTCGACATCACGTTGTTCTGCATGATCTTCTGGAACACCTCGTCCTTCAGGCCGCTGAGCGGGCCGAAATACGGGTTGGAGGCGGCGTTGCAGACCATGATGTCGATGCGGCCATAGGCCTTTCGCGCCTCGGCGACCAGGTTCTCCAACTGGGCCTTGTCGGAGATGCTGGCGGCGACCGCCGTGGCCTCGCCGCCCTTCTCCTTGATCCCCTTCACCACCTCCTCGCAGGCCGGCAGCTTGCGGCTGGACACCACGACCTTGGCGCCATGGGCGGCCATCTGCTCGCAAATGGAGCGGCCGATGCCACGGCTGCCGCCGGTCACCACGGCCACCTTGCCGGAAAGATCGAACATCATCGGTCGTCTCCTCGTTTTCCTGTCAGCAATGCAATCGCCCCAACATGAACCGGCCAGGGAAATTGGTCGATAGGCATGAGTTTCTCCAGTCGGCACTGCGTCGGCTGAACACGCCCTCCCCCGTGCCCGGCCGAATGATGGTATCTGGGACGTTCAACGGCTTCGTCGGGGGAGGAACGTCGATGGTGTATCTGGAGCTGAGCATAGGCTGGAAACTAGTGCTGGCGGTTTGCGTCCCGGCCCTGTTGGCGATCGTCATCCTCACGGCGGAAGCCCGTGGTCCGCTCTCGGCGTCGATCCAGTCCTGCAAGGGCGTGGTGGCGCCCTATTTCAACGGCATCGCCATGCTGTTCAGCCTCTCTGCCGCGCTGCTGGCGAGCGATGCGTGGCAGAAGGACGTCCAGGCCCGCCGCTTCGTGACCGGTGAGACCAATGCCGCGCGCCTGATCGCCCACACCGCACACGCCATGGGCGTCACGGCAGCCGTGATCCCGAAACTCAGGACCTACCTCGAAGCCTCCAGCGGCGAGATGGATCGCGGGACGGTGATCCGGGCGGCCCGCGGCAAGACCGAGAACGCGTTCGACGACCTCTTGGGCGCGATCGTACGGGAGGCCGGCCTTGATTCCTCGTCGCGGGCGATCCTGATCGGCGAGGCCCAGACCATGATGAGGGCGCGGGAGGACAGGGTGCATCTCGCCAGCGATGCCACGGTGCCGCTCAAGGGCCTCGCCATTTTGATCTTCGGGGCGATCACCCAGATCGCCCTGATGCTCGTGCATCTCGGCCAGAGACGGCCGATGAGGGTCGCCTTGAGCCTGTTCACGGTGTCCTTCAGCATCTGCCTGGTCCTCACAGCGATCTTCGGGGCGCCCTTCCAGGTCTTCATGCCGCACCAGCCCGGGGCCGCGCTGAGCGAGGTCCTAAGAGGCCTATAGGGAGTCCGCAGGAGCGGACAGCCCCTCATCACCGCGTCAGCAGCGCGATCAGCTCGACATGCGCGGACCAGAGGAACTGGTCGATGGGCATGAGTTTTTCCAGCCGGTAGCCGCCATCCTGCAGGGTGCGGACGTCGCGGGCGAAGCTGGCGGGGTCGCAGGAGCCGTAGACGATGCGCTTGACCTTGGAGGCGGCGAGCTCGGCGCATTGCGCGGCCGCACCGGCGCGCGGCGGGTCGAGCACGACGGCATCGAAGGCCGCGAGTTCGGCGGTACTCAATGGCCGACGGAACAGATCGCGCAGTTGCACGGTCACGCGGTTGCCGCCCAGCTTGCGCGCCGCGGCATCGACGGCGGCGACCGACGGGCGGTCGTACTCGAACAGGCTGAGACGGCCCGGCTTGCCGAGCGACAGCGCGCCGATGCCGGCGAACAGGTCGGCGAGATGCTTCGCCTCCCCCGCCCAGGCGTTGACCCCAGCGCGCATCACCAGCTCGGCGCGCTTGGTCGCCTGCAGGAACGCGCCCGGCGGCGGCTCGATCACGATGTCGCCCAGGATGAGCTGCGGCGTGCGGCGCACCAGCACCGGCTCGGCCGTCGCGCGATCGCCCCAGCTCACGCGCGCGAGGTCGGCGCTTTCGGCCAGCGCGATCAGCGCCTCGCGGATCGGCAGGGTCAGGTCGAAGCGCCGGTGCGGGCGGATCAGCACGTCGAGGCCGGTATCGGTCTCGTTGACCACGGCATCGGCCGAGGTGCCGTCGCGCAGGATGGCGGCCATCGCCGTGCGTAGGGACGCGAGGACCGCGTTGATCCTGGGTCGCGCCACGACGCAGGTGTCGATGTCGATGACGCTCTGGCTCGCCCGTTCGTGGAAGCCGGCTAGAACCCGCTTGCCCTCGCGCCGCAGCACGATGTCGGCGCGCCGGCGTTCGCCCGGCTCGCAGGTGACGGGCGCCTCGAAGCGCGGGGCCTTCACGCCGCGCTGCGCCAGCGCCCTGGCGATCAGCTCACTCTTCCAGCCGGTGTAGATATCGCGCCGCCAGTGCTGGAGCGCGCAGCCGCCGCAGGTGCCGAAGTGCGGGCATGGTGGCGTCTCGCGGTGGCGCGACGGCGCCAACACTTCGAGCAGCTCGCAGGCGATGCCGTCGCCGCGCCTGTCGAGCGGTTCGGCCTCGACCGTCTCGGCCGGCAGACAATAGGGCACGAAGTAGCGCTTACCTTCGAGATCGGCGACGCCGTCGCCGCGAACGCCGACTTCCAGGATGTCGAGTGTGAGACTCATGACGGGCCTCAGCCCAGCCAGCTCTTCGCCGGCCTCATCTCACCGACCAGCAGGCCGACGACGTTCTTGATCTGCGGATGCAGCACCTCTTCGCGCTGCCCCGCCGGCAGCACGCCGAGATGATCCAGCAGCGCCGCCATCGCGACTTCGGCCGCGCGGCCCGCGCCGTCCCACACCTTGAGGGCCACGCCGAGTCCGAGCGTCGGCAGCATGCCGCAGAACACGCCCTCGGCGCCGGTCTTCACCTGGATCACGCCCGGCGCGGCTTCGTTGATGCGGGTGCAGAAGCGGCCGCTGCCGGCCACCATGAAGGGCTCAGCGTTCATCGCCTTGCGGATGCGGTTGGCGGCGTCGGCGCGCTTGCTGGACAGGCGCGACGGATCGGCCATCGCGGCCATCGCCTGCGCCAGGCTCTTGAGCGGCGTCGCGAGCGTCGGGATCCCGCAGCCATCGGTGCCGTGCGCAAAGGCGTCGGCGTCGAGGCCGCACAGCGCGCTCATCGTCTCGCGCAGCCGGCGCTGCACCGGATGATCGTACTTGATGTAGCCCTTGGTCGGCTCGCCATAGTGCACAGCCGTCGTCAGGAAGCCGCTGTGCTTGCCCGAGCAGTTGTTGAACGCCGGCGTCGGCAGGATATTGGCCCGGGCCAGCGCCTCGATGCTCGACTGCAGGCGTGGAGGATGGGTGCCGCACTCGAGATCGGCTTCGCTGAGGCCCACCTTCGCCAGCCAGGCACGCACCGTCTCGACATGCCGCGTCTCGCCGCTGTGCGAGGCGCAGGACAGCGCGACGTGCTCGTCGCCCAGGCCGAAGCGCTCGACCGCGCCGCTCTCGACAAAGGCCATCGCCTGGATCGGCTTGTTGGCCGAGCGCGGCAGGATCGCGGCGTCGATGTCACCCCATGACTCGACCACGGTGCCATCGGCCCTCACCACTGCGGCGATGCCCTCGTGGCGGCTCTCGACGACCGGCCCGCGCGTGACCTCGATGACGACAGGGCCACGGCTCATCGCACTCGCTCCAGCTTTACCACGGTGATGTTGTCCTGGTGCCCCTTGGCCGTCGCCAGCACCGCCGCAATGATGCGATCCACCGGAAGCGACGCCTGCGCAAGAAGCTCTTCATTCGTCAGACTGTGAACGCCGTCGCTGCAAACCAGCAGGCGCGCGTCGGGGCCCAGCCGGCGGCTGCCCCGGTCGACCAGGGTCAGCGGCTCGCCCATCACCGCCTCGCGCAAGGTATGACGGCCCGGATGATTTTCGGCATCCTCGGCCGAGAGCATGCCGCGGGCGACCAGCGCGTCGATCTGCGGCGCCATCGAATGATCGGCGTTCAGGCGGACGATCTTGCCCGCCTCGACCAGGTAGAAGGGCGAATCGCCGACGCTGATCCAGCCCACCTCATCCCCGCGCAGCCGGGCCGCGACCAGGGTGGCGCCCATGCCGGTGAGTTCGTGCCGGGCGAGCGCGCCGCGGCCGACCGCCTGATTGGCGTCGCGCAGGCCGTCATCCAGCCCGCCGCCCTGCTCCACCGCATGGATGAAGGCGTCGACCGTGAGCTGGCTCGCGACCGCGCCGCCGGCATGGCCGCCCATCCCGTCGGCCACCACCGCCAGCAGCGAACCATCTCCCAGCGTCACCAGACGCCAACTGTCTTCCTGGTAAGGACGGGCGCCCTGATGCTGGCCGCCCTCGCCCCGCCACCGCGTCGTCATGTCTTTTGAGAGTCCTTCAGTGCCAGACCGCCGGGAGCTTGCTGAGGCCGCGCAGGGTGAAGCTGCGACGCCAGGCCGGCGTGTCCTTCTCGGGCAGGGTGAGATTCGGCATGCGCTCGATCAGCGCCGCGAACACCAACTCGGCTTCGAGCCGCGCAAGCTGCGCGCCCAGGCAGTGATGGATGCCGCCGCCGAACGACATCGGCCGCACATGCTCCCGGCCGACATCGAGACGGTCGGGATCGGGATATTGCGCCGGATCGCGGTTGGCCGCCCCCAGCAGGGCGACGATGCTCTGCTCGGCGCCGATCGTCACGCCGCCCAGTTCGACTTCGGCATGGGTCACGCGGCCGGTGATCTGCACCGAGGAGTCGTAGCGCAGCAGCTCCTCGACCGCGTTGGGAATCAGCGACGGGTCGGCCTTGAGCCGCTCCCACTGGTCGGGGTTGCGGTGCAAAGCCAGCAAGCCGTTGCCGATCAGGTTGGTGGTGGTCTCGTGTCCCGCACCGAAGAGCAGGCCGATGTTTGCCTGCAGTTCCTCGGCCGAAAGCTTGTCGCCCGCTTCCTCGGCCCTCACCAGTTCGGTCGTGAGATCGTCACGTGGTTCACGGCGGCGCAACTCGCACAGCTGGTTGAAATAGACCGCGGCCATCTGGGTGTTGCGGTTGGCCTGGTCGAGCTCCTCGCGCGTCATCGGAACCGGTTCGAGGATGCGGCCGTTGACGTTGCTGCCCGCCAGGAACGGGGCGCGGTGCTCTTCGGGAATGCCCAGCATGTCGCAGATCACGATGACCGGCAGGCGATGAGCCAGGTCGCGCATCACGTCCATCTCGCCCTTGTCGGCGACCCTGTCGAGCTGTTCGTCCACCAGTTCCTTGATGCGTGGCCGCATGTCGGCGACGCGGCGGGCGGTGAAGGCCTTGGTGACCAGTCCGCGCAGGCGCGTGTGGTCGGGCGGGTCCTGCACCAGCATCGTCTTCGCGAGGCTCGCCACGGCGGGCTCGTTCATGCGGTCTTCGCCGTAGCGGCGCCGCATGTTGCCTTCGAAGTCCTTGCCGAAGCGCCTGTCGCGCAGCGAGAGCGCGACGTCCTCGTAGCGGGTGATCAGCCAGAAGCCCTGCGGAGTCTTCAGCACCGGGGCGGCTTCGCGCAGCCGACGATAGAAGGGATAGGGATCGGCGATGAAGGCCGGGTCGAGCGGATTGAACTCGAGGTCCTTCGCAGGTGCGGTGGGCTGGGCGATGGTGTCCATCCCTCCCCCTTACCACGAAGCCCCTTGCCGCGCGAACGAACGAGCCCCTAGCATCGCCCCATGTTTGCACTCACCCAGGGACTTCGCCGCGCCGTCCAGACCCGCCCCAACGGTCTTGCCACCTCCTTCGCCGGTCGCAAGCGCACCTGGCAGCAGAGCGCCGACAGGATCAGCCGGGTGGCCGGCGCGCTTTCCGCACTGGGAGTGCGCCGCGGCGATCGGGTGGCCATCCTCGCCCTGAATTCGGATCGCTATCTCGAACTGATGTACGCGCTGCCCTGGCTGGGCGCCGTGATGGTGCCGGTCAACACGCGGCTGGCCGCGCCCGAGATCGAATACATCCTGAACGATTCCGGTGCCGTGGCCCTGTTCATCGACACCGGCATGTCGCACCATTTGACGGAGCTCGAAGGCCTGACGCCGTCGGTTCGCGAGGTCGTCTGGCTCGACGATCTGGCAAGCCCGGAGGGCATCCTCCGTTACGAGGACCTCACGAGCTACGAGGCGCTGGACGATGCCGGCGCCCGCGACGACGACCTCGCCGGCCTCTTCTATACCGGTGGCACGACGGGACGTTCCAAGGGCGTGATGCTCACCCACACCAACCTCGTCGTGAACGCCCTGAACGGCGTGGCCGGGATGGGCTTCGACGCGGACACCGCCTATCTCCATTCAGGCGCGATGTTTCATCTCGCCGACTGCGCCTCGACTTTCGGTGTCACCCTGTCCGGCGGACGCCACGCCTTCGTGCCGCGCTTCGAGCCCATCGAGGTCCTGCTCACCATCCAGACCGAGAAGGTGACGCATGCGCAGTTCGTGCCGACCATGATCAACATGCTGGTGAACCACGAACGCTTCGGCGAGTTCGACATCCGCACTCTCTCCTTCATCCTTTACGGCGCTTCGCCCATGCCCGAGGGCATCCTGCGCAAGGCGATCGAGCGGATGCCGCAGGTCCGCCTGATGCACGGCTACGGCATGACCGAGGCCGCGCCCATCGTCACCCTGCTCGACCCGCGCTACACCGTCCTCGACGGTCCGTTCGCCGGGCGGCTCAAATCGTGCGGCCAGGCGGTGCTCGCCTGCGAGGTCAGGATCGTCGATGCCGACCGGCTGGAAGTGCCGCGCGGCACGACCGGCGAGCTCGCCGTCCGCGGGGCCAACGTTATGAAGGGCTACTGGAACAAGCCGACCGAGACCGAGGCGGTGCTGGAGGACGGTTGGTACTATTCCGGCGACGGCGCCACCATGGACGAGGAAGGCTTCGTGTTCATCGTCGACCGGCTGAAGGACATGATCATCTCCGGCGGCGAGAACGTCTATTCCGCCGAGGTCGAGAATGCGATCTCGACCATGCCGGGCGTCGCCGAGGTGGCGGTGATCGGCATTCCCGACGAACGATGGGGCGAACGGGTTCACGCCATCGTCGTCCCCCGGCAGGGCGCCTCGCTGGATGCCGACGACGTGATCGATCATTGCCGAAACCAGATCGCGGGCTACAAATGCCCTCGCAGCGTCGACTTCCGCGACACGCCCCTGCCCCTGTCCGGCGCCGGCAAGGTCCTGAAGCGCGAGCTGCGCGAACCGTACTGGCAGGGCTTCGGCAAAGGCGTGAACTGATGGCTGCGATTCCCTACTTCGACTGGATTGCCCACCATGCGGGCCGGCGCCCCCGGCAGCTCGCGATCCACGACCTGCAGACAGATCGGAAATTCTCCTACGCCGACCTCGATGCCCGTATCGGCCGATTGACCTCGGCCCTCGCCGCGAGGGGCATCGCGAGGGGGGACCGGATCGCCCTGCTGGCGCCCAACTGCGCCGAATATTTCGAACTTCAATTCGCCTGCGGGCGGCTGGGCGCGATCATGCTGCCGCTGAACTGGCGGCTCACGGTGCCCGAGTTGGAGTACATCCTGGAGGATGCCGGTCCGAAGCTGCTGATCCACGACAAGGGCTTTGCGCAGCAGGCCGCCGCCCTGACGAAGAACCTGCTCGAGATCGACCACGACCGGCCCGACAGCGCCTACGAGCGCGCGCTTGCCGAGGCCGGAGCGGCGCCCGCTCCAGTGCCCCAGACCCACGACGATATCGGCATGGTCATGTACACGTCGGGTACGACCGGGCATCCCAAGGGCGCGATCATCACGCACGGCATGGTGTTCTGGAACTGCGTGAACCTCGGCATTCCCGCCCTGATCACGCCCGAGACCGTGCAGCTCGTCGTGCTGCCGCTGTTCCATACCGGCGGCCTCAACTGCTACGCCAACCCAGTGCTGCATGCCGGCGGCTCGATCTTGATCATGCGCAACTTCGATCCCGGCCAGGCGCTCGACTGCCTGTCCGATCCGGCGCTCGGCATCACCCACTTCTTCGCGGTGCCCGCGCCCTACCAGTTCATGATGCAGCATCCGAAGTTCGCGGCGGCCGACCTCTCGCGCCTGCGCATCGCGGGCGTCGGCGGCGCCCCGTGCGCGCTTTCCATCCTCGAGACCTGGACCGCCCGCGGCGTGCCGCTCGTGCAAGGCTGGGGCATGACCGAGACCAGCCCGGCAGGCACGATGCTCGATGCGGCCGACGCCATCCGCAAGCTGGGATCGGCGGGCAAGGCGCTGCTGCATACCGCGATCCGCGTGGTCGACGACCAGGGCAACGACGTGCCGGCAGGCGGCATCGGCGAGCTGCTGATCAAGGGACCCAACATCACGCCGGGCTACTGGAACAATCCCGAGGCCACCAAGCGGAGCTTCACCGACGACTGGCTGCACACCGGCGATGCGGCGCGGCTCGACGAGGAAGGCTTCGTCTACATCGTCGACCGCTGGAAGGACATGTACATCTCAGGCGGCGAGAACGTGTATCCCGCCGAGGTCGAGAACGTGCTGTTCCAGATCCCCGCCATCGCCGACGCCGCGATCATCGGCGTGCCCGACGAGCGCTGGGGCGAGGTCGGCATGGCGATCGTCGTGCGCAAGCACGACCAGGACCTCGCCGAAGGCGACATTATCCAGCACTGCCTCGCCCGCCTCGCCAAGTTCAAGGTCCCGCAATCCGTGACCTTCGTCGACGCCCTGCCACGCAACGCCACCGGAAAGGTCCTGAAGCGCGAGCTGCGCGTCCAGTTCGTCGGCCGGGACGCACCGGCGATCAGTTGAGCTGTCCTCCTGACATGACGGTCAAACCAGCGGCACGTAGTCGTACTCACCCACGCCTTGCATGATGAGGAACGTGAGCGACGAGCTTCCCCCGTTGGTCACGAGGTGCGGCCGCCGCGGCGCGGCGACGAAACTATCGCCCGGCTTCAGGATCACCTCTTCTTTCGGCCCCTGCAGGAAGAGCAGCATCGTGCCATCGACGACATAGAACGTGTCACTGATGTTGCTGTGAAAGTGCCAGGGCACCTTCTGCGTCGGCGAGAGCTGCAGCTCGGCGACCCGGAAGCCCGGCCGCTGCAGGTGATAGGCGCGCCGCTCGACCTCGTAGAGGTGGCTGGCGTCCTTCACCGCTTCGAGTGTCTTGGGTGCCGACATCGTCGTTCCTCCTTGCTGGAGAGCCCGGTCCGGTTTTCGCTGTGCCTCGAACACGTCAAGCCTTAAGAACGGACGCGATCCCGTCAAGAAAACAGTTCGCTGAAGTAGGATTCCATGCTCACGATCTACGGCGTCTACCGGTCCCGCGCGTCCCGCAACATCTGGCTGGCCGAGGAACTCGGCATCCCGTTCAGGCAGGTGCCGGTCATCCAGCACTATCGGACGGTGCCCGCCGGCATGCTGCACACCCAGTCACCGGAATTCCTGAAGATCAATCCGAGCGGCCTCATCCCCTCGATCGACGATGACGGGCTGGTGCTGCACGAGTCGCTCGCCATCAACCTCTATCTCGCCCGCAAGCATGGCGGCCCGGTCGCCGGTGCGACCGTGGCCGAGGAAGGCCAGATTGCGATGTGGAGCCTGTGGGCCGCGACCGGCGTGGAGCCGCACGCGATCAACATCCTCTACCATCGCCTGGGCAACCCGCACGGCGCGAAGGACCCGAAGATCGCCGACGCCGCCGTCGAGGCGCTGAAGGGTCCGTTCGCCGTGCTCGACAAGGCGCTGGCAAAGAGCGGCTGGCTGGTCGGCGACCGCTTCACCGTGGGCGACCTCAACGCCGCCGAGATCGTGCGCTATGCGCAGCCCGCGCCGGAGCTGTTCGAAACCGCGCCGCGCGTGAAGGCCTGGCTCGCCGCCTGCCAGGCCCGTCCGGCCTTCAAGAAGATGTGGGCCGCGCGAGACGCCGAGCCGGCCTAGGGATCAGCTCTCGGGCGCGGCCTTCAGCGCGGCAAGGCGCGCCGTGGCGCCCGCGACCGCTTCCGGCGTGAACTTGTCGGGATAGGTCAGCACCAGCTGCTCGCCCGTCATCTCGACCATGCCGTTGGCAACCAGCAACTCGAAGGACTCGGGCGGTTCCTTGCTCTTCGCCCAGTCCTCGAGGCAGGCGACAACGCCCTTGCCCTTGAGCTTGAGTCGGGTCCGGCTGGCCCGGGTGGCGCGACGGTTCTTCTGCGTGAGCAGCTGCTCGTACGCCGCCAGCGTGCGGTAGAAGGCGCGGTCCAGCGGCTCCGACTGGGCAGCGCCTTCGAGCGAGCAGAGCTGGTCGAAGGCCTCGCGCCAGATATCATCGCGGCCCATGCGCTTGGCGTTCTGCATGAGCGTGCGCAGATGCTCCGGATCGGTGTAGCTGGAGATCGGCTTGGTCATCGTCTGCTTGAGGGCGACGGGTGCCTTTTCGACGGGCACGTTCGCACGCTTCGTAGAACGCTTTGCCACGGGGCTACTCCTGCACAAATGTCCGGCACTGGGTGTGCAAGAAGAATCATCATATCACATTGTTCGACCCGCAACCGGATTGTTCACCTTGCGAAAATGCGGCGTGGAACAGGCGCGCCGGGCGGGTCGCGACGCTCACGCCGCCAACACCAGGCGGTCGTTGGCGACGGCGAAGCCGAAATTCTCGTAGAAGCGCTTGGCCGGCCCCTCGCCCACTACGGCCTCGACCTGCACAGCGCGACGCTGGCGCGACCATTCGACGGCGGCCGCCAGGAGACGCCTCCCGACCCGGCGCCCGCGCTGGTCGGCGCGCACGACGAGATTGTCGACCTCGATGACCTTGTGGGCGCCCATACCCTCCAGCGGCACGAGCCGGGTCATGAGCACGGCAACCGCGAGCACGCCCAGCTCGCTCTGTGCGACCAGCAAGGTCGTCCCGGGCGTTTCGAGCCATGTCAGCACCTGCGCGCGCGAACTCTCGCCGCCGTCGAGAAGATCGACGAGATCCTCGATATCGCGCGGCCCCGCCAGCCTCACGCGGATGGCGAGGGGCATCTGGTGCGGTTCAATCTCTGCTTCGATGATCGACATGTCGTCCTCCGGTTGCGGGTTCCGCCGCGGCCCGGAGGCCAAGTCCTAGAACACGAAAGCCGCCGGGATGCGGCGGCTTCGTTGAGTCATGACCCTTCGCGCCGCCTATGTCGGGGGCGTAAAATACCAAGCGGTGTGGGACAGGGTCTTGAGCATGCAAAACTTATAGATCGAGATTGCGAGTTTGTCAACCTTCACCGCCGCTCAGAATCCGGGAGGTGCGACTTTCACTTCATTTGTTTCGTTTATTTCGTTCGATTCGTTTATCGGGCATGCCGAGGCATTTTTTCAAAGGCCTGTCAGAGCCACCTGGCGAGGTTGACAGAGTTTACCACATACATGATCAAACCGACTGCGGCAGCCATCAATATCGACACGATGAGTCTCGTCGCGCGCCCCGGCAGCAGTCGCTCCGTCAGTGAAGCGACTCCTCCAAGGATGGCGCTGATTGCCCTCATCCGACGCCCTGATCGTCACTCTGCAGCGACCGCCATCGCCTGCTTGAGGCCGGGCATGGTGAAGCCGAGTCTGTCGAGCTTCTCGATCATGTCGCGGCCGGTCGTCTCGTCGATCTCGACCAGCGGCGGACGGACCGGATTCCAGTGCGGGTCGCTGCCGTAGTGCGCGATCACGTACTTCAGCGCCGGGATCATCACATAGCCCTGCATGACGCCGCGGACCTCGTTGATCCAGGTCTGCAGCTTGTCGCCTTCCGGCGTGCCGTAGGCCTTGATGGTCTCGGCGATCTTGCCCGGATTGATGTTGGCCGTGGCGCTGATGCAGCCGACGCCGCCGGCCTTGAGATTTTCCAGGATCGGCTTCTCGTTGCCGGAGAAGACGTCGAAGCCGTCCTTGGCGAAGGCGTCGATCATGCTCTTGGTGTGGGGCCAGTCGTCCGACGAGTCCTTCATGCCGGCGATCTGCTTCGGATAGGCCTTCATCAGGCGCTCGACCAGCTTGTGCGTGATCGGCACGCCCGAGACCCCGGGGATATGATAGAGATAGACGCGCAGGCGGTCGTCGCCGACCCGCTGCACGACTTCCGAGTAGAAGCGGAACAGCCCCTCCTCCGGAACGCCCTTGTAGTAGAAGGGCGGCAGCATCAGCACGCCGCCGACGCCGAGCTTCACCGCATGCGCGCTCACTTCGGTCGCCTCGGTGATCGAGCAGGCGCCGGTGCCGGGCATCATGCGCGCGGTCGGCACGCCCGAGGCGACGACGGCTTCGAGCAGGTTCATCCGCTCCTTCGCGGACAGCGAATTCGCTTCCGAGTTGGTGCCGAAGACGGCGAGGCCGCAATCCTGGCTGATCAGCCACTTGCAGTGGGCGATGAAGCGGCCGACATCCGGCGACAGGTCGCGCTTGAAGGGCGTGACGACGGGCGAAAGAACGCCTTTGATCCGTGCTGCGGCCATGATCTTATTTCTCCCGGGAATGGCGCGCCTTTTCTGCAACGAAGCGCCGGAGACGTCCAGTGTCACCATCTCTCAGCGAAATCCTGCCCGAGGACGGCACGGCTGGCACGCTGGTCGGCCGCGTCTGGCGGGCTGGCCATCCGGCGGGGCCTTCGGTCGTCGCGATCCGAAACGACGGCGTGTTCGATCTTTCGGCCACCGTTCCCACGATGGCCGATCTCTGCAATGCGCCAGATCCCACGGGCCTCGCACGCAGCACGCCGGGCGAGCGGATCGGCACCCTGCAGGACCTCGTGGGCAGCCTGCTCGCCCCGGTCGACCTGCAGGCGCTCAAGGCCGCGGGCGTCACCTTCGCGGTCAGCCTGCTGGAGCGGCTCATCGAGGAACATGCCAAGGGCGATCCCGCACGTGCCGAGCAGGTGCGTGGCGAGCTGAACTCGATCATCGGCGCCGATGTCAGCGCGATCAAGCCGGGCTCGCCCGAGGCCGAGGCGCTGAAGAAGACGCTGATGGCGCGCGGCGCCTGGTCGCCCTACCTCGAAGTCGGTATCGGCCCCTATGCCGAGATCTTCACCAAGGCGCCGCCCATGGCCGCGGTCGGCTACGGCGCCGAGATCGGCATCCGGCCGGACTCGGACTGGAACAATCCCGAGCCCGAGGTGACGCTGATCGTCGGCGCCAGAGGCACCATCGTCGGTGCGACCCTGGGCAACGACGTGAACCTGCGCGACATAGAGGGTCGCAGCGCGCTGCTGCTGGGCATCGCCAAGGACAACAACGCCTCCTGCGCGCTCGGTCCCTTCATCCGCCTGTTCGACGACACCTTCTCGCTCGACGACGTCCGCCAGGCCAAGGTCGATCTCGAAGTCACCGGACCCGACCAGTTCCGTCTGCGCGGTTCGAGCGACCTCTCGAAGATCAGCCGCGATCCCACCGACCTCGTGGCGCAGGCGATGAGCGCGCACCAATATCCCGACGGCATGGCGCTGATGACCGGCACGCTGTTCGCGCCCACCGAACCGCGCAAGCCCGGCGGCACCGGATTCACGCATATGGTCGGCGACCTGGTCTCGATAAGCTCGCCCAGGCTCGGCACGCTGACCAACAGGGTGGCCCATTGCGACAAGATCGCGCCGTGGACCTTCGGCACGGGAGCCCTGATGCGAAACCTCGCGGCACGCGGGTTGCTGCGGTAAAGCCTTCGCACCTTTTCAATCTCCTCTCCCCCGCTTGGGGGAGAGGCAGGGGGAGGGGGTTGCACGCGATCTTCGACGCCCCCTCACCTAACCTCTCCCCCTATCGGGGGAGAGGGACATGAACGAGACCATGACCGACCTCACACGCCTGCCCGCCTCCGAACTGCGCGAGCAGATCGCCGCGAAGAAGATCTCACCCGTCGAACTGACCGAGGCCGTGCTGGCGCGGGCCGAGCGGCTGCAGCCGGTATTGAACTGCTTCGTCACCCTGGTGCCCGATCAGGCCCGCGCCGCGGCCAAGGCGGCGGAAGACGCCGTGATGCGCGGCGAGCCGCTCGGCCTGCTGCACGGCATTCCGTTCGCCGCCAAGGATCTGGTGAACACGGCGGGCGTGCGCACCACGTTCGGATCCCTGCTCTACGAGAACAACGTGCCGAAGGAAGACGCGGTCTGCGCGGCGCGTGTTAAGGGTGCGGGCGGCATCCTGTTCGGCAAGACGACGACGCCGGAGTTCGGCCACAAGTCGCTGACCGACGGGCCGCTGTTCGGCCGCACCCGCAACGCCTGGAGCGCGGCGCACACGTCCGGCGGCTCCAGCGGCGGCGCGGCGGTCGCGGTGGCCGCGGGAATCGGGCCGATCGGCATCGCCACCGACGGCGGCGGCTCGACCCGCATTCCCGCCGCGATCAACGGCATGGTCGGGCTGAAGCAGAGCAACGGCGTGATCCCGCACAGCCAGGTGGCCGACGCCTTCGGCAACTACACCTATGTGACGCCGATGACACGCACGGTGATGGACACCGCGCTGATGCTGCAGGCGATGGCCGGGCCGCATCCGTCGGACCCGTGGTCGATCGGCATAGAGCCGCCGGACTATCTGGCCGCGGCCCGCGCCGAAGGCGATCTCAAGGGCAGGCGCATCCTCTACAGTGCCACGCTCGGCAATAAGCTGGTGGCGAGGGACGTTCGTGCCGCCTTCGAGCAGTCGCTGGTGCGCCTGCGCGAGCTGGGGGCCGAACTGGTCGAACTCACCGAGGAACTGCCCGATCTCAGCTCGGCATGGAAGGTGATCAACCACACGACGTGGAAGGCGCGCTTCGACGAGATGATCCGGCGCGACGGCAACCGCATGACGCCCTCGCTGGTACGCCAGGTCGCCGAGGCGGCGGACTGGTCGGGCGCCGACTATCAGCGCGCCATGTTCCAGCGCAGCGACCTCTTTCGCATGGTCCAGGGCTGGTTCGAGGCGGCCGACTTCCTGGTCACGCCGACCGTGTCGCGCACCGCGCTGCCGATCGACCAGGACCTGTTCGATCCGATCACCATCGATGGTGTCGAGGCGGGCGAGCTGCGACGCAACTGGTTCCCCTACACGATGCCATTCAACATCACCGGCCACCCTGCCCTCTCGATCTGCAACGGCTACGATTCGGAAGGCCTGCCGACCAGCCTGCAGATCGTCGGCCGCTTCCGCGACGAGGCCTCGGTGCTGCGCGCCGCCGCGCTCTACGAGGCGAGCGAAAGCTGGCTCGAGCGATGGCCCGACCTTTGAAACCGCATTTGCCTCCCAGGAGGGCGTCGCCCAAGCGGCCGCCGCCGCTGACGGCCGAGCAGATCCAGGCCCGGGTGCTGCATCGCGACGGGCTGATCCTGGTGATTGACAAGCCCGCGGGCCTCGCCGTGCATGCCGGGCCCAGCGGCGCGCCCAACCTCGAAGAGTGTTTCGACGACCTGCGCTATGGCCTGCCGCGGCCGCCGGCGCTGGCGCACCGGCTGGATGCCGACACGGCGGGTGTGCTGGTGCTGGGCCGCCATCCCAAGGCGCTGGCCAAGCTGGGACGGCTGTTCTCCGGCCGCGACACCGAAAAGACCTACTGGGCGGTGGTCGAGGGATCGCCGCCGGCCGACGAAGGCGTGTTCGACATGCCGCTGCTCAAGCTCAACACGCGCACCGGCTGGTCGGTGAAGGTCTCCGACAAGGGGCAGCCTTCGCTGACGCGTTACCGGGTGATGGGACGCGCTCCCGGCATGACCTGGCTGGAACTGAAGCCCGAGACCGGCCGCACCCACCAGATCCGCGTCCACTGCGCTGCGGCAGGATGCCCCGTGATCGCCGACCGGCTCTATGGCCGTGCCGTGCCGGACAGCCAGCTCCATCTGCAGTCGCATGGCATCGTGCTGCCGCTGTCGAAGAGCAAACCGCCGGTCGTCGTTACGGCACCGCCGCCCGCGCACATGCTGGCCGCGCTGAAGGCCTGCGGCTTCAGTCCCGGGCCGTCACCCACACCCTGAGCTTGTCGCCGGCGTCGAATCCTGACGCCACGGCGGCCTCGAGCTCGGCGCCGGATTCGTAGCCGACCAGGGGCAGGCGGGGAAACGTCTGCGCCGCCAGCAGGGAGAGCGACCGCCAGACCGCCGGCGAATCGGCGGCCTCGGCAACCACGTTGGAGACGCCGACCACGTCTTCGGCGCGATAGAGCATGAATCCGGCGACGACCTTGTAGCCGCGACGCCCCTTGAACATGGCGAAGTCCGGATCGTCGACCGGCCATCCTTCGGCGCCCTTGTCCTCGCGCTGCCAGACGATGTCCGTCGAGGGTCCTTCGGCCGGCATGCCGCCGCGAATCCACTGGGCCTCGAACAGCAGTTCGAAGCCGCGGCGTGACAGGTCGAGCGTGCCGAAACTGTCCTTCACCGACCAGCGGCCGGGCAGGTTCGACTTCTGCAGGATCTCGACCGTCGTGCGCTGTTCTTCGAGGGCCGTGCCGCCAACCGCCAGGGTGACCGCGTTGGGATAGAAGCGCGGCACGACCGCCGCGTTCACCCACATGTGCGGCAGGAAGCGGCCTGCATGACCGTGCGCGCGACAGACCGCGTCGCACCACCGCGCGTTGTTGAGGGCCGCCGCGACGGTCCAATCCTTCACGCGCGGACTTCCTGGCGCTGGAAGACCACGTAGGCGGCCGCGAAGACCACGATCATCCCGGCGATGAGACCGGTGATCTGCGGCCAGATCAAGAGCAGGCTCTGGTCGAACGGCAGCGGCGCCCCCAGGATCGCGCCACGCATCTGGGCCGGCAGCATCGGCCCCAGGGTCCGGGTCTCCGGGCTCAGGAGTGCCAGCACCGCCTCGCTGAACAGGGTGCCGGGCGACAGGCGCATCAGGCCCATGGCGAGGTCCTGGAGGGCCGCATAGTCCTCGACGCTGCGAATCTCGCCGGCCGCCGCGCCGGAGACGATCGCCGAGGCGAGCTGCGGCCACAGCAGGAGAAAGAACAGCCAGAGGCCGAGCGCGCACAGTGCCGAGGTTGCGGGCGAACGGAGCAGAACCGAGAAGAGCATCGAGATCGCGAGCCAGATGCCGCCATAGGCGATCGCCACAACCAGGAACCCGACGCCGCGCGCCACCTCGACGCCGCGCGGTGGCACGCCGAGCAGCAGCAGGCCAGCGCCGAACACCATCAGCCACAGCGCCACGAGCACCACGGCGAAGGTCGCGAGCCCCGCCAGGAACTTCCCCATCAGCAGCGCGTCACGATAGATCGGCTGCGACAGGACGCGACTGAGCGTGCGCCGGTTGAACTCGCTGTTCACCGAATCGAAGCCCAGCCCGATCGCCATCAGCGGAATGATGAAGTTCAGCGCCGCGACGAAGGAGATTCCGACCTGCTCCGGCTCCAGGGTGAAGATTCGCAGGAACAGGAATGAATTCGGATCGACCACCGTCCGCAGCGTCTGCAGCGAGGAGGCCACCGGAAAGGCGCCGAAGGCGATCACGAACAGCGTCAGCACCAGCATGCGCACGCTGCTCAGGTGATCGGCCAGCTCCTTCACCAACACCGGACCGATCCCGGTGAAGGGTGAGCCCTGGCGGCGTAAGGCGAGTGACGCTCTCGATCCCATCCGGCCCTCAGGTACACCACCTCATCCTGAGGAGGCGCGAAGCGCCGTCTCGAAGGATGGGCAACAAGCGCGGTGCTCGTGCCCATGCTTCGAGACGCGCTCCTGCGGAGCGCTCCTCAACATGAGGTTGGGGGTGTATTTCCATTTTGATCGCAAAGGCGCTAGGCGGCATGGCGGGCCTCTTCGAAGTAGCGCGTATAGACCTCTTCGAGGCTGGGCTGCAGGTCGGCGAGGCGGGTGAGCGCACCGCCCGAGGCCACGATGCGATGCGCGACGGCGGCGCGAACGTCGCGATCGGCCACGACCCGCCAGGCACCCTCTCCTTCCGGCACGACGCTCTGTACACCCTCGATACCGTACAAGGTGCCGGCAATGTCCAAGCCTGCGGCCTCGACCAGGATCGGATGGCCGGCGCCCAGCACCAGATTGGCCAGCTCGACCACCGTGCCCATCAGCGCGATCCGCCCCTCGTTGAACAGCGCCACCCGATCGCAGACGCTTTGCACCCGATCGAGCAGATGCGACGACAGCAGCACCGCGACGCCCGCCCGCTTCAGCCCGCGGATCATCTCCAGCAACTCGAAGGTCGAATGCGGATCGAGACCCGACGTCGGCTCGTCGAGGATCGCGACCTCGGCCCTCTTCATCACGATCTCGGCGATGCCCAGCCGCTGACGCATGCCACGGGAGAAGGTCGAGACGCGGTTGTCGAGCACGTCGGCCAGCTTCACGCTTTCCATGGCGTCAACGATGCGCGTCTCGGCCTCACGTCGCGGGAGGCCGAGCAGGCGGGCGGTGTAGCGCAGGTTCTGGCGCGCCGTCAGGTGATCGTAGAAGCCCACGGCATCGGGCAGGTAGCCGACGCGGCGCTTGACCTCGAGTGGCTGGCGCACCGGATCGAAGCCCAGCACGTCGACAGAGCCGCCGCTCCTTTCGGTGAGGCCGAGCATCATCAGGATGGTCGTGGTCTTGCCCGCCCCGTTCGGTCCCAGCACCCCGAAGATCTCGCCTCGCCGGATATCGAAGTCGATCGCATCCACGGCACGATGGCGGCCGTAGAGCTTGGTCAGTCCGCGGGCCTTGATGACCGTGTCGGACGAGATGTCAGCCATGGGGGGCGTCTAGCGACGGCCGAAACGCGCGACGGCACCCAGCAGCACCAGTAGCGCCACGGCGATGATGCCGATGCCCACGATGCCCCACAGGGTCGAGGTGGTGACGGTGATGCGGAAGTCGGCCGACGCCTGCTCGCCCCGGGCGGCGGCGCGGAACGAGGCCATGTAGTCGCCCGCGATCGCCTTGTCGGCCGGTGTCACCAGGGCCTGCACCTCCTTCTTGTCGCCGGGCGCAATGGACGCGATCGACTTCGGATTGAACTCGATCTTCCAGTTGGCAGGCACGGTCCCGGTAAGCTCGACCTCGTCGACAGGCGCGGTGCCGTCGTTGGCCAGGACCAGCGTGTAGGTCGACGTCGTGCCACTCTCGCCCTCGCCGCTCAGCCGGCCGTCCCTGGTCGAGAGCGCCAGCCTGCCCTGCCCGCTCACCTGCAGGACGACGTGCATCTCCGCCGTCGCGCCCTCGGCCGCGACCTTGACCAGCACGGGATAGTCGCCCGCCCGCACGTCGCGCGGCGGCGTGACCTTGAGTTTGATGTCCTTGGTCTGGCCGGCCTCGATCGGGATCGCGCTGATCTCGTTCGACCCGTAGCCCTCGGTGAAGGTGCTCTGGAAATTGGCCGGTCCCTGCGCCGCCAGCCCCACCGTCAGGTCCTTGCCGGAGTCGTTGCCGACGGTCAGCGTGTACTCGAACGCCGTGCGGGGCGTGCCGCGCAGTGACGGCAGGCGCGACTTCAGGCTGAGTCTGGCCGGCGTCTCGGTGCCGACGGTGAGCGTGAGCGGCAGGCTGGCCTGCTGCCCCATCTGGCTCCTGGCCGTCAGCACCACGGTCTGCGAACCAGGCGGCGCGTTCTTCGGCACCTCGACGCGAAGCTGGACGGCGACCTCCTGGTTGACGCCCGCCATCACGGCTGCCACCGGCTGGCCCCCGCCCAGCAGGTCGATCTTCCAGCCGGCGGGAACGCCGTTCAGCGCCAACGCCAGAGGCTGAGGCAACAGTCCGGCATTGTTAACCATCACGCGGATGGTCATGACTTCGCCCGCCCGCACGGTCTGCGAGGGATAGTCGGTCAGCAGGAACAGCCCCTTCACCCCCGACGGCTCGCGCTGGGCGTGTGCGCCGGCGACTGGCAGGAGAACAAGGATCAGCAGAGCCAGAAGCGCGCGCATTTGGATGTTCCTGCCGCTCGATCAGGCCGCGGCGCTCGGCCGGGCCTTCATGCGGCCCATCCAGGCCGTCAGGTTCTTGTTCGCCGGGTCGAGCGGCTGGCCGACCTTGCCCAGGAACTCAAGAAACGTGAACAGCAGGATGTCGGCCATGGTGAGCTTGTCGCCCGTGACGAAGGGCTTGGAGCCCATCTGCTCGTCGAGCCAGACCAGCTTCTTCCTCGCCGCCTCCTTGAGCCCGTCGGCCGCCTCGGGAATGCAGTGGACACGGTCCTGGAACATCTTCAGGCCCTGCGAGAAGCGGAAGCCATTGGCCGCCGGCTCGAGGATGTTGAGGTCGATGCGGCGCACCCACATGCGGGTGTTCGCGCGCTCCTCGGGCGTGTCGCCGATCAGCGACGGCGTGTCCTTCTTGATCTCGTCGATGTACTCGCAGATCGCCGTGATCTCGGCGAGCACCGTGCCGTCGTCGAGCTCGAGGGCGGGACACTGACCGGCCGGGTTGACCTTGAGATAGGGCTCACGCCGGTTCTCGCCACCGCGCAGGTCGACTTCGACCTTCGGCACGTCGAAGCCCTTCTCGGCCATGAACATTCGGACCATGTGCGGGTTGGGGCCGACCGAATTGTAGAACTTCATCTTCTTTTCCTCCCTCGGGTGCCCTGAAGCGCTATCAAAGTCAGCGCCACGGCTCCACGAGAATCTTGGTGTGCCTCTCCGGATTGCCGAGTTCGGCGAACGCGCCCTTCACACCGTCTAGGCCGACCTTGCCGGTGATCAGCGCCTCGGCGTCCACCTGTCCCTCGGCCAGCAGGCGAAGGCAGCGGGCGAACTCCTCGGGCGTGTAGGCCAGCACGAACTGGATCGAGAGTTCCTTCACGATTCCGAACAGCGGCTCGATGCGATCGGGCTCCATGCAGACGCCGGCCACTACGATGCGCGCGTCACGCGGCGCGGCCTCGAAGACCTGCTGTAGAAGACCCGGCACACCGACGCATTCGAAGATCACGGCGCGCCGGCCCGGCGGCAGCTTTGCATAGGCCGACTCATCCCTAGGATCGATCACGATGTCGGCGCCCATCTTCGCCGCCAGTTCGCGACGCTTGGGCGAGAAATCGGCGGCGATGATCGGGTGGATCCCCTTCAGGCGCAGCCCGACGATGACGGCGAGCCCGACCGGGCCACAGCCCACGACCAGCGGTGCGTCGTTGTCCTGCAGCGCCGCCTTCTCGACCGCGTGGATGCCGACCGCGAGCGGCTCGGTGAGGGCTGCGTGATCGGCCGGCAGGCCGTTGGGCACTTCGAGCAGGAGCGGTGCCGCCAGCACCATCCGCTCGGCATAGCCGCCGGGGAAGTCGTTCGAGTAGCCGACGGTGCGATGGCCGTCCGCCTGCGGGATCACCGGCATCGAGCAGACCAGCGTGCCGGGCTTCAGCCTGCGCTCCGTGCGGGGACCATACTCCAGAACCTCGCCGCAGAATTCGTGGCCGAACACGACGTCGCGCGACAGGTCGAGCGGCTGCCGGCCGGAAAGGCGCTTCGACATCTCGACCATGTGCGGCGCGTGCTTGGCATAGTGCAGGTCGGAGCCGCAGATGCCACAGCACAGCGTCCTGACCAGCACCTGCCCCGCCGCCGGCACGGGCTCCGGCACCTCGGCCACGAGCATGTCGCCGCCGCGCAGGACCGCGGCCCTCACTTGATGAACTCCCGGGTCGTCGCCACGAAATCGTCGAGCCGGTCGTGCTGGACCCAGTGGCCGGCACGTTCGAATTCCACGACCCGGGCTGTCTTGAAATGCTTGATGCGGCCGTCCTTCTCGGGATTGGAGGCCCAGCTCTCCTTGCCGTAGACGAGCAAGGTGGGACAGGTGATGCGCGACCACAATTCCTCGATGGCCTCGTAGGTCATGTCATACGGCTGGTTGACGCGCACATAGTTGTCGAACTTCCAGCTATAGGTGCCGTCCTCGTTCTGGTTGACGCCCTGCTCCGTCAGGTGACGCGCCTGTGCGGCGGAGAGATGCTTGTTCTCCTCCTGCATGCGCTTGAAGGCGTCCTCGATGGTCGGATACTTGCGCGGTGCGCGGGCCGACAGCTTGCGCTGCTCGTCGATCCAGTCGGTCATGCGCACGCTGATCGGCTTGTTGCCGCGCTCGGCGATCACCTTGGGCGATGGTCCAAGCCCTTCGATCGCCACCAGCTTGCGCACCTTGTCGGGGTGGATGCCGGTGTAGCGCAGGCAGATGTTGCCACCCAGCGAATGCGCCACGATCGTCACCGGCGCCAGGTTCTGCTGATGGATCAGCTGGGCCAGGTCGTAGATGTAGGCCGCCATCGAATAGTTGCCGTCCGGCGACCACTGGCTGTCGCCGTGCCCGCGCAGGTCCGGACAGATGACGTGCCAGTCCTTGCGCAGAGCCTGTGCAACCCAGTCCCAGTTGCGGCAGTGGTCCCGGCCACCATGGACGAGCAGAAGCGGCGGCGCTTCGGGGTTGCCCCAGTCGACATAGTGCAGACGCAGACGCTGGGAGAAAAAGACGCGGGAAGTGGGCCCCGGCATGCCGTTCAGAGAGGGGTTCATGCGGTCTCCTATAGCGAATCCCGGTGGTTTGCGTCACTCTCGCGGCATGATGAGTCCCGAGCAGAACGAGCTGATGACCCGCGTCGGTCCGGGCTCCCGGTGCGGCGCCCTGATGCGCCACTACTGGCATCCGGTCGCCCTCGCCGACGAACTGCCCGCCGAGCGGCCGGCCAAGGCGGTGCGCGTGCTGGGGCAGGACTTCGTGTTGTTCCGCGACGAGCGCGGCCGGCACGGGCTGCTCGACCGCGATTGCCCGCACCGAGGCGCCGACCTCGCCTTCGGCCGTCTCGAGGATGGCGGCCTGCGTTGCCTTTTCCATGGCTGGCTGTTCGATGTCGACGGCACGTGCCTGGAGACGCCAGCCGAGCCCGAGGGCAGCGTGCTCTGCCAGCGCGTCCGCCAGCGCAGCTATCCGGTGGTGGTGAAGAACGGCATCGTCTTCGCCTATCTCGGTGAGGGAGAGGCCCCCGCCTTTCCCGACTTCGACTGCTTCCTGGCGCCCCGTACGCACGCCTTTGCCTTCAAGGGGCTGATCGAGTGTAATTGGCTGCAGGCGCTGGAGGTCGGCATCGATCCCGCCCACGCCTCCTACCTGCACCGCTTCTACGAGGACGAGGATACGAGCGCGGCCTATGGCAAGCAGTTCCGCTCCGCCTCCTCCGATTCCGACATCCCGATGACGCGCCTGTTGCGCGAGTTCCCGCGACCAAAGCTGGACGTCGAGGCGACCGACTACGGGCTGCGCCTGTTCGCGCTGCGCAAGCTCAACGAGCAGCACACGCATGTGCGCGTGACCAACCTCGTTTTTCCCTACGCGTTCGTGATCCCCATGAGTTCGGAGATGACGATCACGCAGTGGCACGTGCCGATCGACGATACGAGCTGCTACTGGTATGCGATCTTCACCAGCTTCGGGAAGCCTGTGGACCATGCCGCGATGCGCGAGCAGCGGCTGAAGCTCTACCAGCTTCCCGACTACCGCCCGCTGATCGGCCGCCACAACGACTATGGCTACAGCGTCGCCGAACAGAAGAGCCAGACCTTCACCGGCATGGGCTTCGACATCAACGTCCACGACCAGTGGGCGGTCGAGAGCCAGGGCCGCATCCAGGACCGCACGCGCGAGCATCTCGGCACGACCGACAAGGCGATCGTCGCCTACCGCCGCATGCTGCTGTCGGCCATCGGTCAGGTCGGCAACGGCGAACGGCCGATCATGTGGCTCGACCCGCAGCGCGCCGCCGCGATCCGCGGTCCCGTGGCGATCGACGGCATGGGGCCGACCGAGGGCTGGGAAGCCTACTGGAAGGATGTCGACGTGCGCCGCCGCCGCGCCTCGAGCTGGGCGGCCGACACCGTCCCGCCGCTGGTCGCGTGAGCCCATGAGCCTGGTCGAACGCGCGGGCCTCTGGACAGAGGACCGCAAGGCCGCGACGCGCGAGGCCGAGCGGCGCATGAAGGCCGGCGACATGTCGGTCGTGCGCCTGGCTTTCGCCGACCAGCACGGCGTCCTGCGCGGCAAGACTCTGATGGCCTCGGAGGTCGATGCGGCGCTGAAGAACGGCGTCGGCTTCACCACCACGATGCTGCTGAAGGACACGTCGCATCGCACGGTCTTCCCGGTCTGGCAGCCGGGCGGCGGCTTCGGCATGAAGGAGCTGGAAGGCGCGGCCGACGTGGTCATGCTGCCCGATCCGACCACCTTCCGGGCGCTCCCCTGGGCGCCGCATTCCGGCTGGATGCTGTGTGACATCTACTTCGCCGACGGCCGGCCGATGCCACTCTGCACGCGCCAGATCATGCGCCGGGCACTCTCGACTCTGGCCGAGCGCGGCTACGATTTCGTCGCCGGCCTCGAAGTCGAATTCCACCTGTTCAAGCTGGAGAAGGCCAGGCTCGGCGTCGGCGATGCCGGGCAGCCGGGCGAGCCGCCCGAGGTCTCGCTGCTCAACCAAGGCTATCAGTACCTGACCGAGCAGCGCTACGACGAGATGGACCCGATCCTGGAGATCCTGCGCACCAACCTCGTCGATCTCGGCCTGCCGCTGCGCACGCTCGAAGTCGAGTTCGGGCCCAGCCAGGTGGAGTTCACCTTCCGCACCGGCACGGGCCTCGATCCAGCCGACACGATGGTGCTGTTCCGCAGCGCCACCAAGCAGATCGCCCAGCGCAACGGCTTCCACGCCTCGTTCATGTGCCGGCCGAAGATCGCCGACGTGATGTCGAGCGGCTGGCACCTGCACCAGTCCCTCACCGACCGCAAGACGCACGCGAACGCCTTCGCTGACGCGAGCGCGCCGCTGTCGGCGACCGGTCGACACTACATGGCCGGCCTGCTGGAGCATGCCCGCGCCGCCGCAGCCTTCAGTACGCCGACGCTGAACGGCTACAAGCGCTACCGTCCCTTCTCGCTGGCACCCGACCGCGCGATCTGGGGTCGCGACAATCGCGGCGTGATGGTGCGGGTGCTGGGGAGACCCGGCGATCCCGCGACCCATCTCGAAAACCGCGTCGGCGAGCCCGCCGCCAATCCCTATCTCTACATGGCGAGCCAGATCGTTTGCGGCCTCGACGGGCTGGAACGCCAACTCGATCCCGGCCCCTCGGCGGACAAGCCTTACGAGACGAAGGCGCCTCTGCTGCCGAGGTCGCTCCGCGAAGCGCTGACCGCGCTCGAGGAGAGCCAGGTCCTGCGCGCCGGACTCGGCGACTTCTTCGTCGACTACTATCTGCGCCTGAAGCAGGCCGAGATCGAGCGGTTCGAACTCGAGGTCAGCGACTGGGAGCAGCGCGAGTATTTCTCTCTTTTCTGAGGGGAGCCGTCCCGTGAGCCTCGAATTCCTGATCACGTCCTTCATCATCGTCGCCTCGCCCGGCACCGGCGCGCTCTATACGCTGGCGGCCGGCCTCTCGCGCGGCTCGCGCGCCAGCGTCGTGGCGGCTTTCGGCTGCACGCTCGGCTGCGTTCCTCACCTGGCGGCGGCGATCCTGGGCCTGGCTGCCCTGCTGCACGCCAGCGCGGTGGCCTTCGAAACCGTCAAGTATCTGGGCGTCGCCTACCTTCTCTACATGGCCTGGAATACGTTGCGCGAGCGCGGCGCGCTGAGCGTCGGCCGCCAGAGCGATGCACGGAGCTTCGTGCAGGTGACGATCGAAGCCATCCTGATCAACCTTCTCAATCCGAAGCTCTCGATCTTCTTTCTGGCGTTCCTGCCGCAGTTCGTCAGCACGGATGAAGCTCAGCCGTTGCCCCACATGCTGATGCTGAGCGCCGTCTTCATGCTGATGACCTTCGTGGTCTTCGCGGCGTACGGCCTGTTCGCCGCCGCGATGCGCGACCATGTGATTTCCCGGCCGGCCGTCATGACGTGGATGCGCCGCACCTTCGCCGGCGCCTTCCTTCTGCTGGGCGCCAGGCTCGCCCTCACCGAACGCTGATGGAACCGCGGCGCCGGTACTCTTCCCTGTGCCGAGCCTCAGCCGTCCTCGCCGATGTCCTCGGCCCACACGTCGGGATACTCGTCCTGGAAGCGCTTCATCAGGCTGACGCAGCGCAGGTCGTTCAGCACGACCACGTCGACGCCATGGGAACGCAGGAAGTCCTCGTTACCTCCGAAGGTCTGGTTCTCGCCAATCACCACCCGCGGGATCTTGAATTGCACGATCGTGCCTGAGCACATCATGCAGGGGCTCAGCGTCGTAAACAGGGTCGTGTTGCGATAAGTCCGCCGGCGGCCAGCCTGGCGCAGGCAATCCATCTCGCCGTGGGCAATGGCATCGCCCTCCTGGACACGCTTGTTGTGGCCGCGGCCGACGATGCGACCGTCCTCGACGAGGATCGAGCCGATGGGAATGCCCTTCTCGCTAAAACCCTGCTGTGCCTCGGCCAGTGCCGTCTCGAACAGTTCCAGCTCTGCCGCACTCGCCATGGATTTTCTCCGCCTGCGTCCCGCTGCACTCTTTCCGCCGAAGCGGAAAATGGTCTACCCAATGTCTCTCTCAGTTTACGTCAGCCTGTCCACAAGCGTAACGCCGGGATCGGAAGAGATCGCCATGACCGCCATTGCCGTCGTCACCACCGTCGCCAGCCGCAAGGACGCCCGCATGCTCTCGCGGGCGATCGTGGAAGCGAAGCTTGCCGCCTGTGCCCAGATCTCCCGGATCGAGAGCGTCTACAGTTGGAAGGGCGCGATCGAGACGGGCAAGGAATACCGCATCCTGTTCAAGACGCTCGACGAGCATTATTCCGCCGTCGAGCGCGCGATCCTGGACCTGCATCCCTACGAGGTGCCGGCGATCCACGCCTTTCCGATGATGCACGTCGCCCCGGCCTATGCGGCCTGGATCGAGGACAGTGTCGCGGCCTAGCCTTGGCTGCCCTCCAGCATCTTCGTCCAGCGGTTCTGCATCTCCTCCGGACTCACCACCTCCTTCGCCGCGGCGAGGAACCAGCGATAGCCGAAGGGACAGGCGACCATGCCGGAGCGGTCGCCGTAGAATTGGTCCTGCACCGGCCGCACCAGGGTGGCGCCGGCGGCCACGGCACGCTCGACGGCCTTGTCGGCGTCGGGAACGGCAATGTGGAAGGCCACGGGAGACCCGCCGATGGCGCCGGGGCTCCGCGCGCCGAAGTCGGGATATTCGTCGTTCATCATCAGCACCGTGCCGCCGATGCGGATCTCGGCATGGCCGACCCGGCCCGCCGGCTCGACCAGGCGGAACAGTTCCACCGCCCCGAAGGCCTTCACGTAGAATTCGATCGCAGCCTTCGCGTCGTGCACGGTCATGTGGGCTTTGACGGTCTGACCCGATGTCGCGGTCTTTGCGGTCATGGCATCACCTGTGTTATATTACGTTACGTATTGTAACGTTAATAGATGACCCGTCAACCCATCTCAGCCCCACCGGTGCGCGGCCGCCCCCGCGATCCGCGCACCCGTGCCGCGATCCTCGTCGCGGCGCGCGATCTCCTGGGACGTGGCGGGCTGACGGCCGTGACCATCGAAGCGATTGCCCAGAAGGCCGGGGTCAGTCGCCCGACGATCTATCGCTACTGGCCGAACGCGCCCGCCGTCGCGATGGCGGCATTTCTGGAAACGACCGGAGCCCATGCGGCCGCGAAATCACCGCGAACCGCGCTCGCAGCCCTGCGCGCCCAGTTCCATGCGCTGGCCGATGCCTTCGCCGCGCCCACCGGACGCAGCGTCGCGGCCATGGTGGCGGCGGCCCAGTCCGAGACCGAACTCGCCAAGGCCTTCCGCAACGAGTTCATTGCGCGCAATCGCGACGCCACACGCGCCCTGCTGGACCGCTGCATCGCCGAGCAGGCGATCGAGGCGCCCGAGGATATGGAACTCACGCTCGATCTCGTCTTCGGTCCCCTCTTCTACCGTCTGCTGATGGGCCACGCGCCGATCACGCGCGACTTCGTCGATCAGCTGCTGGACACGGTCATTCGCCCGCGCGGCTGATGCACCTGAACCCGACATGGCTGGTGGTCGTGTCGATCTGCTCGGCGTGGCGCGCGGCCGGGCGATACCGCTTGCAGTAGCTGGGCGCGCAGAGATGCGAGCCGCCTTTCAGCACCTTGCGCGGGATCTGCACGCGGTCGCGCGGATCGTAGCTCTCCTCCAGCGTCGCGCCCCGCGGGTTCTCGGGCACGCAGCAGGCTTTGGCGGCGTCGGGCGCGTGTTTGGCGGCATACCAGTCGGCCGTCCATTCCCACACATTGCCGATCATGTCGTACACGCCATAGCCGTTGGGCTGGAAGGCGCGCACTGGTGAGGTACGGGCGAAACCGTCCTCGCGCGTGTTCTCGGCTGGGAAACGGCCCTGCCAAGTGTTGGCCATGTGACGGCCGCCGGGCGTCAGCTCGTCGCCCCAGGCGAACTCCGCGCCGTCGAGCCCGCCCCGCGCCGCGAATTCCCACTCGGCTTCGCTCGGCAACTCCTTGCCGGCCCATTTCGCATAGGCCTCGGCATCGCGGAACGCGACCTGCACCACGGGATGATCGTCGAGGCCGCCGATATGGCTGCCCTTGCCGTAGGGACGCCGCCACGTGGCGCCGAAGGTGAATCGCCACCACTGGCTCCAGTCGGTGAGATCAACCGGCTTCGACGGCGGCGTGAAAACCAGCCCACCGGCCTTCAGCATCCCGGGGCGCGCGCCGGGATAGTCCTTCGGATCGGGGTCGATCTCCGCCCAGGTGACATGCCCAGTGGCCTCGATAAAGCGCCGGAACTGGGCGTTGGTAACTGGAGTCTCGTCGATCCAGAAGCCGGCGACCGTCACCGTGTGGGCAGGCTTCTCCTCGGCATAGTGATGGTCCGAACCCATTCGGAAAGTTCCGCCGGGAATCCAGACCATTCCGGGGTGAGGCGAGCCGGTCCCAGCGACGCTATTCATGGTCCCCCAGTCCTACACGCCTCTCCGGCCGTCCGCTATGCGACGCGGACGGCCGGACGCCCTCTCCCCGGCGTTTCCTCTTTAATTCGCACCCTGCGGCGGAGAGGTGAGCTTGTTCAGCACACCTTCGAGATTGAACGAGCCTGGCTTCTGGCGCGGCGGGAACTCGACCAGCGTCTTGATGAAGTTGGTGACGTAGGCTTGCGCCGGGACCAGCAGGTAGATCCGGTCGATGCGCCAGCGTGCGTAGCCCATGCCCTCGTGGTCGGCGCGCTCGAATGGATCGGCCTTGAGGTCGAACAGCTTCGGCACGCGCAGGGTCACCATCGGGTCCTGCCAGACATCGAAGCCATGCTTGCGCTGCTCCATGAAGGCCAGCTTCCACTTGTCGTAGCGCAGGCCTGCCAAACCGCCATCGTCGGTCCAGTAGAAGAACTCCTTGCGGGCGCTGCCCGTGCCGTTCCTCAGCAGCTCGCGCTGGTCGTAGCCGTCGAGATGCACCTTGAACGGCTTGCCGTTGAAGCTCGCGCCTTGAAGCAGGCGCTGCTTGAGGTTGCCCTCACCGGCCGCCGCGGTCAGCGTCAGCAGCCAATCCTCGGCCGAGAAGACCTCGTTGATCTCCGTGCCGGGCTTAACCAGCCCCGGCCAGCGCACCATCGCGGGAACGCGGTAGCCGCCCTCCCAGTTGGTGTTCTTCTCGCCGCGGAACGGCGTCGTGCCGCCGTCCGGCCAGCTCATGACCTCGGCGCCGTTGTCGGTGGTGTAGATCACGATCGTGTTCTGGGCGATCCCGAGGTCGTCGAGTTTCTTCAGGAGCTGCCCGACCTGGCCATCATGCTCGACCATGCCGTCGGCCACCACGCCCAGTCCGGTCTTGCCCTCGGATGACGGCTTGAGATGCGTCCAGATGTGCATCCGGGTCGAGTTCACCCAGGCGAAGAACGGCTTCTGCTCGCGCTTGGCGCGGTCCATGAAGTCGAGCGACGCGCCCAGGAACTCCTCGTCCACCGTCTCCATGCGCTTCTTCGTCAGCGGCCCGGTATCTTCGCACTTCTGCTTGCCCCACTTCCCGAAGCGCGGATCCTCCCCTGGCGTTTCGGTTGCCGTGGCAACGCACTTCAGCACGCCGCGTGGGCCGTACTTCGCCTTGAAGGTCGGATCCTTCGGATAGTCGATGTTCTCGGGCTCCTCCTCGGCGTTGAGGTGATAGAGGTTGCCGAAGAACTCATCGAAGCCGTGCACCGTCGGCAGGAACTCGTTGCGATCGCCCAGATGGTTCTTGCCGAACTGGCCGGTCATGTAGCCCTGGCCCTTGAGCAGGTCCGCGATGGTCGGGTCCTTTTCGGAGAGGCCTTCCGGGGCGCCCGGCAGACCGACTTTCAGCAGGCCGGTGCGGATCGGCGACTGGCCGGTGATGAAGGCGGCGCGCCCGGCGGTGCAGGATTGCTGGCCATAATAGTCGGTGAAAATCGCGCCTTCGCGGGCAATGCGGTCGATGCTCGGCGTGCGATAGCCCATCATGCCACGATTGTAGGCACTGATGTTCCAGTAACCGATGTCGTCGCCGAAGATGACGAGGATGTTGGGCTTCGCGGGGGCCTGGGCTTGTGCCGGAACCACCCCGCCGGAGAGCCCAACCAGCAGTGCTGCAGCCGAGAGCAGGCGTCCGATTCTCTTCCTGGTCATGGCATTTCCCCTTGTCGTGATTCGCCAAACTTTCGTCTCACGGACGATGCAAAACAACGATGAGAACGATACAGTTTCGGCATGAGCCTCGATCTCAAGATGCTGCACTACGCCGTCGTGCTCGCGCGGCATCGGCACTTCGGACAGGCCGCCGCCGTCCTTAAGATCAGCCAGCCGACCCTCAGCCGGAACATCGCAGCCCTCGAGAAACAGCTCGGCCTGAGGGTTTTTGAGCGCTCGAACCGTGACGTGGTGGCGACGCCGGCTGGCGAGGAGGTGATCCGGATGGCCGAGGAACTCGTCGCTCGCGCCGAGGTCCTGTCGAACCGCCTGGAACTCGTGCGAGACGGCCGCGGCGGGCGGTTGCGCGTCGTTGCCGGCGCCTACATCGATGACATCGCGGTCCAGCCCGCGGCGATCGAACTCATCAAGGCAAACCCCTCGATTCGTCTGGAAATCCTGGAGCGCGAATGGACGGCGGCGCTTTCGTCCCTGATGTCCGACCAGGCGGACTTCGCCGTGGCCGACATTCTCGCCTTGCGGGACATGCCATCGCTCCGCGTCGAGAGTCTGGGCGTGCTTCAGGGCGTCTACTTCTGCCGCGCCGGCCATCCGCTGCTGGCGACGTCCGATCCGAGGCCGGACGACCTGCGCAACTACCCGTTCGTGATGCCCGGCATATCGGTGTCGCGGATCGCCTTCATCGCCGACATCGACAGCGGCATGAGGATCGACGAACGCGGCGGTGGCGTCCTGCCCTCGATCGCCGTGTCGTCCTTCCGGAGCGCCAGCGACATCGTGGCGGCAACGGATGCGATCAGTCTCGGCCATCCGACACAGATCGCCGAGGGCATTGCCGCCAGCCGCTTCGCGCTGCTGCATCTGCCATGGATGATAAGGCTCTCTGTCGAGATGGGCGTCGCCTGGAAGCGGGAGAGGACACTGCTGCCGGCGGCCCACGCTTTCATCAAACTCATTCGCAATCACGTACGCATTGCGCAGGCCGCGGAGTCGTCTGCGGCATCACGAAGTGGCAGACGACCGTCGAGTGGTGCATGACTTAGCAACTTCATCCACGTACGCGGCCGAGAACGGCCTCGGTCTCACGCACCATCGTCTTCACCAGTTCGCCGGCCGGCATCTCCCGCGCCAGGGTCGGGGCCTGCCCGCTCCACAGCGGCGTGAAGTCCGTCGAGCCCTTGGCCTCGGCCGGCCCGCGCAGCGGCTGGGTCGCTTCGGCCGCCAGCGGGAACGCCGGCGCCTCCGCGCTCATCGGCCCCACTTCGCTTACGATCCGGTTCACGATGCCGCGCGCGGGACGGCCGGTGAAGACATTGGTGAGGGTCGTGCTGTTGTCGTTGGCCTTCTTCAGCGCCGCACGATGCAGAGCCACCGTCTTGGCTTCGGGGGTCAGCATGAAGGCCGTGCCGATCTGGGCGCCGGCCGCGCCCAGCGCCAGGGCCGCCGCAATGCCGCGGCCATCGCCGATGCCGCCGGCGGCGATCACGGGCACTTTCACCGCGTCCACGACCTGGGGCACGAGCGCCATCGTTCCGGCCTGCCGCGAAACGTCGTCCACGAGGAACATGCCACGATGCCCACCGGCCTCCGCGCCCTGTGCGATGACGGCGTCGACGCCCTCACCCTCCAGCCAGCGCGCCTCCTCAGCCGTCGTCGCCGAGGCGATGACGCGGATGCCGGCCGCCTTCAGGCGCTGCATCAGGGATTTGTCGGGCAGGCCGAAATGGAAGCTGGCGACCCTGGGCTTGAACTCCAAGACCAGCTCGCAGGCCGCCGCGTCGAAGGCGGCGCGCGACGGACCCTTGGTCCCGGGAGCCACGCCCAGCTCGTCATAGTAGCCCGCGAGTTTTCTGCGCCAGGCCGCGTCGCGCGCCGCGTCGACCGTCGGCGCCTTGTGCACGAAGAAATTCACGTTGAACGGCCGGGACGTTCCCTGCTTCACCATCTGGAACTCCTGCCGCAGCCCCTCCAGGCTCAGCATCGCGCCGGCAATGGATCCCAGCGCGCCGGCTTCGGACGCAGCGATCGCCATCTGCGGCGACGTCACGCCCGCCATCGGCGCCTGGAGGATGGGATGATCGATCCCGAAGAGGTCGAGAAGGCGGCGGTCCTGCCATTGCATGGCTGTTCTCTCCTTGCTGCGCTGCCAGTCTAGGCCGGCGGCAGGCATTCCAATCAGCGATTTATACTAATCACCCTCATCTGATATTCTGATGGAATGGATGCCAGGGATCTCGCCACTTTCGAAGCCGTCGCCCGCCTCGGCGGCATGGGCCGCGCGGCGCGCGAACTTAACACCGTCCAGTCCAACGTAACGCAGCGCGTGCGGCGACTGGAGGAAGCGCTGGGCGTCTCGCTCTTCGAGCGCAGCCGGGCGGGCGCCCGCCTGACCGCGGCCGGCGAGCGGCTGATGCCCTATGCCACGAAGGTCGACGCGCTGCTCGGCGAGGCCTTGCGGGCGGCGCGCGACGATGGTGCGCCGCGAGGCACGCTCACCGTCGGCTCGCTGGAAACAACGGCCGCGCTGCGCCTCTCGCCCCTGCTCGCCTCCTATGTGCACGCCCATCCCGGTGTCGACTTCGTGCTGCGGACTGGCACGACGGCGGAAATGGTCGAGCGCGTGCTGGGCCGCGAGCTGGAAGGCGCTTTCGTCTGCGGCCCGGTCGCCCATCCCCAGCTCGTATCGACGCCGGCCTTCACCGAGGAGCTCGCCCTGCTCAGCGCACCGGCGGAAACGACACTGGCGGCGGCGCTGCGGCGGCCCGACCTGCGGCTCGTCATCCTGCGGGCCGGCTGCTCCTACCGTCAGCGACTCGAGGAACTGCTGGCACGGCGCGGAGTCGTGGGTCTGCGGCGACTGGAGTTCGGCACCCTGGAGGCGATCCTGGGCGCCGTGGCCGCCGGGCTCGGCATTACCCTGATGCCCCGCGCCCTGATCGGTCCGGCGTGGCGGGGCGGACAGGTTCGTGCGCACCGTCTGCCCGCGGCCGAGGCGCGGGTGCAGACCGTCTTCGTGCGCCGCCGGGACATGCTCCCTTCCAGCGCCCTCCTCGCCTTCCAGAAGCACGTGACCAAGGAGCAAACGAAATGATGCGCGGCAGCACAACGGTCTTCACCGTCAAGGACGTAGCCGCAAGCCTCGCCTACTACCGCGACCATGTCGGCTTCGACGTCGCCTTCGAATACGGCTCGCCGACCTCGTATGTCGGCCTGTGCTCGGGCGAGGTGTCCCTGCACCTGATCGCGGCGGCACAGGCGCCGCGTCCGCCCGGCCACGGCGCCGTCAGCATCTACGTCGACGATGTCGACGCGCTTCATGCCGATCTCACGCGCCGCGGCGCGAAGACCCTCAACACGCCGAAGGACCAGGACTACGGGCTACGCGACTTCGCCATTGCGGATATCGACGGCAACATGATCTTCTTCGCTACCGAACTGAAGAAGAGTTGAGCGAGGGTATCATGGAGCTTTGGCAGTACGACGCGACCGACCTGGCGCGCCTGATCCGCACGGGACAGGCTTCGGCGCGGGAGGCGGTCGATTCCGTCCTCGGCCGCCTGCACAAGGTCAATCCCGCCATCAACGCCGTGGTCCGCGTGCTGGAGGGCGAAGCCCGCGCCGAGGCGGAGACGGCCGACGCGGCCCGTGCGCGCGGACATGCCCTGCCGCCGCTACACGGCGTTCCGGTCACGACCAAGATCAACGTCGACCAGGCCGGCCTGCCTACCGACAACGGCGTCATTCCTCTCAAGGACCTGATTGCGCAGGAAGACAGCCCGGTCGTCGCCAACCTGAAGCATGCCGGGGCGATCATCATCGGCCGCACCAACGCGCCGGCCTTTTCGATGCGCATCTTCTCGGACAACGCCCTGCACGGACGTACGCTCAACCCGCGCGACCCCAGCGTGACGCCGGGCGGTTCGAGCGGCGGTGCCGGCGCGGCGACGGCGACGGGTATCGGCGCCATCGCCCACGGCAACGACATCGGCGGCTCTGTACGCATCCCCGCCTACTGCAACGGCGTGGTCGGACTCCGGACGGGCTTCGCCCGCATCCCCGCCTTCAATCCGACCGGAGTCGCCTCGGGCCGCCCCATCGGCGCCATCCTGATGGCGACCCAGGGTCCCCATACGCGCACGGTACGCGACGCCCGTCTTGCCCTCGAAGCGATGGCCCGCGGCGACCGCCGCGACTGGCGCTGGAACGACGTGCCCATGCGGGGCCCCGCACCCGCACGCCCCATCAAGGTCGCGATCGTGCCCGAGGTGCCGGGTGGCAAGAGCCATCCCGCACAGGTCGAGGCCGTACGGCTGGCCGGCAAGCATCTCCGCGGCGCCGGCTACGTGGTCGAGGAAGTGCTGCCGCCGGACATCGAGCGCGGCGTCGAGCTATGGCACCAGATCTGCGTCACCGACGTGTTCGGCGGCCTGTGGCCCACGATGCAGAAGATGGGCGATCCGGACGGGATCGCCGCCATGCAGGCCTGGCTGTCGATCCACAAGCCGGTCGATCTCGCGACCTATGTCGCGGCGCTGACCGAGCGCGAGGCTCTGGCCTACCGCTGGATGACCTTCTTCCAGCAATGGCCGCTGGTCATCTTCCCGACGCTGTGCGACCTGCCGCCCAAGCAGGTGGCCGACATCACGCCCGACGGCCAGCGCGAGGTGCTCGAATCGATGCGCTCTGCCCTGATCGCCCCGCTGCTCGGCCTGCCCGGCCTCGCCGTGCCGGTCGGCAGCCATGGCAAGCTCCGGACCGGCGTCCAGATCATGGCAATGCGCAACCGCGAGGACCTCTGCCTCGACGCCGGCGAGGTGATCGAGGCCTGCGAAGGTATCGTGACTCCGATCGATCCCGTCATGGCGTAGGAATCGGGCCTCAGAGGAACGGATTTTCAAATGGCTGAAGCACTTCTGCAGACCACCGTCGTCGGTTCCTACCCCCAGCCGGACTGGCTGGTCGACCGCCAGCTGCTGAGCAAGGGCGTGCCGCGCACCCGCGTTAAGGACATGTGGCGCGTCTCCGAGCCCTGGCTGGAGCAGGCCCAGGACGACGCCACCCTGCTGGCGATCCGCGACATGGAGCGCGCCGGGATCGACGTCATCACCGATGGCGAGATGCGGCGCGAGAGCTACTCCAACCGCTTCGCGACGGCGCTTGAGGGTATCGACGACGAAAATCCCGCAGAGATCGTGAACCGCACTGGCAATCGTACGCCCGTGCCGCGGGTCGTTGGCAAGATCCGACGGACCGGGCCGGTCGAACTGCGTGACATGCAGTTCCTGCGGGCCAACACCGACCGCCTGGCCAAGATCACCCTGCCCGGCCCCTTCACCATGGGCCAGCAGGTCCAGGACGAGTACTACAAGGACGCCGAGGCGATGTGCATGGACTATGCTGCCGCCGTGAACGAGGAGGCGCACGAACTCGTCAAGGCCGGCGCCGACGTGATCCAGCTCGACGAGCCCTGGCTGCGCAACAATCCGGAGGAAGCCAAACGCTACGCGGTGAAGGCGATCAACCGGGCCTTGGAGGGCATCGCTGTGCCGACCGTCATCCACCTCTGCTTCGGCTATGCCGCCGTGGTGACTGGCCTGAAGCCCACCGGCTATTCCTTCCTGCCGCAGCTCTCCGACACGATCGCCCAGCAGATTTCAATCGAATCGGCCCAGCCCAAGCTTGACCTCGGCGTGCTGAAGGATCTGGCGCCCAAGAAGGTGATGCTGGGCGTGATCGACCTCAGCAATCCCGCGGTCGAGACACCGGAAACGGTCGCCGAGCGCATCCGGGCCGGCCTGAAGCATGTCGGCCCGGACAAGCTCCTGCCCGCGCCCGATTGCGGGATGAAATACCTCCCGCGGGCCACCGCGTTCGGCAAGCTCAAGGCCCTGAGTGAAGGCGCCGCGATCGTGCGCCGGGAGCTGGCTTAGGGCCCTGCCTTGCAGGCCAGCGTGCCATAGTCACGCCGGCCTGCGATCGGCTCGATCACCATGGTCTGGGGCGGCTCGACCGAGCGCATCCAGGCGTCGACCAGCTGCCTGTTCGAATCCGCGTTGAAGAAGAGGCAGCCGCTGCGGGTGCCGGCGACCCTGGCGATCCAGGCTTGCTGCTCCGACCGCAGCCACAGGCTGTTCTTCGGTGACGTGATGCCCGAGAGCGAACGGAGCCCGCCCAGGAAATAGAACGTGTCGGGATGGGCGACGAGTTCGTCGAACTTGTACGACCCCAGCTCGACACGCCGCCCCTGCGAGCGGTCGCGCAGAAGGCCGAACAGTTCTTCGGCCTCCGGGAAATCCGGATGACCGCGAAACGCCGCCTGGTATCGCGGAACAGGTGAATAGAGGACGGCGAGATTGGAAGGCTCGCCCCTGTGGCTGCGCAACTCGCCATAGAGATCGAGCACCGCCCCCGAATCGCGCCAGAGGCCACCGAGACCGGCCACTCTCCGCTCGACCTCGACCCGTCCGGCAATCGCCGCCTCGGCGATGACAGCCAGCGACACGACAATCAGCGCGGCTCGCACCTTGCCGAGGGCAAGGCACCGCCAGAAGAAGAGCGGCAGCATCAGCAGGAGCAACGGCAGCAGGAACGACGGCCCCGCCAGATGCGACGTATCGGAACGCAACAGCGAAAAGAGATGCAGGACGACGGCGCCAACCGCCACGCCTGCAAACTTCCGGCCGAACTCCCGCGTCGCGTCGTCGGCGGACCTCCACCTTCGCCCGAGAAACGCTGCCAGGAAACCGAGCGCCAACAGCAGAAGGAAAACCAGACCATAGGTGAGGAAGAGTTCCCTGAACTCACCCGAAGCCCGCAGGTCCGTTTCCAGCCGACCGTCCACGATATTCCAGATGAACTGCAGACCGAGATTGTCGGACCATATCGAATTGGAGACGCCGGCCATCACCAGGCCTGACTTTGCGTTCGCGAGCGCCACCACCTCGAGCAAGTGCGACGGTCCCACGAGCGCCGAAACGAGCGCCCCGAAGGTCACACCGCCGGCTAGGACGAACAGGCCCGTGAACCTCGCGAGCCGCTTCGGCGACATTCCCGAGGCTGGCCCGAGCAGGGCGAGCGAGAATACGAGCACCAGGAGACCGCCGCTCAGGTTCTCCTGGCTGAGGAAGCCGCCCAGCCCCCAGAGCGCCCCTGGCAGGACCGCCGTCGACCAGCCGCGTCGCTCCGAGCCCGCGCCCAGAAGCAGCCAGGCCAGCCACAGCGAAAGGATGGGAATCGCTACCCATCGCGTGAGCACGGCCCAACCGGCCAGATCGATCCTCTGGGCGGGGCTCGGCCAGAGAACCCAGCCGACGAGCCCGGCGATCGCCCAGCCGAAGCCCAGGAACTGCTGGACGACGACGAAGAAGAGAATAACGCAGACGACGTTGAGCAGGAGGTTGGCGGCAAGGAAGCCGTGGTTGCTGAAATGCACGAAATCGGTCAGAGCGCCCATCAGAAGCTGGTTGCCCGGTCCGTACTGTGTCTGTGCCTCCAGGTAGGGGATCGCGCCGAGCCTGATCTGCTGAAGCGCGCTCAGGTGAACGTGCGAGTGGAGGTCGTAGAATTTCGCAAGACCGCCTTCGCCGGTGACGGCCACGCTTCGCAGCGCGGGCAGGCCGAGCCAGCAATAGGTCAGCACCGCTATCACGAGCGCCCCCAGAACCCGCAGAGGCCATTCGCGCCGGCTGACCGCAGCCGACGGACGAGCGGCCGCGGGCACGCCCTGGACGAAAGCCATCCAGAGCCAGTGGAAGGCGATGAACGCCGCAATGCCGAGATAGCCGAAGATCAGAGGCCGCTTGTCCATCCGGCCCCACTCGATGACTTCGTCCTGTGGCGAGATGGCGCCTGCGGGCGCCAGCGCCAGATAGCAATAGCCTGCGATGGCGCCGAGTAGCCCCACGCCGTAGAGCAGTGAGCCCCGCCGCTCTCCGCTCCGTCTCGCAATCTGATGGACAAGGGCAAGCGCCACGACCGACGTCGCAAGACCTGCGAGCAGAAAAGCAAGTCTCGACTCGAGGACGGCGACCTCGACAACCAGCAGCGCCGCCGCCACGAGGCAGACCAGGCCCTGGACGGCTGTCACGGCCTGGCCGTGGCCAGAAGGAGGTTGCCGATCCCGAAATGGTTCACGCCGGTCTCGAGGGCGTGCAATGCGTTTGCCGCCCCCAGGCCGAACATGGCGGCAAAGGGTGCGAGGCCCAGGGCCGTCCTGACCGAAACGTCGCCAAAGCCGGCGGAAGAGAGATGAGCGGCGAACAGGTCCCGCCGATACTTGTTGATGTGCTGCTCGATGTAATCCACCGGCGACAGGGCGTTGACGCCGAGTTCGATGAGCGGCCAGAGCGACCTGTAGTTGGGCGTCGTCACGACGAGCACGCCGCCGGGTGCCAGCAGCCCCCGCGCCTCGGACAGCAGGCGAATGGCCGCCTCCGGCGTCAGGTGCTCGATCAGTTCGACCACCGTTACCGCGTCGAAGCGCTCGCCGACCTCGGACAGTCTGGCCAGGGAGGTGGTGGAAAAGCGGTGTACCGAACTTCCGTAGGTCCGGGTCGCGTACTCGATCTGCGCGGCGCTGATATCGATGCCGACCGCCTCGACGCCCGGCAGATAGTTGCCGATGAAGGTGCCGGGGCCACAGCCGATGTCGAGCACCCGCCGAGGACTCCCCAGGAGAGCCGCCACCGTCCGGAACTTCAGGTCGTGCCAGCAATAGCGTACGCCGAATTTCCGCCGATAGACCTTGTCGTAAAATCCCGCCGGGATCCTGGTTTCATAATCGAAGACGGCTTCTTCCATTGCTGCTTGTCAGGGTCTCGTGGCCGGGCATACGGACGGCAGCAGGACCATCGGCCTGCAAGGCCATCGGGAATGTCTTGGACCTCGACGGGTGAAGTGGCAAGAGCCCGTCAGCGGGCAAGCTTTCCCCTGAGCACCGTCCCGGCATAGGCGCCCGTCGCCTCCCCGTTCTCGAACGCCACGGCGCCATTCACCAGGGTTGCCCTGATCCCCTCCGCCTTCTGGACGAGACGGCGTGCGCCGCCCGGCAGGTCGCGTTCGACTGTCGGCAATTTCGGCCGGATGCGATCCTCTTCGAACAGGACGAGATCGGCCCGGTACCCCTCGCGGACGAGACCCCGGTCCGCCAGGTCCCAGGCGAGGGCATTGTCGCGGGTGATCTTCTTCACCGCTTCCTCGAGCGTGAAGGCACCACGCTTGCGCACCCAGTAGCTGAGAAGGTGCGTCTGCAGCGACGAGCCCATCTCCTGGGCGACATGGGCCCCGGAATCGGAGAAGGTCGCCAGCGTGCGGTCGTGCTTCAGGATGCCAAGAACGTCATCCGGCGATTCGTTGACCAGCGGCTGGACGTAGACCTGATTCTCGTTGGCCAGCGACAGGTCGATCATGACCTCGACCGGATGCTGCCCGCGCGCCCGGGCGAGTTGTTCGACGGTTGGATCGTCCCAGTCGACGCCGGTCAGGGCAAACAGGTTGGCGTAGTCGGGCTTGCGCGGATCTGTCGTCGCCGCCCCTCCGCCCTGGAAGACGTTGTCGCGCGGCTTCATCCGGCTTTCCGCCGCCACCAATTCACGTCGCACCTCGGGATCGGCCAACCGCCGCTTCTGCTCCTCCATCGGCAGGTCGCGGACCTTGCGCCACGCCGGCAGCACATCGAACGGCAGATAGGACTTCAGCGAGAATATCGCGTTGATCGAACGGGTCGTGCCCTGGCCGAACATGCGGCCCCCCGCAGCGACGGTCTCGTCGATGTAGCGCGTCTGGTAGGCCCAACCGGTCGGATCGTCGCCCTGCTTGGTGGCCAGCACACCGAACATGACCGGGCGCCGGTAGGCCAGCGCCAGCTCGCGCAGGCGTGCGAGGAAGGCCCGGTGGACCGGGCCGCTCGCAACGTCGGGGCCGACCTGGAAGATGCCTGCATCGAGCTCCGCCATCGCCGCCACGATGCGGTCGATCTCTTCCCATTCGGCAATGCGGCTGGCGACCGGCGTATTGTCCGGCGTCACGTGCGTCGAGGCACGCGAACTGGAGAAGCCCATGGCTCCGGCCCGCAGCGCCTCCTTCACGAGGTCGGCCATGCGGACCATCTCGTCCTCGGTCGCCTTCTCGGTAAAGGCACGCGCGCCCATCGCGTACATGCGCAGCGCCGAATGGCCGATATACATGCCGTAGTTGATCGCCTTGGGCAGGCGCTCCACGGTCGCGAGATATTCCGGGAAGGTCTCCCAGGTCCAGTCGATCCCGGCGGCCATCGCCTCGGTCGGGATGTCCTCGACCGCCGAGAGGCAGCGGGCATAGAGGTCGCGATCCTCGGGCCTGCAGGGCGCCAGCGCGAAGCCGCAATTGCTCATCACCACAGACGTGACGCCGTGCCAGCAGGAACAGCTGCCCAGCGGATCCCATGCGACCTGCGCATCCATGTGCGTGTGGCCGTCGATGAATCCCGGCGAGACGATCACCCCGTCGGCATCGATCGTCCGCGCGGCAGGTGCCGTGATGCGCCCGATCTCGGCGATCCTGCCGTCCCTGACGCCGATATCGGCTGTGAAGCGGGCAGCACCGGAACCGTCGACGACCGTGCCGCCGCGAATGACGAGATCGTGGGCCATCACAGGCGATCCTTCTTCTCGACGATCTTCCAGTAGGTGTCCTTGGCCGCGATCTTGCCGTCGCGGAACGTGTAGATGTCGCAGCCCCGGTAGTTCAGGTCCTCGCCGTCGGCGCCCTCGCCCTTCACCGTCCAGACCGATATCGCCCGGTTGCCGGCGTAGATGTACTCCTTGTGCTCCCAGCGCATATCCGGGATCACCTTGAAGCGCTCGGCGAGCGTCCTGCGGATCGCCTCCTTGCCCGCCAGCGTGCGGCCGACCGGTTCGGGGCCGCGCGCCAGCCAGAAGGTGGCGTCGTCGGTGAAGTGGGAAACGATGCGATCGACGTCGCGGCTGTTGAAGGCGGCGGAGATCGCCTTCATGAGCTCAGGCGTGGCGATGTCGCGATCGGCGGTGGCATTTGCGGCTGCAACGTCCGGCATACGAAACCTCCCTTGCTGCTCTTGCCGACGATTGCAGGCTTCGCCGCTTCCGGCAAGCGGACGGACACAACCGCCCGTAACCGTGCTAGCGTGGCCGCAATCAACGGGGAAACGCCAAGTGTACGACTACATCATCGTCGGCGGCGGGTCGGCAGGCTCGGTCATGGCCAACAGGCTGTCCGCCCGCAGCGCCAACAAGGTGCTGCTCTGCGAAGCCGGTCCGGATACACCGCCCGGCCGGGAGCCGAAGGAAATTGCCGACAGCTATTCCGGCACGGCCTATTTCGATCCGCGTTTCCACTGGACCAACCTCAAGGTCCATACCCAGGTCGTGAGCCACAACAATCCGCAGGAAAATCGCCCGCCGTTGCGCAAGTACGAGCAGGCGCGCGTGCTGGGCGGCGGCTCGTCGATCAACGGCCAGATGGCCAACCGCGGCGCGCCGACCGACTACGCTGAATGGGAGAACCGCGGCGCGGCTGGCTGGGGCTGGAACGATGTCCTGCCCTATTTCAAGAAGGTCGAGCGCGACCTCGACTTCGACGGGCCGCTGCACGGCAAGGATGGCCGCATCCCGGTGCGCCGTATCCCGCGCGACAAGTGGGCGGGGCATGCCCAGGCGGTCGGCCGCGCCTTCGAGGAGAAGGGCTTCAAGTACCTACCCGACCAGAACGGCGAGTTCGTCGACGGCTATTTCCCGGTCACCCATTCCAATGCCGACGAGCGACGAGTCTCGGCTGCGATGGGCTATCTCGATGCCGAGACCCGCAAGCGCCCCAACCTGACGATCTCGACCGAAACGCAGGTCATGTCGTTGCTGTTCAAGGGCTCGCGTTGCGTCGGCGTCACGGCCCGGGTCGCCGGCAAGGACCAGGAATTCCGCGCCCGCGAGGTGATCCTGTCGAGCGGCGCCATCCATTCGCCGGCCCACCTGATGCGCGCCGGCATCGGCCCGGTGGGACAGCTCGCCGACCTCGGCATTCCCGTCGTGTCCGCCCTGCCTGGCGTCGGCCAGCGGCTGATGGACCATCCCTCGATTGCGCTGTCGTCGTTCATCAAGCGCGGCGCCCGCCTGCGCGAGCATACGCGGCGCCACATCCATGTCGGCCTGCGCTACTCGTCGAACCTGCCCGGCATCCCCAAGGGCGACATGTTTGTGGCCGTCGTCAGCAAGTCGGCCTGGCACGCGGTGGGCGAACAGATCGCCTCGCTGCTCACCTTCATCAACAAGACCTATTCCGAGACCGGTCAGGTCAAGCTCACGTCACGCGACTGGCGGAGCGAGCCCCTGGTCGAGTTCAATCTCCTGTCCGACAAGCGCGACCTCGACCGGCTGATGAGCGGTTTCAAGCTGATGGCCGCCGTGCAGATGACCGACGCGCTCCGCCAGGTGACCGACGCGCCCTTCCCGACCTCCTACAGCGACCGGGTGCGCCAGATCGGCGTGGTCAACACGAAGAACAAGTGGCTGACCCGGCTGGTCGCGACGATGCTCGACGGCCCGGCGGCGCTGCGCCGCTACATGATCGACAACTACGTGGTCGAGGGTTTCACCTTCGACCAGGTGCTGAACGACGACGACGCGCTCGAGGCCTTCGTGCGCAAGGCGGCGATCGGCGTCTGGCACGCCTCCTGTACTTGCCGCATGGGTCGCGACGGCGATCCTATGGCCGTGGTCGACACCCAGGGCCGGGTGCGGGGCGTTCAGGGACTGCGCGTGGTCGATGCCTCGATCTTCCCGGTGGTGCCCTGCGCCAACACCAATTTCCCCACCCTGATGACGGCCGAGAAGATCTCGGAAGCCGTCCTCGCCGGACACTGAGGAGCAGTCGCATGTCGGTCGTGCTGGGCAGCGGCGAGCACCGCTATCGTGTCGTCGAGAACTGGGCAAAGCTGCCGGACGGCTGGGAATTCCGTGACGTCGCCGCCGTTGCCTGTGACAGCAACGACCGCGTCTACGTCTTCAACCGCGGCGAGCACCCGATGATGGTGTTCGACAGGGACGGCAACTTCCTGCGCTCGTGGGGCGAAGGCGTGTTCAGCCGGGCGCACGGCATCCATATCGACAGCGACGACAATCTCTATTGCACCGACGACGGCGACCACACGGTCCGCAAGGTTTCGACCGACGGCAAGGTGCTGATGACGATCGGCGTGCCCGACCAGCCCGCCCCCTTCCTGAGCGGCAGGCCGTTCAACCGCTGCACCCACACCGCCCTCTCGCCCAAGGGCGAGATCTACGTCTCGGACGGCTACGGCAACAGCCGCGTCCACAAGTACTCGCCCGACGGCAAGCACCTGATGTGCTGGGGCACGACCGGGACCGACCCCGGCGAGTTCAACATCCCGCACAACATCGCCGCCGACGAAGACGGCTGGGTCTATGTCGCCGACCGCGAGAACCATCGCGTGCAGGTGTTCGACGGCGACGGCAAATACGAGACCCAATGGAACAACATGCACCGGCCTTGTGCGCTCTGCTGCTGTGGTGGGGTGAAGAACCCGACCTTCATCATCGGCGAGCTGGGCCCCGGGATGCCGGTGAACACCAAGCACACCAATCTCGGCCCGCGCCTGTCGATCGTCGACGGCAAGGGCAAGACGCTGGCCCGGCTCGGCGGGCAGGAAGGTCCCGGCGAGCAGGCCGGCCGTTTTCTGTCGCCACACGGGCTCGCCGTCGATTCACGTGGCGATATCTATGTCGGCGAGGTGAGCTACACCAACTGGCCGAGCACCTTCCCCGGCACCCCCGTGCCGAAATACCTGCGCTCGTTGCAGAAACTCGAGAAAGTCGTCTGAGGAGAATAGTTATGGTTGAACGCGTACTCGTCGTCGGGCCCAAGGACACCCTGTCCATGGTCGACGACCTCGCCCCCAAGGGCTATGAGATCGTCAAGGCGCTGCACAATTCGCCGGAGCAGAAGGCCGCCCTGCCCGGCACCCATTACTTCGTGGGCTTCATCCAGCAGTACGTCACGCCACAGCTCTACAAGGACGCGCCGAACCTCAAGCTCGTGCAGATGCTGAGCGCCGGTTACGACCGGGCCGACCTCGAGGCGGCGCGTAGAAGCGGCGTGCCGCTCTGCGCCAATGGCGGCGCCAACTCCGTCGCCGTCTCCGAGCACGCGATGCTGCTGATGCTGGCGGTCTCGCGCCGGCTGATCACCCAGCACACCAATGTCACGGCCGGCCGCTGGCACGGCAATTCGCCGCCGACCGTCCACGAGGTGCGCAACCGCGTGCTGGGCATCATCGGCCTCGGCACGATAGGCAAGAAGGTCGCCAAGCTGGCGCTCGCCTTCGGCATGACGGTCCACTACTACGACATTGCCCGCCTCAAGGAGGAAGAGGAAGACGCGTTGGGCGTCCGCTTCCGCCTGCTGCCCGAGATCCTGAAGCACTCCGACATCGTCTCCCTGCACGTGCCGCTGAACGAGTCTACACGCCACATGATCGGCAAGGACGAGCTCGCTGCCATGAAGAAGTCGGCGATCATCGTGAACACCTCGCGTGGACCCGTGATCGACGAGAAGGCGATGACCGCCGCCCTGTCGTCGGGGAACCTCTTCGGTGCCGGCCTCGACGTGTTCGACGAGGAGCCGACTCCGCCGGACAACCCTCTCCTGAAGCTCGACAACGTCGTCCTGACCGCGCATCTCGCCGGCCCCACGTTCGAGAGCAACATCACCCGCCTGCGCAACGGCTTCGATAACGTCCAGAGGGTCGCCCGCGGCGAGCCCGCGCTCTGGGTGGTTCCGGAGTTGCTGGAGCCGAAATGAGCCGGATTGCCCGTGGAACACTCCCGGGGCGGCCGTTGCCTCGGATCGCCGGCCAGTGCGAGCTGCCCGGCGAGTTGATCGCCCAAGCCGGCATCAAGCTGCAGTAGGGCAAAGATGCAGCCAGCCGCTCTTGCGTACTACAGTGCACAGAGCGCGACGACTGATGCGGGCAGGCGCACGCCACTCGATATCGAGCTGCCTTCCGATATCGAGGCGCTTGTCACGCTCGTCCAGGGCCTAGTGATCGACAAGGATTTCATCGGGCTCTACGGGCTGGACCTCGGCGCGCGGATGCGGCTCGGCGAGGTCGACACCCGCTATGCCTCCGACATCTACCGGCGGCTGATAGAGAAGGACGAACGACCCCTCGGTGCGCAGCGCGAACCGGGCGCGCGGTTCATCGGCAGTTGCCGGGACTACGCACTCCTTCTCTGTTCGCTGCTTCGCCACGTCGGCATGCCGGCGCGATTGCGCTTCGGTTTCGCGACATATTTCTCGGGTAAGCCGGACACGTACGGCGACCACTGCGTCTGCGAATACTGGAACGAAGCGCAAAGGCGCTGGGTACTCGTCGATGCGAACGTCGATCCGGTCGTGAAATCGAGTCTGGGCGTCACCGCGAATCCACTGGACCTGGCGCGCGACCAGTTCGTCGTCGCCGCCGACGGGTGGCGCCTTGCTCGCGGGGGGACGGTCGCGCCCGACCGGTTCGGTGTTCCAAGCATCGACATTCAAGGCCTTTGGTTCATCCGCGGAAGCCTGATGCGGGACCTCGCCGCACTCAACAAGGTGGAGTTGCTTCCCTGGGACTATTGGGGCCTGGCCGACCGAACACCGATCGATGCGCTGCCGGAGGAGGAACTGCCCATGCTCGACGACCTTGCGCAGGTACTCGATTCGTCAAACGAACTGTTCCAGCTCCAATCGACCTTCACCCGGCCGGAGCTTGTCGTGCCCCCCGCGATCCGGAGCTTCTCCCCGCTTCACGGAGAGACGAAAGTTGTGCTCCGATAGTCCCGCATTTCAGGCCGGCGCGGGAGCATCATGATTGGAAATGGCATGAAAAGAGATCCCGCCGACGGGTTGGTCCGATCCGGTTGCAGGGCCGGGCTGCCCCCACGGGTGGGACGACCGTGGCGATTCTGACGGCGATGCGGCACCATCGCCAGCGCACGCGACTGCAATGAACGAAATATCCGAAACGGACGAAACGAAAAACACCCCTGAGAGCGATTCCCGGAGTGCGGCGACCTGAAAGTCGCAAGAATGGGCGCTTGCACAGTGCGAAATACTCGCCGCCTCCCGACCGTCGAACAAAACGGATGCCCGAACGACTTAGCAGGAGCGGGTTACCCTCGAACCCGAAGTCACGCAGCGCTAGGCGGTCTGCAGCTTGAGCCGATAGGTCTCATCGAACTTCAGGATGGCCGCGAACGAAATCGCCGCGGCGGCCATGATCATGAAGGCCGGGCTGTAGTCGTTCGCGGTGCGATCGACCAGCCAGGTCGCAACCAGCGGACTGAAGCCGCCCAGCACGCCGAGGGTCACGTTATAGCCCAAGGCGATCGCCGTGCAGCGGATCTCCGCGGGCACGGCTTCGACCATCAGGGCCGGCTGGCCGCCGATGAAGGCGCCGACCGACAATACGAAGCCGAGCTGCCCAAGCACGACCAACTCGGGTTGGGCATGGTGCATCAGCCAGAAGAAAGGCAGTGCGCCGACGAAGCCCAGTGCCGCGGCCCCCAGCATCACGGGACGACGGCCGTAACGGTCGGAGAACCAGCCCATCAGGACCATGACCGGCAGCATGGCGACCATGCTGGTCGAATTGATCGCCAGCGCCGTCGCGGGCGCAATGCCGTCGGCAGATTGCAGCCAGCTCACGATGTAGACGAACATCAGGTAGAAGCCGACTGAGTTGAACACCGAGAGCGCGGCGAGCTTCGCCAGCAGCGGCCCATGGTTGCGCACGGTCTCGAGCAACGGCGACTTGGCAGAGGCCTTGCGCGGCGACTCGGGGACATGTCGGCGAAGCACGACGCCGGCGACGCCGACGACCAGCCCGAGCAGGAACGGCAAGCGCCAGCCCCAGCTTTCCAGAGCCTGCTCCGACATCACCGAGGCCAGGAGCGCGCCCGTCGCGGAGCCCAGCAGGATGCCGCCGACCGCACCGCAGCAGCCAAGGGCTCCGACGAAGGCGCGCCGGTCGGGCGGCGATTGCTCGATGATGAAGATGATGGACGTCGTGTACTCGCCGCCCACCGACAAGCCCTGGATCATGCGGAGAAGCGTGAGCAGGATTGGCGCGGCGATCCCGAGCGTCTGGTAGTCGGGCAGGACGCCGACGAGGAAGGTCGGAATGGCCATGGCGGCCACGGAGAAAGTGAGCGCCGCGCGGCGGCCGAGCCGGTCGCCGATGGCACCGATCACCGCCCCGCCGATCGGGCGCATCAGGAAGCCCACGGCGAAGATGCCGAAGGCCGCGAGGACCTGGGCGACGGCGTCCTCGCTGGGGAAGAAGGCCCGTCCGATCGCGGCGGCGAAGTAGCCGTAGACCGCGAAATCGTACCATTCCAGCACGTTGCCGATCGCGCCCGCCGCAATGACCCGGCGCGTGTTGCCCTGCTTCATCCCCGCTCCCCCGAGCCCCGGATCGGCCGAACGATCAGCCGTAAACGAACGCCTTGTCCTCTAGGTCGATGGCCGGAAAGACGTTCTTCTCGTTCCAGTAATCCTGGGTGTGCTGCCATTCCGGCTTGCCGCCGCGCTTGGGCAGGAGGTGCATGCCGCGCATCAGATAGCCGGGATTGAAGTTCTCGGGATCGATCCAGGGCAGCAGGGCCATGTCCTTGTCCTCTGGCCGCAGCGCGACCTCGACCTTGCGGGCCTGGCGCTTGTCCATGTGCCCGAGGAGACGGCAGACGAAGTCGCCGACCAGGTCGGCGCGAAGGGTCCAGCTCGCGCGGAAGTAGCCGAACACCCAGATCATGTTGGGCACGCCGGTGAACATCATGCCGCGATAGGTCACAGTATCGGCGAAATCGACCGCCTTGCCGTCCACTGCGAAGGCGATGTCACCCATCACCGACAGGTGGAAGCCGGTCGCGGTCACGATGATGTCGGCCTCGAGCACCTTGCCCGACTTGAGCAGGATGCCTTCCGGCACGAAGCGGTCGATCTCGTCGGTCTCGACCGACGCCTTGCCGGAGCGAACGGCCTTGAAGAGGTCGCCATCGGGCACGAATGCGATACGCTGCTGCCAAGGCCGGTAGCTCGGCGTGAAATGCGGCTCCATGGGGAAGTCCGGTCCGACATGGGCGCGCACGCCGGCCAGCAGCTCGGCTCGCACCTTGTCCGACTCCTCGAAGGAGCGCCGGGTGAACACTGACTGGTCGTGCAGGATCTTGCGGCGCACGATCTCGTGGATCCACTCCTCGTCGACCTCGAGCTGGCGCAGGGTCTCGGCGAGCTCGATGGCATTGCGGCCGGGAATGAAATAGGTCGGCGTCCGCTGCAGCATGGTCACGTGGCCGGCCTTGTCAGCCATCGCCGGGATGACCGTTGCAGCGGTCGCCCCGGAGCCGATCACGACGACCTTCTTGCCGGTATAGTCGAGGTCCTCCGGCCAGGTCTGGGGATGGACGATCCGGCCCTTGAAGGTCTCCGTGCCCTTCCATTCCGGTGTATAGCCGACGGAATGGCGGTAGTACCCCTGGCACATCCAGAGGAAATTGGCCGTGAAGCGGACCGCCTCACCCGTGTCTGTGCGAACGCCCTCGATGGTCCACAGATTGTCCTTGCTCGACCAGGAAGCCGCGTCGATGCGGTGCCGGTAGCGGATGTGCGGCGCCAGGTCATTCTCTTCGATGACCTCGCCCATGTAGGTCTTGATCTCCCGCGCGGTGGCGATCGGCTTGCCCTTCCAGGGCTTGAAGCGATAGCCGAACGTGTGGAGGTCGCTATCGGAGCGAATGCCGGGATACTTGTGGGTCAGCCAGGTGCCGCCGAAGCTCTCCTGCGTCTCCAGGATGACAAAGCTGCGATCGGGCATCTGGTGGGTCAGATGATAGGCGCCGCCGATGCCGGAAATGCCGGCGCCGACGATGACGACATCGAAATGCTCGGTCCTGATGGCCGCGGGCCGCGCAAGGCTGGTATCCGGCATGGGAACGGTCTTTCCTCGCTGATAATCTGGCGACAGTCTTGCTTGAACATGAGCGTCGAAACCAGCCCCCAGATGCCACGAGTCGAAACCCGCCCGAAACGCCGCAGGGCCCTGTTGGGACTTGCCGTCGTGGCCGGACTCGTGGTCGGCATCGGTCTGGCGGAGGGTCTGACCCGTCTGCTGCTCCCCTCCTTCGACCCCTCCGGCCGTTTCGAGTTCACCTATCCGGTGGGGTCGCTGCTCCTCGGCAAGCCCGATACGGAGACTCGCCAGATCAAGAATACCGGCGACTTTGACGTGGCGGTCCGCATCAATTCACACGGACTGCGCGACGCCAACGACGTGGCGACCGCGGGCTCCGACGACATCCTCGTCGTTGGGGACTCCTTCACCTGGGGCTGGGGCGTCGAAGCCCAGGACCGCTTTTCCGACCAGCTCCAGGTTCTCACCGGCCGACGGACCTTCAATCTCTCGACCCCCACGGACATAGACGGCTATGCAGCCCTCCTCGACTACGCGAGGAAGCTCGGTTCCAGGGCCGGCCGCGTCGTCATCGCGATCTGCATGGAGAACGATCTCCACCTCTACGGAGAGGTCCAGCCGGACCAACCGCCGCCCGGCGGCGGCGGCGCACTCAAGGACTGGTTGGCAAGCCATTCGGCCCTCTATCTCCTCGCCGTCACGACCGTCCAGCAGACGCCGTGGCTGCGAGACCTCGCCGTGAAAGCCGGCCTGATCGTGCCCAACCTCGAGGGGATCGCGAAGAACGACTACGATCCCGCGACCATCGACTCCTCGGCCAATCGTCTGAGGGAAATCGCGGAGCGCTATCGAACGCTCGTCGTGCTCATCCCTTCCCGCGCGCTCTGGATCGGCAACTCCCACTCCCAGGCTGTCGAAAATCGCGTCCATACGGCCTTCGTGGTCGCCCTGCAGCGGCGCGGCATCGACGTACTGGACCTGCAGCCCGTCCTGGAGGCACAACTTGCCCCACTCGCCTACCATTTCGCCAATGACGGCCACTGGAATGTCCGCGGTCATGCCCTGGCCGCACATGCCATCAGCCAGCATCTCGCCCGCTAACGGAAGAACGCCATGCACGACAAGGTCGACGTCCTGATCATCGGTTCCGGCGCCTCGGGGGCGGCGGTAGCCTGGAGCCTCGCCGACACCAAGATGCGCATCCTCTGCCTCGAACAGGGCGACTGGGTGAAGCCCACGGACTACCCGACCAACGGCCGGGACTGGGAGGCCCGCCTGTTCGGCGACTTCGCCATCAACCCGAACCGCCGGGCTCGCGAGACCGACTATCCGATCAACAACGGCACCTCGCCGATCCAGGTCGTGAACTTCAACGGCGTCGGCGGCAGCACCATCATGTACACGGCGCACTACCCGCGCCTGCATCCGTCGGACTTCAGAGTGAAGACGCTGGACGGCGTGGCCGACGACTGGCCCGTCGATTACGCCACGCTGGAGCCGTTCTTCGCCGAGAACGACCGCATGACGGGCGTCGCGGGGCTCGAGGGTGACCCGGCCTACCCGTACCATGCGCTGCCGATGCCGCCGCTGCCGCTGGGCAAGACCGGCAAGTGCTTCGGCGAGGCGATGAACAGACTGGGCTGGCATTGGTGGCCCTCGGACTCCGCGATCGCCACGACCGAGTATGACGGCCGCGCCCCCTGCATCAATCTCGGCCACTGCACGCCGGGCTGTGCCCAGGGCGCGAAGGCCAGCACCGACGTCACCTACTGGCCGCACGCGATCCGCGCCGGCGTCGAACTACGGACCCGCGCGCGGGTACGCGAGATCACGGTCGGTCCAGACGGGCTCGCGAGCGGCGTGATCTACTACGACGCCGAAGGGAAGGAGCATTTCCAGCCGGCGGAAATGGTGATCGTGGCCTGCAACGGAATCGGCACGCCGCGCCTCATGCTCAATTCACAATCAGGGAAGTTTCCCAACGGGATCGCCAATTCGAGCGGGCTCGTGGGCAGGAACCTGATGTTCCACCCGTTCGCCCATACCTACGGCTATGTCGAGGAGCCGATCGACGGCAACACGGGCGCGCAGCTGTCGCTGTGGAGCCAGGAATTCTACGAGACCGACAAGACCCGCAACTTCGTGCGCGGCTACACGTTGCAGCTCCATCGCGGCGCCGGCACGATCGTCGACGCGATTGCCAATACGGCGCGCGGCTTCCTGCCGTGGGGTGAGGCGCATCACGACGTGTATCGCACCATCTTCAACCGCAAGCTCGGCCTCTCGGCGATCTGCGAAGACCTGCCCGAGGAACATAACCGGGTCACGCTCGATCCGGTCCTGAAGGACAGCAACGGCATCCCCGCCCCGAAGATCGAGTACACACTGGGCGACAACACGAAGAAGATGATCGCCCACGGCGTGGCGCGGTCGAAGGACATCCTCGAAGCGGCCGGCGCGAAGAACATCGGCGGCGAGGCGCCGATGCTCAATGCCGGCTGGCACCTCATGGGTACGGCCCGCATGGGGACCGACCCGGAGCGCTCGGTGGTCAACGAATGGGGCCGCAGCCACGATGTGAAGAACCTGTTCATCGTCGACGGCAGCATCTGGGTGACCTCGGGCGGCGTGAACCCGACTTCGACCATCCAGGCGCTGGCGCTCTACATCGCCGACAACATCAAGCGTCGCCTCGCCGACGCCACGCTCTTCGACTGAGGCCCAATGTCATGACCTACGAGACCCTGACCGCCCCGGAAATCCACGACCTGCGCGCACTGGCCGCCATCATGATTCCCGCCAGCGCCACATATGGCGTGCCGGGCGCCGACGACGAGCTGATCTTCGCCGATATCGTGAAGAGCTTGGAACGCGACACCGGCGACGCACGGACCGCCTTGAGGCAGCTCATCGCCCTGTCCGGGGGTGCCTTCGCCGATCTCGCCCCGGAGCGTCGCGCCGAGGTCGCGGCCCGCTTCAAGCAGGAAGGCGGTGCCCCCCTCTTCGCCCTCAATCGTGTGGTGCTGCTGTGCTACTATCGTGATGATCGCGTCATGCGTTCGCTCGGCCAGGAGCCGCGCTCGCCCTTCCCCAAGGGCCATGTCGTGGAACAGGGCGACTGGTCTCTGCTCGATCCGGTCAGGAATCGCCCGCCGATGTGGCGGCGTGTCTGACGCCGCCCGTCAGCCCTGACCGCGGGCCTTGAGCACGTAGCCCATCGCCCGGAAGCTCGAATCCTTCTGGATCGCCGATGTGATCCGCGGATCGCCGTGGGGATTGCTGAGGGCGTTGAGCACGTCGGTCTGGGTCTGGCAGGACGCCGCCACATTGGCGGCAAGCGACTGCGCACTGGTGCTGAAGGCGTCCGCGAGATGAACATTGGCTGCCAGGCAGTTGTCGCGCGCCTCGTAGGCGTCGTTGATGCTCTTCATCAGCTTGGGATCGGACAGGCCGGCGCCGCTCATCGAGCTCGCCGCCTCGCAGCCTCCCACCAGCAACGGAAGTAGTACCATAGTCGCGTGCAGGGATGTCCTCGTCGCCTTCATCCACTCTTCCCGTCTCGTAACGCCAGCCAAGGAAATTATGCCGGGCCCGGCCTGTCAAGGCCAGGCCCGGATCGCGCTGCTCAGTGCCGGCTGATCTCCGCGCGGCCGACGACCATGTGGTGGACTTCGTCCGGGCCGTCGGCGAAGCGCAGGTGCCGCTGGTTCACATACATTTCCGACAGGGGCGACCACTGCGAGAGGCCGGTGGCGCCATGGATCTGCATCGCCTGATCGATGATCGTGCAGACCTTCTCCGGCACCATCGCCTTCACCATGCTGATCCAGACACGGGCCTCGCGATGGCCCAGCACGTCCATCGCCTTCGCGGCCTTCAGGACCATGAGCCGCATCGCCTCGATCTCGATGCGGGCGCGGCTCACCAGCTCGAGGTTCTTGCCGAGCTGGATGAGCTGCTTGCCGAAGGCGGTGCGGGTAGAGCCGCGCTTGACCATCAGGTCGAGCGCCTTCTCCGCTGCACCGATCGACCGCATGCAGTGATGGATGCGGCCCGGCCCGAGCCGGACCTGGCTGATCTCGAAGCCGCGGCCCTCGCCCAGCAGCATGTTGGAGGCCGGCACCCGGCAGTTGTTGAACTTGAGGTGCATGTGGCCCCGCGGCGCATGGTCATGGCCGAACACGGTCATCGGCCCGATGATCTCGAGGCCGGGCGTGCCCATCGGCACGAGAATCTGCGACTGCTGGAATTGAGGCGAGGCGTCAGGACTGGTCTTGCACATGACGATCATGATCTTGCAGCGCGGATCGCCGGCGCCGGAGATGTAGTACTTCTCGCCGTTGATCACCCACTCGTCGCCGACCAGTTCGGCGCGCGTGGTGATGTTCTTGGCGTCCGACGAAGCGACGCCCGGCTCGGTCATAGCGTAAGCCGAACGGATTTCGCCGTTCAGCAGCGGCTTCAGCCACTTCTCCTTCTGCTCGGGCGTGCCGACCTTCTCGAGCACTTCCATGTTGCCGGTGTCCGGTGCGGAGCAGTTCAGCGATTCGGAGGCCAGCGCGTACTTGCCGAGTTCGGCGGCGATGTAGGCGTAGTCGAGGTTGGTCAGGCCGCGGCCAATCTCGGAGTGCGGCAGGAAGAAATTCCACAGGCCCGACGCCTTCGCCTTGTTCTTGGCGCCCTCGAGCAGTTCGAGTTGGCCCGGCGCCCAGCTCCAGCGGTCCTTGCGGCCCTCGCCCAGACGGAAGAACTCCTCGGTGATCGGCGCGACGTTTTCGTTGATGTGGGCCTTCACCGCGTCGAACAGGGGCTGGGCCTCCTTCGACATCGCGAGATTGTTCAGTTCGGCATCGAGATCCGGGCGGACCGGCTTCTTGGTCGCTGCCGCTGCCTTCTGTGTCATCGGGGTTCCCTCAGGTCCATGAATATCTGCATCCATCCCTACAGGCCTGACATCACGGGTCAATCCCGCAGACGCTCGACAAACCGTTCCGCGACGGGTGGCGTTCGTAGGGGCAACTAGCGAGTGAAGCGGCTCAACCACGCTAAACCACACTTGGTCTAGGGTCTCTTCTCCGGATAGCAGTCTCGCTTCCCCGCCGCGAAGAGCGTTCGCGACGGCCGGGCTGAGGCGTCACGCGGCTCGACGTCGGGCCAGAGCCGTCGCGAGGACGGAGCGCAACACGTCCGGTGAAATCGGCTTGCTGACGTAGCCGTCACCGCCAGCTGCCAGGAAGCGATCCTCATCGCCTGCCATGGCGCTGGCCGTCACGAACACGATGGGCACGCGACCCCGTGGCCCTTCCGCCGTTCGGATCAGCCGTGTCGCTTCAAGCCCGTCGAGGCGCGGCATCTGGACGTCCATCAAGACCGCGTCGTAGTTGTTGGCCGCCACGGCGCCCAAGGCTTCGGTACCGTCATCGACAAGATCGCAGGTGTGGCCATCCCTCGCCAGGAACGCCTGGAGGAGGCTCCGCATGGTCGGGGCATCGTCGGCCACCAGAATATGCAGCGCTTCCGGCGGGCGATCGGCGACGGGACCGGCGGCCGCGGGGACGGTTTCGACAACCGGCTGGCAGGGCAGATCGACCGTGAACAGCGAGCCTCGGCCGGGACTCGATTCGACGGAGATGCGCCCTCCCATGAGCGTGAGCAGCTGGCGACAGATCGGCAGGCCGAGACCCGTGCCCCCGAAACGGCGGGCGATGCTTTCGTCAGCCTGAACAAAACTCTCGAAGATCCGCTGCTGCATTTCGGGCGCCATGCCGATGCCGGTATCGGCCACGGTGAGCAGAAATCGGTGGCCTGCATCAACCGTCCGGACGTCGACGGATACCCTCCCCTGCGAAGTGAACTTCACGGCATTGGCGAGCAGATTGAGCAGCACCTGTCGCAAACGCCCCTCGTCGCCAAGAATTTGCCGTGGCAGGTCGTCGGCGATCCGCACCTCCAAGCAGTTGCCCCGCTCCTCAGCCGCTGCCGCCACGAGCGGTATCGTCGACTCAACGAGCGCGCGAACCGAGAATGGAGCCGATGTGACGGCGAGTCGGCCTTTCTCAAGCTGCGCGAAATCGAGGATATCGTTGACGATAGTCAGCAGATGCCGCGCCGCGTGCTCGGCCGTGTCGAGGTACTTGCCAACAACGGGATCGGTCGTGCCCGGCCTTGCGAGGTCCAGCATGCCGAGGACTCCCGCCAGGGGGGTTCTTACCTCGTGGCTCATGTTGGCGAGGAACATCGACTTCGCCCGATCGGATGCCGTTGCGGCATCGCGGGCCAGTGCCAGTTCCGTTACGCGCTCCTCGATGTCGGTTGCCATGTGCGAAATGGCGGAGGCGAGGATTGTCAGTTCACTGTTTCGGCTGCTGATCCGTGGCCGCACGGAATAGTCGCCCTGACCGATCGATTCCGCCGCCTGGACAAGTTGGCCCAGCGGACGGGTCACTTGGCGTTGTGCGATTGCAAAGGCTGCCATGAAAGCGGCGATCGCCAGGCTGGATATCAAGATGACGCGCGTCATCAACTCGCCTCGAATACGGTCGATGGCCGCCAGCGAGAAGGCAAACCGGGCGAGGCCCAATCTCTGGCCCCCGAACGACAGCGGAACCTCGAACAGCTGCAGGATGGTGCCGTCGGCCTGGGCCAGTGGCAGTCCTTCGTGGGGTACGAGAGGCCCCCCGCAGTCCCCGAGCGGCCCGGCCGCCGCGATCACCATCCCCCGCACGTCGCACAGAAGCAGCGCCTCGAAGCTGCCGGCCCGAACGCTTTCCGACACTGAGTCGGCAACGCTGGCAAAGTCTCGTTCGGCCAGCGGAGCTGCAAACATGGCATTCAGCAGCTGACCGTCGGTGCGCGCACGGGCATGGAGCTCGACCAGCAGCGCCTCGCGCATCTGGATCGACTGGGTGTATGTCAGGGCGACGGCAGTGCCGGTGATGGCAATCAGGCCAAGCGCGAGCAGGCGCACCCGAAAGGAATCGCACAAGCGGCGTCCGCGGACGATTGCCCGCGCCATCCAGCCTCTCAGCGGATGCATGGATCCTTGCCGGGCGGCCCCGAGATCAACGAAGCTGCTCACGGGTTTCGGCCGTAATCGAGTCGATCACCTCCAGGTCCCTTTCGGGCACGGGACGGATGGCTCGTACCCCCGTCAGGGCCGTGAACTCTCGGCCGAGGTCCGTTGTCGGGAAAGCCAAGAGGGCAGCCTTGAGCGCAGCAGCCCTCTCGGCCGGCATGGCGCGCCCCTGCAACAACAGGAAGTTCGGCAGTTTGGCAAATTCCTCCATCACCGACAGGCGTTCGGCGATCTCGGGGCGGATGGCGCGCAGTTCGCCGGCACTCATCATGGCCAGAGGCGCGCTTGCCGAGGTCAGCACCTGGGCAAGACTATCCTCGTTGCGGGTCCAGACCACCTCGTAGTCGACACCTGCCACCAGTCCGCGCTGTCGCAACCAGTTCTTGCCGACCAGGACCAGCATCGACTGCGGGTTGGACACAGCCAGAGCCTTGCCCCGCAGGGCCTCGATCGAGGGGGCCGGCGCGGCCTTGAGCGTCACCAACAGGGCCGGAATGGGAGGCTCGAAGCCCGCGATCAGGGTCAGTCCCCCGTCCAGCTGGGCGATCCGCCCAAGATTGGCCGCCGTCACCACAAGATCGTACTCGCCGGCCACGGTACGTGACTGAAAGGTGCGGAAATCGGGTGCCGTCGTGATCTCGACCGGCATGCCGAGTGCTGCAGAGAGATGATCGCGCAGCGGCCTGTAGTTGGTGAGGAGAACCCGCGGGCTGAGATTGGGCAGGACGCCGACCTGGAACGCCTGCGCCCAAGCCGGTAGCCCCGAGGCGAGGATGGTCACGGAGAGTAGCAAGGCACCGGCGATCGCGCGGATGTTCATTCATTGTCCCTTTCTGACGCTCCGGCGCGGCGTTGCACCGTCCGTGCCGAGATGGGAACGTGCGTAGAATCGCGTATTTACGGCGATTCTCGTGTGGGGCTTGTTTGCAGAATGCGAATCGACGCCCCTCCAACCTTCCGCGACTTGCAAATTGCAAAGGATGGCGTGGGGTTCGCGAGGCGGCCTTGGCCGGCCTGGAGAACGCTGTTGCGGACGGTAATGGCGGAGGGGATGGGATTCGAACCCACGATAGGGATTATCTCCCTATAACGGTTTAGCAAACCGCCGCCTTCGGCCACTCGGCCACCCCTCCGCAGACCCGTTAAGACCCCGGCGACCATAAACCACGACGGATGCCGGGCGGTTCTAGCGGCGGGCCCCTGGAGTGTCAAACGACACCACGATTTCACGAGGTTTTACAGGCTCTTGGCGTACCGCCCTGAAGCGTGCGACGGTGCCCCATGACCTCCAGTTCCATCGACATGCTCCAGCGCCTGGTGGCGTTCGACACCACCTCGCGCAATTCCAACCTCGACCTGATCAAGTACATCCAGGGCTACCTGGACGAGCACGGGATCCGGAGCACGCTGATCCCCAATGAGGAAGGTACCAAGGCCAACCTGTTCGCCTCGATCGGCCCCGAGACCGAGGGCGGCATCGTCCTGTCGGGCCACACCGACGTCGTGCCGGTCGACGGCCAGGCCTGGGAGACCGACCCGTGGACGCTGACGGCAAAGGCTGACGGCAATCTCTACGGCCGCGGCACCTGCGACATGAAGGGATTCATCGCCGCCTGCCTCGCCCACGTGCCGGCGCTGAAGAATGCGAAGCTCAAGGTGCCGATGCATTTCGCCTTCAGCTACGACGAGGAGATCGGCTGCCTGGGCGCGCATGCGCTCGCGGAAAAGCTCGTCGGCAACGTGCCGCGCCCGCAGGCCGTGATCGTGGGCGAACCCACCATGATGGGTGTCGTCAATGCCCAGAACGCCGGCGGCGGCATCATCGCCACCTTCACCGGGGTCGAGGCCCACTCCTCCATGACGCATCTCGGCGTCAGCGCCATCCATTTCGCCGGCGACTTCATCCACTGGCTGAACGAGCTGCAGGTCGAGCTGGCCGGCCGCAAGCGCACCGACATCGACACCGTGCCCGGCCACACAACCATCAATGTCGGCATCGTGACCGGTGGCACGGCCGCCAATATCCTGGCGCGCGAATGCACGCTGAACTGGGGCTACCGCACCCTGCCCGGCGACGATCCGTGGGAGGTGCAGCGCCGCGCCGAAGCCTATGTCGCCGAACTGCTGCTGCCGAAGATGAAGGCCAAACACCCCGACGCCGATATCCAGATGAAGCGCCGCTCCTTCGTGCCCGGCCTGCTGCCGCAGGAAAACGAGGAAGCCGCGAAGCTTGCCTTGCAGTGGACCGGCGGCAATCGCACCTATGCCGTGCCCTACGGCACCGAAGCCGGCATCTTCCGCAGCCACGGCATCCCCACCGTGATCTGCGGACCGGGCGACATCTCGCAGGCCCATCAGCCCAACGAATTCGTCGCGAAGTCGCAGATGGATGCCTGCGACGCCTTCATCGGCAAGATGATCGGCTGGGCGGAGCGGCAGTAGGCCGGCATCACCCTTCGGTGCGGCGCGTCGTCTCGAACAGGAACCAGACGCGCTTTTCGGCCTCGTCGATCCAGTTCTCGATCAGGCTGGCCGTCGCGATGTCGCCATGCTCGTCGCAGAGTTGGTGGAGCGTGCGCATGTGGACACAGAGCTGCTTGTTGTCGTCGCGCAACTCCGCAAGCATGTCGAGCGGCGTGACATAGTCGGCATCGTTGTCGAGGATGCGCTGCAGCCGCGAGATATGGCCGATCGACCGGAGCGTCGTGCCGCCGAGCTTGCGCACACGCTCGGCGATCACGTCCGTCATGGCATCGATCTCGGTCGCCTGCTCGTCCAACAGGAGGTGGTAGTCGCGGAAATTCGGGCCCGACATGTGCCAGTGGAAGTTCTTGGTCTTCCAGTAGAGCGCGGCCACGTCGGCCAGCAGGATGTTCAAACCGCCGCTCAGATCCTTGGTGGCGTTCTCGCCGAGATCGGTCGGAGTGGCGAGCGCGGCCGTCTTGCGGGCCTTCACGTCTTTGCTCATGGACTGGCTCTCCTGAAAGGAAGTATGTCGAAGTCTAGCGTGGGCCGGCGAACCCGTCAGCCGGCACAGACCGGCTGCTCGACCCGGAACACTTCGTGCTGACCGAACCGCTTGGTGTAGGTATCGACGATCGAGGCGACCTTGCGCCGATGTGCCGGCGCGTCGAAAACGACAACCACCACGAGCTTCGTGCGTTCGGTTCCGATGACTCCCGCCGGATCGCGATGCTGCCCGCGCGCGTCGATCACGGTGAGGCCGGCCGGAAACTGCGGCGTCACAGTGTCGGCCAGGAACGACGCCCATTCCGAATCGCTCACCTCGCCACCCGCCGGCTTGTCCCGTCCGAAGTAGAGATTGACCTCGACGGCCGGCTTGAGAGGAACTGCGCAAACCGCGGACGGCCCCGGCTGTGCGCAGGCGAAAAGCGTCGGGCAGAGCAAGGCTGCCCCCAACGCCCCGCGCCAGGACCCGCCGGGCATCCTAGTTGAGATACGGAACGGCCATGCCCTTCGTGACGGCAGGCCGGGCATTCACGATGTCGTACCAGCGCTTCACGTTGGGAAAGTCTGCGAGGTTAACGGTGTGCCATTCGTGACGCGCCGCCCACGGGAAGATCGACATGTCGGCGATCGTGTATTCCTCGCCCGCTACGAAGGCGTGGCCGGCCAGTTGCTTGTCGAGCACGCCGTAGAGCCGCTTCGCCTCGTCGACGTAGCGCTTCATGCCGTACTCGATCTTCGTCGGGGCGGCCCGCAGGAAGTGATGCGCCTGACCGAGCATCGGGCCGAAACCGCCCATCTGCCACATCAGCCACTGGATCGAATCGTAACGCCGGGCGCCATCGGCCGGCAGGAACTTCTTCGTCTTGTCGGCGAGGTAGATCAGGATCGCCCCCGACTCGAACAGGCTGTACGGCTTGCCGCCCGGACCGTCGGGATCGACGATCGCCGGAATCCGATTGTTCGGGCTGATGCGCAGGAACTCGGGCTTGTGCTGCTCGCCTTTGGAGATGTCGATCTTGTGCACGCTGTAAGGCAGTTCGCACTCTTCGAGCATGATGGAAATCTTGCGGCCATTCGGCGTGCCCCACGTGTGAAGCTCGATCATCTCCTCAGTCCCCCGTTCATCAAGATGAGATAGGTCCGCCGGGCACTTCAGGCCCAGCTGTCGTCGTCGCCGCCGAAACCGCCATCGTCGAGTGCAGCGGTATCGTAGTCGCCCGCCCCCGCCTGGTCGTCGGCAAGAGCCTGTTGTTGCTGGATCGAGGAGTCCGGCGGCAGCAATTCGGGCGGTGTTATGCTGCCCGTCGCAGCCTGCTGCTGGCCGAACGGGTTGCTGCCCATCAGGCCGCGAATGCCTTCGAACAGCAGCGCGCCGCCAGCCACGCCGGCGGCAGTGGCCATCGCCGTCCGCAGAAAGCTCCCGCCCGCCGGCTGTTGCTGTTGCTGCTGCGGCGCAAGAGCGGCCTGCAGCGGCGAGCGAGTGGACGGTGCCGTCGACGGCACCGACGTGCGCGCCGCACTCGCGGCGGCCGCACCCCACGGTCCGACCGGTGGCGCGCTGCCGAGAAACCCGGCGGCCGCCGGCTGGCCGGTACCCGCCTTTGCTTCAAGTGCGGCAATGCGCTCCTGGGCAGCCTTCAGTGCCTGGTCCTGGACGAGAACCGTCTGCACCAGCAGATACGGCGCGGCCGGCTGTTGCGCCGCGAGTCCCTTGATGAACGACTCGGCTTCGCCGTCGCGCGGCTGTGACTCGAACGGCTTCAGCCGATCGAACAGACCCGAGATCAGATCGCGTTCGTGCTGTTGCATGACCAGTCTCCCGACCCTCCACGATGGGCTCCGCCAACGTGGTTGTCCGTCGCCGGAGCGTCAAGGGCGGCTAGTTCACCATCGCCTGGTAGACCAGGTCCCGCATCAAGAAACGGTAACGCAGCCGTGCCTGTGGCGATTGCATCATGAAAACGACATACAGGCGCTCCCGCGGGTCGTGCCAGAAGTAGGTCCCGTAGGCTCCCCCCCAGAAATAGTCGTTGGGCGATCCCGGCAACGGATTGACGCCCTGCACGTTACGCACCGCGAATCCCAGGCCGAAGCCCTGCCCCATCCGGGCGCTCGGCTCGAGCGCCTCGAAGCGGAACATGTCGGCGCCCATCTTGATCTCGGGCGGCAGAGCGTCGGCGGTCATCAGGTCGATCGTCTTGCGCGAGACCAGGCGCACGCCGTCGAGCTGGCCGCCATTGGCGAACATCTGCAGGAATCGGGCATAGTCGGCCGCCGTGGAGACCATGCCGCCGCCTCCCGAGCGCCAGTTGAATTTCTCGGTGATGTCGGGAATCGCCGGCGCTTCGTTCTTCGGCCCCTCCTTCATCGGCTTCGCCCCGCGCGCCTTCTTGTCTGCGCTGGCCTCGAAGCCGGTATCGCCCATCTTGAGCGGCTTGGTGATGCGCTCCTCGATGAACTTATCGAGCGGCATGCCGGACGCGACCTCGACGACGCGGCCCAGCACGTCGGTCGACATCGAATATTCCCAGGTCGTGCCCGGCTGGTAGAGAAGCGCGAGCTTTGCGAGCTTGTCGGCCATCTCCGCATTGGTCTGGCTACGGTCGGCAACCTTCATGTCGACGTAGGACTGCTTCACCGGATTGGCTCCCACCGCACCGTAGGTCAGTCCCGAGGTATGGCGCATCAGGTCGTGTACCGTCATCGGCCGGAACTGTGGCTCCAGCACCATCTCCGTCGTGCCGTCGTCCTTCTTCTTCGGGACCGCGACCTTCGTCTCGGCGAAGGCTGGTATGTACATCGACACGCGGTCGGCCAGCGTGAGCTTGCCTTCCTCCATCAGCATCATTGCCGCCAGGGTGACGATCGGCTTGGTCATCGAGGCGATGCGGAAGATCGTGTCGTTGGTCATCGTGACCTTGGCGTCCTTGTCGCGGAAGCCGTAGGACTCGAACATCACGATCTTGCCGTTGCGCGCGATCAGCACGACGGCGCCGGGAAGCTCGTTGTTCTTCACGCCCTCGTTCAGCCGGTTGCTGAGGCGCTTCAGCCGCGTCGAGAGAAACCCCACTTCTTCCGGGGACTGCACCTTTGGGATGCCCTGCGCACCGGCCGGCCAAGCCAGGACGCCCCCGAGCGCCACCGCGGCAGCCATACGAACGATCGACATATTGCAGTCTCCTCCCGAACTTTGACGCATGAAAGCAATTGACCGGCGGCAAGCGCAAGCCTAACGAATGCATATCGACGGTCCTCCTTAACCGGAGGCTAACAGGGAATGCCGTGCCGCTCCCTTCACTGGGAGCCAATCGGCAGCTGTACCCGCAGCTGTAAGCGGCGAGCGAGAGCCCATATGTCACTGGACTTCGGTCTGGGAAGACGGGCAGGAGCTGCGACCCGCGAGCCAGAAGACCTGCCGGCGATAGCGTCGCTCTTCCGATGGACGGGATGATCCAACGGGACGGGGGACGGTCAACCGAGCGGTGACGCGCTTTGTGCGAACCGTTTGGGAGATCGTCAGATGACGTCGATCCGTGGAATCTTGTCTGCGCCCGTTTCAGATGCCCGCCCCGCCGAAAGGCATTCCGGTCATCTGCACCGTTACGCCTCCACCCTGCAGTCCAATCCCGACCGCTGGGCCATAACCCCCACTCCCAGCCTCAATGTCTCCCTGCCCTTCCGCCGCGGCGGCTTCGCGAGCCTCGTCGAGGCGTTGGACTACGCCGCCCGCGGCGATACCGGACTGAACTTCTTCGATGCGCGCGGACAGTTGCTCAGCGCCCTTCCGTATCGTCAGCTCCGCTTCGAGGCGCAGTCCTTCGCCCGCCGCCTCATCGGCACCGGCTTCGGACCGGGCGAGCGGCTGGTCATCGTGGCGGACACCTGGCCGGGCTTCTGCGTGGCCTTCTTCGGCTGCCAATATGCCGGCGTCGTGCCGGTACCCGTCCCCGTCCCGGTCGGGCTCGGCGCAAAGACTCACTACATCTTCCAGCTCCGCAGGCAGATCTTGGCCTCGCAAGCCCTGGGCATCCTTGCGCCCGACGAGCTTGTCGACTTCGCGCGGACCGCCGCCGAAAACACGACCGCGCGCCTGGCCGGGGGCATGGCGGTCTTCGACGCTCTCCCCGAAGCCAAGGTCGACCTGCGGCCGCTCGGCGCGGGCATGCCCTGCTATGTCCAGTTCTCGTCGGGCAGCACCCGCGCCCCGCTCGGCGTCGACATCCGCCAGGATCGGCTCATGGCGAATATCGACGGAGCGATTGCCGCGCAGGGACTCGATGACAGCGATTCGGGCGTGAGCTGGCTGCCGCTCTATCACGACATGGGGCTGATCGGTTTCATCCTGGCGCCGATGTGCGCGCAGCGCAGCGTCGACCTGCTGGCGCCGCGCGACTTCGCCCGGCGGCCCATGCAGTGGCTCTCCCTGATCTCGCGCCGCCGCGCCACGATCACCTACAGTCCGAGCTTCGGCTACGACCTGCTCACCCGCCGGGCCCAGACCATGCCGCTGGGCGAACTCGACCTGTCGAGCCTGCGCCTCGCCGGCGTCGGCGCCGACATGATCCAGCTTCCCGTCCTGCGGCGCTTTGCTGAGGCCTTCAAGGCGGCGGGTTTCGACGAGCGCGCCTACATGCCGAGCTACGGCATGGCCGAAGTCTGCGTCGGCCTGAGCTTCGGCGCGCCGTTTGGCGGCGTCAAAGTCGACAGCTTTGCCGATCCGCAGTCGGGCCGGTCGCGAGACTTCGTCGTCTGCGGCAGGGTAATGGCCGGACACAGCGTCGAGATCCGCGACGAGCACGGCGTGCCCCTCGGTGAACGACATGTCGGCCGGCTGTTCGTCCGCGGGCCGAGCGTCATGCCGGGATATTTCCAGATGCCCGAGGAGAGCGCGCGCGTGCTTCGCGACGGCTGGCTCGACACCGGCGATCTCGGCTACTGGCACAAAGGCGAGTTGGTGATCACCGGTCGGGCCAAGGATCTGATCATCGTGAACGGCCGCAACATCTGGCCGCAGGACATCGAGTGGGCGGTCGAAGCGCTGCCACAGGTCGGCCGCGGCGACGCCTGTGCCTTCTCGATCGAAGACGGCGATACCGAAACCGTCGTGGTCATCGTTCAGGCCTACCCAAGCGAACCTGCGGAACGCGAGGCGCTGGTGGGCGACATAAGACAGGCGGTGAAGGAAGCCGCCGGGGTAGACGGGCAGGTCGTGCTGATCAAGCGTCACCCCGGGCTCCCGCGCACCTCTTCCGGAAAGCTGAGCCGCACGCACGCCAGGTTGAAGTTCGCCTCCGGCGACTATCCGACTTAGGGGCGGGCTTCAATCCATCGGGGCCTGGGGGCGCCTATGTGTTTTGGTGGCGGACGCAAAAACGCCGCCCTTTGAGGGGGCGGCGTTTTTGGGTTGGTTGCGGGGGCAGGATTTGAACCTACGACCTTCAGGTTATGAGCCTGACGAGCTACCGGGCTGCTCCACCCCGCGTCAAATCCAGCGCGCAATGCTC
>WOUR01000072.1 GCA_009772935.1 Rhodospirillaceae bacterium
CGTCGCTCAAATCGAAGCGCGCCATCTTCACCTCCCGGCATACCGAAGTGAATCAGCTGTTCCCCTCCTTGGGAATCAATTTATGAGTACAGAATCTAGATCAACCAACTGCGAATTGTAAGCACATAACTCATGAAGGCGCCCGATCGCGCGGCGCGCATGCGCAGCACCATGCGGCGATACTGGCGATCGCCCAGAGCCGTCACGAAACGCTCTTCGTTCTTGATCATTGCATCGAGCATGCGATCTAGCATGCGGGAATACGTGTTTCCCCAGTTGCGACTCGACAGATGGAGTCGTCCGCCCAGCACCGGATTGTCCGCGGCACCGTTGCGCCCGTGAAGGCGATAGGAATAGAGCGCGTCGTCGATCAGCAGAGAGCCGGCCACCATCTGGGCCATCACGACGACATAGAAGTCCATGTGCAGGCGGAACACCTCGTCATCCTCGGGAAAGACGAGATTGATCAGTGAACGCCGGAACATCATCGACGAGGTGCTGACCCAGACCCAGTGCACCACGCGCTTGGTGTAGAGGCGATACGGCGTTTGCCCCGGCCACGTGGCCGTGCCTTGCGCGACATCGAGCGTCGGCACGCGGGCCGCGTCGATGGGAACGAAGGCCTGGTCGCGATCGGCGCGGGCGCGGTCCTGGCCGAACCAGTACATTCCGCCCGCGATCAACTCGTCCCGTCCGTTGATCAGGCGCGCGTTGCACGCGGTGAAACCCACCGCATAGCTCTCGTTCAGGTGCGCGGCGAGATGGCGCTCGAGAAAGTCCGGGTTCCACAGATCGTCGGAGTCGAGGAAACAGACGAACATGGCGTTCGTCTCGGCAAGGCCACGGCGCGTGGCGCCAGTCTGTCCGACGTTCTTGTCGAGGCGGATGTGGCGGAAGCGGGAATCGCCAAGCTCCTCCAGCGTCTGCTGGACCACCGCGACCGAATCGTCGGTCGAGGCGTCGTCGACGATGACGCAGTCGAAGTCGCGCAACGTCTGGCGCGCGACCGAACGGATGGCGTCGGCGATGTAGTCACGGCAGTTGTAGCAGGTGACGACGACCGAGATGCGGGGGAGCTTGGCTTCGGTCACTTTTCCGGCCCGAGGAAATCGAAGTCGACGCCTTCGTCGGCCTGCAACACGGTCTTGAAGAACAGCCCCGTGTAGCCGCGTCCGCTGCCGGGATGGGCCGGCGGCGCCTTCCAGGCTTTCTTGCGGGCCGCAAGCGTCTTTGCATCGACATGGAGCTCGAGCCGGCGCTTCGGCACGTCGAGGGTGATGCGGTCGCCGGTCTTCACCAGCGCGAGCGGTCCACCGACGGCGGCCTCGGGCGCGACATGCAGCACGATGGTCCCGAACGCCGTGCCGCTCATGCGCGCATCGGAGATGCGGATCATGTCCTTCACGCCGGCGCGTGCGAGCTTCATCGGGATGGGGAACGAGCCGGCCTCGGGCATGCCGGGCGCACCCTTGGGGCCGGCATTGCGCAGCACGAGGATGTCCTCGGCGTTCACGTCGAGGTCCGGATCGTCACCGCGGGCAGCAAGATCCTCCAGCGAGTCGAACACCACCGCGCGACCGGTGTGGGTCATCAGCGCGGGAGAGGCCGCCGCATGCTTGATGACGGCACCACGCGGCGCGAGGTTGCCGCGCAGCACCGCCATGCCGCCGGTCGGCTTGATCGGATTCGCCGGCGTGCGGATCACGGTCTGGCCCGGCACCATCTCGGCGGCATCGATCACCTGCTTCAGCGTCTTGCCGGCAACCGTCCTGCACTTCTCGTCCAGGTTCTTGCGGATCTCCTTCATCAGGCGCGAATTGCCACCCGCCCAATGGAAATGCTCCATGTAGTGATCGCCCGACGGCTTCAGGTCGACCAGCACCGGCACGCTGCGGCCGATCTCGTCGAATTCCTCCAGCTCGATCTCGATGCCCAGACGGCGCGCCACGGCGGTCAGATGCACCAGCGCATTGGTCGACCCTCCGATCGCCTGCAGCACGGTGAGTGCGTTGCGGAACGCGGCCTTGGTCATGATCTCGCTGGGCCTGGGGCCCTGCTTCACGGCCATCTCCGCCGCGAGCCGGCCGGTCTGCTCGGCGATGCGCAGACGGTCGGAATGCGTGGCGGGGATCGAACCGCTGGTCGGCAGGCCCATGCCCAGCGCCTCGACGATGCAGCCCATCGTGCTGGCGGTGCCCATCACCATGCAGGTGCCCTTGGTCGGCGCCAGGCGTTCGCTCACCTGCTCGATGTCGGACTCGGAGAAGGTGCCGGCACGATACTGGCCCCACAGGCGACGACAGTCGGTGCAGGCGCCCAGCACCTCGCCCTTGAAGTGGCCGACGAGCATCGGCCCGACCGGCAGCACGACGGCCGGCCGATCGGCGCTGGCCGCGGCCATGAGCTGGGCCGGCAGGGTCTTGTCGCAGCCGCCGATCAGCACCACCGAGTCCATCGGCTGGGCGCGAATCATCTCCTCGGTGTCCATCGACATGAGGTTGCGCAGGAACATGCTGGTGGGGTGGGAGAAGCTCTCGTGGATCGACACCGTCGGGAAGACCATCGGCAGCGCGCCGGCCAGCATGACGCCGCGCTTCACCGCCTCGATCAGGTCGGGCACGTTGCCGTGGCAGGGATTGTAGTCGGAGAAGGTGTTGGTGATGCCCACGATCGGCCGGTCGAGCGCATCGTCGGAATAGCCGCCGGCCTTGATGAAGGCCTTGCGCAGGAACAATGAGAAGCCTGCGTCACCATAGGTGGCGAGACCCTGGCGCAGTCCGGTTTCCTTCTTCGGCCCGGTTTTCGGTGCGGCTTTTGACGGGCGGCGGCGTTTGGCGGATGCCATGTCGGTTTCTCTCCCAGATTCACGGCATTTTGTCAGGTCGGCTCATCGCCGACCAGACCGGCGGCCCATCGCGCGTGCGCCGTGGGGTCGCGACCCTCGTCGATGGTTCGCGACAGCTCGAGTCCCATCAGGGCGCCGAACTTGAAGCCGTGGCCCGAGCAGGGCGACATCGCCCATCCTTTGGCACCCTGCTTCTCCACGACGAAGCGCTCGTCATCGGTGACGCTGTAGAAGCAGACCTTCAGGTTCCGCACCTGCCAGCGGTCGAATCCCCGGAGCAGGCTGCCGCAGCGGTCGAGCAGGGCGTGCATCTCGGTCTCCCGTGCGTCGCGCATCGCGGTCGGGTCGCCGATGCGGCTGAATTCGTGGTCGCCCACCTTCATGCCGCGTCCGCGGACCGGCGGCACGAGATAGAGGCCGACGTCGCCGGTCTTCTCGATGATCATCGGTCCCCTGGCCCAGGCCGCGCGCTGGTCTTCCGGCAGGTCGAAATAGATCACGACCTGGCGCGATGGCACGACCCGGGCGCCGAGTGCCGGCAGCAGGCGCGGGGCCCAGGCGCCGGCGGCCACCACGACGACGTCGCCCTCGTGCGTCGCGCCGGCTTCCGTGACGATGCGGCCGTGTTCGAGGTCCACGGCGCGCACCGGTGCGTTGCCGTGCAGGGTCACCTTGGGATGCGCGCCGAGGTGGCGTACGAGCGCTGCCACGATGTCCTGCGCCAGCAGAACGCCGCCGCTGTCGATCCAGAAGGCCCGGTCGAGACCCTTGGTATCCAGCAGGGGAAAGCGTCGCGGCAGGTCCGACATCGAAAGTTCGGTCATCGGCTTGCCGATGGAGGCGAGGGCGACGGCCGACTGCTCCGCCCAGTCCGCACCGTTGCCCGTCAAGGCCAGGGTGCCCGTCGGTTCGTACAGGGTCTCGCCGAGATCGGCCCACAGCGTGTCCCACGCTCCATAGGCGTCGTCGATCATCCGGGCATAGCCGACATGGCTGCCGTAGGGATGGCGGATCAACCTGTGCTCGTCCATCGACGAGGCCAGTGGATTGGGAATCGGGCCCTGCTCGAACAGCTCGACCGCGTGGCCCCGGCGCGTCAATCCCCAGGCCGTTGCCAGGCCCATGATGCCGCCGCCGATGATGATCGCTCTCATGGGTCTCCCTAACGGTTCAGCGGGATGCTTGCCGGTGATATGCGGAGTCTACCTGCTCGGTGGGGAATTGAGACCCCCTCTCGAAGAGGTTGCAATTTCGGTCGCCATGGGCGTTGATGGTGCCGACACTTGCACAACCGAGACACAGTCGAAGGAATGAACATGGCAATGACCATGCTGCAGATGGCCGGAGCGCAACCGACGCCGGCCACCATGGCCGACGGTATTCTGCTGATCATCGATGCGCAGAGGGAATATACGGACGGATTGCTGCCGCTGACCGGCGTGCAGCCCGCGGTCGATGCGCTGGCCGTCCTGCTGGAGAAGGCCCGCATGGCGGGAACCCCCATCGTCCATGTGCGCCACCAGTCCAAGGGCAAGGCCTTCAATCCGACGTCGACGGGCTACGAGATCGTCAGGGAACTGACGCCGCGCGACGGCGAGACGATCATCGACAAGGGCATGCCGAACTCCTTCGCCGGCACCGACCTCGCGGCGCGGCTGGCCGCGATCGGCCGCAAGAACCTCATCGTCGGCGGCTTCATGACCCATATGTGCGTTTCGGCGACGGTTCGTGCGGCGACCGATCAGGGTTTCATGAGCACCATCGCGGCCGATACGGTTGCAACGCGCGACCTGCCCGATGCGACGGGCGGCGACACGATCGGCGCGGAGGTCATCAACAGGATCACGCTTGCGGCCCTGTCGGACCGCTTCGCCTGGATCGTGCCGTCGGCCCGGCAGATCGCCTGAGACACGACCGTCGGCGAAGGGGCGGCCTAAAGACCCTTGCCGCTGACGGTGCTGATGGCTGTGATCGCCGCGACGGCGATCAGGGAGGCGATCAGCGTGTATTCGATCGCGGTGGCGGCCTTGTCGTCCGCCATCAACCGGCGAAAAAAGGAGAGCATCGGTATCTCCGGATTGAAGAATGCTGGGGACTGATTGCGGTCCCTGTCGAACAATAAGTTGAAAAATCGCCCTTAACGTATTGGACCGACACACCGATACAATGTGAGAATTGTATCAAGTTCGTCGCGGCGCGCGCGGCGGCGAGCCTCGTGTTATCTTTGGTCAAGCAAGGAGGGGGCGTGTCATGAAGTCCATTCTGACAATGGCCTGGACGTCGGAAGATCCGGCCGCATTCGATCTGGCTGCCAAGATCGCACGGACGTTCGGGGCACGCCTGATAGGTCTCGAACCGCCTTCCTACGGCGTCATGAGCATGGCCTGGGCGGATGCCGGGATGGGGGCACCGATCGGCGGTGGCCTCGCCGAGGATGCCGAGGAACGCCAGCGGGTCGCGGCGGTCAAGCAGGCCTTCGAAGAACGCGCGGCAGGCCTCGCCTTCGAATGGCGCTCGGCCGACGACAGTGGCCCGACCGCGATCGGAACGATCGGCCGGGCCTATGACCTCATCGTTCTGCCACAGCCGGGCGCCCTGCCGAAGATGCCCGAAAGCGTCTTCGAGACGGCCTTGTTCGATTCAGGCCGTCCGGTTCTCGTTGTGCCGCCCGGTTTCAGCGGCATGGTCGGGAAGCGCATCCTGTTCGCGTGGAACGGCTCGACCGAGAGCGCGCGCGCGATTTCGCTCGCGATGCCCGTCCTGAGCGGTGCCGAGGTCATCGAGGTGCTGAGCGTCGAAGGGGCGATGGTGCCCGGTCCGTCGGCCCTGGAAATTGCCGATTCGCTCAGGAGCCATGGCCTCAACGTGACCGGCCAGCATGTGAAGCCAGGATCGAAGTCGGCCGGCCAGACCATCGTCGATCGGGCGCAGGAGATGGGCGCCGACCTGATCGTGAAGGGTGCCTACACGCAGAGCCGGCTGCGCCAGATGATCTTTGGCGGAGTGACGCGCGACCTCATCCTGACGTCGCCGCTGCCGGTGCTGTTCTCCTACTGATCCAGACAATCCGCCGCCGGTGACGGGCCGGCGGCCGTGCTAGAACCGCTGCATGACGGCCGGCACGCCCGCATCCGAATCGCTCTGGACCCGCACACTGGTCCTGTTGCTGCTCGTGGTCCTTCTGGTCACGGGCGCCGCGCTGGCGTACGCCCAGTTGCACGAGGACCGAAGCGTTCCGGCGCCGCCGACGATCGCGGAGAAACTCGTCATCCTGCAGGCGGAGCGCGCCGAACTGCAGGCGCATGCCGACAGCCTGGCACGTATCGAGATGCTCTCGTCATTCCGGGCGGCGAGCCTGCTGCTCGATGCGCTGGCCTCGCGCTACGAGCCCGAGCGCGAGCAGACCTTGGACCGGTTGCCCGCGACGCGACGGGAGATGTTCGTCAGGCTCGAGGCGGTGAATGCCGCGCTACGTGCCGCGATCGATCGCCCCCGCGCACCCGGGGTGGCCGCTGCCGTGTCGCAGGCGGCAAGCGGCATTCCGGCGGACCTGGAGTGGATGGCCTCGTTCGATCTCTCGCCGGTCATTCTTTCCTACACGCCGATGTTCCTGGCGCCCCGGCGCACCGCGCCGGGCGACCCGCCCGCTCCCGCCGGAGACGATCCCCTGATCGAGATCGAGATTCTCGGGCTGCGCCTGAAAAGGGACCGCGCGCTGCCGGTGCTGGCGATCGGCTCATGGCGCGGCGAGGCCGTCGTAACGCCCGAGCGCCTGAAGTTCGTTGTGCCGCGCAGCGCCTTCCCGACCGACGCCAGGCACGCCCGGTTTGCCCCCGGGTGGCTTTTCCTGCGCCATGACTCGCGCACCGTGGCGTTCCAACTGCTTTTCACCTCGATCCCGGAAGGGGCGGGCGGGTTCGCGCTCGACCAGAAGGTGCGGTCCGTCGCACCGGAATCCAACACGCTGGTGTCACCGGAAATATTGGCGCGCGCCCCGGCCGGTGAGGCGCGGACCGTGCGGCGTTGCTTCGATCCTCCGCCGGGATGGCGTTTCGACAAGAGCAAGAGGCGCGTCGTCATCGTCGAGCGGCTGGGCTGGATCGACGACGTCCCCGACGAGACGATGAACAGTGGCTCGGTCTCTTTCGTGCGTGAAGACCGTCCCAGCCAGATCTGCGTCGCCGTCGTTGCCAAGGCGGCCACGAAGGCGGCGCGTACCGCCACGATCGGCCGCTTCGAGGCGACGCTCGTACGCGACGTTTCCACGGATCGCGTCGTGCAGAGCGGGGTTCGTGCCCTGGACTGGAGCGAGCCGGTTCGCGTGCCGTTCGAGCCCGGGATGATCGAGTGGAAGCTCTACGTCCGGTTGTTCGACGAGATCGATCGCGAGTTCGCAGGCAACGCCGACACGACCTCCGTTCCCTCCGGTGTCACGTTCCTGAGCATTACGGTCGACAGCGACAAGAACCTGACGCTGCGGGCCGATCCCGAGGCGTTTCGTTAGCGACCCCGAGCCTCGAGGCGCATGCGTCGCTTGCCCGTCCCGTCAACGAGATCGAGCGTGGTGCCGGAAATCTGCGCGGTCCTGATCGCATCCAGCGCCGCGACGAAGCGTTTCTCGATGGCCGTTTCGGCCGGTGGGCAGGCCATCATGGTCATTGGCCCTGGGGTGAACCGGAGCCCGGCCGGGTCCAGGACATAGTCGCCGCCCAGCGTGTTGCAGCCCGTCGAGGCGGTGAACTTGCCGAGATCGTCGAGACGCATCAGCGGTCGCCGGCGCCAGTCGTCGAACGTGAGACGGTCGCCGTCGAGCTCGACCAGGCGCCACTCGGTGTCCTGCAGCGCCGCGCCACGGGCCGCCAGAGCAGGGCAGGCACCGTTGCGCTTCAGATCGATAAAGCGATCCACCGTGACCGAGTTGTTCCCGTCGAACCCGCCGATGATCTCGACGTAAAGGCTGGTTTCACGAGAGGGCGTGGCGTCGACCCACGCCTTCTCGAGTTCCGGCTCGGCGCCGCCCGGTGCCACACCATAGATGCGGCCGACCAGACAGGGCGCGAACAAGCCACCGTCCTGTGCGTCGCGGTACATGCCCGAGAGCTGGAAACGGCCGTCGATCGGGTCGGGGGTCGCAGCCTGCACAAGCTCGCTGCCGTCGTCCGCAATCAGCTTGTCGGTCCCGATCTCACGAAACGCCCGCCGGTTGCTCCCGCTGCCGCGCAGGACCAGCCGGACGCCGCCTTCGACTTCACGCGCCCATTCCCCCAGACCGAGCAGGGGGGCGGTCGATCCGTCGCGCTTCTCGCGCAGCCGGTACGTCCCGTCGGGAAAGAGCGTGACCGTGAGGCCGCCGCCTTGGTAGGTGCGCGGCGGATCGCCCGGCCGGCCGGCGGCGTGGCAACGCATCGACCGTCCGGCAGCGGTGAGCGTCACTTCGCGGCCGCGTCCACGCAGCTCGTAGTAGGAATCCGAATAGGCAAAGCCGGAACCCGCTGGCGCGCGCGACAGCTCGATTTCGGGTTGGCCGGGCATGCGCAGCGTCGCCTGGTCGCCATCGTCCGAGTAGGAAGAGGCGAAGTCCATGCCGCCGGGACAGGAGTACATGACCTCGCCCTTTGGCACGGGCATCGGTGACGGTCTGGGGTCCGGTGGAGAAACCTGTGCGGCGGCCGGATACGCGGCGAGCAGGATGACGAGAAATGACAGGCGCTTCATGGCGTCGATTCCGGGATACGGCCGTCAGCCGACAGCAGGATGGCAACGGGCCGCGTGGTTTCGAACTGGGCGAGCACGATCAGCGCCACCACCATGATGGGCACGCAGAGGAACATGCCGACGACGCCCCAGATCGTTCCCCAGACGACGAGGGAGACGATGACCACCAGGGGCGAGAGATTGAGCGAGCGACCCATGATCGCCGGCTCGATGACGTTGGCCGTCACGACCTGGATCGAGCCGAATACGAGCAACACGATCAGGAAGGGCGTGAGGTTGTCGAACTGGATCAGGGTGAGCAGCGCCGGCGCGATGATGGCCAGGATCGAGCCCACGGTGGGGATGTAATAGAAGAAGAACACCATGACGGCCCAGAAGCCCGCGAAGTCGACGCCGACCGAGGACATGACGACGAACGCCAGCGCCGATGTCGCGGTCGCGAGCGTGGTCTTGATTCGGATGTAGATGCGGATCTCGCGGTCGATGCGGGCGAGCACGGCCAGTACGCGCGCCTCCTGGCCGTCGCCGTGAAAAATGGCGCCGAGCTTGCGCTTGAAGTGAGCCTGCTCGACGAACAGGAACAGCGTGTAGATCAGGATGAGGCCGGCGATGCTCACCACCGACGCGGCGGCGGCGGCGACGCTGCCAACCGTGTCGGCGAGACTTATCCGCGCCACCAGCTCCGACAGCGTCGGCGCCTGCTCGATGCCGACCAGACGCGTGGCTTGCTCGACGAGATGGGTGAGCCGGGCTTCATAGCTCGGGACCGCCTCCACCACGGCCTGCACATTGCGCCCGATCGTGCGCCCGACAATCCAGAACAGGCCGCCGATCAACAGGATGGCCAGGACCATCGGCAGCGGCTGGGGCAGGCGCAGCCCGCCCAGTCGCGGCTGGGCGAAAGTGTCGGCCAGCGAATCGACCATGTACCAGAGCACGATGCCCAGGACGAACGGCAGCAGCAGGCCGCGTCCGGCGACGAGCAGGAAGATCGTCGCGGCGATAACCACGGCCCAAAATGCGGCGCGTTGCAGCGTCATGGCGTCACTATACGCGCTGTCGATTGCGGTTGGGAGATGATGTACCCGGTGACCGGGACTTCAGGCCCGGCCGAGCATCGCGCGGCCGCGATCGGTGAGCTCGACCCGGTGTTCGCCGGCCTCGCCGCCGCTTTGTCGCACGAGACCGTCCGCGCGGGCGTCTTCCCATACCGGAAAGCGCGGGCAGGAACTCTGCCAGGCGTCCAGCACATCCTCGCGGCGGCGCGGGCGGGCCGCCACCCATTCCAGAAACTGGATCATGATCAGGTCCGGGATTGCCGACATGACACCTCCTACTGGAAACCGCAGGCCTGAGCCGTGGCGCCGACGGTCGCCCAGCGCTGGTTTTCGCGGAAGCAGCCGTTGGTCCACGTGCCGGTGAAGACCTGGCCCCCGGGGCCTCCGGACTTGGTGCCCCAGCCGTTGGCACGGTCATCCATCCATTCACCCTCGTAGCGTGCTCCGTTGGCCCAGACGCGCACGCCGCGCCCCTGCATCTTGCCGTTGACGAATTCGCCCTCGTAGCGGCCGCCGTCGGCGAACAGGAGCGTACCGCGGCCAGTCCGCTGGTTGTCGCGGAAGTCACCGATATAGCGGTTGCCGTTGGTCCAGACATACATGCCGTGCCCTTGGGGGCGGCCCTCGCGGAAATCCGCGGTCAGCCGGGCCCCGCTCGGGAAGACATAAGTGCCCTTGCCGTCGCGTTCGCCGGCCTTGAACTCGCCCTCGTAACGAGCCTTGTTGGCATAGGTCAGCTTGCCCTGGCCTTCGTACAACCCGTCCTTCATCTCGCCTTCATATCGATCGGTGGGGACGCCGTTCCTGGTCCACTGCAGCACGCCCTTGCCCTGGGCCAGCCCGTAATCGCAGGCGCCCGACCAACTGATACCGACGCTCGGTTCGGCGTTCATCATCACCGCGCCGCAGCCGGTTTTCGGGTCCTTGACTTCGTCGCTGGCCGCCGGAGGCTGGCCGGGTGTGGGCAGGGTGGGGAGCTCGCGCGGTGCCGGCGCAGCGCCAAGTTCGGGCACCGGCCGCGAAGTCTGGGCCATGCCGGGGAGCGCAGCCGCGACCAGCAGGAGGCTCGAGAGAAGGAGGAGACGGCTCATGCGACGGAAGTCTAGCAGCGGCCGGTGACATCGTCCTTCCCGTCGTCACTGTCATTATTTCCGCCGGGCTTCTCCGGGCCTGCCTTCTTGTCCGCGGCGATACCGAGCTTCACCTCGAAGGAGTGCAGCAGGCCCATGACGATCAGGATGAGGAAGGTACCCAGTCCGGCAATCTGCCACAGGCCGAAGCCGCAGGAGAGGCCCACGGCGCCCGCCAGCCACATGCCGGCACCGGTGGTGAGTCCCTGGACCGTGCCCCGCGTGAACAGGATCGAGCCCGCGGCCAGGAATGCGACACCCGCCGTCACCGCCTCCACGGCTCGGGCGGGGTCCACCTGCACATCCCTCCCGACGAAGGCAGTGGAATGGGAGATCTCGACGGTGAGGATGCCGAACGTCGCGGCGGCGACGCAGATCAGGATATGGGTGCGCAATCCGGCAGGCCGCGCCCGCCATTCGCGTTCGAACCCGATGAGCGCGCCCAGCAGCGCGGCGAACAGGAGCCGTGCTGCGATGACCGGAAAGGAGAGGAATGTCGGGTGCGCGAACTCTTCTACGAGCGCGCCCATGTCTACGAGGCGTACTTGAACTCGGGGAGGGCCTTCAGCGAGTCCTTGGTCGCGCCCGGCAGCACGATCTTCTTGCCGTCGGTCCTCATCTGTTCATGGGGCAGGACAACCAGCTTGTCGCCGACGCCGAGGAAACCGCCGACGGACAGGACGACGAACGGCGCCTTGCCGTCCGGCCCGACGATGATCTCGTCGATCTTGCCGACCGTGTCGCCGGCTTCGTTGACCACCGAGGCGCCGAGCACCTTGCTCGCGCGGTAGCCGGTCGAAACCTCGACGACGTCCACCTTCACGAGTTGGACGGTCTGCGGCGTGCCCTGGGCAAGCACGATGGACGGGACAGTGAAGGCAGTGGCCGCAGCAATAGCGGCTGTGGCGAGAAGGCTGCGCATGGAAGGCACTCCGTTGAGGGAAGAACCACTCAACGGGACGCCTTCGGAAGCGTTCCCTTGCGGCGATTTTCTACGGCGGCGTGTGGTGCAGGTACTGATGAGGCGCTGACAGCGAGCGACGCCACAGCGCGGCGGCACGACTCGCCAGGTAACCGGCGCAAGCCGCGACCAGGCCCGTCGCCCCGACCTCGAGTGCGGGGTCGGGCAAGTTGGCCAGCGACGCGCCGAGTGCGACGAGGGTGCAGAAGGCCAGCATGCACGCGACCCAAAGCCCGTCGCGGCCGGCGGGGAGTCGCAGGCGCGAGTACATGCGGTCGAGCTGGAACTTCAGGAACGATCCGCGCACTGCGCCGAGGACGATGCCCACAAACAGCCCGCCCAACCATAGGCGTGGCTCGCGGGTCTCGGGCGCTTCCATCGCGAGCAACAGCACGGCCGTGGCCAGGGCGAAAGGCACCGCGCCGAACAGCTGGCCTGGCGGGAGCGAGCGGCCCCGGGCCTCGCGCAGCAGCAGCAGGATGGTGAGGCCCGCAGCGGATGTGACGATCAGATGAAGGATATTGAACTTCTGCACAGCCTCAAACATACGCGCGGGAATCTTACCGGCCGCTGACTTGGATAAGATATTTTTGCGACTAGGCTGCGAATTCCACGCCCAATCGGGGCACGCCCCGATCAGCGAGCGGGCCGTGGGCCTCCGCAGGCCCGATCCACGGCCGGGGCAACCTGTTCAGCGAATTTGCGCGATCCGCTCGCCCTGAAGTGCCCGACATCGCCGAAATCCTGCGGCAGCAAGGCGTCCGCAGGGACCTGGATGAACACATCGCCCAGTCGTTCGGCCTCGCGTTCTACGATCCCGTTCAGCCATGCCATCATGACGGGGATCTCGGAATCCCGAACGAACGGCAACCAACCTTCCATCTGGTCGTCCTTCAGGCTGGCCTTGTTCATGAGTTGCCCGATCCAGACAGTCCGAATGCCTCGCTCGCGATTGATGGCGGAGATGGTGGCGATGTTGCGCGCATAGATCTTCTCGAGGGCCGGGTCGGGACCTTTGGCTCCGTCGCTCCGGAGCGGCGCCGGCGGCCGAACCGTATCGAAGGCCAGGATTGCGAGCTTCGCCACGAAGGAGAGGAGCGGCGATACGGAAAGCGCCGGGCCATTGATCCGGCGTGCATCGAGGGCATCGATCTGCCCGACCAGATGGTTGCTGGCATAGGCGGGATCGAGGTCGCGGACGTGAGCGTTTCGAAGGTCGTTCCAGCCGATGTAGTAGACGGCGCAGTTCGGCGGCACGCCGAAACTGTCCTGGTAGAAAGCAGTCTGGATGACATGCTCCGACGTGGTGTAGCCGCTCACGCCGTGATTGATGACGGCGAAACGGTCGGGCCCCAGCAGACGCTCGAGATGCTCGGCCCAGGTCTCGCCTTCGCGCGAGAGGATATCGAGCGTCGTGGAGCCGCCGATCAGGGCGATCACGGTCTTGCTCTTCAATTCGTTGGGATCGCGCTCGCGGCCACGCCGCCGCTCTGCATTGACGTAGGCGACCTCCCGGGTGCTGCGCGCGACGGCCGACGGCACCTGACGCACTTGCAGCAGGGGATGCCAGTCGTAATGTGGCCGGACGTAATCGCGTGCGAACAGCGTATCCGACGAGGAAAGCCGCAGCTTGTAGAGCAGGGCCGTTCCGAAGCCGAGGCCGATCTCCAGAGTCGCGAGCGAAAGCAGGACCATCGTCAGCTTTGGCCGGCGTGCGAGGACGACCGCGAGGACGAGCAGAAAGCCGAGATAGGTGAAATACCAGAAGCGGGGGGAGTCGAAATGGAACTCGCCCTTCATCGTCAGCCGTAGCGCCACGGAGCCGACGACGACCGCCAGCACGCACGCGACGAGGACGGCGAGGGTTCGCTCGAAATGGCGCGGGCTCGACAGGCCGATGTGGTCGAGAATGAAGGAGTTCATGACGCTAAGTCGCGAGCCCTGCCGTTCTATCGCCGGATCCGCAGGCGCTTGCCGGGACGGGGGGGCCGCCCACTTCGGATCGCCATCCCGGGCGTCAGGCCGCAACCCGCTGGAGCATGCTGCTGCGCCGCCGTGCTGCCCGCCCGGCCAAGCATCGGCGCCCCGATCGCGGAAAAGATCTGCATGCGGTCTCCCTCGCCCCCAAAAGCGATCCTGCGATGTCGCGACGGTCGATGCAACGATGGTCCTGCGCGGCCCCTGCGGGCAACTATGAGGCTAATATAATGTCTCGACGGCAGGAAAGTGCGATGTTTTATCAATAGTCTTTAATCGAAACTATGAAAGATTCAGGCGGGCAGGCGCGACTGTGGCTGGGGGGCCACAGTCGCGGCAACAATGAGTCTCTGGCGCCTTACTTTGTGGCGTTCTCCTTGGAAGGTCGGGTACATTCCTCCCGTCACCACGATGAATTTCGCTCCGCCCTCTGGGCGACGGGCTGTGTCAAGGTAAGGGAGATATCTCATGAAGAAGGCTCTTCTGGCGGCTGCCGCCATTGTCGCGCTGCCGGTTGCTGCGCAGGCGCAGGCCCCGCAGCCGGGCATCTACATTGGTGCCGAG
>WOUR01000073.1 GCA_009772935.1 Rhodospirillaceae bacterium
CTTGGCGCCGCGGCGGCACAGCGGGTGGCGGCCCATCACGACGAGCGCGCCGCGGCCCGCGCCCTGGGGGCCGCCCTCGCGACCTTGCGGGGCGTGAAGAGATGAGGGCTGTGCCCTTCGCGCTGCTGCGCCACGCCCCCACGGCCTGGAACGTCGCCGGCCGGCTGCAGGGGCTGACCGACACCTGCCTCAGCCCCGAAGGCGAGGCGGCGGCGCGGCAGTGGCGTCTTCCGCTGCCGGCCGCGCACTGGAAGCGCGTGAGCAGCCCGTTGCAGCGCGCGCGCCGGACGGCCGAACTCGTGCAGCCCCCGGCGCCGGTCGCCGTCGATTCACGCCTGCGCGAAATGAGCTTCGGCGTCTGGGAGGGCTTCACGGTGAAGGAGCTGCGGGCGACCGGCGGCGAGGCCTTCGCGGCGGCGGAAGCGGCCGGCCTCGACTTCCAGCCGCCGGGTGGAGAGTCGCCGCGCCTCGCGATGGCCCGCCTGTCGCAGTGGAGTTCGACGCTGACGGAGCCGGTGGTCGCGGTGTCGCACAAGGCCGCGATCCGCGCGCTGCTGGCATGGGCGACCGGCTGGAGCATGCTGGGTCGTCCGCCGCACAAGCTCGACTGGACGTGCCTGCATTTCTTCGTGGCCCACGACGCCGGCCGCGTGACGATCGAGCGGCTCAACGTGCCGCTCACCGCATGACCGCACGCGTCTTCTTCTACGTGCAGCATCTGCTGGGCATCGGCCATCTGCGCCGCGCCGCGGCGCTGGCGCGGGCGCTGGCAGCGGGCGGCTTCGACGTGCTGCTGGTCTCCGGCGGCGCGCCGGTCGACGGGCTGGGGCTGGGCGGCGCCCGGCTTCATCAACTGCCGCCGGTGCGGGCCGCCGACGCACGGCTCAAGGAATTGGCGCGGCTCGACGGCACGCCGGTCGACGAGGCTTTCCGCGTGAAGCGCACGCGCCAGCTGCTCGATCTGTTCGAGGCCGAGCAGCCCGACATCCTGCTCACCGAGCAGTTTCCCTTCGGCCGCACCCAGCTTCGCTTCGAGTTGCTGCCGTTGCTCGAGGCGGCGCAGGACCGGCCGTCGGCGCCGTGGATCGTCTCGTCGATCCGCGACGTGCTGCGCCGCACCGCGTCGCCGGCGAGGGTCGACGAGATGGTCGAGACGTTCGAGGCTTTCGACACCGTGCTGGTCCACGCCGATCCCGCCCTGGTGCGGCTGGACGACAGTTTCCCCGCCTGGCCCGACATCCGGGACCGCGCCCTCTATACCGGCTACGTCATGGATTCGGCGGCCGCGCCGGTTTCCAGCGACACAGTCGGCAAGGGTGAAGTCATCGTGTCGGCCGGCGGCGGGGCCGTGGGCGCCCCGCTTCTCCACGCCGCCATCGCAGCGCGGCCGCTCTCGCCCCTGGCCGATCGCCGGTGGCGCCTTCTGGTCGGACCGAACACGCCGCACGCGGAAGCAGAAGCGCTCCGCGCGTCCGCCGGCGACGGCATCATCGTCGAGCCGGTGCGCGCCGACTTCCCCTCGCTGCTGCGCAACGCGGCGCTGTCGGTCTCGCAGGCCGGCTACAACACGGTGGTCGAGACGCTGTGCCATGGCGATCGCGCCGTGCTGGTGCCGTTCGGCACGGCGCGCGAAACCGAGCAGGCCGATCGCGCGCGCGTGCTGGTCGAACGCGGCATGGTCGCGTCCGTCGCGCCCGATGACCTGACGCCCTTGAGCCTCGCGGCCGCCATGGGCCGGGCATGGGCCGGGCCCTCGATCCGCAGCTTTCCGCCGGTCGACGCGAACGGTGCGGCCGCCACGGTCGCCGCGCTGAAGCAGATGGTGGCGCCGTGAGCGGCTGGCAGGCACTGGCCGACGAGGCGGCGCGCTGGCGCGACCGGGGCCGTGTCGCCGAGCTGTGGTGGCGCGACGACGACGCCGTCGATGCGGGTCCGGCTCTCGATCGCCTCCTCGCGATCGCAAATGATGCCAAGATGCCGCTGGCGCTTGCCGTGGTGCCGGCGCAGGCCACGCCGGCGCTGGCCGACCGTCTCTCGGGAGAGGCAGAGGTCGACGTGCTGCAGCATGGCTATGCCCATACCAATCATGCAGCTCCCCCGGAGAAGAAGATAGAGATCGGCCTGCAGCGCCCCGCGATGCTGACGCTGGGCGAGCTCGGCACCGGCTGGATGGCGCTGGAGCGGCTGTTCGGCGTGCGGGCGCTCGCCGTCATGGTACCGCCATGGAACCGTATTGCGCCGGTGCTCGTGCCGACCTTGCCGGAGATCGGCTATCGCGGCCTCTCGACCTTCGGGCCGCGCCCGCGCGTGCATCCGGTTCGCGGCCTGCTGCAGGTCAATACGCATGTCGACCTGATCGACTGGAAGGGCGGTCGCAGCTTCGCGGGTGAAGAGAGGGTCCTTGCCGGTCTCGTGACCGCGCTCGCTCGTGCACGCGACGGCGACGGCGAGCCGGTCGGCATCCTCAGTCATCATCTTGCGATGGACGCCGGGGCATGGGATTTCCTAAGGTCCTTGTGGGGAAGAATGACAAGACTGGAGAGCCTCCGTGTGCGCAGCGCGCGCGAGCTGTTTGCTCCTGAAGCCGGACGTCGGGGAGGGCGCGGGTGACTTCCGCAGATCTGCGCTATCCGCAGCAGACGCTGGTGGCCGACTATCTGCGCGCCACGGCAGGCGTGGTGCTGTGCGGCGCGCCGCTCCTGCTGCTCGACGTCAATCGCTGGCTGGCGGCGCTCCTGCTGGCCGGTTTCGCGCTCTTTGCGCTGTTCCTGGTTCGCACGGCCCTGCGCCATCGCACGCGCTTCGTTCTGGGGCCGGATACGCTCTGCGCCGACGGGCCTGGCGGGACGCTGGTGGAATGGAATCGTCTCGACCGCCTGAAGCTCAGCTACTTCTCGACCAAGCGCGACCGGTCGGACGGCTGGATGCAGCTTAGCGTCGGCTCGACAGGCGGCAGGTTGATAAAGGTCGATTCCTCGCTGGAAGGCTTTCACGATATCGTGGAGCGGGCGGCGCGGGCGGCCGAGGCGACAGGGGCGCCGCTGAGCGATGCGACGCGGGCGAACCTGAGATCGATGGGCATCGTGGTGGTGGGTCAGGAAGAATTATGAAGGATCTGCTGCGCGTCGAGGACCTGACCGTCGAATTCGGGGTGCATGAAGGTGTGCTGCGCGCCGTCGACAAGGTGTCGTTCTCCATCCCGCCGGGCGGCACGGTGGCGCTGGTGGGCGAGTCGGGCTCGGGCAAGTCCGTCTGCAGCCAGGCGATCATGGGCCTGCTGCCGCGGACGGCGAAGATCACGACGGGCTCGATCCTGTTCCAGGACCCGCGGGTCGACCAGGGCGTCGTCGACATCGCCCGCATCGATCGCGCCGGCCCTGCCATGCGGCGCATCCGCGGTGGCCAGATCTCCATCATCTTCCAGGAGCCGATGACGTCGCTGTCCGCCCTCCATACGGTGGGCGACCAGATCGGCGAGGCGGTGGAATTGCATGGCGCGCAGCCCGGCGGTCCGTTGGGCGGCAAGCATGGCCGCAAACTGAGCCGCGCCGAGATCGACGCGCTCACCGTCGACATGCTGCGCATGGTGGGCTTCCCCGATCCCAGGCGCGCGCTCAGGACTTATCCCTTCGAATTGTCCGGCGGCCTGCGCCAGCGCGCGATGATCGCCATGGCGCTGGTCTGCCGGCCCGCGCTGCTGATCGCCGACGAGCCGACCACTGCGCTCGACGTCACCATCCAGGCCCAGATCCTGCGCCTCATGAAGGACCTGCAGTCCGAGCTGGGCATGGCGCTGCTGATGATCACCCACGATCTCGGGGTGGTCGCCAACGTCGCCGACGACGTGGTCGTGATGTATCGCGGCAAGGTCGTCGAATCGGGCGACCTGCACGACATCTTCCGCGATCCGCAGCATCCCTATCTCAAGGCGCTGCTGCATGCGGTGCCGCGCTTCGACATGGAGCCCGGCGAGCGGCTGCAGCCGATCCGCGAGATCAAGGGCACGACCGGCCATCTGTTGAAGGAGAAGCCGGTTTCCGCGCCGACCGCGACCTTCAATCCCGACGCGCCGGTGCTGAAGGTGCGCCACGTCACCAAGACCTTCCGCATCCGCAAGGCCGATACGCTGATGGAACAGCTGATGGGCGGCGGCACGACGCGCGCCATCCGGGCGGTCAACGACGTCAGCTTCGACGTCATGCGCGGCGAGTGCCTCGGTCTGGTCGGTGAATCCGGGTGCGGCAAGACGACCCTCAGCAAGATGCTGATGCGCGGCGTCTCGGCCGACGCCGGCCAGGGCGGCCGTGTGATCTTCGACGACTGGGGCCGCAAGATCGACGTGATGAGCCTCGAGGGCGAGGAGCTGAACCGCTTCCGCACCAAGCTGCAGTTCATCTTCCAGGACCCGTTCGGCTCGCTCAACCCGCGCATGACGGTGTTCGACATCCTGGTCGAGCCGCTGGTCATCCATAAGATCGGCGACGATGCCTATCGCCGCGAGATGGTGGCCGAGCTGATGGAGATGGTCGGTCTCGACCGCCGGCACCTCAGTCGTTATCCGCACTCCTTCTCCGGCGGCCAGCGCCAGCGAATCGGCATCGCGCGCGCGCTCGCGCTCAGGCCCGACATGGTGATCTGCGACGAGCCGGTGTCGGCGCTCGACGTGTCGATCCAGGCGCAGATCCTGAACCTGCTCAAGGACCTACAGAAGCAGCTCGGCCTCACCTACCTCTTCATCAGCCACAATCTCGCGGTGGTCGACTACATCGCCGACCGCATCGCCGTGATGTGCGCCGGCCGACTGGTCGAACTGGCGCCGGCCGGCGAGCTGTTCCGCAATCCCATGCATCCCTACACCAAGGCGCTTCTTTCGGCGGTGCCGATGCCCGATCCCGACGCCCGCCTCGATCTCGGCGCGCTGATGGAGGGCAAGGCATCCGACCCCACGGTCTGGCCCGAGCCGTTCCGCGACGACGGCCAGACCCCGCTCCTCTGGACCGAGGCCGAGCCCGGCCATTACATCCGCGTCTCGCGGCCCGATGCATACCCGACCGGGCGAGAGGTGGTCTGACATGCTGCAGTTCATTGCCCGCCGCGTGCTGCTGATGATCCCGACGCTGTTCGTGATCAGCGCGCTCGTCTACTTCATCATCGACCTGCCGCCCGGCGACTGCGTCACCTCGCAGATCGAGGAACTGCTGGCGCGCGGCGATCCCGACGCCCACCAGCGCGCCGACGAACTGCGCGAGCTCTACGGCCTCAATCACCCGCTCTGGCAGCGTTACCTGGAATGGGTCGGCGGCATCTTCCGCTGGGACTTCGGGCTCTCGTGCCAGGACACGGTGCCGGTCGCCGACCTGATCAGTGAACGGATGATGCTCACCATCGTCATGGAGACCAGCACGATCGCCTTCATCTGGATCGTGTCCTTCGTCATCGGCGTCTATGCGGCCACCCATCAGTACAAATGGGGCGACTACGTCGCGTCGTTCATCGGCTTCATCGGCCTGTCGATCCCGAACTTCCTGCTGGCGCTGGTGCTGCTCTATGTCGGCAAGGTCTATTTCGGCCTCTCCATCGGCGGCCTCATGGACCCCGAGTACATCGACCAGCCGCTCAGCTGGGGCAAGGTCGTGTCCGTGCTGGAGCATCTGATCATCCCGGTGATCGTGATCGGCATGTCGGGCACCGCCGGCATGATCCGCCGGCTGCGCGCCAACCTGCTCGACGAGCTGCAGAAGCAGTATGTCGTCACCGGCCGGGCCAAGGGCCTGCCGCCCATGAAGCTGCTGGTGAAGTATCCGCTTCGGCACGCCATCAACCCGTTCGTCGCCGACATCGGCGGCCTGCTGCCCGACGTCATTTCGGGCTCGGTCATCGTGTCGGTCGTGCTGTCGCTGCCGACCACGGGTCCGATGCTGCTGAGCGCGCTCAAGACCCAGGACGTCAACCTCGCCGCGACCTTCCTGCTGTTCGTCGCGGTCCTGACCGTGATCGGCATGCTGATCTCGGACCTGGCGCTCGCCGCGCTCGATCCCCGCATCCGCTTCGGCGCGACGTCGGAAAAGTGAGGGTGCCATGACCGATACGACACCCAATCCTCCGCGCCGCACGCCCCATTTCGTCTCCCCGGAGCCGTGGGACCCCTACGTCGCCGACAAGCTGACCGCCGAGCAGGAACGCTACTACATGGCGGGTCAGTGGAAGCTCATGTGGTGGCGCTTCCGCCGCCACAAGCCGGCGGTCGTTTCGATGGCCTTCCTGCTGCTGATGTATTTCTCGACGCTGATCAGCGAGTTCATCGCGCCCTACGACCTGCATACGCGGCACTCGCGCTACATCTTCGCGGCGCCGCAAGGCGTCCATCTCTTCCACGAGGGCTCGTTCCTCGGCCCGTTCGTCTACGGCCTCAAGATGGAGCGCGATCCGGCCACCCTGCAGCGCATCTACTCGCCCGACACGACCAAGCCGCAGAAGCTGCGCTTCTTCTGCCTGGGCGAGAGCTACGAATTCTGGGGCCTGATCGAGGGCCGCTTCCATTTCGTCTGCCCCCCGGAGGACGGGACCCTGTTCCTGCTGGGGACCGACCGATTGGGAAGGGACATGTTCAGTCGCATCGTCTACGCGGCCCGGATCTCGCTCACCATCGGCATCATCGGCATCGCGTTGTCCTTCACGCTGGCCCTGATCCTGGGCGGACTGGCGGGCTATTACGGCGGCTGGATCGACAGTGTCGTCCAGCGGCTGACCGAGATCATCAAGAGCTTCCCGCACCTGCCGCTGTGGCTGGCGCTGTCGGCGGCGCTGCCGGTGACCTGGTCGCCGCTGCTGGTCTATTTCGGCATCACCATCATCCTGGCGCTGCTCGACTGGCCGGGTCTGGGACGCGCCGTCCGCTCCAAGCTGCTGTCGCTGCGCGAGGAGGATTACGCGGCGGCCGCCCAGATGATGGGCGCCAAGCCGGCCCGCATCATCGGCCGACACCTGCTGCCCGGCTTCATGAGCCACCTGATCGCCTCGGCCACCCTCTCGATCCCGTCGATGATCCTGGCCGAGACGGCCCTGTCGTTCCTCGGCCTGGGCCTGCGGCCGCCCATCACCTCGTGGGGCGTGCTGCTGAACGAGGCGACGGACATCAATGTCGTGGCGGTGAACTGGTGGCTGATGCTGCCGGTGGTGCCGGTCATCCTCGTGATCCTCGCCTATCAGTTCATGGGCGATGGTATGAGAGATGCGGCTGATCCCTACGCGTAAGCGCGCAGCGCTTACGCATGGCGGGCGGCAGGGCCTGTAATCAGGCCCGGGAGCCCGCACGGTTCAGAACGGATGAGGGTGGTGCCATACTCTCAAGTCTCTGAAATCCTTATCTATTCTGCACCGAGCGAGCTCCCGGGCCTTCGGCGCTGCGCGCCTGCAGGCCCTGCCGTTCGCCAACCGGGGTATTCGAGCCGCTTGCGGCTCAAATACCCCGATTTTGCCCTATTTAGGTCTGGCAGTGGCCACCCGGGACTTCCATCTAGGTTGGGTATCTCCCCCGAACGTGGTCCCCCCAAAGCCACGTTCTAGCCTCTTCGGAGGCGCTCAGGCCGTCATCTCACCTCCCCCGAGATGACGGCCTTTTTCTTTGCCTGCGGCCGTTATGCTAGGACGGCGCCCCATGGTGCCCCCGCTTCTCGAGGTGAAAGACCTGTCCTGCCGCCGCGGCGGCAGGACGGTGTTCGACCGCCTGTCCTTCGGGCTGGGCGCGGGGCAGTTGCTGGCGCTGACGGGCCGCAACGGCAGCGGCAAGACCAGCCTGCTGCGGGTTCTCGCCGGCCTGACGCCGCCGGAATCCGGCACGGTCGCCTGGCAGGGAGTCGACGTCGCCCAGGATCCCGAGACCTGGCGCGGCCGGCTGGCCTGGCTCGGCCATCTCGAGGGGCTGAAGGGCGACCTCACGGTGGCCGAGAACCTGGGCGTCGCCGAGCGGCTGCGCGGCGGCGAGGCGGGCGACCGGCTGGACGGCGCCCTGGTGGCCTTCGATCTCGGCGGACTGGCCGCACGCGAGGTGCGCACTCTCTCCGCCGGCCAGCGTCGCCGTACCGCGCTCGCCCGGGTCGTCCTGTCGCAGGCACCGCTCTGGCTGCTCGACGAGCCGCTGAACGCGCTCGACGCGCCGGCCCAGGCGGCCTTCCGGACGGCGCTGCAAACCCATCTCGCGGCCGGCGGCCTGGCCATCGCCGCCACCCATGCCGAGCTGGGCATCGACGGGGCGCAGCGGCTCGACCTGCGCGGCGGCGGCCTCAGGGCAGAAGCATGAGGGACGCGCCATGAGCGGCTTCACGACCCTTCTCGCGCGCGACCTGCGCCTGGTGCTGCGGCGGCCGGGGGATGTCGGCGTGGTGCTGGCCTTCTTCGTGGTGGCGACGGTGCTGTTCCCGCTGGGCATCGGCCCCGAGACCAACCTGCTGGCGCGCATCGCCGCCGGCGTCCTGTGGTGCGCCGCCCTGTTTGCCGCGCTTCTGTCGCTGGAGCGGCTGTTCGCCGCCGACTACGAGGACGGCACGCTCGACCTGCTGCTGCTGGCGCCGTGGCCCTTGGAGCTGGCGGCGCTGGCCAAATGCCTCGCTCACTGGATCGTGACCGGCCTGCCGCTCAGCCTGCTCGCGCCCTTCCTCGGCGTCGCCTTCGGCCTCGACGGCGAGAGCCTGCTGGCGCTGGGCGCGACGCTGCTGGTCGGCACACCCACTTTGTCGTTGATCGGCGGGCTTGCGGCGGCCCTCACCCTGGGGGCGCCCAAGTCGGGGGCGCTGCTGGCGCTGCTCGCTTTGCCGCTCTGCGTGCCGACGCTCATCTTCGGGGCCGGCGCGATCGAGACGCTGGCGGCGGGTGACGGCATCGTGACACATGTCGCGATCCTCGCCGCTCTAGCATTGGTCGCCCTGGCCACGACGCCGTGGGCGATTGCCGCAGCCTTGCGGCAAGCCGGCGAATAGGGAGGATGGGGCCGATGGCCGACCTGCATTTTCTCGCCAATCCTGCACGTTTCCGCCGCTTCAGCCAGCGGGTGCTGCCGGGCCTCGGCTTCGCCACGGTGCTGATGCTGGCGGTCGGCGCCTACATGGCCTTCTTCGTGGCGCCGGAGGATTACCAGCAGGGCAAGACCGTGCGGATCATGTTCCTGCACGTGCCCTCGGCCTGGCTGTCGATGGGCGGCTATGCGCTGCTGGCGGCGCTCGGCGCCTCGCTGCTGGTGTGGCGCCATCCGCTGGCGGCGCTGATGGCGCGTGCGGCCGCCCCCGTGGGCGCCAGCTTCGCGGCGGTGTGCCTGCTGACCGGCTCGCTGTGGGGCCGGCCGATGTGGGGCACTTATTGGGTGTGGGACGCGCGACTCACCTCGATGCTGCTGCTGTTCTTCCTCTATCTCGGCCACATCGCCTTGAGCCGCGCCTACGATTCGCCCGAGCGCGGCGATCGCGCGGCCGCGATCCTGGCGCTGATCGGCGTCATCAACCTGCCGATCATCAAGTTCTCGGTCGACTGGTGGAACACGCTGCACCAGCCGGCCTCGATCACGCGCCTCGACGCGCCGGCGATCCACAATTCGATCCTGGTGCCGCTGCTCTGGATGGCGGTCTCGTTGCTGTTCCTGTTCGTCTGGCTGGTGCTGCTGCGCACCGAGACCGAGATCGACCGCCGCCGGCTCGAGAATGCCGAGGCCGCGGCATGAATCACACGGTCTATATCCTCGGCTCCTGGCTCGTCGCCGCGGTGATCCTGGGCGGCCTGGTGATCGCCTCGCTGGGCGCCCGCCGCAAGGTGCGGCGCGAGCTGGCGGCGCGCGGACTGGAGAAGCGCCGATGACCCCGAAACGCCGCCGCCTCTGGCTGCTGCTGGGCTCGCTGGCCACGCTCGGCGTGGCGGCGACGCTCGTGCTCACGGCGCTGAACGACAATCTCGTCTTCTTCTATTCGCCGACCCAGGTCGCCGAGAAGAGCCTCGGCCCCGAGCGCCGCTTCCGGCTGGGCGGCCTCGTGGAGCAGGGCAGCGTGCAGAAGGACGGGCAGACCGTGCGCTTCACCGTCACCGACACGCACAAGACGGTGAAGGTCGTCTATCGCGGGATTCTGCCCGATCTCTTTCGCGAGGGTCAGGGCGTGATCGCCGAGGGCTCGATCGGACCGGACGGCGTGTTCATGGCGCGCGAGATCCTGGCGAAGCACGACGAAAATTATATGCCTCCCGAAGTCGCGAAGGCGCTGAAGGAAAGCGGTCAGTGGAAAGACAAGAAGTGAGCGCGCCCCTCGGGCGGCAAGCCTATCGCATGCGGCCCAATAACCCGTCGTCTCGACCGGAGCGAAGCGGAGTGGAGAGACCTTCTCTCCACCAAAAGCCGGCAAATCGTCGAAAGAAGGTCTCTCCACTCCGCGCTGCGCGCTCCGGTCGAGACGACGGAGAATTTGATAAGCCATCGCCCGGCATTGATTGGGGGGCGTCGTGATACCCGAACTTGGCCACTTCGCGTTGATCCTCGCGCTGGCCGTTGCGCTGGTGCAAGGCACGTTGCCACTCGTGGGCGCGAGCAGAGGTGACCTGCGTCTCATGGCCCTCGGCCGCACGGCGGCGCTGACGCAAGCCTTCCTCGTGCTGCTGGCCTTCGGCGCCCTGACGCAGGCCTATGTCACGTCCGACTTCTCCGTCCTCAACGTCGTCGACAATTCGCATTCGGCCAAGCCGCTGCTCTACAAGATCAGCGGCGTGTGGGGGAACCACGAGGGCTCGATGCTCCTGTGGGCGCTGATCCTCGCGCTGTTCGGCGCCGCGGTCGCGATCTTCGGCGCCAACCTGCCCGACACGCTGCGCAGCCGGGTGCTGGCGATCCAGGCGCTGATCGGCGTCGGCTTCCTGGCCTTCCTGCTCTTCACCTCCAACCCGTTCGCGCGCGTCTATCCCGCGCCGCCCGACGGCAACGGGCTCAACCCGCTCTTGCAGGATCCCGGCCTCGCCTTCCATCCGCCGCTGCTCTACCTGGGCTATGTCGGCTTCTCCGTCACCTATGCCTTCGCCATCGCCGCGCTGCTCGAAGGACGGGTCGATGCGGCCTGGGCGCGCTGGGTGCGGCCGTGGGCGCTGGCGGCCTGGTGCTTCCTGACGCTCGGCATCGCGCTGGGTTCGTGGTGGGCCTATTACATCCTGGGCTGGGGAGGCTTCTGGTTCTGGGATCCGGTCGAGAACGCCTCGCTGATGCCGTGGCTCGCCGGCACCGCGCTGCTGCACTCGGCCATCGTCGTCGAGAAGCGCGACGCGCTGAAGAGCTGGACGGTGCTGCTGGCGCTGCTCGCCTTCTCGCTGTCGCTGCTCGGCACCTTCCTGGTGCGCTCGGGCGTGCTCACCTCGGTGCATGCCTTCGCGCAGGATCCGGCGCGCGGCATGTTCATCCTGGCCTTCCTGCTGTTCGTCACCGGCGGCGGCCTGGCACTCTATGCCTGGCGCGCGCCACAGCTGCAGGGCGGCGGCCTGTTCCAGCCGGTCAGCCGCGAGGGCGCGCTGATCCTGAACAACCTGCTCCTGTGCACGCTCGCGGCCACGGTGCTGCTGGGCACGCTCTATCCTCTGTTCCTCGACCTGCTGACCGGCAACAAGGTCTCGGTCGGACCGCCCTTCTTCAACGCCACCTTCGTGCCGCTCTGCGCGCCGCTGTTCGCAGCACTCTGCGTCGGGCCCTTCCTGGGCTGGAAGCGCGCCGAACTCTGGCCGGCCCTCATGCGATTGCGGGTCGCGCTGGTCGTCTCGCTGGCCGCCATCGTGGTCGCCATGACGATGATCGACAGCCGCTCGACCCTGGCGGCGCTCGCCTTCGGCTTCGGCGTCTGGCTGATCGTCGGCAGCCTCGCCGCCCTCTCCGACCGCGTGCGCAGCGGCACGCTCCGCACCATCCCGCGCTCGACCCTGGGCATGGTGATCAGCCACGCGGCGCTCGGCTTCGTCGTGCTGGGCTCGGTCGCGACCTCGTCGTGGAACACCGAGCTGATGCACACGATGAAGCCCGGCGACCGGGTCGACTTCGCCGGCTACTCGGTGCTGCTCGACCGCATGGACGAGGTGCGCGGCCCCAACTACGTGGCCGAGCGCGCGACCCTGAACGTCAGCGTCGGCGGCAAGCCCTACACCGTGCTGCAGCCCGAGCGCCGGCTGTTCACCGTGCAGCGCCGCCAGGTGGCCGAGACGGCGATCCAGACCAACGGGCTGCGCGACTTCTACGCCACGCTGGGCGAGGGCAACCCGCAGCAGGGCTGGGTGATCCGCCTCTATCTCAACCCGCTGGCGCCGTGGATCTGGCTGGGCGCGGCGCTGTGCGCGCTGGGCGGCTTCGTCTCGCTGTCGGACCGAAGGCTGCGCATCGGCGCGCCGTCGCGACGCCCGTCGTCCTTACAGCCGGCCGAATAGATGCGCCGCCTCCTCTTCATCCTGCCGCTGCTGACCTTGGCGTTGATGGCGGGCTTCTTCGCCTGGTCGCTGACCAGCGGCCGCGACCCCGCCTCGATCGGCTCGGTGGTGGTGGGACGCCCGGCGCCGAAACTCGACCTGCCGGCGCTGCGCCCGGGCGAGCCGCCGCTCACCGATGCGGACCTGCGCACCGGCAAACCCGTGATCGTGAATTTCTTCGCGAGCTGGTGCACGCCCTGCCTGGCCGAGCATCCGCTGTTCACGCGGCTCCGCGAACGCGAGGGCGCGACGATCGTGGGCATCGCGTGGAAGAACAAACGCGACGACGCGCTGCCCTGGCTGAAGCGGCTGGGCGATCCGTTCAAACTCGCGGGCCTCGACCTCGACGGCAAGACCGGCCTCGACTGGGGCCTCTCCGGCGTGCCCGAGACCTACCTGATCGACGGCACCGGCATCGTGCGCCGGCATTATCGCGGCCCGATCACCGAGCGCGACCTGAACGAGACGATCCTGCCGTTCCTCAAGGGGGCGGCGAAGTGAGCCAAACAAAGACCCCGTCGTCTCGACCGGAGCCTCGCGAAGCGAGGCGGAGTGGAGAGACCTTCTCTCGACGATTTGCCGGCCTTTGGCGGAGAGAAGGCCTCTCCACTCCGCTTCGCTCCGGTCGAGGCGACGGAATTGAGATCCCGTCGTCTCGACCGGAGCGCCGAAGGCGCGAAGTGGAGAGACCTTCTCTCCACGAAAAGCCGGCAAATCCTCGAGAGAAGGTCTCTCCGCTGCGCCTCGCTACGCGAGGCTTCGGTCGAGACGACGGGAGTTGTTTGCGGAGCTGGAGGGGCTTTCTCTGCCTCCTCATCATGCTCTTCACCCTCCCCGCCCTCGCCGTCGAGCCGTCGGAAATCCTCCCCGACCCGGCGCTCGAAGCCCGCGCGCGCGAGATCGGGCGGGCGTTGCGCTGCGTCGTCTGCCAGAACCAGTCGATCGACGATTCCTCGGCCGAGGTGGCGCGCGACATGCGGCGCGCGGTGCGCGAGCGGCTGACGGCCGGCGACAGCGACGGCGACGTCTTCGCCTACATGGTCGCGCGCTACGGCGACTACGTGCTGCTGAAGCCGCCCTTCAAGGCCGGCACCTTGATCCTGTGGCTGGGCGCGCCGCTGCTGCTGCTGGTCGCCGGCGGAGCCCTCCTGCTGGCCGCACGCCGCCGCCGCAACCAACCCATCGTCGCGCCCAAGCCGCTCGACGAGGAGGAGCGCCGCCGCCTCGACGCGCTCCTGAAGGGCTGACGGGCCATGCTCGAATTCCTGCTGGCCCTGCTCACCACCGCGACCGTTGCCGCCCTGCTCTGGCCGCTGCTGCGCATGCGCCTGCCCGCGCGCGACCGGCTCTCCGGCGAGCTGGCGATCTACCGCGACCAGCTGGCCGAGCTGGAGCGCGAGCGCGCCGCCGGGACGCTCGCCCCC
>WOUR01000020.1 GCA_009772935.1 Rhodospirillaceae bacterium
CGACGCCACCTCGGTCTACTTCCGCTACGAGGGCGACATCTCCAGCCAGGATTCCAACCAGGCCCTCACCGCCGGATTCCGCATGACCTGGTAGGCGAGGGCGAACCACTCAAGGGAATGAGTTGGAGCAATCGTGTACCCGCTTTTGTCCGGCGGCCCGCGGACAGTGGCGGACGGCCAGCGACACGGGCGGAGGCCAATGCTGTACCTAGGTACGGAACAGCATGTGGCTGCACGCAGATGATTTCATTGAACCTGACTTATCGACTGGAGTATCGCCGTCGCTCGTACGATCGGGACTTCCGCACAAAAGTCAGATCCCAAGGGCGCGGCCCGGGCCTCAGCCATACCGGTTGCGAAGGGTGCCGATGCCGTCGATGACGATCTCGACCACGGAACCGGCCTTCATCGGCAGCACGCCCAACGACGTGCCGCAGGCGATGACGTCGCCCGGCACGAGGGTCATGTCCTGCGAGATGCGGCTGACCAGTTCGGCGGGCGGGAAGATCATGTCGTCGACCCGGTAATTCTGCCGCTCGCGGCCGTTGACCAGGGTACGGACCGTGAGCGCCGACGGATCGAGGCCGGTCGCCACGACCGGGCCGAACACGCCGAACCCGTCGAAGTTCTTGGCGCGTGTCCATTGCGCGAAGGACGGATCGCGCTGCAGCAGCTCCATCGCTGTGACGTCGTTCACGCAGGTGTAGCCGAGGATATGGTCCAAGGCTTCCGCCGGCGACACACCTGAGCAGGTCCTGCCGATCACGATGCCCAGTTCGCCTTCATAGGCGACGCGGCCGTCGTAGGATTTCGGCACCGGGATCGCTTGGCCGTGCGCGGTGAAGCTGTTCGGCGCCTTCAGGAAGGTGAGCGGCTCGGCCGGGACCGCCCAGCCGTTCTTCTCGGCGGCGGCGCGGAAGTTGTTCCACAGCGCCACCATCTTGGTGGGCTCGGTCGGCGTCAGCCAGCGTGCATCGGCCGCAACCACCACTTCGCCCGTCGCCGGACCGGGATCGAAGATCGTGCCGTCGTGCAGGTGTATGACGTCGCCGTCGACGGCGCCGGTGCGCGCCCGTCCCTCGTGCTCGATGCGGGCCCAGAGCGTCATGCCGCGTCGGGAATACGCTTGCCGGTCTGCGAATCGAACAGGTGGAGATGTCCGGGATCGGCCTTGAAGCGCATCTTCTCGCCGGGCTTGGCGAGGATGTGACCGCTCTGGCGGACGGTGACGACCTCGCTCGCCTCGCCGAAGCGGCCATGCAGCAGGGTGTCGGCGCCCAGCGGCTCGGCCAGCTCGATCTCGAATTCCAGCGGACCGTCGGCCGCCGGATGCAGGTGCTCGGGTCGGATGCCGACCGCGACGGGCGTTCCGGCCGCGGCCGTGGTGGCGAGGCCGATCGGCAGCACGACGCGGACGGCGCCGGTGCCCGCCAGTTCGATCGCCCGGCTGCCGTCGACCACCTTGCCGGCCAGGAAGTTCATGGCCGGAGAGCCGATGAAGCCTGCGACGAAGACCGAGGCCGGCCGCTCGTAGACGTCCATCGGCGTGCCGATCTGGTCGGCGACGCCGGCGTTCATGACGATCAGCCGGTCGGCCAGGGTCATCGCCTCGACCTGATCGTGCGTGACGTAGATCGAGGTGACGTCGAGTTCGCGCTGCAGGCGCTTGATCTCGAGCCGCATCTGGACCCGCAGCTTGGCGTCGAGGTTGGACAGCGGCTCGTCGAACAGGAAGACGGCCGGCTCGCGCACGATGGCGCGGCCCATGGCGACCCGCTGGCGCTGGCCGCCCGAGAGCTGGCGCGGCTTGCGCTGCAGGAAGGGGCCCAGTTCGAGGATCTTGGCGGCCTTCTGGACGCGAACGTCGATCTCGGCCTTGGAGAGGCCGCGGATCTTGAGGCCGTAGGCCATGTTCTCGTAGACGCTGAAATGCGGGTAGAGCGCGTAGTTCTGGAACACCATCGCAATGTCGCGATCCTTCGGTTCCAACTCGTTGACCACGCGGTCGCCGATCGCGATCGTGCCGCCGGTGATGCGCTCCAGCCCCGCCACCATGCGCAGAAGGGTGGACTTGCCGCAGCCCGAGGGGCCGACGATGACGACGAACTCGCCGTCGGCGATCTCGATGTCGACGCCGTGGATGACCTCGAGCTTGTCGTAGCTCTTCTTCACACCGCGGAGGTGGACTTGCGCCATGGCCCTGCTTCTCCGTCTCGCCTACTTCTCGGTTTCGACCAGGCCGCGTACGAACTGGCGCTGCATGAACACGACGACCAGGACCGGCGGCAGCATGGCGAGCATCGCCATGGCCATCAGCAGGTTCCAGCTCGGCACCGAATCGACCACGTTGGCCTGGCGCGAGACCGTCATGACGACGGTGTAATAGCTTTCCTTGGTCGTGATCAGCAGCGGCCAGAGATACTGGTTCCAGCCATAGATGAACTGGATCACGAACAGCGCCGCGATCGAGGTCCGGCTCATCGGCAGCAGGATGTCCCAGAAGAAGCGCATCGGCGAGGCGCCGTCGACCCGCGCGGCCTCGGTGAGTTCGTCGGGCACGCTCAGGAAGAACTGGCGGAACAGGAAGGTCGCCGTCGCCGAGGCGATCAGCGGAATGATCAGGCCCGAATAGGAGTCGAGCATGCCGAGCGAGGCCACGACGCCGTAGGTCGGCACGATGCGGACCTCGACCGGCAGCATCAGCGTCACGAAGATCGCCCAGAAGAAATACATCCGGCCGGGGAAGCGGAAATAGACGATGGCGAAGGCCGAGATGATCGAGATCGCGATCTTCCCGATCGCCACGCCCAGCGCCATGATCATGCTGTTGGTCAGCGTCATCATGACCGGCGTGCTGCCGACCTTGCCATACCCCTCGGTCAGCACCTTCTTGTAGTTCTCGATCAGATGCGGACCGGGCAGCACCGGGATCGGCGACTGCAGCATGGTCTGCTGGCTGTGCGTCGAGGCCACGAACGTCATCCAGACCGGGAAGGCGATGATGACCACGCCGAGCAACACGACGAAGTGGCTCAGCATCGTGAGGAAGGGCCGGTTCTCGACCATCAGTAGTGCACCCGACGCTCGATGAAGCGGAACTGCACGAAGGTGAGTGCGATCACGACGATCATCAGGATCACCGATTGAGCGGAGGAGCCGCCGAGATCCTGCCCGCGGAAGCCGTCGTTGAAGACCTTGAACACCAGGATTTCCGTGGATTTGCCCGGCCCGCCCTTGGTCAGCGAATCGACGACGCCGAAGGTGCCGAAGAAGGCATAGATGATGTTGACGACGAGCAGGAAGAAGCCAACCGGCGAGAGCAGCGGGAAAATGATGTCCCAGAAGCGCCGGCCGGGGCCGGCGCCGTCGATCGCCGCCGCCTCGATCAGCGATTTCGGAATCGACTGCAGCCCGGCGAGGAAGAACAGGAAATTGTAGCTGATCTGGTTCCACACCGCGGCGATGACCACCAGCAGCAGGGCCTGGTTGCCATTGATCACATAGTTGAATTCGATACCGATGCCCTGGAGCATCCAGGCGAGGATGCCGACAGAGGGATTGAACAGGAAGCCCCATAGGACGCCGGCAACGGCCGGCGCCACGGCGTACGGCCAGACGAGGAAGGTCTTGTAGGCCGTGGCTCCCCGGATCACCCGATCGGCCATGACCGCCAGCAGCAGGGAGAAGCCGAGCCCGATGGCAGCCACCAGGAAGCTGAAGACCACGGTGATCTGCGCCGAGTGCGCGTAGCTGTTGTCGCGAAAGAGCTGGGCGAAATTCTCGAACCAGACGAACTTGGAATTGCCGCCGAAGACATCCTCGATCAGCACCGACTGGTAGATCGCCTGGCCGGACGGCCAGAAGAAGAAGACCAGCGTGATGATCATCTGCGGCCCCAGCAGAAGGTAGGGCAGCCAACGTTCGTTGAAGGTGACGCGTTTTTCCATCGAGCTAGTCCGTGGCCCTCCCCCTCCCTGCCTCCCCCGCCGTGCGGGGGAGGTGGTCCGAAGGACCGGAGGGGGAAAGCAACGGCAAGGCCTTACTTGTTCGCAGCTTCGAAGCGCTTGAGCTGATCGTTGCCCGCCTTGACGGCGTCGTCGAGCGCAGTCTTCGCGTCCTTCTTGCCCGACCACACATTCTCGAGCTCGCCGTCGACGATGTCGCGGATCTGCACGAAGTTGCCGATGCGGAGGCCCTTGGAGTTGGCCGTCGGGGGATTGAGCGTCAGCTCCTGGACGGCCACTTCGCGGCCCGGGAACTTCTTGTAGAAGCCTTCCTTCTCGGTCGCCTCGGCGGCGGCCAGGGTGATCGGCACGTAGCCCGTCTCCTGGTGCCACTTGGCCTGGACCGGCGTGCTGGCGAGATAGCTCATGAACTTTGCGACGCCCTTGTATTCGGCGGCCGGACGGCCCTGCAGCACCCACAGGGTGGCACCGCCGATGATCGAGTTCTGCGGCTTGGCGATGACGTCGGGCGAATAGGGCATCATGCCGATGCCGTACTTGCTCGTACCGCCCAGCGCCTTGTCGATGCCCGCAGCCGAACCGGACGAGGCGATGTGGAACACGCAGTCGCCGGCGGTGAACAGCGCCGTCGACTTGCCCTCGCGACCGCCGTAGACGAACGTCTTGTCCTTGGTCCAGTTGGCCAGCATCTGGATGAACTTGACGCGTGCCGGGTCATTGAACTTCAGCTCGATGTCGGTGCCGCCGAAGCCGTTGTCCTTCGTGGCATACGGCAGATTGTGCCAGGCGCCGTAGTTCTCGATCATGGTCCAGGTCTGCCACTGCGGCGTGAATCCGCACTTGGCGCCGGCAGCGACCGCCTTCTTCGCCATCTCGCCCAGCTCCGGCCAGGTCTTGGGTGGCGTGTTCGGATCGAGGCCCGCCTTCTGCATCAGCTCCTTGTTCCAGTAGAGAACCGGAGTCGAGGAGTTGAACGGCATCGACAGCAGCTTGCCGTCCGGCGTCGAATAGTAGCCGTAGACCGGGCCGATATAGGCCTTCGGGTCGAACGGTTCCTTGGCATCGGCCATCAGCTGGTAGACGGGATAGACGGCGCCCTTGGCGGCCATCATGTTGGCCGTGCCGACCTCGAACACCTGCACGACGTGCGGCGCCTGCTTGGCACGGAAGGCGGCGATCGCGGCCGTCAGGGTCTCGGTGTAGGAGCCCTTGTAGACCGGGTTCACCTTGTATTCGCTTTGCGACTTGTTGAAGCCCTCGGCGAGGGCATTGACCGTGTCACCCAGGTTGCCGCCCATGGCGTGCCAGAACTGGATCTCGGTCTGCGCAAACGCGGTGGATGCGCTTGCCAGCACCGCCGCGGCCGCGACGGAAGACAGTAGAGTCCGTGTCATGTCGAACAAACCTCCCAGAAGGAATCCCCGGCGATGTATCGTCGGGCCGCAAGACTGCGATGTGTCTCTTTTATTGCGGTCTGATGACAGTCCACCAAGACTGCGCACCGAACGCAACCCCCAAATGGTCGATGCTACCGAAGCGCCGCCAATATCAGGTCCGGCGCGTCGGTGATGACGCACTGCACGCCCATGCCGACCAGCGCCCGGGCCACATCGCCGTCGTTGACCGTGTAGACGCTGAGCAGGTAGCCCGCCTTGCGGATCTCGACGGCGCGAACGGCCGTCAGGCGCTTGCCGTTGGTATTGATGCCGGTGGCCGACACCGCTTCGGCGCGGACCTGCCAGTCGTCCTTCACCTCGTCGATCAGCAGCGCCCGCGCAAATTCCGGCGCGTCCTCGCGGGCGGCGGCAAGCGAGGCGTCCTTGAAGCTCGACAGGAGTGGCGCCGGCAGCTTCGCCGGCCACAGCCGGCGCAGGGTGGCGACCGTGACCCGCGCGGTCTCCGCCTCGCGGCCCTCGCACGGCTTGATCTCGACGTTGCAGCCCAAGCCCAACTCGCCGAAGCAGGCGATCGCCTGCTCGAAGGTGGGCACCGATGGCGGCAGTTCGGATGCGCGCATCTCGGACGCCAGCCGGTCGACCCCGGTGGTCCGCTTCAGCGATGAGTCGTGCAGGACGATGGGCGCGCCGTCGGCCGTCAGCTTGACGTCGATCTCGACCCAGGTGGCCCCGCGCCGCCGGGCTTCGCGGAACGATTCCAGCGTGTTTTCCGGAGCGTAGGCCATGGCGCCGCGATGGCCGATCACTTTAGGCAGTTGCAGCATGCACAAATCCAAAGCTAACTGAGCCGTCGCATAGCCGAATGTACCGTCCCTGTTCCACCCCGATCTTCAGCCCCCATCCAATCCTTGACGACCTTTCCGGAAAAATTTCGCCTCGACGGGCGCACGGCGCTGATCACCGGATCGGCCCGTGGCCTGGGCTGGGAGATGGCCAAGGGCCTGGCCGAAGCCGGCGCCCGGGTCCTCCTGCATGGTCGCTCGCCGGAGAGGCTGGCGCCGCGCGTGGCCGAGCTGCGGGTCGCCGGCCGGGCGACCGACGCGGTGGTGTTCGAGATGGCCGACCGTCCGGCCATGAAACTGGCCCTCGCCGGGGCAGGGCCGGTCGACATACTGATCCACAATGTCGGCGAGCGTGATCGCCGGCCCTTCACCGAGATCGAGTCCGACGATTTCGCGCGCCTGGTCGACACCGATCTGTCCGCAGCGCAGGCGCTGATCCGGCTGGTCGTTCCCGGCATGGTCGAGCGCGGCTGGGGGCGGCTGATTCTCGTGACCTCGATCGCCGCGACGCTCGCCGCACCCGGCGCTTCGTCCTACATCGCCGCCAAGGCGGGCCTCGAAGCTCTCGCCCGCGCGCTGGCGTCGGAGCTGGGCGCCACCGGCGTCACCTCCAACGCCCTGTCGCCCGGCTTCTTCGCGACCGAGACCAACGAGGCGCTCATCGACTCAGGTGCCGGAGAACGAATGCGGCTGCGCTGCCCGGCCAGACGCTGGGCCGATCCCTCTGAAATCGCCGGTGCAGCGATCTTCCTCGCCTCTCCTGCCGCAAGCTACGTCAACGGCCACACTCTCACCGTCGACGGCGGCGTCACCGCAACCTACGTAGGCTGATGAAACTCCGACACCTCCTCCCCGGCCTGCTCACCTTCGCCTTCGCGCTGCCGGCCCTGGCGGCCGGAGCCGATGCTCCGGCGATCGACGGACGCCATCTCGGCCTCCTCTGGATGATCCCGTTCGCCGGCATCCTCCTGTCGATCGCGATCATGCCGCTCGCCGCGCCGAGCTTCTGGCATCACCATTTCGGCAAGGTCTCCGCAGGCTGGGCGGCGCTGATCGTCATCCCATTCGCGCTGATCCACGGTGTCCCGACCGCCATCTACGAGGTCGTCCACCTGCTGCTGCTCGACTACATCCCCTTCATCGTGCTGCTGACGGCGCTGTTCACCGTGACCGGCGGCATCCACATCAAGGGCAACCTGCACGGCTCGCCGTCGATGAACACGGCCCTGCTGGCGATCGGTACGGTGCTGGCGGGCTGGATGGGCACGACCGGGGCATCGATGCTGCTGATCCGCCCCATGATCCGCGCCAACGACGATCGCCGGCACAAGATCCACGTCTTCGTGTTCTTCATCTTCCTGGTGTCGAACATCGGCGGCGCCCTGACACCGCTCGGCGATCCGCCGCTGTTCCTCGGCTTCCTGAAGGGCGTGAGCTTCTTCTGGACGACGACGCACCTGTTCTCGGAGATGCTGGTCTGCGCCATCGTGCTGCTGGCGTTGTTCTACGCCATCGACAGCTACTGGTACCGCAAGGAGGGCCGGCCGAAGCGCGACCCCACCCCGGAAACGCCGGTGCGGATCGAAGGCGGCGTCAACATCATCCTGCTGGCGGTCATCGTCGGGGCGGTGCTGGCCAGCGGCACCTGGAATCCCGGCATCCACTTCACGGTCTTCCATGTCACGCTCGAGTTGCAGAACGTCCTGCGCGACCTGGTCCTGGTAGCGATCTGCTTCCTGTCGCTGCGCCTCACCTCGCGTGCATCACGCGCGGCAAACGGCTTCAGCTGGGCTCCCATGCTCGAAGTCGCCAAGCTGTTCGCCGGCATCTTCATCACCATCGCCCCGGCGCTGGCCATCCTGCGGGCCGGCAAGGAAGGCGTCCTGGCGCCGCTGGTAGCCCTGGTGACGGGCCCCGACGGCCAGCCCAACGACGTCTGGTACTTCTGGTTGACCGGCCTCCTGTCGAGCTTTCTCGACAATGCCCCAACCTATCTCGTCTTCTTCAACTTGGCCGGCGGCGATCCCAACCTGCTGATGGGAGCCCTCGCCAGCACCCTGGCGGCGATTTCCTGTGGCGCGGTATTCATGGGCGCCAACAGTTACATCGGTAATGCGCCCAACTTCATGGTCAAGGCGGTGGTCGAAGAGGCCGGCATCCGAATGCCGAGCTTCTTCGGGTACATGGCTTGGTCTTGCGCCATCCTCTTGCCGCTCTTCCTGCTGTTGACCTTGATCTTCTTCTGAGCGGAGACCAACGGCGAAATTGCATCTTGATTTAGTAGTTCTGCCATCCGGATTTTCTGGCACACGCAAAAATCGGCATTAGAATGACTCGTGTCTGATAAGAAATAAGTGAGGACGGGGGGCTTCGAGACATGGCGGCACTTCTCAAACTGAGTGCAGCGATCGACCGCATAACGGAATTCGTCGGACGTTCGCTGTACTGGCTGATCCTCGTCATGGTTCTGGTCAGTACCCTGAACGCCATCTCCCGCAAGTTCCTGAACGTGAGTTCCAACGGCTGGCTCGAACTGCAGTGGTACATGTTCGCCGCCGTGTTCATGGGATGCGCCGGCTATGCGCTGCTGCGCAAGGAACACATCCGGATCGACATCATCGCCAATCATCTGTCCGACCGGGCCAACCAGCGCATCGCCCTGTTCGGCCATGTCTTCTTCCTCGTGCCGCTCTGCCTGATCATGATCTATTTCTGCTGGCCCTATTTCCTGGAGTCGGTGCGGGTCAACGAGCATTCGAGCAACGCGGGCGGCCTGGTCCGCTGGCCGGTCAAGCTGATGATGGTCGTCGGCTTCGCCCTGCTGCTGATGCAGGGTATCTCCGAAATCATCAAACAGGTGGGCGTGATGCTCGGGGTCTATGTCGACCCGCGCACCGCACCGTCCTCGCACTGAGGCCCGCGCCATGAAAATTCTTCGCGGGATCTTCTATCTCTTCCTCATCTTCATCGCCGCGCTGGTGGTGTCCTCCTTCTTTGCACCGCAAAGCGTGCTCGCGGGCTGGGTCAAGGCCGAGATGGCCCCGATCATGTTCGTGTCGCTGATCTTCTTCCTGTTGCTCGGCTACCCGGTCGCCTTTTCGTTGAGCGCGCTGGGACTGCTCTATGCAATCATCGGCATCGAACTGGGGCTGTTCACGCCCAACCTGATGCAGGCGCTGCCGAACAGGCTCTACGGCGTGATCGAGAACGAGACGCTGCTGGCGATCCCGTTCTTCACGTTCATGGGCCTGATCCTCGAACGCTCCGGCATGGCCGAGGACCTGCTCGACACGATCGGCCAGCTGTTCGGGCCGCTGCCCGGCGGTCTCGCCTATGCCGTCGTGTTCGTCGGCGCGCTGCTGGCAGCCACGACCGGCGTGGTGGCGGCATCGGTCATTTCCATGGGCCTGATCTCGCTGCCGATCATGCTGCGCTACGGCTATGACCGGAAACTCGCATCCGGCGTCATCGCGGCCTCGGGCACCCTGGCACAGATCATTCCGCCCAGCATCGTCCTGATCGTCCTCGCCGACCAGCTCGGCCGGTCGGTGGGCGACATGTACAAGGGCGCCCTCATTCCGGGGTTCGTCCTCACCGGCCTCTATGTCGGCTACGTCTTCTCCCGGACGATCTTCAACCGGAGCGTGGCGCCCGCGCTGCCGCCGGAAGCCCGTCAGCTCAAGGAGGACAATGGCAGCGCCGGCTATATGTCCCTGCTGGTGCTCGTTGTCTGCGTCGTGGCCGGCAGCCTGGTGCTGGCGTACGGGCTGCACTGGGAGGGAATCTGGGCGGCGTCGATGGCGGGCCTGGTCGCCTATGCCCTGGCCGTTGCCAATCGCTCCTTCAAGCTTGGGCTGCTGAGCCGGCTCGCGCAGCAGGTCGTCATCGTGATGATGCCGCCGCTGGCACTGATCTTCCTGGTGCTGGGCACGATCTTCATCGGTCTCGCAACTCCGACGGAGGGTGGTGCGATGGGTGCCACCGGCGCGGTGCTCCTGGCGCTCGCCAATCGTCGCCTGGACTTCGCCCTGCTGCGGCAGGCGATGGACGTGACAGCCAAGCTCACGGCCTTCGTCATCTTCATCCTGGTCGGCGCGCGCGTCTTCAGCCTGAGCTTCTACGGCGTGAACGGCGATCAGTGGGTCGAGCACCTCCTTCTGGGATTGCCCGGCGGGCCGGTCGGCTTCCTGATCGTCGTGAACATCCTGATCTTCCTGCTGGCCTTCTTCCTCGATTTCTTCGAGCTGGCCTTCATCATCATTCCGCTGCTGGTGAAGCCCGCCGAAGCCCTGGGCATCGACCTGATCTGGTTCGGCGTGCTGCTGGGGGTGAACATGCAGACGTCGTTCATGCACCCGCCCTTCGGCTTCGCCCTGTTCTACCTGAGGTCCGTCGCCCCCGAAGGAAGCTATGTCGACAAGGTCACGGGCAAGCTGATGGACGGGGTGACGACGGCCCAGATCTACTGGGGAGCGGTGCCGTTTGTGTTCATCCAGGTCATCATGGTCGCGTTGGTCATCGCCTTTCCCGGCATGGTCACCGCGAACCTCGACAAGGGCACCGGTGTCGATCCCAGCAAGGTGACGATCGAGATCCAGGCGCCGCCGTCTGTCGACGACGCCCCGCCGATCTCGTTCAAGTAACCTCGAGGCAAGGTCCCCCGCCCGGCGATTCGGGCGGGGGACCGCCAGGCCGAGACCCGACCGCCGCAATCCGACCGCAATTCCATCGACATAAAGGACGAGAAACCTCAGGATCGGCCGAGCGCGCTTCTGTAGGTTGCCGCTTGCCCTACGGATGACCATGCGTCCTCGAACGACCATCGAGAAGCACAGCGCCATGTTGCTTCAACGCCTCGCGGCACCCGAGACCGCTTCACATCTCGCTGCCAATCCCGCGAGCATGGTGCGGCTGGCGAACGCCCTGATCGACGCCGGCGAGACGGCACGCGCCGTCGAACTCGCAGCCCAGGCTCGCCGGCTCGCCCCCGAAGACCCCGAGATCGAGCGGATCGCATTGCTCGTCCTCGAACGCAGCGTGCCGGACTGGCACCACACGATCCTCGCGGATGCGGCGCGCAACTCGGCCTTCGACACCGCCTTGCGTCGCAGCGTCGTCCCGGGTTCCCGTGTCCTCGACATCGGCGCAGGATCGGGCCTTCTCGCCCTGATGGCGGCGCGGGCGGGCGCAGCCGAGGTCGTGAGCTGCGAACTGAATCCGGCCCTGGCGGCCGCCGCGACACGGATCGTCGAGCGCAACGGCCATTCCGACCGCATCCGGATCGTGGCCAAGCATTCCCGCGACCTCGAGATTGGCACCGACCTCGCCGGCCCGGCCGACATCATCGTGTCCGAGATCGTCGCCAACAACCTGCTGGGTGAAAACATACTTGGGACGATGGAGGACGTCGTCGGACGGCTGGCGCATTCCACCACCCGCGTGATTCCCTCGCATGGCGCCATGCCGATCGCACTCGCCTGCTATGGCGACCTGGCCTCCCAGCAGTTGGGATCGGTCCAGGGCTTCGATCTCTCGCTGATGAACGGCTTCGCCGCGCGCATCGGCCTGTCGCCGGGCAACAGGACGCTGGAGCTGCGGAGCGCCCCGGAGGACCTCTTCTCCTTCGATTTCAGCTCGGGCGGTCCGTTCACCGGTGACCGGGCCGCCGTCACCCTGACCAGCACGGGGGGTGCGGTAAATGGCATCGTCCAATGGATCAGGCTCACGATGGATGCCGAAGGGACGACCTACGAGAACAGGCCGGCGCCCGGCGCGTCCTCATGTTGGTCCGTGATGTTCCAGCCCTTGCCTTGTGTCAGGGCGACACAGCCGGGCGATCGGATCGTCGTTCAGGGGCGCCGGGACCGAACGTCGGTGTGGATGTGGGCCGAGGCCCCTGCGGGCGAAACACCCGTGTCTTCAGGTACATAGAGGATGGAGAGTCGCAGGATGAACCCTCCGCTTTTCCTCTAGACTGTCCGGGCGTCCTCTCTGTCTCCGGCAATCCCGGCACGCCCTCCCCTGATGAGGACGCCAGGCATCGAGGCGAAAAGCTGTAGAACCATCCCGTGGCCCACGCTGTAAGCGCCTCCTCTTTCCGTTCCGACCGCATGTCGCCCCTCGCACTCGCGCTGGCGATCCTGTTGCATGCGCTCGTGGCGGCGGTCCTGTGGTGGCTGGCGCAGGAGAAGCCGCCGGTGCCACCGGTCGAGGAGGCGATCACCGTCTCGTTCGAGCAGCCCAAGCCGCCGGATCCGCCCCCACCCGAGCCGCCGGCGCAGGTTCCGCTCCCGCAGGCGCTGCCGCCGATCATTCCCGGTGTGCGTCCGCCGGCCCCCGTCACCGGCGACCGGCCGACCCAGGCGCCGCCCACCGACCAGGTGTCCAGGGAACCGCCGGCACCGCCGCCGCCGCCCGAGAGCAAGGAAGAGCCGAGCCTGCTCACGGAGCCGCAATCCGCGCCGCCCACGCCGGAACCGCCGGCCCAGGCGCGCGTCGAACCTCTGCCGGCGCCCGTCGAGAAGCCCACACCGGAGCCGCCAACGGAACAGGGACTGAAGGTGGCGCCGATACCGCCGCCGCCCCAACAGGCGGCTCCGGCCAAGCCGGCCGAGCCCGTCCCGGTGCCGAAGCCCCTGCCACAGCAGCAGGCACTCGCCACACCGCCGCGGCCGCCCCCGCCCGCGCCGAAGCCCGAGCTGAAGCCCTCACCGCTCTCGACGGCGCCGACACGGCGGCCGCCCTCCGCCTCCTCCGCCGAGCCGCCGTCGCAGCACCGCCTCGTCAATCCCGCGGACACCTACGCGCGCGCCAAGGTCGCGGACAATTATCTCTCGGAGGTCCTGCGCAAGATCGTGGGCTATCGCTACCAGTCGAACACCCAGAAGCGGCAGGGCGTGACGGTCGTGCGAATCGTCATCGCCCGCGACGGCCGCCTGCTCAGCGCCACCGTCATCAGCTCGAGCGGCGAACCGGAGTTCGACAACGGCGTGCTGGCCGGCGTCCGCGCCGGCGCGCCCTACTCGCCGCTGCCCGACAACATCAAGGGCGCCAGCGCGCCCTTCGACCTGCCGCTGGTCTCGATCCGGCGCTAGTCACCGCTCGTAGCCCATCAGCTCGAACGTCTCACGGCACGATTCGTAGATGGCCTTCTTCTGCGTCTCCGTCAGAATCTCGGCCGCGGGCCGGCGATCGGCGCGCTGCACCGTCTTGGCGCGGGGCAGCGCGCCGTCGAAGCGCAGTCCGGACTTTGCCAGGACCGCATTGAACGACGCAGGCAGGTCCTCCTGCCGGATGATCTCGTCGAGGGCGACCTTGCCGTCGATGGTGTAGAGGTCCCTGTTGTCGATCTCCTGGCCGGCGATCAACTCGTCGAGCACGGGCTGGAAGTCGGCGGCGGACCTCCCCATGAACCACATCTTGAAATAGGCCTGCGACACCGCCTTCTCGTAGGGGTGCCGTTCGATCGTCCACTTGTGGGCCTTCTGCCAGAATTCCTCGCCGAGCATGCGGCGCGCCAGGCTCGCCGGCATGTGGTTGAAGTACTCGTTGCCGGTGGGATGTCCCTTCATCATCTCCTGATAGTCCGCCTCGTCGCCCCTTTCGAGAACGCCCTCATGGTCGCTCGCCGACACCGGCCCGACGCGGAAATTCTGCGGCCCGCGCCAGCCCTGCGCCTGCCGGATCTTCTCGTCGTCGGGATGGACCGGCGTGATGATGTCGGCCTCGCCGCACAGGCTGCCGAGCACCAGTTCGATGGCCGTACCCGCCGTCTTCCGGGTCTTGATGAAGATGAAGCCGTGTTCGAATGATGCGATCATGCCTGGCATGCCTCTCTGCTCGTCCGTCACCGGAGCCCGCCACAGACCGTCCCGCCGCTGGCGATCCGGGCAAATCCGGACCTGGGCTTTGCTGCTGGGGATGCTCGCCTTTTTCCTCGTGCAGGCGCAAGCGATGGCGCAGGCGAGCGCGGACAATCTGCAGAACAGGTCGAACGATCCGCTGACGCCCCGGATGGCGTTCGAGTTCCACAACTACGCCCAGCCGGTGCTCGCGGAGCGGCCTGCCAGCGGCGCCGATCAAGGATACTTTCGCTTCGTCCTGCCGCACGCGCTGTTCGGGGTCGACCAGATGATGCGCGCGTCCATGCCGGTCGTCGCCAGCGCCTGGGACCCGGAGAAGGCGGTCAATGGCGTGGGCGATTTCACGGTCTTCGACCTGGCCGTCTTCTACTTCGGCTCCGTCAAGACCGGCATCGGTCCGCTGCTGGTCGTGCCGACGGCCAGTTCCCAGGCGCTCGGCACGTCCAAATGGCAGGCGGGAGTCGAGGCCGTCGTCAGCGCCCCCCATACCTGGGGCCTGACGACGATGCTCGCCTCCTGGCAGCAGACCTTCGACGGCACGCTCCAGACCGTGACCGCGCAGCCGCTGCTTTTCTACAACCTGGGCGACGGGTTCTATCTGCGCTCCTCGGGCATTGCGTCGTTCGCCCTCGGCAGGAATGCCGTGGTCCCGGTCGGCCTGGGACTCGGCCGCGTGTTCGAGCTTCCCGGCGGCGCCAGCCTCAACACCTTCGTCGAGCCGCAATACTCGGTGATCCAGAGCGGCCCGGGCGTGCCGTCGTTCCAGGTCTTCGCCGGAGTCGTCGTCCAGCTTCCCGTCAGGCTGCGCTGACGGGACGAACGTCAGCCCTCGGCGCCCGGTATCGGGGCAGTTCTCGTCAGGACATATGAAATGTCGTCGGCAAGAGCCGTGAGGAGCTGGACCTCCTCCGCGTCGAACGCCTGCGGCTGCGCCGCATAGATCGAGAGCGCCGCCACCACCGCATCGTGCCGCCGCAGTGGAAGGGCGATGCTCGAGCGGTAGCCGCGCCGCAGCGCTTCCTCACGCCACGGCCGTATCGCCGGATTGGTGTCGAAATCCTGGTTGACCTGAACGCTTCCCGTTCTGATCGCCAGGATCGGCGGCCCGGCGTCCGCGGGCTGTGTCTTCATGATGATCTTGGCCTGGGCGAGATAGCCGTCTTCGTGTCCTGCGATTGCAGGAAACCAAACTCTGTCGGCCGGATCGTCGCTGGGAACGGCGACGGCCACCATCCTGTAATCGCCGAACTCGACCAGGGCAGCGCAGATTTGATCGAAGATCTCGGCCTCGGACCGAGCCCGCAGCAGGATGCTGGTCGCCGCCTGCAGCGAACGCTTCACGCGCGCCAGCCGCAGAACCTCCTGCTCGAGCTTCACGCGATCGGTGATGTCGACGCCGATCGCCTGACGATAGATTCGTCCATCGAGTTCAAAGGCGCTGACGCGCACGTCCGCGGGGAACGTGCTGCCGTCCTTGCGGCGGATCATGGTGCGAAGCTCTATCCGACCCCCGGGTGCCGCCAGTACCGCTTCGCCCTGATCGTCATCGTCAGCCTCGTCCGTCAGTCTGAGGTTCCGCGCATCCATGCCCTGGAGTTCCTCGGCGCTATACCCGACCGCCTTCTGCGCAGCCTCGTTGGTCTCGAGAATGCGGTCGTCGCCGTCGAGCACGATGAACATGTCCTGCACGGCGTGAACGAACCGGAGATTGCTCACCATCAGCTCGTGCGCCTCGGCCTGCTGGCTTCTCCACAGCGACCAGACCAGGAATCCGCCCACCAGAATGGTCGCCCCGAACACGAGGAATATCTTCTCGGAGCGGCGATCAATGGGGTTCATCAATTCCTCGTAATCCGACTTGGTGATCACGATCCAGGGAACGGCCTTGGCATCATAAGACGCCGAAAGGACCTTCTTGCCGCGGTAATCCACGCCAACTCGCGCGCCGTTTCCATCGCGGATCGCGGCGGCGGCCGTGAGGTTGGGTGTCGACAGCGGGAGGCGGAGCCCTGCGGGCGGGACGGGGCGCTCCCAGAAGCGCGGTGCAACCAGATAGACAACGTCATCCCCGTCGCGACGCAAGACCAGGATTTCCGAGCTCGGGCTGTCGCCCGGCCACTTCAGAATTTTCGGGAACAGGTCGACACTCGGGTCGACCACGAGCACGACAACAAACTTGTCCGAAGCGCCCGCGCCAGCATCGAACGGTTGCGCGAATGCCATGCTGGGGCTCGGCGGCGTTCCGGCGTCGAGTCGAACCGGTCCGATCTTCAGCTTGCCGTCGCGTGCCGCTTCACGCACCAAGCCTTCGACGCCGTCATGATCCTTGTGACCGGGAGCGCCGCCCACCTCCACCAGCAAACGCCCGTCGGCCGAAAACAGCATGTACTCACGCCGCTCGGGATGTCCGATCAGCACCTGATACAGCATCAGCTCAACGAACTGCCGCAGATCCGGGCCCGCCTCGATCTGGCCGAATGGCAACCCCTTGAGGGACGTGACCAAAAAGCCCAGGTCGATCGCCCGTTCGGCAACCCACTGGTCGATGTACTGCGCCTTGAGCCGGGCGATCCCGGTCTGCTGGGACATCAGTTCATTGCGAAAAGCAGTGCGCAGATCGTTGTTGAGGAGGTAACCGGTACCGGCGATGCTCAAGGCGAAGATGCAAAATACTCCCAAGAGCAGTCGGGGTGCACTCTTGGAGGAGGGGGCATCGCCCCCCTGTCGCTCGCTCTCGCGCAACGAACGCTGGAAGTAGACGCCGAAGGCGATCAGGGCGACCACGAGGCCGAATGCGAGCAGCGCTCCCCGCGAAAACAGGTCCTGCATCGCCCGCTGGAACGACGGCACCAATCCCAGCCAGTGATCGACCGTGAGCACGGCCGCGAGGAGCATCAATCCGACCAGCGCCGCGAGTGAGATGCAAAATATTCCGCGCGTGGAAACGGCTTTGCGTTCCGTCCCGGACCGAGGAAGCTGCTGCTGTTTCATCGTCCCCCGACTTGGGTGCATTCGAGCGTCGCCTGAACGCGCCGTGGAGTTTGGCCATCCCAGTCTAGCCAAGGCGCCGGCAGCCTCCTTGATCCAGCGCAATCATCGACCCGGCACCAATGATCTAAAGAGGCATGGTGAATCCGGTAGAGTTTGCATGGTACATTTTTTACCGACGACGGGGAATTCTTCCCGGGGGGTTGCTGCGAGACGGGGGACAAGCGTGACGCACTCCGAACCGGTGGCAGCGCGCGGTGGCCGAGATGCCTAGGTGGTTTTCGGCGCTGGCGATCGCCTTCCTCTACTGGATCTTCCTGCCGGAGGCCCGTGCCTTCAACGTGGCCCTCGACAGCAAGTCGATTCCCGGGCTGACCCCGAAGGCGCCCATCATCGCCCATACGCTTCGCGTTACCGGCCGGTTCGAACAGGGCGACGGCGACAAGCTGCGGGTCATGCTGGCCGCGCTCAAGGCCAAGACCACGAGGATCGCCAATCAGCCCTTGGCAACCGCCGAACTCAGCAGCAGCGGCGGCGACCTGTTCGAGAGTTTGAAGGTGGGGTATCTGTTTCGCGAGTACGAGGTCGCCACGCTCGTGCGCAAGGGCGACATCTGCCTTTCCGCCTGCGCAATGGCGTTCCTGGGCGGCACGGCCAGCCGAATGCCGCCGATGCCCGTCCCCAGCCGCACCATCGAGATCGGCGGTCAAGTCGGTTTCCACAACTTCACGTTGGACGCCACGGTGGTCCAGAACGAGACGAAGGGCGACACCACGGCGGGAATCGCCCGCGGCTTCGGACTGGGCAGGGCCGGCGCCTCGGCGCTGATCCGCTATGCCGCCGACCTCGGCGTCGACGCGGGCTTCATTGCCCAACTGCTCGTACGGCCACCCGACACCTGGCTCTACATCGACACCAACGAAATGTTCCTGACCGTCGGCGCCTGCCCGAGCGGACCCGAACCGCCGCTGGGCCGCCTCGAACAGCAGGCGGTGAATGTCTGCAATCACGCCAGCGGCGGGGCCAGTATGGCCGAAGCATCCCAGGCGCGACCGGTGACGGCCCGCGACGCCAAGCGCTACCTGCTCGAGCAGGTCCAGCGGAACATCCAGAGCACGAACGTCAAGGGACCGCTCGTCGGACAGCTCGCGGGCGTCCTTGCCTCGAGGGACGACCGGCTGATCGACAATGTCTATTCGGACCTGCGGGCGGCGGGGATCGCGTTGCCGGAGCCGGCAGGCCGAAGCTTCATGGTCAGCGGCTATGCTTTCGGCGAATTGCAGGCCGAGTGCCATGTGAACCTGTCAGGGAGCGATCCCGACAAGTTCGACTTCGTCCTCGTCATCAACGGAGTGGGCCTCTCCCGCCCCCTGGCCCTCCCGCCCCCGATGTGCCCCGGTCTGTTCAGGTACGACGGCCAGCAAGTCCTCAATCCGAAACGATGAGCGCCTACCGACGATCTGTCGGGCGTCGGCACTCAGACGACGTCCGGAAGCCCACTCTCGCCTGACGAGGCGCCTATCGGACGCCCTCGACCGCACGCCGAACGGCGATCGCGAGGTCGGCCTTGCGAAAGGGTTTGGTCAGCAGGCTGACGCCGGGGTTCAGCACGCCCAGCGTGGAGATGGCGTCATCGGAGTAGCCCGACATGAACAGTACCCGTATGTCGGGATACCTGCTGGCCGCCTCGCTGGCGAGCGCCTTGCCATTGACCGGCCCTGGCATGATCACGTCTGTCAGGAGGAGGTCGAACGCTGGACCGGAATGAAGTTTGCCGAGCGCAGCTTCCCCGTCGTTTGCTTCGACGACGGTGTACCCGAGACTGGACAATTGCCCGACCACAATTGCCCGAACCTGCTCCTCGTCTTCCACCACGAGGACCCGCTCGCTACCGCGGGGAACATGGAGATCCTGTGTCATCGTCTTGCCCGTGCCTTGTTGATCCGCCCGAGGCAGGTACAGCGTGACGACCGTGCCGTGCCCCAACTCGCTGTATATCGCAACGTGCCCTTTCGATTGCTTGGCGAAGCCATAGACCATGCTCAGTCCCAGCCCGGTGCCCTTGCCGACTTCCTTGGTCGTGAAGAAGGGCTCGAATGCCCTGGACAGGACTTCCTGCGTCATGCCCGTGCCGGTGTCGGTAACGGACAGCGCCACGAAGTCACCCGGCCTCGCCTCCGGATCGAGCGCCGCGTAGTCCTCGTCCAGCGTGACGTTCCTGGTCCTTATGAAGAGTCGTCCACCCTCCGGCATGGCATCCCGGGCATTCAGGCAGAGGTTGATGATGGCCGCCTCGACCTGGCCGCGATCGGTGTTGGTTTCCCAAAGCTCTTCGGCCAGCAGCGAATTTATCTCGATGTGCTCACCGAGAGTCCGCCGCAGCAGCGAGCCCGTCGCCACGACCAGATCATTGAGGTCGATCTTCTCCGGTCGCAGCGTCTGCTTGCGGGAAAATGCCAGCAGCTGCCGCGTCAGCTGTGTCGCGCGCTCGGCGGCGCCGCCGATCCTCTCGATGCTCTGTCTGGTCTCCGGGGCGACATCCGGGACGTCGAGGATCGCGTCGACGTTCGCCATGATCACCATCAGGATGTTGTTGAAGTCGTGGGCGACGCCCCCGGTGAGCTTCCCCACGACGTCCAGTCTCTGCGATGCGCGCAATTGCTCTTCCGTCGCCACGCGTGCACGTTCGCCGCGCACCCTGTCGCTGACATCGGAAATGACCGCCAGCGTGGCGGGTCTGCCGCCATACTCGAGCAGCCGCACGGCCATTTCCACATCGATGAGTGTGCCGTCCTTCCTCCGGTGCCGGATATCGGTGAGGAGAGCGGTACTGTCGCCGGAATAGGAGCGCTCTCTTGCCGTCACAGCCCGCAGATCGTCCGCCGCATAGAAGTCGCTCATCGTCATCGTGAGCATTTCCTCGCGCGACCACCCATACTGCTTCACCGCCGCGTCATTGACCGCAATGAGACGGTGGGTATCGCGTTCCTTCACGATGATCGCGTACGGAGCAGCCTGGAAGAGCGTTCGATAGCTTTCCTCCGAATGACGAACACGGTCTTCGAGCTCTCGCTGCTCGGTCACGTCTTCTGCGCTGCCGACGATCCGGACGGCCTTTCCGAGGTGGTTGCGGATGACCGCGGCCCTCGCAACCATCTGGCTATACGTTCCGTCGGCGCGCTGCAGCCTGTACTCCGCCGACCATTCGTCACCGCCTCCCCGCAGGGCTGCAATCAGATCGGTAAGGACTCTTTCGCTGTCTTCCGGATGTATCCGCTCCATCCAGGACTGGGGGCTGTCGGGCATTTCCCCAGGCTTGAAGTATCGGGCTGAGCCTTCCTCGTTCTGCCAGATCACGTTGGAAGCCAGCTCCCAATCCCAGACGATATCGGCGCTCAGCTGGGCGACGGTCCTGAAGCGCAGTTCGCTGATGGCGAGCGCGTCCTGGGCGGCCTTGCGCTGGGTGACATCCCGCTGAACGGCCACGAAATGAGTGGCGCGGCCTTCGCGATCGACGATCGGCGCAATATCCAGTTCTACCCAGTAATCCGATCCGTCCTTGGCGTAGTTTACGAGTTCGGCGTTGACGGGCGCCCTGGCGTCGAGCGCCGCCCGGATACGGTCGAGTTCGCTTCGGGACGTTCCCGGACCCTGGAAGAGTCTCGGCGATTTTCCGACGAGGTCCTGCGGATCGTAGCCCGTCAACTTCGTGATGGCATCGTTGGCGTAGACGATGCGAGGCCCCGGCTCATCGAGCAGGCTGGCTTCGGTGATCAGAAAGACATCGTTCGAACGTGAGACCGCCGCTTCGAGAAGAGCGAGTTGCTCCTGCTGCTCCCTCGAGCTGGTGACGTCCTGGAGATAGACAGCCAGGCCCTCGCTGGAGGGATAGGCGCGCACGCTGAACCACTTCGCCAGTCCGGGGGCGTATTCGACAAACGTCCTCACTCCCGGCGTCTCGACAGCTTCGCGCAGATGTCGTTCGAAACTCGAACCCACGATATCCGGAAGTATCTCCCACAGCGATCTGTCGTAGAGATCGGTGTCGCTCCTCTCGAGAAGTCGCATGGCTTCCTGATTGACGAAGGTAAAGTGCCAGTTCTCGTCGATCGTAACGAAGCCATCGTTGATGTTGTCGAGCGTCTGGTAGAGCTGCTCCGCCAACCGCCTGGAACTCTCGCGCGCCTCCAGCAGTTCCGTAATGTCCTGGAAGGCTCCCCGGATCGACCGGATCGCACCCTGTCGGTCGCGGACGCCCTCGCCGATGACACGCACCCAGACGCGTCTTCCCGTCGCGGTGACGATGCGCAGCGTCTCGTCGAAGGATTTCCCTTCCAGGGCGCACAGGTCGAGCGCTACCTCCATCTTCTTGCGGTCTTCGGGAACGAAGTAGCGGAGCCCACCCTCCAGCGAAGGGCTGAAGCCCGGCGGTTCGTCGTGAATCTCCGCCGTCACCGACGACCATTGGAGCCGTCCTTTTTCGAGGTCCGAGACCCAGCCACCGAGCCGCGCCGTTCGTCCCGCCACGCGCAGCAGGTTCGTCGCCTCCTCCGCCTCGAGCTGGGCGAGTTTCAGCTCGGTGCAATCCTGACAGGTTCCGATGGCACGAGAGGGCATGCCGTCACCGTCAGACACGGCATGCCACCGCTCGACCACGAACTTCAGTTTGCCTTCGGGCGTGACGATCCGGTGCTCGATGGTGCAAACCTCCGCCGAACCGAGCGACGCCTTGAAGGCATCCTCGACGGCGGCGCGATCATCCGGATGGACCAGCTCCAGGAACTGCGCGTGCGTCGGTGAAAACTCGTCCGGATCGACCCCGAATATCCGGAAGGTTTCTGCCGACCACTGCACCTCCATCGTCTGCAGGTTCGTTTCCCAGCTTCCGACCCGGGCCACCGTCTGCGCCGCCACCAGGCTTTTCCGCTCGCGATCGAGCTGCTCGGCGAGGCCTTGTCGCTGGGCGTCATGCCGCCGCGCCTGCGTCACGTCGGAGTAGGTCATGACGCCGCCGCCGTCGAGCAAGGGCTCGTAGTGCACCGAAACGATCCGCCCGTCCCGCCGCTCGCGATCGTTCGTGAACGGCTCCCGGCTGTGCATCAGCCGCATCCTGAGCGCGATGGCGGCCTGCTTTTCCTCGGGTGCATACTCACCGCGCTCGGCGAGATAGCGCAGGATCGAATCGAGCGTCATGCCGTGGGCATCGAAGCTCTTGTCCAGCTCCAGGAAATCCCTGAGGCGCTCATTGTAGACGACGATCTTCATGTCCCGGTCGAACAGCACGACACCCTGTTCGATGTTCTCGAGGATGGACTCGAGGTCAGCGGTGCGTCCGGCGGACTCCCGCTCCCGGCGGCGAAGTTCGGTAAGGTCGTGACCGACCCCGATATAGCCCGTGAAGACGCCCTGGTCCGAGAACAGCGGCGTGCCGCTGATCCAGAGCGGCCGCACGGTCCCCCAGGCATCGACGAAAGTGGTCTCGAACCGACGAAACGGTCGACGATGGGCGAGATCGTCGAGGTGGGCGCGCCACCCCGGGCTCTCATAGTCGCCTCGCTCCATATCCATGCGAGTCTTGCCGATGACAGTCGACGCCGGGATGCCGAAGACGTTCGAGAACTGCTCCGACATGAAGGTGAAGCGCAACTCGGCGTCCATCTCCCACCACCAGTCGGAGGCCACCTGCGCCAGGACAGAGAACTTGTCAGTCATGAAGGCCCCCGGCCATCGAGCACTCTAGGCTCTTCGGCGGCACCGGAAAACTCGTCCGATCCTGCGGGCCTTGGCCCGGTCGTTCCTGGCACGGAGTGAACTGCCTTGCCGGATCTATCGCCGCGGCGAGGGATACTTCGCGAGGGTGGGCGTCGCGCGGCGCGCAGGCGAACCGATTCCCAGGGAGATCCAGGCGCTGGGCGCTTCTCGCTCGACAGGGCGGTCGCGGGATGAGCGAACCAGACGCTCAACGGACTGCGCCAGCACCCGAATCGGCAACGGCTTGTTCAGGAATGCCTTGATACGAAGCTGCCTTGCCACGTCTTCCGAGATACCACCGACATCACCCGACATGGCGATGAAGGTGGTATCGGACCATACCTCGCCCAGCTGCCGTATCAGCTGAAGGCCGTCGATGTCCGGGAGGATGCAATCGATCAGGGCGACGGCGGGAACGTAGTTCCGGGCGAGCGCCGCTGCCGCTTCGCCATCGAAGGCGACGTGGGTGGACAGGCCGCGACCGCGGAGCGCTTCGGCAATTGTCGTGGCCAGCTCCTGGAAGTCATCGACAACGACGACATCGCAGCCGACCCGACCGACGGGTGACGCAGGCCACTGACGATTCATGCGCATCCCCTACTGCTTCCCTGGCGCCCTCTGCAATCAGCCGCGCTGCGCATCACAGGCGGCTTGAGCCGCGCGGCCCGAAGTCTGACGGCGGCGTCAACGAAGCCCTTGCGTCATCGGTGCGGATCCCGCACGCCGTGGCGTGCGAACGCTGGCCGGCACTGCCCGAACCAGGAGGCCGCCTCGTGAATCCCCAGCAGTCGGCGTCCGGCGCATCGAGCCAGCGCATCTGGGTCGGCGTGCTGAGGTGTATGAAGGCCATGATCGACTCGTAGGGTGTGCCGCGAGAACGCGCGTTCTGGGCAATCAGCTCGTTGCAGACCATTGAACGGCTGCGGTCCCGCGCGTCATAGCAGGAGTGAAGGCCGAGGCGTCCCCCCTCCGCGACGATACGATGGATACCCGACAGGAACAGGATCTGGGCGCAGGCCGAGGCGCAGGCGGCGCCCGGCATAACGATGGTGGACACTCGCTCCCTGTCCATGATCTCGACCATGGCGAAGGCCTCGCCGACCGAGCCGCCGGAGCTGTCGAGTGCCACGGTCTTGTGGCCGAACGCATCGCGATCGGCCTTTTTCAGCGCGACCCGCAGCCGATCTGCATCACCTTCGACGATCTGGCCTTTGGCGAGAACAAAGCGGCGGCCCCCGGCCGGTTCCGAGATCGAGAAAGTCATCGCCGTGGCAGGCGCAGGCGCCGACGTCAGCAGGACGAGGGCGACCGGTACAGCGGCGCGGAACGCGGAAATCCGATCGAAGAAACGCATTGCTCAAGCTCTCCTCCGACCAATCTAGGGCCGATCGAGCCACGGCGCGCGGCTCGACGTCTCCATTTTGGATGGGCCTGGAGGCGGTCTCGACCCGAATCGACCTGCAGACTGACGAAAGGCAGGTTTGAACGTCTCCACTCCGGAAACGAAACGAATCGCGCGATGCTCAGGTCCGGGTAAAGGCGGCGCTCAAAGTCCGCAGGGATATCGGCTTTTCGACGATGGAGCAGGAGGGCACGCCAACCTGGCGGCTCGCCTTTTCGACCCGGTCGAGATCATGGGCGCCAGACATAAGGACCCATTGGCAGTTCTGCAGCCCGGGAGAAGCATCAACGTAGAAATCGACTCCGTTTCCGTCGGGAAGATTGACGTCGCAGACGACAACTTCCGGGGGTGTCGATTCGGCGACCAGCCGCCGGACCATGGCTCTGCCGTCCCGGAGTGACCCGCAATCCGCGACCTCATGGCCGCGGCGTTGGAGGTACTCGCGCATTTCAAGCCGAAGATCAGGGTCGTCCTCGATCAGAAGAACTCGCACACCCACCCCGACACGTCGGGCGACATAAGACCCGACCTTATCCGAGTGCCGAGTGAGGACCTGATGGCGATCGAAGTCAAGAATCGCACGCGGGTCCGATTTCTACATAGTGCTCCGGGAGAAACCGCGCGACAGCGAGAAGAGGGGCCTCCGGGACAGCAGGGGTGGCAGCCCGGTGCGGGTCGTCGTCCACACGAGCTTTCGCACCGCGCTGCGCAGCGGCCCCAAGGCAACCGGCTTGTTCATGAAGGTGAATATGCCGACTTTCTCGAGAGTGAGATCCGACAGCCAGTCGATGCGTCCCGACATCACGATCATTGCCGTGCCCGGGCTGAGGCGCCGGATGCGTTCCGCCACCGTCACGCCGTCCATGTCGGGCAGGTTGTAGTCGATCAGCGCGACCTTCGGCCGTAGCAGCGCCACCGTATGGATCGCGAGGGAACCGCTCACGGTGGCGTCGACCCGCAGGCCGGCGCGTCGGAGATAGCAGGCGAGTTCCTCGGCCTGGGTGGGATCGTCCTCGATGATCAGGACGTCTGTACCGAATGAATCGGCGTCGGTGTCCTTGCGTGCCATGCTCCCAGACTAGGACCGTCGTTCCGGCCCATCACCCCCGATCGCCTCCGGATCGGAGGGATCGCTCCATCATGTCGCCGGGCGCTGCAGGTAGGTATCGAAGAAGTTCTCGACGGCATCGAGGCCGGCCTGCGACAGGCGCACGATGGTACGACGCCTGTCTTCGATGTCCTCGACGCGTTCGATCAGCCCATGGGCCTTGAGCTGGTCCATGCGGCGCAGCGCGGTCGTCAGGGGCGCGCCCGACGCCGCTCCGAGGCTGGTGACGGTGACCTCCGCCCCGGCCAGATAGCCATCGTAGAGGTCGAGCAACATCTCCCAGCAGGGATCCGAAAAGAGCTGGGTCGGAAAATGCTGGCCGCGCATCCTGCGCATCGAGCGCATCTGCTTGAGGGCGGCGCGCTTGCGGTCGGCCAGCCCTGCGGTGGCCGCTCCGGCCGCCGGTGCCGGGTTCTCGCGGCCCTGGCGGGCAAGGAGGGCGGACTTCACCGCCTTCACGAGACGGGGGCCGTCGACGGGCTTGGTGAGCAGATCCCGGGCGCCGAGCCTGATCGCCTCCACCGCATCGTCGAAGCCGGCGTGACCGCTCACGAAAATCACATCCGGCCTGTCACCACCATCCAGCCTGGTGAGGCGCTCGGCGAACTCGAGCCCCGTCAGCTCCGGCATGCGCAAGTCCGATACGACCACCTTCGCCTTCCTGCCGTCCGCCAGGAGCTTCAGGGCCTGCCAGCCGTCGCCGGCCGAAAGGCAGGACAGACCGGACTTTACCAGGAATTCGACCAGCTCCTCGACGGCATCGGCATCGTCGTCCACGACCAGGACATCGAATGTGCCAATCGGAGAGATGGGGCCGTCTGGGCTAGACATGCAGGAAAGATTTCCCTTGCTGCTGCGAATCATTTCCAAAGTGGAGACGATCGCGGCGTGGCGCACCTTCCAAGCTGCCCGGTCTGGGGTACATTCCGCAAGGGCCTGCACCCAATGGGGGCAGAGAATCTTGTGGGTCGGGCTACCGGATCTCGGGACACGCTTGCCATGACATTGTCGATCGCAGGCATTGGGAAGGCCAAGGCGGCGCCAGCGCGCAATCGCGTGCTCGACGTGCTGAGCCGGCCCGTGAGCAAGCGGCGCATGCTGGCCATCTGCGCCGCCCATATCGCGCTCGTCTGGGGCCTTGCCTTTCTGGTCGCCGAGCAGAACCACGAACTCTCGGTCGCGGGCTGGAAGACCTCAGCGGAGAATATCTCTCTCACCGTGGCGGCGCACGCAGCTCAGACCCAGGGCGCGGCAGACCTCGTCGCCAAGAGCATGGCCGACTGGATCGATGAACGTCACATCGAGACCCCGGAGCAGTTCCGTCGGATCATGGGCGAGAGGCACTACTTCGAGGCGATGCGCGACCGCATCGTCGGCCAGCCGCAGATCGGCGTGGCGCTCATCATCGCGGTCAACGGCGACGTCGTTAACACGACACGGGTTTGGCCGCCCACCCCGATCAACGTCGCCGATCTCGAGTGGTTCAGGAAAGCGATGGAGCCGGCCGCCACCACGATTTCCCTGAGCCCAACGGCCATCGGACGGGCAAGCGGCAAGCCGCGCTTCTACGTCTCCCGCAAGGTCGTGTCGGCGAAAGGCGTGTTGCTCGGCGTGGTCGCCGTCGGCCTCGAGGCCGAGTTCTTCGCCGACTTCTACCGGCGCGTCGCGCTCGGCCCGGACAGCTGGCTCGCGCTGTTCCGAAGCGATGGCACCTTGCTGGCGACCAGCCTTCCCGACCAGCCGCTGGGCAAGCGCCTCGACAAGACGCTCCCCTACCGCTTGATCGAGGCCGGGCAAGCGGGCAGGGCCGTCCTCACCAAAGGTGCATTTCCCTACTATGCCGGTGCCAGTCCAACCCGGATCGTCGTCGCAACGAAAGTCGGGACTTTTCCCGCATACGTCACCGTCGTCGTCGGTGAGAGTACCTTCCTGACACCCTGGCGCGACCGCAACCTTCTGATCTTCATCATCGCCACGCTCCTGACGGTGCTGACGGTGGTGGCGAGCCTTGGCATTCTCCGCCTGATCGAGCGTTCGGCTGCCGCCGCCCGGGAAGCCTCACAGCGCCAGGTCCTCGCGGCGATCGTCGATACACCGCTGGCGCTCACCGCGGTCGTCGACCGGACCGGCAAAGTCATCCATGCCAATCCCTCGTTTCGCCGCCTCCTCGGTGCGAGCGCCGACGATGACGTGTCGAATGCCCTGTTCAATCCCGCGCTCGAGGGAGTCGAGCCGCTGCTGTCGTTCGTCACGGGTGAGGCGCCCCTGGCCGAAGTCGATGTTCAGCTCGTGAAAGCCGGCGATCAGACGCGCCGGCTGCGCTTCTCGCTTTCGCGCCAGACCCTGCCTGACAGTGGCGAGAGCATCATCATGGTGGGACACGACGAGACGCTCCGCCACCAGGCCGAGCACGCGATCGCCGTCTCCGGAAAGCTGGTGACGCTGGGCGAGATAACCACGGGCATCGCTCACGAGCTCAGCCAGCCGCTTAACGTCATTCGCATGGCCGCGCAGAATGCTCAGGCTGAAGCGGTCCCGGAACTGCAGCCCGCATCGGCTGACGATGGCGATTCCGAACCGCCGATGCCGGTGATGTCGGATCGCGAATTCCGCGCCTTCGCCGTCACCAAGCTCAACCGCATCGTCGCGCAGGTCGACCGGGCCGCTTCGATCATCTCGCGCATGCGCATCTTCAGCCGCTCGACGCGCGAGGGGCCGCAGTCCTTCGACCTGCGCGACGCCTGTCGCGCTGCCGTCGCCCGCGTTGCGCAATCCTACCGCGACGCGGGGATCGTGCTGGAAGAGAAGCTCGGCGAAGAGCCTCTTGCCGTATCGGGACACCCGCCCTTGATGGAGCAGGTGCTGGTGAGCATCCTCACCAACGCCCGGAGTGCACTCGTCGACACGCTGGCGAAGAGCAAGACCGTCGTCGTGTCGGCGGGCCGCGGTGCCGGCGGCCGCGTCTGGGTACGGGTGGCGGACAATGGGCCAGGCGTCCCCGAGGGCAACCGCGAACGCATCTTCGAGCCCTTTTTCACGACGAAGCCGGAGGGTCAGGGCGCCGGCCTCGGCCTGGCCGTGTCCTACGGCATCGTCCGCGATGCAGGGGGCACGCTGACGCTGAAGCCGGGCGGACCAGGCGCCACGTTCGAGATCGACCTTCCGGGGAGCATTCCGTCGTGAGCATCGGGGTTCTGTTCGTCTCAACGGGCGGCATCTGCCGTGCGCCGATGGCGGCAGGCGTCTTCCGCACCTTCGCCTCGCGGGGCCGGATCGAGGACATGTTCGACGTCGCCGCGGCCGGCACCTTCGACGGCCATGCGGGCGAGCCACCCTCGTTGCTGGCGTTCGAGGTCGCCCAGCGCCGCGGCTATGCCGTGCCGCCGACACCTGTGAGGGTGCTGCGGCAGGAGGACCTGTCTCGTTACGATCATCTGATCGCGATGGACCGAAGCACCCTGGCCGCCTTGCGCTGGATGGCGCCGAGCGGCCGCACCGACGTGCCACAACTTCTGATGCGCCATGTCCCCCAGGCGGCTGCCATCGACGTCATCGACCCGTATGGCGGCACCACCGAGGACTATGAGCGGGCGCTCCGACTGATCGAAAAAGGGTGCGCCGCCCTGATGGTGAACATCGTCTCGAAGGCCACCCCGTCCTTGGCGGGGAAGATGCCGTAGGCGTTACGGACGCTGCGTCGGTCCACCGCTCTTCGCTGTTTCCGCCTCCGTAAGCGCCTTCCTGACGACGCGCGCAAGCTCGGCCTTGCGGAACGGCTTGGACAGCAGAATCTGCCCGGGCGGGGACAGTCCGGTCGCCGCGATCGTACCCTCCGGATAGCCCGACATCAGCACGACCGGCAAGCCGGGGCACAAACGCCTCGCTTCGTCGGCGAGGATGTCGCCGCTGACGGGCCCGGGCATGACGACGTCCGTCAGCAGAAGATCGAAGGCATCGACGTCGCGGCGCAGGATCGACAGCGCCTCGGAGCCACTGCCGGCCTCGGTCACATGGTAGCCCAAGCTTTCGAGTTGGGAGACGACGAGTACGCGAACCGAGGCCTCGTCCTCCACCACGAGGATACGCTCGGAACCACCCGGGAGGTCCTCGCTGCCGCCCCCCGGCTTTGCCTGCATCTCCTTCTGGTCGGCGACCGGAAACAACAGGCGCACCGTCGTGCCGTGACCGGCGGCCGGCGCCGGCACGCTCTCGATCTCGATCAGCCCCTTAGACTGCTTCACGAAGCCGTAGACCATGCTCAACCCGAGGCCCGACCCGCGCCCGGCCTCCTTGGTCGTGAAGAAGGGTTCGAAGACCCGCTCCCGGACCTCCGGGGTCATACCCGTGCCGGTGTCGCTGACCGAAAGCACAACGTATTCGGCCTCGCTCCCGTCAGCCGAGGTCCGCGTCTCGCGCCGCGTCGCGACCGTGAGGGTGCCCCCGGCCGGCATCGCGTCTCGCCCGTTCAGGCAGATGTTCAGGAAGGCGGTTTCGAGCTGGGATCGGTCCGTGAAGATGCCCGGCAATCCGGGTTCCAGCATAGTCTCGAAGGCGACATGCTCGCCGAGCGTCCGTGCCAGCAGTTCGGAGGTCGTGGTCACCAGGCCGGCGATGTCGAATCGTTCGGGCCGCAGCGTCTGCCGGCGCGAGAAGGCGAGCAGTTGATGCGTCAGCTTGGCGGCACGGGCCGCTGCACCGTTGATCCGCTTGAGATGCTCGACGGCGAGATCGAGCGTCGCCCTGCCCTCCTCCATCTCCTCGATGACGGCATCGGCGTTCGCCATGATCACCATGAGGATGTTGTTGAAGTCGTGGGCGACGCCGCCCGTCAGCTGGCCGATCGCTTCGAGCTTCTGGGATTGCCGCGCGGCCTCCTCACGGGCCTTCTGCTCCGTGATGTCCATGCCGCTCCCGACCAGGCGCACTGCGCGACCCTGCGCGTTGCGGATGACCTTTCCTTGCACCGACATGGTTCCGTAGGTTCCGTCGGCCCGCAGGAGGCGATACTCCTCGCGCCAGTGATTGCCGCCACCGCGGATGACGGCCCGCACCCCCTCCAGCACCTTCGACAGGTCGTCCGGATGGATTCGCCTGCGCGAGAGATCGGTGGCATCCTCCGTCTCTTCGGGCTGATAACCGTAAGTTGCCGCGGAGAGGCCGCTGCGCCACACCGTGTTTTCCGCGAGGTTCAAGTCCCATACGAAATCGGAAGTCATCGAGGCGATGATCCGCGACCGCTCCTCGCTCACCGCCAGCGCGTCCTGCGCTTCCTTGTGCCTCGTGATGTCCCGGATGATGGCCGTGTAGTGCGTCAGGCGACCCTGCAGATCCCGGATCGGCGTCAGGCTGACCTCGGCCCAGTACTTCCTTCCATCACGGGCCTGGTGCAGCAACTGCGCCGTCGTCGGCCTCCCCTCTTCCAACGCATTGAGGAGCTGCGCCGCTGCCGCCGGATCCGTATCGGGGCCGTGCAGCAGTTCGGCCGGCGTGTGACCCAACGCCTCGGAAGCGGCATAGCCGGTCTGCCGGGTGAAGGCTTCGTTCACGTAGGCGATGCGATGCTTTCGCCGGTCTTCGATTCGATATTCGGTGATGACCACCATGTCGTCGAGATGCGAGACCGCGGCTTCGAGGAGGCTGTGATCCCGCTCCGCGGTCAGGTCACGGCCGACGGCGCAGTAGCCCCCGCCGGCCACGCGGGCGAACCGCATGGCGACGGGCACTTCGTGACCATCGCCGTGCAGCATCGACGTCTCGATCGTATCGGCCGCCACGCCGTCGCGCGTCAGGATGCGGCCCAGGCGCCCCTCGAAGGCAGCGCGGGCGGCGGGAGCGACCAGCACCGAGACAGGCTTTCCCGACAGCCCGGCCGGGTCGAGGCCGAGCACGTTCCGGAACTGCGCGCCCGCATCGGTGACGTGACCCGAATCGTCCAGGGCGAGCACGAGGTCGGGCGAGGCGTCGACGATCCGCTGATAGCGGTCGCGCGCCTGTTCGGCCTCGCGCGCGCTGTTGGCCAGCCGCCTGGCCAGGTCGATGCGGTCCGATTCGGCCGCCGGAAGCCAGCGCCAGAGGACCAGGAAGAGGATGAGGCCGCCAGCAAGCAGGTTCACCAGCCTCGGCAGTACGACGAGCGTGGGCGCTTCGAGCAGCACCTTGAATTGTGAGGGCAGGACGCCGTAGACGGCGTTCCAGTACGCGCCGAAATAGGCGTTCTCGAACAGCGTGCGGAACGCGTCGATCGACAGCACGACCACGAGCACGAAGAAAAGCCTGTTGACGTCGGGGGGCCGCCGCAAGCGGGCGAGCAGCACGCCCAGCACGACAGCCCAGAGCACCACGCCGATGCCGTAGGTGGCGGGTACGACGAACCTCTCGAGCCCATGCAGCATGGGGGCCTCCCGGCCTATTGGTTCATTGATTACCGCCGATAGTACAAGGTCCCGCGCAACAAAGCGCGCGGCAAATGAAAATAGAACCGTCGCTGTACATGACGGGGCAATTCCCGCAACCACGATGCTGCAGGTCTTGCTCGCGGGTTCGTCCACAGCGGAGCAGCTACCCGCCTCGATATCCGTCCCTTTCGACGCCGCCTTCTGCAGGCTGAAGGGCGGCGTCGGCGAGCACGGCTCCCTTGTATTTCCGAGCCCTTGTCAGACCACCCGGAAGTTCCTGAACTGCCAGGGGTCGGACTTGTCGAGATCCTCGGGGAAGAGTTCGCCGCGGCCCTGCAGCGGGGTCCAGTCGCTGTACTTGCCGACGACCGGGCCGAGATAGGGCATGCAGATCTCGAGGTTGCGCTGGAAGTCCATCTCGTCGGCCTCGACGATGCCCTCGTTCGGGTTCTCCAGCGCCCAGACGATGCCGGAGAGCACCGGCGCCACGACCTGGATCGAGGTCGCGTTGTTGTAGGGCGCGAGCTTGCGCGCCTCGTGGATGTCGATCTGCGAGCCGTACCAGTAGGCGCCCTTCTTGTGGCCCATCAGCAACACGCCGAGTTCGTCGCGGCCCGAGGTGACCTCGTCGACGATCAGGCGCTGGCGCTTCTGCTGCTTCAGATTCTTACCCGCCAGTTCGTGCATCGACATGATCGCCTGGTCGCACGGGTGATAGGCATAGTGCACCGTCGGGCGATAGACGGCCTTCTTGCCGTCATGCACCGTCAGGTAGTCGGCGATCGAGATCGATTCGTTGTGGGTGATGATGTAGCCGTGGAAAGGTCCCTCGATCGGCGTCCAGGTGCGCACCTGGGTGAGCAGGCCCGGACGATTGAGGTAGATCGCGGCGTCGCAGCCGAAGGTGTGGCGCTTGCCGTCGGGCGGGAGCGCCTTCTCGTGCGTGCCCCAGCCCATCTCGGCTGGCTGTCCGCCCTCGGAGACGAAGCCGTCGATTGACCAGGTGTTGACGAACTCGCCCACCTCCTTCGGCTTGGGAGAGACCTGCGTGTCGCGCTCGGCGATGTGGATCACCTTCACGCCCAGGCGCTGGGCGAGCTTGCCCCAGCCCTCGCGCGTGGCAGGCACAGCCGTCTTCACGCCGGTGTCGCGCGCGACGTTCATCAGGGCCTGCTTGGTGAAGTGCGAGACGAGGCCCGGATTGGCGCCATGGGCGACCACCGCCGTCGTCCCGCCCTTGTGGCGGGACTTGAGCTTCATCATCGTGTCGCGCAGCGCGTAGTTCGAGCGACGCGAGACCGACAGGTTGGGATCGGAATAGCCGCCCGGCCAGGGCTCGATGCAGGTGTCGAGGTAGAGCACGCCCTTCTTCTGGCAGAGCTCGATCAGTGCGGTCGACGCAACCTCGACCGAGAGGTTGACCAGGAAGTCGCCCTGGCCCAGCCGGTTGTCGAGGGTCGACCGGAGGTTTGATTCGGTCAGCCGCTTCTCGACGAATTCGACGCCGAAGCGCTCGGCCTCGTCCTCGCCGCCGCGCATGTCGTCGGTGATGATGGTGATCTGCTCGGGCTTGATGCCGATGTGGCGGAGGATCAGAGGCAGCACGCCCTGACCGATCGAGCCGAAGCCCACCATGACCATGCGGCCATGGAAATCGAGGTACTTCTTCGTCGAGGGCTTGCGTGCAGTCTTCTTCGCCATGTCAGCGTCCCCGTTCCTTCATTCAGCAGCCAGTAAAAACAGCAACGGGGCCTTTCTCAAGGCCCCGTCGTTCCGTACGCCCGAATTGTGTCAGTTCAGATGCAGACCGCCTTGAGCGGCGCGAAGCCATTGAACGCGACCGAGGAGTAGGTCGTCGTGTAGGCGCCGGTCGAGAGAATCTCGACCTTGTCGCCCGGCTTCAGGGACAGAGGCATTTTGTACTCCGTCTTTTCATAGAGGATGTCGGCGGAGTCGCAGGTCGGGCCGGCGAGCACCACCGGACCCATGCGCGTGCCCTCGCCGGGCGTACGCAGGCGGTACTTGATGCTCTCGTCCATCGTCTCGGCCAGGCCGGAGAACTTGCCGATGTCGAGGTAGACCCAGCGCTTGCGGTCGCCCGACGCCTTGCGCGAGACCAGCACGACCTCGCTCTGGATCACGCCGGCGTCGCCCACCATCGAACGGCCCGGCTCGAGGATGACCTCGGGCATGCGGTTGCCGAAGTGGCGCACCAGCGCGCGGGTGACGGCCTCGCAATAGGCCTCGAGGCCGCTCACCTCGGCGCGGTAGCGCGCCGGGAAGCCGCCGCCCAGGTTGACCATGCGCAGGTCCACGCCGGCCTCGGCCAGCGCGAAGAACATCTGCGAGACCTGGCCCAGTGCCTTGTCCCACTGGTCGAGATCGGTCTGCTGGCTTCCGACATGGAAGGAGATCCCGTAGGCGTCGAGGCCCCAGTCCTGCGCCTTGCGCAGCAGGTCCTTGGCCATCTCGGGCGCGCAGCCGAACTTCTTGCTGAGCGGCCATTCGGCGCCGCCGCAATCGACCAGCACGCGGCAGAACACGCGGGCGCCCGGCGCCACGCGGGCGAGCTTCTGCAGCTCCGCCTCGCTGTCGAAGGCGAACAGGCGCACGCCCTGCTGATAGGCCCAGGCGATGTCCTTTTCCTTCTTGATCGTGTTGCCGAAGGAGACGCGGTCCATCGAGACGCCGGTCGCCTGGATCATCTCGATCTCGCCGCGGCTCGCGGTGTCGAACTTGGACCCTGCCGACGCCAGACGAGCCAGCACCTGTGCGGCCGGGTTGGCCTTCACGGCGTAGAAAATGTGCGCCGTCGGCAGCAGCTCGCGCATGCGCCGGAAGTTGCTCTCGACCACGTCGAGGTCGATCACCAGGCACGGCGTCTCGGGCTGCTGCTCGCGGAGGTAACGGAAAATACGCTCGGTCATCGCTGGGGGGTTCCCCGTAGGATAGTCAGTCTGTCGGAAGAGATCGAACGACGACGTACGGCGCCAAGCGTGGCGCGATACGTCAGCCGATACTCGACTGAGCTAAGATCCGTTTGTGCGGCTGAGCGAGGAAGGAGGCCCGAACGAGGGTCGGGCAAAGGACATAATAGCGGGGTACGCGCCCCGCGCGGTAAGCAACCATCTAGAAGCTCCTTCCCGGACCCGGCCCTCATCGCCCGAAAGCAAATTGGCCGGCACTGCCAAAAAGAACACTTTCCGTCGTTGCGTAACCACAGAGGGCCAGCGGCACGTGCGTTGGGCGTCTTGTATGGGTGCTATCTACAACTAATCGACATGGTTACAAGCGGAATCTGTCCCGCCTCGACAATTTCGACCGCTCATGACGCCGGCACGACAGGCTCGCGTCAGACGCGCGGCACCGACGCCCCCGGAAGCTTGATCGACGCGGCCAGCACGGTGAGCGGGACCAGCATCACGACGGAGCCGATGAGCGCGGTGCGGACGTCGAAGTAGTTGGCGATCTTCCCCCACAGCAGCGCGCCCAGCACCATGGCGCCGAAGAACACCATCTGATGGACCGCCATACCGCGCGCGCGCATGTAGTTGGGCAGGATCATCTGCACCGAGGCGCCATTGTTGGCGATCACGGTGATCCAGCAGGCGCCGTTGATCGCGACGACGACACCGACCACGATCGGCGTCATGGCGAGCGCCGCGACCAGGGTGGCGGCCGCCGAAACACCCATCGCCCAGATGTTGGCGCGATCGGGACCGAGCAGCCGGTTCACCGTCGGCAGCGCGAAGGCCGCTACGACGGCACCGGTGCCGAACACGCCGTAGAGGATGCCGAAGGTAAACTCGTCGAGGCCCAGTTCGAAGCGGCCGATCACCGGCAGCAGGGTCCCCATGGCGATCCCCGGCACGAAGAAGCAGAGGCCGCGGGCGAAGATCGCACGGAGTTCGGCCGATCCGCGGACGAAGGCAATGCCCGCGCGCGCTGCCTCGCCCAGGGTCTCGCGGCGCTGGGCGGCGCGCGCCTCGACCGGCCGCTTCCAGGCCCGCATGGCCAGGATGACGCCGACATAGGTGAAGGCATTGACGGCGAAGAGCAGGAAGACGCCGACCAGGCCGAGCAGCAGCTGGCCGATGACCGGGCCTATGGTGCGGGCGAGGTTGAAGCCGGCGCTGTTCAGGGCGATGGCCGGTCTCAGCTGCGGGCCGCTGACGATCTCGGGCACCACGGCGTGCCAGGCCGGCGCATTCATGGCATTGCCCAGCCCCATGCAGAAGGACAGCGCCAGCAGGTTCCAGTGGTTGAGCTGCCCGAGGAAGGCCAGCACCGCCAGGGTGGCGGCCACGGCCATCATCCAGACCTGACAGCCGATGATGTAGCGGCGGCGGTCGAACCGGTCGGCCAGGATGCCGGCGAAGAAGCAGAACAGGAACATCGGCAGGGTGCCGGCAGCGGCCAGCAGGGCCACGAAAATCGGCTCCTGGGTCAGGCTGGTCATTTCCCAGGCGGCGCCCGTCGTCTGCATCCAGCCGCCGACGTTCGACATCAGGTTGGCGATCCACATCGCCAGGAACGACCGGTTGGCGAGCGGTGCGAAGGCGGACGGCGGCTTCGGCGGCCGCGCGGGCGCCGGCCCGGGTGACGTCGGCTTCACCCCTGCAGCACCTTCTCGTAGATGCGGTGGGTCTTGTAGTGCACCCCGCCGACCGAGCGGATGATGTTGTTGGTCGCCTTGTTGTCCTCGAGGATCCAGCCCAGTTCAGCCGAGGTCTTGCCCAGCCGCTTGCCGTTTGCCCTGAGGGTATCGATGGCGATCATGGCGAGGCCGGCGCCCAGCAGTGGATGGTTGCGGAACTTCTTCTTCACGCCCATCAGCGGCACCCTCGTGCTGCCGACGCCGGCGATCTTGAGGCGCCACAGCAGCTTGGCGAGGTTGATGGGTCCCAGCTTGCCGTCGAATTCCGCGACCGCCTCGTAGATGTTGGTGAGCGCCACGATGAAGGCCACGCTCTCGTCATCGACGTCCACGAACACGGCGAGCTCGGGCACGATCACCGGGCCGAAAGCCTTGGAGGCATGGTCGATCTCGGCCTGGGTGAAGGGCACGAAGCCCCAATTGTCGCTCCAGGCGTCGTTGAAGATGCCGACCAGGGTGCGTACCTCGGCATCGAACATCTTCATGTTGGCCGTACGCACCTTGACCCGTCCTTCGAGACCGCCGCGCGCCAGCAGCTTGGCGCCGATCGTCTCGGGTGCGTTCTGGACGTCGTAGTCGTAGGAGAAGACGTCCTTGGCCTTCACATAGCCGCAGGCCTCGACCCTCGGCCCGGCATAGGGCGGATCGTAGGGCACCAGCAGGACGGGCCGACTGTCGAACCCGTGGACCAGCAGCCCCACCTCCTCGTTCACCGTGAGGCTGAACGGGCCGGTCACGTGCTTCATGCCCTTGGTCCGCAGCCAGGCCTCGGCTGCAGCGAACAGGGCGGCGAAGATCGCCGGATCGTCCTCGGCGGCCAGGCAGCCGAAATGGCCGGTACTGTCGTCGTATCGCTCGAGATGGGCACGATCGATCTGGGCCGAGATGCGGCCGACCACCTTGCCGGCCCGTCGCGCCAGGAAGAATCGCACCTCGACATGCTCGAACAGCGGATTCTTGCCTGGCGTGAAGGCTTCCCGGCGCTCGAGGTCGAGCGGCGCGACGTAGCCCTTGTGGCCGGCATAGAGCCGCTTGGGCAGCGCGATGAAGGCGTTCAGGTCGGCCTTGGACTCGACCGGTGTGACGATGGTGTCGAACGAAGCCATTGACGCCTCAGGCTGCCAGGGCGGCCGGCGCGCCGCCGTTGAAGACGATGCGGCCGTCGGGCTCGCATCCCGTGCCGTCGGCCTTGAGGGCCCGGATGTCCAGGGTGATCCGCCAGGCCGCGGTCCCGCGCTCGATGCCGATCAGGTGATAGCGCGCGCGGCCGTACTTGCTTTCCGGCGCCGCCGACGCCGAGGTGACGCCGACCACCGGGATGGCGCCCTGCGGACCCGCGATCCGGGCGATTTCGCTGCGATGGTTGTGGCCGTGCAGCACGATCTCGCAGCCGACGCGCCGGATCATCGCCTGGAAGGCCGCCGCATCGGTCAGGCGCTTGAAGCGCGACTCGGTGGTGAGCGGCGGATGGTGGATCATCACCACGCGGCAGAGCCCTTCGCGGCCCAGGTCCTCGAGCACCTTCCCGGCGGCGGCGATCTGCGCTTCGCCCAGGGTGCCGGTCGCCAGCAGCGGTGGCTTCGGGACGCCGCTGTTCAGTCCGACCAGTGCCACCGGCCCGCGCCGGCGCAGGGTGGGAAACACCTTGAAGTCGGCGGCCGGCGGCCGGCCGTCGCCCGCGATGTAGGCGCCCCACTGGCCGAGGCTCTCGCGCCACTGCGTGGCAACGTAGACGTCGTGGTTGCCCGGAATGACCGTGACCTCTTCCGGCGTGCCGAGGGCCGCCAGCCATCCGGAGGCCCGGGCGAATTCGTCGGGCAGCGAGATGTTCACGAGATCGCCGGTCAGCGCGATATGGTCAGGCTTCTGCGCCCTTATGTCGGCCACGATGCCGGCCAGCGCCTCGGGACGGTGGAGGGCCACGCGATTGCGCCACCAGTTGAAGTAGCCGGTGGCGCGCTTGCCCAGCAGATCGAGGACGCGCGCCTGCGGCATCGGCAGATGCGGGTCGGACAGATGCGCGAGGGTGAACATGGCGGATGCGCCCCTAGCGGGCGCCGCCCACCACGCGGAGCGTGCGGTCGTCGAGGACGCCGAGTTGGCGGCCGATCCCGGTCATGACCTCGATCATGTGCTCGAGCTGTTCCTTCGTATGCACCGCGCAGACGGAGCAGCGCAGCAGCGACACGCCGTTGGGCGTCGCGGGCGGGACGGCCACGTTCACGTAGATGCCGGCATCGAGCATCGCCCGCCAGAAGCCGATGGCGGTCATGCGGTCGGGCAGATGCACGCCGACCACCGGCCCGTGCTCGGGGCCGAGCTTGAAGCCCTTGGCGGCCAGACCTTCGTACAACGTGGCCACGTTCGACCAGAGCTGCGTACGCAGCTCAGGCCGGGCCTTCACGACCTTCAGCGCCTGGCGTACCGAGGCCACGATCGACGGCGGCAAAGACGCCGTGAACATGTAGGAGCGCACCGTGACGCGCAGGATGTCGAAGTCGGGATCGTTCGAGACGCAGTAGCCGCCAATCGCGCCCAGCGTCTTCGAGAAAGTGCCGACGATGAAGTGGCAGTCGTCGAGAACACCGGCCGATTCGCAGAGGCCGCGGCCGTTGTCGCCCAGCGCGCCCAGCGAATGGGCCTCGTCGACGATGACGTATGCGCCGTACTTCTTGCAGACGTCGATGAACTCGCGCAGCGGCGCGCTGTCGCCCAGCATCGAATAGATACCTTCCAGCACGACCACCCGGTTGCCCGGACGGTCGCCCAGCCGGCGCAGGCGCGCCTCCAGGCTGGAGGGATCGTTGTGCTTGAAGCGCACGACCTCGGCCTGGGTCATCTTGCAGGCGTCATAGATCGAGGCGTGGCTGTCGGCGTCGATCAGGAGCTGGTCGCCCTCGCCCGCAAGGGTCGAGATCAGGCCGAGATTGGCTTGGTAGCCGGTCGTGAAGACCATGCAGTGCTTCTTGCCGTAGAACTCGGCGATCTCCTGCTCGAGCGCCACGTGCTCGCTGTAGCTGCCGTTGGCGATGCGCGAGCCGGTCGTGCCGGTTCCCTCCGCACGGATCGCCTCGATGGCGGCCTCCATGCAGCTCGGGTCGAAAGTCAGGCCGAAATAGTTGTTGGTGCCGACCAGCAGCATCTTGCGGCCGTTGATGATCGCTTCGGTCGGCGACAGCACCCGCTCCATGCGAATCTGGAACGGGTCGTAACCGGTGGTCCGAACGTCCCGATAGGCCTCGAGCAGGCCCGCATGGCGATCGAACAGGCCCATGGCTAACGCCGGGCGCAGAGCTTCTGGATGGTGTCCGCGAGCTGGTCGACGGTATGGATCTCGGCCACGACGTTCATGGGAATCGAGATGTCGAAATGATCCTCGAGCTCCATCACCATGTCCATGATGGCGAGCGAATCGATGGTCAGGTCCTTGGCGATCACCGTGTCGCCCGTGATCGGCCGCTCGCCGGTCTGGAACGGCACGAGGTGACGACAGATTTCGCGAATGACTTCACCCCGGGACTGGCCGCTGACGCGGGCGCGTTCGAGGGTATCGGTCATGCCGTCGGTTTCGACGATCATTTGATGGGCAGTGCGCAAAACGCTCTCCAGCGCCCGGGGGTGGGCGGTCACCTTGTGCCAGAAACAGCGATTCCGAGTGAAATGACAAATTGTTACGCCGTGTTTCACACGTCCTATAGCCAGTGCTTCGCGCGATACCACAAGATCGTGTCCCGGAAGCCGGACGTCAGGTCGTAACGGGGCTGGAAGCCGATCGCTGCGGCCAGCCGCCGGTCGGCGGCCGACCAGTCGGGGTGGAAGATCTCGGCGACCTTCCCCCGGGTCAGGATCTGGGCGCCCGAACCCATCGCCTGCCGCAGCTCGTTCCAGCCGGCGATAGCGGCCATGACACCCCGGGGCACGGAGAGGCGCAACGGCCGCCGGCCCAGCGCCTCACCTGCCGCCGCCGCCATGTCGCCATAGGTGTAGGTCCGCCCGTCGTCGATTTCGTAGGTCGAGTTCGGAGGCGGCCGCTCGACGCTCAGGCCCAGCGCCTCGGCGAGGTCCGAAACATGGATGAGCGACAGGCGCGCCGCCGGCAGGCGTGGCTGGGGCGCAATACCAGAGTTAATCGCTCGGAAATAGGCCAGGGTTTCGCGGTCGCCCGGCCCGTACACCGCCGGCGCCCGGACGATCGTCCAGGGGCCGCTGCGGCCGGAGACGACTGCCTCGCCCGCGCGCTTGCTCGCTCCGTAGGCAGAAAGCTGCGGCTCGCGGGCGGCCAGCGACGAGAGCAGGACCAGGTGGGCGTCGGGCGCCAGCGCCGACAGGACCGCAGCGCTGTCCCGGTTGACCGGCAGGAAGTCCCGGTCGGCCTTCGCCTTGATCAGCCCGGCGGCATGGACCACCGCATCCGCCCCGTCGACAAGCTGGCGCAGGGCGGACTCCGAGGAGAGATCACCCAGAACGAGATCGGCATCGACGCCGGCCAGTGACGGCAACGGGGACCAGCGCCGGACCAGCAGGCGCAGACGCCAGCCGCGCCGCGCGAGGGCCGCCACGAGATGCGGTCCGACGAAGCCGGTAGCCCCGGTGACGGCGACCAGCTTGCCCATGGCGAGCGGTCAGGCCGCTTCGGGCTTCGGCGCGTAGAGGCCGGCGAGGTAGTTGGCCTTGGTCCGGGCGCGCGACAGCTTGCCGGACGAGGTGGTCGGCAGCCCCAGGGTCGGCGGCACCAGCACGACGTCGCAATCGACGGCGATCGCCTCGCGCACCGCACCCGCCACGTCGCGCGCCAGATCGCTCCGCCCCTGCTCCCCGGAGACGCGGGCCAGCACGGCCACGACCACCCGTTCACCTTCGCCGGTATCGATCGAGAAGGCCGCCGCATCGCCGTTCTTGACGACTCGCTTGGCCTCGACCGCCCATTCGATGTCCTGCGGCCAGACGTTGCGGCCGTTGACGATGATCAGGTCCTTGGCGCGGCCGGTGACGACGATCTCGCCGTCCAGCGTGTAGCCGAGGTCGCCGGTGTCGAGCCAACCGTCCACCAGGACCTCGCGGCTGGCCTCGGGCTCGCCGTAGTAGCCGGGCATGATGCTGGGGCCGGACACGAAGATGCGGCCGACCGCGCGATCGGCCAGCACGGCACCATCGGGACCGCGCACTTCGAGGCGATGGCCCGGCAGCACGCGGCCGCAGATCACGAAGCGGCGTGCCCGGCTCTGGTCATTCGGGTCCGCCGCCGGTACGGCGCGTTGCGCCTCGGCCAGCGCGGTCCGGTCGACGGCATCGGTTCGCACGCCCGTATCGTGCGGGCAGAAGGTGATGGCGAGGCAGACCTCGGCCATGCCGTAGCTGGGAATGAAAGCGGTGCTGTCGAAGCCGAACGGCGCGAACGTCGCCGCGAAGCGCTCCAGCACGTCGGCCCGCACCATGTCGCCGCCGATACCGGCATGCCGCCAGCAACGCAGGTCGAGATCCGGCGGCACCTGGGCCGCGCCCCGACGCACGGCGAGGTCGTAGCCGAAGCTCGGACTGTAGGAGATGGTGCTGCGGTTGCGCGAGATCAGGTTCAGCCACTGCATCGGCCGGCGGGCGAAGTCGCGCGGCGTCAGGTAGTCGATCGAGAGCTGGCTGGCGAGCGGCCCCATCAGGAAGCCGATCAGCCCCATGTCGTGATAGAGCGGCAGCCAGCTTATGGCGCGATCGCCTTCGACGACGTCGAGGCCGGCCGGCCCGACCATGCCGGCGAGATTGGCCATCAGGGCGCGCTGGGTGATCTGCACGCCGTGCGGATGACGCGTGCTGCCCGAGGAAAACTGGATGTAGCAGAGCTCATCGGCGCCGAGCGGCCGCAGATCGACCGGCTTCTCGGGCAGCGCATGGAGGGCGTCCATGCCGCCATGGAGCCGAATGGCGGGGAATTCCCGCGCCGCGTCGGCCAGATAACCCGCGAGATCGTCGAGGCCGACGGCCGCGACCGCCCCGGAGGCGGCAAACTGGCGGCGGAGCTGATCGAGGTAGGCGTCCTTGCCGCCAATGCCGACCGGAATGGAGACCGGGACGGGGAGCAGGCCGGCATACTGGGCCCCGAAGAAGGAGTCGAAGAAGCCCGGCCAGGTATCGGCGGTGATGAGGATGCGTTCGCCGCGCGCAAATCCGGCGCCGATCAGCTTGCGGGCCACCACCTGCGCCCGGTCCCGGACCTCGCGCCACGGCAAGGCCGAGAGCTGCTCGCCCTTGGCATTATAAAAGGTCACCCCCGTCTCACCCTTCGCCGCATAGTCGAGCATCGCGGGCACGGAGGCGAAGCCGGCGCGATGAAGGGGCAGCGTGGAATTGCGGGTCGGCAGCGGTTTCATCGGAAGGCGGGTCTCCTAGCAGAGGGGTCGAGGCCCCTCAAGACGGCCGCCGCCGGCCGGCCACCCCAAGTTGACACACCCGGACCCCGGTAAGATAGTGCCCGCCCCTCGCCAAACCCCGGAGTTTCCATCCCGGAATCGTCGGATCGGCGGGGGTTTTTGGTTTTTGAGGGAGGCTCGCTGTGATTACGGCTGTGATGCCGACGTACGGTCGCAAGGACGTCGTGTTCGAACGCGGAGAGGGTAACTATCTCTACGCGGTGGACGGCCGACGTTACCTGGACTTCACGTCCGGTATCGCCGTGAACGCGCTGGGCCACTGCCATCCCTACCTGGTCAAGGCGCTGACCGAGCAGGGCGCCAAGCTCTGGCACACGTCGAACCTGTTCCGGGTCGGCAACGGCGAGAAGCTGGCCAAGCGGCTGGTCGAGAATTCGTTCGCCGACACGATGTTCTTCTGCAATTCCGGCGCGGAGGCCATCGAGGGCGGCATCAAGCTGATCCGCAAGTATCAGTACATGAACGGCCAGCCCAAGCGGTACAAGATCATCTGCTTCCAGGCGGCGTTCCACGGCCGCCTGCTGAACGCGCTCGCCGCCACTGGCAACGAGAAGTATCTCGAAGGCTTCGGCCCGCCGGCACCCGGCTACAAGCATGCGCCGCTGAACAACACCAACGTCGTCCGCGACATGATCGACGACGAGACCGCCGGTATCCTGGTCGAGCCGATCCAGGGCGAGGGCGGCATCCGCGCCACGACCGTGCAATTCCTCAAGGACCTGCGCGCCATCTGCGACGAATTCGGCCTGCTGCTGTTCTACGACGAGATCCACACGGGTTTCGGGCGGACCGGCAAGCTGTGGGGCTACGACTGGTCGGGCGTGAAGCCCGATGTCGCGGCGATCGCCAAGGGGATGGGCGGCGGCTTCCCGATCGGCGCCTTCATGGCGACCGAAAAGGCGGCGGTCGGCATGGTGCCCGGCACGCATGGCTCGACCTATGGCGGCAACCCTCTGGCCACCGGCGTGGCCAATGCCGTGCTCGACGTCCTGCTGGCGCCCGGCTTCATCGAGGCCGTGCGCGAAAAGGGCGAGTACCTGAAAGGCAAGCTCGAGGAACTCTGCCGCAAGCATCCCACGGTGTTCGTCGAGCAGCGCGGCATGGGTTTCCTCCAGGGCCTTCAGTGCGCCCCGTCGGTCCCGGTCGGCGACATGGTGAACAAGTTGCAGTCGCTGGGACTCCTGGTCCCACCGGCCGGCGAGAACGTGGTCCGCATCTTCCCGGCCCTGATCGCCGACAAGGCCGCACTGGACGAGGGAATCGCAATTCTCGAGCAGGCTGCGGAGTCCTTCGAGGCGGCGTCCAAGGCCGCCGAGTAGGCCCCATGGCAACTCCCAAGCATTTCCTCGACCTCGACCAGGTCGATCCCAGGACGCTTCGCCAGATCCTCGATCACGGCAAGGCAATGAAGAAGGCGCGGGCCAACGGCGGGCACGACCAGCCGCTGGCCGGCAAGACTCTCGCCATGATCTTCGAGAAGCCCTCGACGCGCACCCGCGTATCGTTCGAGGTCGGCATGCGCGAGCTCGGCGGCCAGACGATCATGCTCGGCCGCACCGATACCCAGCTCGGCCGCGGCGAGACAATCGCCGACACCGCGCGCGTGCTCAGCCGCTACGTCGACATCATCATGATGCGCACGACGGTCGAAGATAAGCTCCTCGAGATGGCCAAGTACGCGACCGTGCCGGTGATCAACGGGCTGACCGACAAGACCCATCCGTGCCAGCTGATGGCCGACGTGATGACCTACGAGGAGCATCGCGGTCCCATCGAAGGCAAGTCGGTGGTCTGGTCGGGCGACGGCAACAACATGGCGACGTCGTGGATCCATGCCGCGGTCCAGTTCGACTTCGAGCTGCGCATCGCCTGCCCGCCCGAGCTGACGCCGCCGGCCGATGTGGTCCAGTGGGCCGAGAAATCCAAGGGGCGCATCTCGATCGGCCACGACCCCGAGTCGATGGTGAAGGGCGCGGACTGCGTCGTCACCGACACCTGGGTGTCCATGGGCGACGAGGATCCCGACAGCCCGAGCGCCGCGCGGCGACACAATCTGCTGCGCGCCTATCAGGTCGACAAGCACCTGATGAAGCAGGCCAAGAAGGACGCGATCTTCATGCACTGCCTGCCCGCGCATCGCGGCGAGGAAGTGACCGCCGAGGTGATCGACGGCCCGCAGTCGGTCGTATTCGACGAGGCCGAGAACCGCCTGCACGCCCAGAAGAGCATTCTGGCCTGGTGTCTGTCCTGACCAACGTTTCCCTCCCTCGTGGCAAGGGGGAGGGCCAACGGGGCATCGAGAACGTCGGAGTCACGACGGACAAACGAAACAAACGAAATAAGCGAAACAAATGAATCGGATGTCGCAGGTCCTGAATCCGCTGGCCGCGGCGACCGCTGGCGCAACAATATTGCTCACCGGTGCATCCGCACGGCCCATTTCAACCGCCTGTCAGGGGACAAGCCCCCGTATGATTGTCTCCCTACCGCCTCTCATCGCGTCGCGTTCCCCCTTCCCGGCCCATCCGAGGGGGGCGGGAGCGTGAAGTCGGATGATTGGGACCGCGTCCTCCCCTTCCAGCTGGACGCGCTCGGCGTGCGGGGCCGGCTGGTCCGGCTGGGTCCCGTCCTGGATGAAGTGATCGAACGCCACGGCTATCCCTTGGCCGTGGCGCGGCCACTGGCCGAGGCGATGGTGCTGTGCGCCACACTTGCCACCTCGCTGAAATACGACGGCATCTTCACTCTGCAGATCAGCGGCGACGGACCGATCCGCCTGCTCGTCACCGACCTCACCAGCGACGGCGCCCTGCGCGGCTATGCGCAGTTCGATTCCTGGAAGCTCGCGATCGCGCTGGGCAGCGGCAACGAGGATGTTCCCGACGGCTACATCCCCAAGCTGTTCGGCCAGGGCCGCCTCACCTTCACCGTCGACCAGGGCCAATACACGGAACGCTACCAGGGCGTGGTGCCGCTCGAGGGTGCGACGCTGGCGGACTGCGCCCACACCTATTTCCGCCAGTCCGAGCAGCTGCCGACCGGCATCAAGATCACGGCACGCCGCGACGACACGGACGGCCAGCACCGGTGGCACGCGGCCTCCCTCATGGTCCAGCAGATGCCCGAGTTCGATGCCGGCCGCGTCGACGTCGATGCCGAGCAGCGCGAGGACGACTGGCGCAAGGCCGTGATCCTGATGGCCTCCGCCACCGAGAAGGAAATGCTGGATCCGGCTCTCGCCGGCACCACCCTGCTGCACCGCCTGTTCCACCAGGAACAGCCCAGGGTCTTCGAGCGGCGATCCTTCGAAGCACGCTGCCGCTGCAGTCGAGAGCGGATCGACAACGTGCTGCGTTCGATTCGCCGCGAAGAACTCGGCGACCTGCGCGACAAGGCCGGCCGTGTCTCGGTGAAGTGCGAATTCTGCTCGACCGAATATGCCTACGACGACGGCGATCTCGACCGCCTCTACACCGCGGTCGTGTAGGTCACGACGCCGGGGACGGGCGTTCGAGCCCGTGTTCCCGGCGAAGGACCATGGCGGATCGGGCGAGGCCGTCCGCGCTATTTCGGCAGCAGCGCCTGCACCTGCGTGACGGACCGCTTCAACGCCTCCTCCGGCGTGGCCTTGCCTGCCACGACCGATTCCATGACGTCGTAGATCACCTGGATCGCCTTGAGGCTGTTCTCGCCCGGGAAGCCGAGCCAGGCCGTCGTGCGTGCCCGTTGCGAGATGGCCGTGCGCATATTGGGATTGTTCGCGTAGTAGTTGCCCAGCAGTTCGGGCGTATCGATCGCGATCTGGTTCGACGGCATGTAGCCGATATGGCGGACCATGATCGTCTGGCCGATCGGACCGGCCGCGAACTTGATGAACTCCCAGGCCGCGGCCTGTTTGGCCGGGTCCTTGGCGAGGATCATCATCGTCGCACCCCCCGAGACGATCTTCGAATCCGGCCGCGGGCTGGGGAACGGCGCGGTGCCCAGCTCGAAGCGGGAACCGATCTTGTTCGTAAAGCTGTTCACGCGCGCCGAAGACGACATGTAGAACCCGATCTGGCCGGCAATGAACGCCTGCGTCGCCTGTTCGTCGGTGAGGTTCGGCATGCCGCCCTCCTTCACCAGGTCGCGCAGGATCTCGAAGGTCTTGAGGCCCGCCGGCGTGTCGAAGCCCACCTTCTTGCCATCGGGCGACAGCATCTGGCCGTCGTTCGTGAACAGCAACTCCTGCCAGAGATAGTTGCCCGTCGTCGTCCACACCATGTAGGACCCATGGGTGTTGCTGGCGGCATCGGTGATCCTGCGCGCAAGCGCGAGCAGTTCGGGCCACGTCTTCGGCGGCTGGGCGGGATCGCCACCCGCCTTGCGCAGCAGGTCGGCGTTGAAATAGAGGATCGGCGTCGAGAGCGCGAACGGCATGCCGTAGAGCTTGCCGTTCACGAGGCCGGTCGAGATCATGCCCGGCACGTAGCCCTGCTTTTCCCAATCCGCTTCCTTCGCCACGAAGCCGTCGAGAGGAACCGCAAGTTTGCGGTCGACGAAGAGGTGCATGAGGTTGGTGCCGTTGAAGGCGATGTCCGGCATGCTGCCCGTCACGGCGCCGCGCAGCACGGCACTCGCCGTCTCCTCGTAGGCCTTGGTCGGCGCGAGGAGCTTCACCTGGATGTCCGGCCGTTTCGCGGCGAACGCCTTCACGATCTCCTCGATCGGGGCCTGGTAGAGGTAGGGCTGCGGATAGAGCACGGTGATCTCGACCGCGCCGGCGCCGCGCATGCCCGCAAACCCGAACAGCAGCAGGGTGGACAAGAGAAAGAGCAGTCGTTTCATCGAAGAACTCGCTGATTGTGAGGGAGGAACACGGGGACGGCCGGCGCTACTTCGAGCCCAGCCAGGTCATGCCATCGAGGAAGCGCCGCTGGGCCAGTGCGAACAGGACAAGCAGCGGCGCCGCGATCATCAGAGCGCCCGCCAGCAAGGGACCGTAGTCGGAACCGATCTCCTGGACCTGGAACAGCATCACGCCGAAAGGCGGAGTGGCCTTGGCTCCGGACGTGACCACCACCGACGGCCACAGGAGGTCGTTCCAGTGCGCCACGAGCGAGATGATGACGAGTGCGCCGATGGCGGGCGAGATCATCGGCACGAGCAGCCGCACCAGGATTTCGCCCTCGCCCAGGCCGTCGAGCCGCGCCGCCTCGATCATCTCGTCGGGAACCCGGAGGAACGCCTGCCGCAGCAGGAAGATCCCGAGCGGTGAGATCGTCCACGGCAGGATGAGGCCGGCATAGGTGTCGATCAGCCCGGCCCCTGCCGCCATGATGAAGAGCGGCAGCGCCAGCGCCGCCGGAGGAACCACCAGCGCCACCAGGACCGCGAGCCAGATCAGGCCAAGGCCCGGGACGCGGGCCTTGGCCAGCACATAGGCAGCGGGAATCGCGACCAGAAGCTGGCACACGATGATCGCAACACAGACGAAGACTCCGTTCGCCAGGAAGTGCAGCAACGGCGAGGCCGTGAGCGCGCGCGCATAGTTCTCGAAGCCGATCCAGCGGCTGGGGAGGAGACGAAACGTCGGCGAGAACACATCCTCCGCAGGCAGCAAGGAAATCCGGATCGCCCAGAGCAGCGGCGAGAGCACCAGAACGGCGCCACTGACCAGCACGACATGCCGCGCCAGTCCCGCGAAACGGGCCCGGTTCATCGGGAGCGCCCTGCGCGCGTTGCGTAGAGCTGGATCAAGCTCAGCACCAGGACCACCGCGATGAAGAGGATCGTGGCCGCTGCGGCCAGGTTCGTTCGGAAGAGCGAGAAGGCTTCCTGGTAGATGAAGTACAGCGCGACCAGCGTCGCCTTCTCCGGGCCGCCGCGCGTGATGATCGCGACCGTGTCGAACACGCGCAGCGCGTGGATCGAGCTGAAGACGAGGACAAAGACCGTAATCGGTGCGAGATGCGGCAGGGTCACGTGCCACAGCCGGTCGACGACCGACCCACGCCCGTCGAGTGCCATCGCCTCGACCAGCTCGCGCGGCACGGTCTTGAGCCCCGCCAGGAAGAACAGCATTGCAAATCCCGCCTCGCTCCAGATGCCGATCATCGCCAGGGTCGGCAGCGCGGCTTGTGGGTCCTGCAACCAGTTCCCGGGCGCGAAGCCCAGCAGGCGCAGCAGCTGCGGCACGGCGCCCACCGAAGGGCTGAGCAGCATCTGCCAGGCGACCGACATCGCCGCGAGTGTCGCCACCGACGGCAGGAAGAAGATCATGCGATAGAGGGCCTGCCCGCGACCGCACTCGGCGATCAGCAGCGCCACGGCGAGACCCACCAGGGTCGTGACCGGCACCACCGCACCGACATAGCGGGCGGTATTCCAGACCGCGATCTTGAAGTCGTGATCCTCGAGCAACGCGCGGAAGGTCTCGAGACCCACGAACCGGGGCGGACCGCCACCGAGATGCCAGTCGGTGAAGGCCGTGGCGGCCACGAGCACCAGAGGTACCAGGATCATCACGACCAGCAGCAGAACCGCCGGCGCCAGCATAAGATAGGGACCGACGACGGCCTCCCGCCAACGCGGAAACGACGCCTCAGCCACGAGCATAGGCCGCCATCGCGACGGGAAGCCCGGCAAGCCGCGAGCCGTCCTCGGAAAAGTAGAGAGCATCGTCAGCCGAGATCGCAGCCCGGACTTCGTCGCCGGGCCGGAACGCGAGCGCCCGACCGGCGCGGGCAACGAGAAGGGTTTGCCTGCCATCCCGGCCAGCGAGATGGACGAGCCCGTCATGTCCGTGATCCTCGATCCGCGCGACCCGCAACAAAGGTCTGCTGTCGTCCTGGCCCGCGGCGATCCGCACATTCTCGGGTCGAACCGCCACACTCACCTTCTGGCCGGTCGTGGTGCCGACGCGCGCATCGAAAGCGAAGCCGCCGGCCAGCACGCGACCCGACGCGTCGGCCACGCCGTCCAGGACATTGATCGTCGGCGTGCCGACGAAGCGTGCGACCGCGAGGGCGACGGGATCGCGATAGATTTCCGCCGGCGTGCCGAACTGGGCCACCCGGCCTCCGAGCATCACCGCAACGCGGTCGGAAATCGCCAGCGCCTCGCCCTGATCGTGTGTGACGAAGACGCAGGCGACCCCGAAGGCCCGCTGGATCTGCACGATCTCGTCGCGCGCCTGCACCCGAACCTTGGCATCGAGGCTGGAGAGCGGCTCGTCGAGCAGCAGCAACCGGCTGTCGCGCACAAGGGCACGACCGATTGCAACGCGCTGCCGTTGCCCGCCGGACAACCGTGCGGGCACACGGTCGATCACGCCTTCGATGTCGAGACGGCCAGCGATGTCGTCGACTGCGCCGTCGATCTCGCGCTCGATCGACCGCACCGATGGCGAGAGCCGCAACGGGCCGAGCATCCGTTGCAGCCGGGTCAACCGGCGGGCGCGCAGCGGCAGGGCGATGTTCTGCCGGCCGGTGAGATGCGGATAAAGAGCCAGCGACTGGAAAACCATCGCCACGTTGCGGGCGCCCGGCGGCAGGCTGGAGACGTCGCGCGACCCGATCTGAATCATGCCGCGGTCGGCGCGCTCCAGGCCGGCCACGATCCGCAGCAGGGTCGACTTTCCGCAGCCCGAGGGGCCGAGCAGGCTCACGATCTCCCCTTCTGCAACGGTAAGATCGATATCCGCCAGCACGGCCCCTGAGCCGAACGACTTGAAGACGCCTCGTACGCTGAGAGCCGGCACGCTACCCCCGAAACAATCGCCTGTTCACGCGAAGGCTGGCGTCAGCGGTTCCATCGGAATGGTGAGCGCCTTGCGGTTGGGAATGTTGACGCCGCCCCGCACCGTGCCGCGCTCGATATGGACCCAGCGCTCGGCGATCGCGGGATGCAGCTCGCGCCCGTCGGGCAGCGAGATCCAGATGCGCATCAGGTGGCGCTTCTTCGCGGGATCGGGCCCGTCCTCGAACGCGGTGCGCGAATGGAACACGACATGGTTGTGCACGAACTGGAAATCACCGGCCTCGAACGGAATCTTCGCCGAGAAAGCCGGGTCGGCGCAGATCGAGAAGAACAGCTCGACCGCCTGCCACTGCTGGTCGGTCATGGGCGGCGCGTCGGTGAAGCGGCGTGCTGATTTCAGGTACTCGAGCAGAGGCGCGTAGCCGGTGAAGGTGCCGTCCCGCCACATGAACACCGGAATGCGCATCCAGGGGAACTTGCCTTCCGGCACCTCGCCCCGGCGATCGACAGTAACCGGCTGATAGAGCGCGCGGCAGAGATCCGGAGCCCGCCGCATCATCTCGTCGTGCACGGCGATGCCGCTGACCAGAGCGCTCTCGCCCCCCGCCATCGCGGTATGCAGGCAGCACAGGCCGACCACGTCGCAGGAGTCCGAATGAAACGACAGGCCGGCCGAAGTCTGGGTCAGGCGCTTGTTGTAGTCGTCGACCTTCGTCCCGATGTCGATCACATGACCGATCATGTGCCCGTTGCGGTTCTGCGGAACGACGTCGCCGAGATGCGAGGCCAATCCCCAGTACATGCGCATGATCGTGTCGCGATCGTACTTGTGCACCGGCAGGCCACGCAGATAGCCGAAGCCGTAGCGATCCATGATGTCGGCACGCAGGGTGGCGATCTTTGCGGCCAGGGTCGACAGAGGGAAGTGCTCGCGGCGCAGATCCAGGATGTCGCCGACGACGGTCCCGGAGTGAGTGGCGGCCGCTTCCAACTCTTCCACCTCGGCGTCGGTGAGGCGGTGGATCCACGACGTGTCCGCAGCGAGATCGGCGCTCTTCCAAGCCAGCCGGCCGCCGATGGGACCAGGCGCCGGGTCGAGCCCGGGCGTGCTGTTCGGTTGGTTCAAGACCTCGCCTCCATGCGCGTTAAACGTCGATGCACAGAGACTAAAGGGCGGAGAATAAGCTTTGATAACAAAGCCAGAGGCCTTGCTTATCGCAAGGTATCACCGCTTCTTATTCGGACACGAACATGCGAGGCGTTGCTGCTGGGACTCCGCTGACGCACGGATCTCGGCCAAGAGGGTCCGCAGCCCGGAGTCGAGTACCTTGTCGGTGCGCAATATCAACGAAAGGCGGCGGCGCACCGGCTGCGCGAGACGGCGGCGGACGATCGTATCGGGCATCGATCTCGTTGCCAGATCGGGAATCAGCGACACGCCGAGGCCGGCGCCCACCAGCACCTTGATGGCCTCGATGCTGCCCAGCTCCATGGCGGGGATGGGGCTCACGCCCCCCGCCCGAAACCAGCCGTTGACGATATCGCGCGTGCGACCAGCCGGGTCGAACAGGATCAGCGGCAGGTGCGAGAAGTCCTGCGGCCGCAACAGGTCGGGAAGCTGATGTTCCAGTCGCTTCGGCAGAATGGCGACCAGCCCCTCGTCGAATACATGCTCCAGGTGGACCGCAGGATTCGACCTGAGCTCGTCCGCGGTCACCAACCCGACATCGATGGCGCCCTCCTCGACGCCGGAGACGATATCGGACGTGTTGCCCGTCACCACGACCAGCTGCAGGTTCGGCATTGACGCCTGCGCGCGGGCAAGCGGTTCGGGCAGGAAATGAATGCAGGCGGTAGCGCCCGTACCCAGGCGAACCAGCCCCGTATCGGCTTCGCGGAACGGGGCGATGGCCGGCTCGACCTGATCGAGCGCGGCAAAGGCGCGTCGCACCGGCTGGATCATCGCGCGCCCGGCCGGTGTCGGCAGCATGCGGATACCCACCCGTTCGATCAGGCGAACGCGCAGCACCGTCTCCAGCTCCTGAAGCTGCTGACTGACGGCCGGCTGCGTGACGCCAAGGTTCCGCGCCGCCATCGAGGCGCTGCCATTCTCGGCGGTGAGCAGGAAGGCGCGCAGTTGGCGCAGGGTGACGGCGGCCCTGGCTCCGCTTCTCGGTCTGATCGCCACGATCGGGGCTCGTTCGCTCGCAGCTTCGGGTGCGTGCAGTTGCGGGCCAATCCCGCGATGATCATAAGTTCAATTGAAGCACAGGCCCGAGAAGGTCTTATGACGTCCGCGCAACGGAACGAATCCGGGTTACAGTACGGTGGCTGAGGCCGACGCTCTCAGATGGACGTAGGCGAGATAGTTCGCCTCATGCCACTTCATGGTGAATCTCCCAGCCAGCCCGTCCAGCACGTCCCTTGACGCCGCGGCTCTGGTTTCGGCGAGGAATCCACCGAGCTGACGTTCATCCATGACGTCGATGCCTGAAAGTCGCGACTGGCACTTCGCGATGGCTTCCAAGGCCACCTTCTTCTGCGCCAGCGACCAGCCCTGTATTGATTCCAGTTCGGGACGCCGCCCGCTCCTCGTCCGCAAGAACGATCCGAGCATGCGATCCAATGGCGCCGGTGCGGCTTCCCTGTCGTCCAGGGCGTCCTCGCCATCGTCGACGATGTAGAATTGCCGGCCGCCGATCACCAGCTCCCGGCCAAGCCATCGTCGGACAATGGATGCCAACCGCGCGATCATTGCCGGACGCTAGACCACTCACGTTTCACCGCGATGATCGTCGGAGCGACGGCGCCCTATGGGTTCTATAAGTAAGACTGATTGATCGATCTCGCGCCAGGCCGCTAGCCGTGCGGCACCAGCACCTGCCGCACGGTGGCGACATCCTGCAGGCGGTCGAAGCCTACATTCAGTTCATCGAAGCCGATGCGCTGGCTGACCATGCGGTCGACCGGCAGCTTGCCCTGCTGGTAGAGCGCAATGAAGCGCGGGATGTCGCGCACGGGCACGCAGCTTCCCATGTAGGAGCCCTTGATGGTCTTCTCTTCGCTCACCAGCCCGCTCTGCTTGAACGAGAAGTCGGCCTGGATGGGCGAGAGGCCTGCGGTCACCGTCGTGCCGCCCCAGCGCGTCACGAGATAGGCCGTCTCCATTGCCTTGATGGTGCCGGCGAGGTCGAAGGCATAGTCGACACCGCCATTGGTGAGATCGCGCACCTGCGTGACATGGTCGACGTCCTTGGCATTTACCGTGTCCGTCGCGCCGAGCTGACGCGCAAGGCCGAGCTTTTCATCAGACAGATCGATGGCCACGATGCGGCCCGCGCCCGCGAGCACCGCGCCCATCAGGCCGCTAAGGCCCACGCCGCCCAGGCCGACGATGGCCACCGAACTGCCCGGCTCGATCTTGCCGGTGTTCACGACCGCGCCCACGCCCGTGACGACGGCGCAGCCGAACAACGCCGCCACGTCGAGCGGCAGGCTGCGGTCGATCACCACGATCGAGCCGCGGTCGACCACGGCATATTCGGCGTAGCAGGAGACGCCAGAGTGATGGTTCACCGGCCTGCCGTCCATGTGCAGGCGGTGATGGCCCGAGAGGAGCTGGCCGGCGGCGCGCGGGCTGATCGAGCGCTCGCAGATATAGGGACGGCCTTCGAGGCAATGGCGGCAGCGGCCGCAGCTCACGTTGAAGGTGAAGCAGACATGGTCACCCACCTTCACGTCGTGCACGCCCGCGCCGACCTCGACGATCTCGCCCGAGCCTTCATGGCCCAGCACGATCGGCACGGGGCGCGGCCGGTCGCCGTTGATCAGCGACAGGTCGGAGTGGCAGAGACCACCACCGCCCACCTTGACTAGGACCTCGCCCTCACCCGGCGGATCGAGGTCGACCTCGACCACATGGATAGGCTTGGACTTCGCGAACGGGCGGGGCGCACCGCAGACCGTGAGAACGCCGGCTTTCATTTTCATCAGGCTATTCCTCCATCGACCCGGACCAGCGATCCGGTGGTGAAACTCGATTTACTTGACGCGAGATAGAGCGCCGCCGTCACGATTTCCTCCGGCTGGCCGCTGCGCTTCAGCGCCGCCGTCGGGTTGGCCTTGTGCTCCTCCGGCCAGGCCCTGGACACGTCGGTGAGGAAGCGGCCGGGCGAGATCGTGTTCACCCTCACTTTCGGCCCGTACTCGAAGGCGAAGGCCTCCGTGAGCGCGTTGAGCGCGGCCTTGGCGCCGGCATAGGGCGCGATCTGGGGGCGCGGGCGCAGCGCGCCGGCGCTCGAGACGTTGATGATCGAACCGCCCTCACCCGCCGCCATGCGGCTGCCGACCAACGACATCAGGCGGAACGGCGCCTTGAAGTTCAGCGACACGATACGGTCGAACAGCTGCTCCGATGTCTCCAGCGACGAGGGCGCGAGCGGCGAGGAGCCGGCATTGTTCACCAGGATGTCGATCTTCCCGAACGCTGCGTAGGCCGCCTCCACCATGCCGTCGAGTTCCGACCAGTTGGCGACGTTGCAGGCATGGGTTGCCGCCTTACGCCCCATCGCCCGCACCTCGGCCGCGACCTTGTCGCAGGTCTCCAGCTTGCGGCTGGTGATGAAGACGTCGGCACCGTGGTCGGCGAATGCCTTCACCATCTGGTACCCCAGCCCGCGGCTGCCGCCAGTGACGAGGGCCACCTTGCCCGTGAGATCGAAGTGGTTGGTCATGATGAAGGGTCCGGTCAAAAAAGGATCATGACAGAAGCATAGCGCCAGTTCCTTGCTTAATGGCATGTCACTTGCTTAGTCTGTCTTCGGAGCGAAACAGCAGGCCGTCATGAGCATCCACGTCGCGCTGCATCATCGGACGACCTACCGGTACGACCGACCCATCGAACTGGGACCGCAGATCGTACGTCTGCGTCCGGCGCCCCATAGCCGGACCCCCGTCCTTTCCTATTCGCTGAAGGTCACCCCGGCCCAGCATTTCATCAACTGGCAACAGGATCCGCAGGGAAATCACCTGGCCCGGCTGGTCTTTCCCGAGAAGACCGACCTGTTCGACGTCACGGTCGACCTGGTGGCCGACATGTCGGTCATCAATCCGTTCGACTTCTTCCTGGAGCCGTCGGCCGAGAAATGGCCCTTTGCCTACGATGCCTCGCTGGCCGAGGAGATCGCGCCATTTCGCAAGCTGGAACCGCTAGGGCCGAGACTCTCGGCCTGGCTGGCCTCGGTCGACCGAAAGGAGCAGCGCACGATAGATTTCATCGTCGGCCTGAATGCCCGACTGCAAAGTGAAATCGGCTACATCGTCCGACTGGAGCCGGGCGTGCAGAGCTGCGAGGAGACGCTCGCCCGCGCCAAGGGATCGTGCCGCGACACCGGCTGGCTGCTGGTCATGATCCTGCGCCACCTGGGGTTCGCCGCGCGGTTCGCGTCGGGGTACCTGATCCAGCTGGTCGCCGACGAGAAGCCGCTCGAGGGTCCGGAAGGCCCGACCCACGATTTCACCGACCTCCACGCCTGGTGCGAGGTCTATCTGCCAGGTGCCGGCTGGATCGGCCTCGATCCGACCTCCGGCCTGCTGACCGGCGAAGGCCACATCCCGCTCGCCTGTACCCCCGAGCCTTCGAGTGCGGCGCCAATCGAGGGTGCCCTGGAGAAGGCCGAGGTCGAGTTCGAGCATGCGATGACGGTGACGCGCGTGCGCGAGACGCCCCGCACCACCAAGCCCTATACCGAGGAGCAATGGGCCACCCTGCTCAAGGTCGGCGAGGCGATCGAGCGCGACATCGGCAGGCACGACGTGCGCCTCACCATGGGCGGCGAGCCGACCTTCGTGTCGGTCGACGACATGGACGGACCGGAGTGGAACACGCTCGCGCTGGGCCCGGAGAAGCGGCGTCTGGCGGGCGTGCTGTTCCGCAAGCTGGCGAACCGCTTCGCGGACGGACCGCTGCTGCATTTCGGTCAGGGCAAATGGTATCCCGGCGAGCAGCTGCCGCGCTGGGCGCTCGGCTGCTACTGGCGCAAGGACGGCGAGCCGATTTGGCGCAACCCGCAACTCTATGCACTGGAGTCCAAGCCGGTCGGCGCCACCGTCGAGGCCGCGCACCGCTTCGCGCTCGCCTTCGCGCAACGCCTGCAGCTCGATCCCGACTATCTTTTCCCTGCCTACGAGGACACCTGGTACTACCTGTGGCGCGAGCGGCGCTTGCCGAGCAACGTCGTGGTCGACGAGGCCAAGGTGAAGGACCCGCTGGAGCGCGAGCGCCTGGCGCGCGTCTTCGAGAAGGGACTCGAAAGCTCGGTCGGTTACGTGCTGCCGGTTATTCGGGATCACAATGGGCGCGACCATAACGGGCGCGGCAACGGTACTGGCCATGCGCCCCGCTGGAAGAGCGGTCCGTGGTTCCTGCGCTCCGAGAAGTGTTACCTGATCCCCGGTGATTCACCGATCGGCTATCGACTGCCGCTCGATTCGCTGCCTTGGGCGGCGCCCGGCGACACCGACATCATCGTCCAGCCCGATCCGATGGCGCCGCATCCCGACCTGCCGCCGCTCGACGCTTTCCGGCGCGCGCCGGTGCTGCGCCGCCAGGAACCGGGACTCGCGGGCGATACCGCCGGCGATGCCGAAGCCCGCCGCGAGGCGTGGCGGCGCGCGCTGGCCCCGAACACGGGCCTGGTCCCTGCCGTCGGCGCTTCTGCCGCCGGTGTCGTGCGCACCGCAATGGCCTTCGAGCCGCGCGACGGTCATCTCCATGTCTTCATGCCGCCGACCGAGCGGATGGAGGATTATCTCGATCTGGTGACGGCGCTCGAGGACACGGCCGAGGAACAGGGCCAGCCGATCTTCATCGAGGGTTATACTCCGCCCGGCGATTCGCGGGTCCTGCACTTCAGCGTCACGCCCGATCCCGGGGTGATCGAGGTCAACATCCATCCCTCTGCGACCTGGACCGAGATCGTCGAGCGCACGGAGATCGTCTACGAGGAGGCGCGCACGACCCGACTCGGCGCCCAAAAATTCATGATCGACGGCCGCCACACCGGCACCGGCGGCGGCAACCATGTGGTCCTGGGCGGCCCCTCGGCCGCCGACTCGCCGATCCTGCGCCGGCCCGACCTGCTGAAGAGCCTGCTGGGCTACTGGCTGAATCATCCGTCGCTGTCGTATCTCTTCTCCGGCCTGTTCATCGGCCCGACCAGCCAGCATCCGCGCGTGGACGAAGCGCGCAACGATGCGCTGCACGAGCTCGAGATCGCCTTCCGCCAGATCGCGCCCGGACGACAGACGCCGCCATGGCTGGTCGATCGTGTGTTCCGCAACCTGCTGGTCGACGCGACCGGCAATGCCCACCGCACCGAGTTCTGCATCGACAAGCTGTTCACGCCCGATTCCGCCGCCGGCCGGCGCGGGCTGCTGGAACTGCGCGCCTTCGAGATGCCGCCGCACTGGCGCATGAGCGTGGCGCAGCAGGCGCTGCTGCGCGGCCTCGTCGCCAAGTTCTGGGAACGCCCCTACGAGCGGCCGCTCAGCCGATGGGGCACCCGGCTGCACGACGATTTCATGCTGCCGCATTTCGTGTGGCAGGATTTCAACGACGTGCTCTCCGATCTCGGCGAGGCGGGCTATGATTTCTCGCCCGACTGGTTCGCCCCGCACTTCGAATTCCGCTTCCCGAGGCTCGGCGAAGTGGCGCAACGCGGTCTCGAACTCGAACTGCGGCACGCGCTGGAGCCCTGGCATGTGCTGGGCGAGGAGCCGGGCGGCGGCGGTACGGTCCGCTACGTCGATTCCACGGTCGAGCGCCTGCAGGTCAAGGTCGCCGGCCTCAACGACCAGCGGCACGTCATCGCCTGCAACGGCTGGAAGCTGCCGTTGCGCGCCACCGGCACGGCCGGCGAATACGTCGCAGGCGTGCGCTATCGCGCTTGGCAGGCGGCGAACTCGCTGCACCCGACGATCGGCGTGCACGCGCCGCTCACCTTCGACATCCACGATTCGTGGAGCGGCCGCTCGATCGGCGGCTGCACCTACCACGTAGCCCATCCGGGCGGTCGCAACTACGACCGCATGCCGGTTAACGCCAACGAGGCCGAGGCGCGGCGCCGTGCCCGATTCTTCGGCATCGGCCATACCGGCGGACCGTCGCCTGAACCGCGACCGCTCGACAATCCAGAGCATCCGCTGACGCTCGACCTGCGGCGGGCCCCGGGCCTATAGTTCGCCCGCCTCACAGGCAGTCCGACCGTTCGTTTTCACATCTGTTTCCGGGCCCATGGAGTCGTTGCGCGGCCTCTCATCCTCGCCGGCGAGCGCATACGACGAACTGGTCACCGGCCAGAAGTCGATCCGCTATCACTGGCAAGGCATCCTGAGCGTCATCCGCTCGCTGCCCAACGGGCTCGGCGAACGGGTCGAGAGCGCGCGCCGGCAGCTCGAGGAATCGGGCGCGACCGTAAACCTGCTGGATGATCGCGGCGCGGCCCGCTGGACCTTCGATCCTCTGCCGATGGTCATCACGCCCGACGAATGGGCGGGCATCGAGGCCGGCCTGATCCAGCGCGCCAAGTTGCTCGACCGGGTACTGGCTGATGTCTACGGTCCGCAGGCTCTGCTGAAGCAGAAGCTGCTGCCGCCGATGCTGGTTCATGCCAACCGGCATTTCCAGCGGCCTGCCCGGGTCACCGACGGCGCCGCGCCGCGACGTTACCTCGGCAACTATGCGGTCGACCTGGTGCGGCTGGGGAACGGACGCTGGCACGTCCTGGCCGACCATACCGAACTTCCCGCGGGAGTGGGCTACGCCCTCGAAATGCGCCGCGTGCTGGCGCGCAGCCTGCCGGAGGCCTTCCGCTCCATTCCCGTCCGCCATCTCCGCCCCTTCGTCGACCGCTGGCAGGAATCGCTGCGCTCGATGGCGCCGGCGGCCGTATCCCAGCCCAACATGGCGGTGCTGACCCCAGGTTCGCTCTCGGCCACCTATTTCGAACACGTCTATCTGTCGCGCGTGCTGGGCGTTCCGCTGGTCGAAGGCGGCGACATGGTCGCGCGCGACGGCCAGGTCTCGATCAAGACGCTGGCCGGCCTTCGGCCCGTGCATGTGCTCTTGCGGCGGCTCGATAGCGCCTTCGCCGACCCCCTGGAAATGCGCGCCGATTCCGCGCTGGGCGTCACCGGCCTCGTGGAAGCCACGCGCAACGGCAACATCTCGCTCGCCAATGCGCTGGGATCGGGGGTTGTCGAGACGCCGGCCATCATGCCGTTTCTGGAACGGCTGAGCGAACACCTGCTGGGCGAGAAGCTGCGGATGCCGTCGCTCGACGTATGGTGGCTGGGCGAGCCGGCGGCACTGAGCTTCGCCCTGGCCAACCTCGATCTCATGATCGTGCGTCCCTGCCTCGGCCAGGACCGCGAGCCCATCGTCGTGGGCATGCTGGAGCCGGCCGACCGCGCGGCGCTGGTCGAGCGCATCCGCGCCCAGCCCGGCCAGTATGTCGCGCAGTATCCAATGACGCCGTCGCTCACGCCAAAGTGGGACGGGCAGTCCCTGGTGCCGTCCGCCGTCGTGATGCGCGCCTTCGTCGTCGCCGACCACGATACCTATCACGTGCTGCCGGGCGGCCTTGCCCGAGAGCCCGACGGCGACACCGCCCTGCGCTCGCTGAACCGCCTGCACGGCACCCTGAAGGACGTTTGGGTGCTGGCCGAGGACGCGGCCGACGTGCAGCTCCCGACGACGCGGCGCTTCCACCAGCTGGCGGTCGAGCGCGGCACCGCCGACCTGCAGAGCAGGGTCGCCGACAATCTCTTCTGGCTCGGCCGCTACATCGAGCGCCTCGACAACGATGCGCGACTGCTGCGCACCACGGCGGCGCGCGTGGCGCAGGGTGCCGTCGGCCCGCGCGACGCGGTCGAACTCAGGCTGCTCGGCCGGTTGCTCGACCAGGCCAACCTGATGGATCACTCGTCGGCCCTGGCGCCGCCCGAGAGCGCGTTGTTCCAGCAGGGGCTGTCCACCGTCGCCGCCGACGATCGCGGTCTCGCCACCGTGCTCGACGGCATCCAGCGGCTCACCGCCACGATGCGCGACCGCTTCTCCATCGACATGACGACGGCCGCCGGCCCGGAGATGATCGAGGTGCGCAAGCGCCTGCTGGCCGCGCGCGGCAACCTCGACCCGCTGCTCGCCGCGCTCGACGAGATCGTGCGCTTCGTCGCCACGCTCTCGGGCCTGGCGCAGGAGAACATGACGCGCGGCACCGGCTGGCGATTCCTCGATCTCGGCCGCCGTATCGAGCGCGCGCTGCACGTGCTGACCGGCGCGCTCGGCCCCTTCACCCTCTCGCCGATCGACTGGGACGCCGCGATGCGCCTCGCGCTGGAATTGTGCGACAGCACCATCACCTATCGCACGCGCTATCTCGGCCAGCTCCAGCCAGCCCCCGTGCTCGACCTCGTCATCCTCGACGACGCCAATCCGCGCGGCCTGGTGTTCCAGCTGCGCACCATCAAGGGCCACCTCGACTATCTGGCGCGCGCCTCGGGGGTCCGCGTCGCTGCGCCGCCGGACTCGCTGGAAGTGGATCTCGAAGCCGTCGTGCGCCAGTTCGGCGGCGACGAGCAGGCGTGGCGACACGAGGGACTGGCCCTGGCGATGCTGCGCGACGTCGCGTCCGACATGGAGCAGCAGCTCGACAAGCTCTCGGAGGCCATCACGCGTGCCTATTTCTCGCATGTGCCGGCAGCGCAGGCCGTCGGCTCTTCGGGCGGAGACTGAGCGTGCAATACCTGCTTTCACATCGCACGACCTACACCTACGCCAGCACGGTGGATTCCGCGCACCATATCGCGCACCTGCGGGCCCGCGATTTCCCGGGACAGAAGGTCACCGCGATCAGCATCGATACCAGCCCGCTGCCGGCGCTCGCCGTGCAGCATGTCGACCATTTCGGCAACCTCATCGACATCTACCGCATCGACAAGCCGCACACGCGCTTCGACATCGAGGTGCGGGCGGAAGTCGACGTGCGCTTCCCGGATCCTCCGGCAGCCGGCTGCACACCGGCCTGGGAAGAAATACGGGCCGCGCTCCTCGGGAACGGATTTCCCAGCCCCGTCGAGGCCAGCGAGTTCATCTACGACTCGCCGCTGGTGCCGAGTGTCGAGGCGCTGCACACCTACGGCGCGCAGTCATTCACAGCGGGACGTCCCATCCTTGAAGCAGCACGTGAATTGACCTCGCGCATCAAGGCCGACTTCGAGTATCACCCCGGAGCCACCGACATCTCGACACCGCTCGCCGACGTCTTCGCCGGCAAGGCCGGCGTCTGCCAGGACTTCGCCCATGTCCAGATCGCGGCGCTGCGCGCCCACGGTCTCGCGGCAGGCTACGTGTCCGGCTACATCCGCACGGTCCATTCGCGAGACGAGCTCGCCTTGCGCGGCGCCGATGCCAGCCACGCCTGGGTGGCGGTCTGGTGCGGCGAGAAGGCAGGCTGGGTCCATCTCGATCCGACCAACGACCTGGTCGCGCACGAGGATCACGTCGCCGTGGCCTGGGGCCGCGACTTCTCGGACGTAAGTCCGCTGCGCGGCGTCATCCTGGGCGGCGACTCCCATTCATACGGCGTCGCTGTCACGCTCGTTCCGACCGGCTGACGCGCCGCCGGCCCCCAGCAGTCAGCCGCCGAGAAACTCTTTGGTCCAGCGCGCATAGTCGGCGTCGCGCGTGACCTTCCTCATGAGTTCCGGGCTGGCCACGCCCTGCAGCTTCGAAGGCTGCGTACCGTCGCGCAGCGCCTTGAGCGTGTCGTACACGGCCTTGACCGCCGACGCGAAGGGCTGGTGGCCCTGCAAGGCGATGCGGACACGGCGCGCGCCGAGATAGGCGAGATCGGTGAGATCGCCCGACACGCCGCCCAGAATGATCGGCAGCTTCGTCGCTTCCGAGATCGCGTCGAGTTCGGCGCGGGTGCGCACGCCCACGAAGAACAGCGCGTCGACGCCGGCCGCCTCGTAGGCCTTGCCGCGGGCGATCGCGTCCTCGAGCCCGGTTATGGTGATCGCACTGGTGCGGCCGGCGATGCAAAGGGCCGGGTCCTGCCGCCCGCCGAGCGCAGCCTTCATCTTGGCGACGCCTTCGTCGATCGAGATCAGGCGCGGCGTGGTGGTGCCGTACGGCGTCGGCAGATCGGTATCCTCGAGACTGAGCCCACAGACACCCGCAGTCTCGAGTTCCTCGACGGTGCGGCGGGCGTTCAGCGCATTGCCGTAGCCATGGTCGGCATCGACCATGAGCGGCAGGCCGCCCGCCCGATTGATGCGGTAGGCCTGGCCTGCGAATTCGCTCAGGGTCAGCACGATCAGGTCGGGCGCGCCCAGCACGGTCATCGAGGCGACGGAACCCGCGAACATGCCGATCTCGAAGCCCAGATCCTCGGCGATGCGGGCGGAGATCGGATCGAACACCGAACCCGGATGGATGCAGCGCTCACCCGCGAGCAGCGCCCGGAAACGTGTCCGGCGGTCGGTCCAGTGCATGGCGATCTCCCCCCAATGTCCCTTCTCTTTAGCAAAGGAGGGGGCTGCCATGCAGCGATGCATTTCGAAGGGCAAACAGGGTCATGGGAGATGCCACAGTCGGCATTCTCGACTGTCGGACCCTATGGACAACCATAAGAAGATCATCGCACCGCGCCGCGTGGCGCTGATCGTCGCGTCGAGCGACCATCTGAAGCCCGACGTACCGCTGCCCGAGATTCCGACGACCTTTCCTTATGTCGGCTTCTAGTTCCCGGTGGCCGGGGTGGTCTATTATTTCTCCGGGACAAAAACCAAGGGCAAGTCGACCGCTCAGATCGACAGGAAGCTGGCTCTCGCCTGATGCACACGGACATTCGAGGAGGATGGTCTTGGATACGCTGATCCCGTCCGCCGATCTCGCCGGCGACCCGGCCGTGATTTCCCGTGCCGAGGCCCTGCGGCCGGCCGTCGAGGCCGCCTCCAACGAGATCGAGGAGACGCGCCGGCTGCCGCCGGCGCTGCTCGACAAGCTCCACGAAGCACGGATGTTCCGCCTGCTGCTGCCGAGATCGTCGGACGGGATCGAGACTGATCCCGTGACCTTCTTCCATGTGATAGAGACGATCGCCCGCGGCGACGCCTCGACCGCCTGGTGCCTGAGCCAGGCCGGCGGCTGCGCCATGTCGGCGGCCTATCTCGACCTGCCGGTCGCCCGCGCGATCTTCGGCGACGATCCGCGCGCCGTGCTGGCCTGGGGCCCCGGCCCGAAAGTCAAAGCCTTCGAATGCGAAGGCGGGTACCGCGTGACCGGCATCTGGGCCTTCGCGTCTGGCGGCCGTCACGCCACCTGGCTGGGCGCCCACTGCCCGATCTTCAAGGCAGACGGCTCGCCGCGTCTGGACGAAATCGGCCGGCAGCAGGAGCGCACCATGCTGGTCCGCACCGGCGACGTTAAGTGGACAGACATCTGGAACACGGTCGGCCTGCGCGGCACCGCGAGCGACCAGTTCGCGCTCGACGACTTCTTCGTGCGCGCCGACCATTCGATCACCCGCGACTTCGAGCGCGAATGCCGCGAACTGGGACCGCTCTACAGGATGAGCGCCGGCACCTGCTACCAGATGGGCTTTGCTGCCGTGGCCTGTGGCATCGCCCGCGGCGCGCTCGACTGCTTCCTCGACGTTGCCCGCAACAAGGTCCCCCGCGGCCTCAAGAGCCCGCTGCGCGACAATGCCGTCGTGCAATCCAACCTGGCCCAGGCCGAGGTCAATCTCCGGGCCGCCCGCGCCTTCGTGCTGCAGTCGATGGCCGGCATCTGGAAGGACCTCTCGGCCGGCAACACGATCACCGTCGAACAGCGCATCACCATCCGCATGGCCGCGACCAATGCCATCCACAAGGCCAAGGACGCCGTCGACTTCGCCTACAATGCGGCGGGCGCCACGGCGATCTTCGAGAACCATCCGCTGGAGCGGCGGTTCCGCGACATCCATACCGTGACCCAGCAGTTGCAGGGCCGGCTCTCCCATTTCGAGACCGTGGGCGCCTGGATGATGGGCGCCGACGCCGACCTCACTTTCGTCTGACCCGATCCCCGGAGACCGACCATGCCGCTTGGGCCCCTTCAGCACTACACGATCGAACCTTCCGACCTCGAAGCGACCAAGGACTTCTATTGCGATGTCCTGGGTCTCGAAAACGGTGACCGTCCGCCGCTGGGCTTCCCCGGCTACTGGCTCTATTCCGGCGGCGTCGCCACCGTGCACCTGCTGGGCGAGCGCAAGCCGCGCGAGGGCATCGTCGTGCGCGGCACCGAGAAGAAGTTCGAGGACACCGGCCGCTTCGACCACATCGCCTTCGCCGCCAGCGACCTGCCCGGCGTCCGCAAGCGCCTGCAGTCGAAGAAGGTGAAGTTCCGCGAGCAGATCGTGCCGCGCACCGGCGCCGCCCAGATCTTCCTCTACGATCCCGACGGCGTCGGCGTGGAGCTGAACTTCCCGGCCGAAGAGGTCCAGGCGGAAGCCAGGGCCTAGTGCTCCTCTCCCTCGAGATCGAGAAGATCGAACCGCTCGCCGACGGCGCCACGTTCGGCGAGGCGGGCGCTTACGAGCGCGTGATCGCCGTCGCCACGGGCGAAGTCGACCCGTCCTCGCCCGCCAACAGCAGCATCGCGCTGATCGGCAAGGCGCCGCGCAATGCCGGCGGCAAGGTCGAATACGCGACCAGCGTCTTCATCCTGCGGCCCAGGGATTCTGCGCGCGGCAACGGGCGCATCCTCTACGAGGTCAACAATCGCGGCCGTAAAATGCTGTTCGGCAACATCGCCGACGGCCCGCAGGGTGTGAACGATCCGAAGACCTTGGCCGATCTCGGCAACGCCTTCCCGTTGCGGCTGGGCTACACGATCGTCTGGTCGGGCTGGGACCCGGATGCGCCGCGCGCCAACATGGGCCTCGCATTGACCGCGCCGGTCGCGACCGACAACGGCCAGCCGATCGTGCAGAAGGTTCGCGAGGAATGGGTATCGGGCACTCGGGTCGGCCTGCTGGAAACCTTCAAGCTCTCGCACGAAGCCGCCACGATGGAACAACCGCGGGCACGCCTCACCGTGCGCGAGCGCGCCGACGATGAGCCGCGCGAGCTGCCGCTGAACCAGTGGTCCTTCGTCGACTCACGCTCGATTCGGCTGCGCGAGGGCACGAAGCCGAAGCCGGGCTTCCTGTACGAATTCCACTACGAGGCGAAGAACCCCAAAGTCCAGGGACTGGGCTTCGCCGCGACGCGCGACCTCGTGAGCTGGCTACGCCATGCGCCGGACGCCGTGAAGGCCACCGGCCGGCCGATGACGTATGCGCTGGCCATCGGCTTCTCCCAGGCCGGCCGCTACCTGCGCAACCACATCTCCAAGGGCTTCAACCGCGACGAACAGGGACGTCGCGTGTTCGACGGCATCCTGAGCCACATCGCCGGCGCGGGCCGCGTGTTCTTCAACACACCGTTCGCCCAGCCGGCGCGTACGAACACCCAGCACGAGGATCACGGCTTCCCCGAGAACGAGTTTCCGTTCTCGACGGCGACGCTCAGCGATCCGCTGACGGGCAGGAGCGGCTCGCTGTTCCGCGGCGACGGCAGCGACCCGCTGCTGATCGAGACCAATACTTCGACCGAGTACTGGCAGAAGGGCGCCTCGCTCCTGCACACGGATCCGCTCGGCACCACGGACGTGACGCTGCCCGAGAACTCGCGCGTCTACATGATCGCAGGCACGCAGCATGGCGGCCGCGCCGGCGCCACGACCGATCCCGGCCCGAACTTCAATCCGCGCAATCCGCACAATCCGATGCCGGCGGTCCGCGCCCTGCTGGCCGCACTCGACGAATGGGTCGTTTCCGGCAAAGCGCCGCCGCCCAGCCTTGTCCCGACCCTATCGGCCGGGACCCTCGTGGAGCCGGACAAGACCGGCTTTCCCGCCGTGCCGGGCGCCGCGATCGTACGCACCACCAACGTCGTGGCGCCGCCCGGCGACTGGGTGAAGCCCGCGGTTCCGGACAAGACCTATCGAACCCTGGTGAGCAAGGTCGACGCCGACGGCAACGAGGTCGCGGGCATCCGCCTGCCCGACATCGCCGTGCCGCTGGCCACCTATACCGGCTGGAACGAGTACAAGCCGCCCTACCCGGCGGGCGAGATCGCCGACCGCGACGGCAGCTGCCTGCCGCTGCCGGTCGACAGGGCCGCGCGCGAAGCCTCGGGCGATCCGCGGCCCTCGATCGCCGAGCGCTACAGGAGCGGCGCCGACTACGTGGCCAGGGTCCAGGCGGTCGTCACGCAACTGATGGCCGACCGGCTGCTGCTGGCCGAGGACGGCGAACGCTATCTCGACCGCGCGCGCGAAGAACCGCGCGTCGCACCTTAACAATCAGCCTCGAGGGAGATCAGGATGGGCAAGCGAATCGCAGTCGTCGGTACGGGAGCATTGGGCGGCTATGTCGGCGGCTATCTCGCCCATGCCGGCCACGACGTCACCCTGATCGATTTCTGGCCGGAGAACATCGAGACCATCCGCAGGAACGGGCTCGAACTCGACGGCGTGACGCCGGAAGAGAAGTTCACGGTCACCAAGGCCAAGACCATGCATCTCACGGAGATGCAGGACCTGTCGCGCCAGAAGCCGATCGACATCGCGTTCGTGTCGATGAAGTCCTACGACACCGAATGGGCGACCGCGCTGATCAAGCAGTATCTGGCGCCGGACGGCTACGTCGTGTCGCTGCAGAACTGCCTGAACGAGGAGCGGATCGCGGGCGTCGTCGGCTGGGGCAAGACCGTCGGCATGGTCGCCTCGCTGATCTCGGTCGACATGTACGAGGCCGGCAAGATCCGCCGCACCGTTTCCAAGGGCGGCGACAAGCATACCGTCTTCCGCGTCGGCGAGGTCCATGGCCGCATCACCAAGCGGGTCGAGGAACTGCGCGAGATGGTCGGCATGATCGACAGCGCCAAGACCACGACCAACCTGTGGGGCGAGCGCTGGTCCAAGCTCTGCCAGAACGGCATGAAGAACGGCGTCTCGGCCGCCACCGGCATGACCGGCACCGACTGCGATCGCAACGACGCGGTGCGCCGCTTCTCGATCAAGCTGGGTGGCGAGGCCGTGCGGGTGGGCCAGGCGCTGGGCTACCATATCGAGAAGATCGGCAAGTTCGAGCCGGAGTTGCTGGCCCGCGCGTCGGAGGACGACAAGGCGGCGCTCGACGAGGTTGAGGCGATCCTGCGGCCCGGCTCCAACACCAACCCCAACCCGCGCGCCGACATCCAGCGCCCCTCGATGGCGCAGGACATCCTCAAGGGCCGCCGCACCGAGATCGAGTTCATGAACGGCTACATCGCCGAGCGCGGCAACTATATCGGCGTGAAGGCACCGACCCACACCAAGCTCACCGAGATCGTGAAGAAGGTGGAGCGCAATGAGTTGGCGCCGTCCGCTTCCCTCCTCGGCGGCTGATTCGGAAAAGCGCTCGAAAGCCTATCGAACCTTCGCCAACATGAGCTTGGATGTCGTTCTCTCGACGCCCGATACGGCGATGATTTCGCCGATCGTGGTGTCGAGGGCAGCGGTGCCGTTACCGTCGACGATCGCAAGAAAGTCGTCGTTCTCGCCGACCATCTTGTAGAGCTCCCTTATGCCCCGGATCCGGGCTATGCCCCGGGCCACGGCGTCGCGGTTCTTAAGGTTGGCCTTGATGAAGATACAGGCCGTCACCTGCGCCGCCACTGCCGTGGCGTTCAGCTCGACGGTGAATTTCGAGATGATGCCCCTTCGCTTCAAGCGATCGATGCGGTCCTGAACCGTCGCCCGCGCAAGGCTCAGCTTCCGAGCAAGCACCGTCACGGGTTCGCGGGAGTTGGCGGCCAGCAATCGCAGGAGTTCGCGATCGGTATCGTCCAGCCCATCTCCCTTCCTGATGCCCACCGACAGATCTCCCCCGGCCAATCGCCGGAAACCTAGCACAATGGCCGATCGATTCGCCGATGTTCGGCACATTGCACCCTTCAGACCGGCGAAGCGGGCGGATACCCAAGGAAGGAATGAACGCGGAGGCCGCCATGAATGTCGACGATCTCAAGGGCGAACGCATCGCTTTCGCCGCATCCGGCGGGCTGGACAGTTGCACAATCGTGCACTGGCTCTCCGCCCGGGGCGTGAAAGTCGTCTGCATGACGGCCGATCTCGGTCAGCCGGATGAAACGAGCTTCGACGACATCAGGAGGCGGATGCGGGCGAGCGGCGCCGACGAGTTCGTTGCCATGCCCCTCCAGGAGACCCTCTCGGAGATCGGCCTCGCGGTCATCCAGGCGCAAGCTTGCTACGAGGGACGCTACTGGAACACGACCGGCGCCGGACGCCAAGCGATTGTCCAGGGACTGGTCCAACAGATGCGCAAACTGGACCTCTCGATCATGAGCCATGGGGCGACCGGCCGGGGCAACGACCAGGTCCGCTTCCAGATCGGCGCAAATCTGCTCAACCCCGACCTGAAGGTCTATGCGCCGTGGCGGGATCCGGCGTTCCTGGACAGCTTCAGCGGCCGGCAACAGATGATCGAGTATTGCGAGCAGCACGCCATTCCCATCAGGGCCACGCGCGACAAGCCCTATTCGACGGACGCCAACCTGCTCGGCCTAACGCATGAAGGGGGCGCTCTCGAACGTCTGGGGACGCCTGCGGAGTTCGTGACACCGGCGATGGGTGTCTGGCCGGAGCAGGCGCCGGAATACGCCGAGATCATCGAGCTGCGTTTCGAACACGGCCGACCCATTGCCGTGAATGGCGGACGCCTGTCCCTGCCCCTTGTCTTTCATCACCTGAACGCCGTTGCCGGACGTCATGGCGTGGGGATCGGCCATCATCTGGTCGAGAATCGCTTCGTCGGTGTGAAGTCACGCGGCGTCTACGAAGCCCCGGGCATGGAGTTGCTGGGCACCGCCTACGCCCTGCTGGCGCAGACTGTCCTCGATCGACGGGCGACCGAACTCCTCACGACCCTGTCAGGCGTCGTCGCGCGGCAACTCTACCAAGGCTACTGGGCGGACCTGGCATCGGAGATGGCGCGAGCCGCGATCGCCCGCACCGCTGCCCTGATGAGCGGCACCCTGCGCGTATCGCTGTACCGTGGCACGATTCGCTTCGTGTCGGCCGCCGACACGCCGCATTCGCTTTTCACGGCCGACGGTTCCATGGAAGCCGAGGGATCGTTCAACCATGCCGATTCCGAGGGTCTGTTGCGAATCCTGAGCCTGAATGCGCGCACGCTCGCGCGTGCGGGTCAGATCGCAGATCACTTCGATGCCGGTGGTTAGTTTTTCTGCACGTTCTCCCCCCGGAGCAAATTTTTCTCCAATGGGCCTGTGAAATTGACAGTCTGCTCTGTGTAATTGCCGGAACCTCGCGGCCATATATCCCTCTCGCACGGCGAGATTCGGCCCAAATTCTGCATGGCCTCTCCCGTGCCCTAAAGGGTCGAGGGGGTTGTCGTGATTCAGGTGAAGTACCAGCGGTTTCTGGCCAGCGCGTTCGCGTCGCTCGCATCCATCGCCATCCTCGCGGGAAGCGCCACGGCGCAGACGGCGATCACCAAGGGCGGGACGCTGATCTATCTCGAGCAGCAGCCCCACACCAACCTCTACCCGCCGGCCGGGGGCTTCTATCCCAATGGCGGCGTCCTCAACCAGATCACCGACAAGCTCACCTACCAGAATCCCAAGACGCTCGAGATCGAGCCGTGGATCGCCGAGAGCTGGACGGTCAACGCCGATGCCACCGAATACACGTTCAAGATCCGGCCGGGCGTCACCTTCTCCGACGGCACACCGCTCGACGCCGCCGCCGTGGCCAAGAACTTCGACACCTACGGGCTCGGCAACAAGGCGCTGAAGCAGCCCGTCTCCGAGGTGATCACCAACTACAAGGGCAGCGAGGTCATCGATCCGCTGACCGTGAAGTTCTTCTTCACCAAGCCGTCGGTCGGCTTCCTGCAGGGCACCTCGGTGATCGGGTCCGGCCTGGTGTCACTGAAGACGCTGGCGCTGCCGTTCGACGCGCTGGGGGACGCCACCAAGATCATCGGCTCCGGGCCGTTCGTGGTGAAGAGCGAAGTGCTCGGCCGCGAGCTCGTGATGGAGGCGCGCAAGGACTACACGTGGGGTCCGGCCAAGCTCGCCCACCAAGGCCGTGCCAATCTCGACGGGATCAAGTATGTCGTAACGCCCGAGGACAGCGTGCGCATCGGCGCGCTGCTGGCCGGCCAGGCCAACGTCATCCGCCAGGTCCAGGCCTACGACGAGAAGCAGGTCCAGTCGAAGGGCTACATCATCTATGCCGCATCGACGCGCGGCGTGAACAACACGGTGGTGTTCCGGCCCGACAATCCCCTGGTCTCCGACATCCGCGTGCGCAAGGCGCTGCTGCACGCGACCAACGCCAAAGAGATCGTAGCTACGCTGTTCTCGGCCAACTATCCGCAGGCCAAGTCGATCATCGCCTCGACAGCGCAGGGTTACGTCGACCAGTCGGCCAGGCTCGCCTACGACCCGGCCCTGGCCGCCAAGCTGCTCGACGAAGCCGGCTGGACGATCGGGCCCAAGGGCCTGCGCCAGAAGGATGGCAAGGAGCTGGTGCTCCAAGCCTACGAATCGCCGCCGCAGCCGCAGAACAAGGAGACCCTGCAGCTCGTCGCCCAGCAATGGGGCAAGGTCGGCGTGAAGCTGAACGTGCTGGCGGGCGATGCCGGCAGCCGCGTCGCCGACAGTCTCGATCCGATGAAGACGCCTGTCGCGCCGGCCATGGTCGGCCGCGCCGATCCCGACGTGATCCGCAGCCAATACTATCCGACAACCCGCAACGCGCTGCTGCAGAAGGGCGGCGTCAGCAATAAGGTCCAGAGCTTCGTCGACGAGAAGCTCAACACGCTGCTCGAGGAGATTGCCGCCGCCACCGATCCCGTGAAGCGCCTGGCGCTGGTGGGAGAGGTGCAGGCCTATGTGATCGACCAGGGCTATGTGATCCCGATCTTCGAGGAGCCGCAGGCCTTCGCGGCGTCGCCGAAGGTCAAGGACTTCACCTTCGAGGCGGTCGGTCGTCCCAGCTTCTACGCCACCTGGATCGCGAAATAGGCGCAGGACAGGTCATGGCGAGCTACCTCCTGGGGCGGGTCGGCCAGGCGCTGGTCGTGCTGGCGCTCACCTTCACGGCCGCCTTCCTGCTGCTGCAGGTGCTGCCGGGCGACGCAATCATGATCAAGTTCATGAGCCCCGACATGGGTCTCACGGCCGACCAGATCGCCGAGATCCGCGCCTCCTACGGCGCGGATCGCCCGCTGTGGGAGCGCTATTTCACCACCGTCGGCAACTTCCTCACCGGCAATTTCGGCATCTCGATCCAGGCGGGTGTGCCGGTGAGCCAGCAGCTTGCGACCAACCTGCCTCCAACCCTGCTGCTCGCCTCGCTGGCCTTCGTCGCAGCGCTGATCCTCACCATCATCCTGGCCACCGCCTCCAACATGGTGGGCATGGAGTGGCTGCGCGCCGGACTGCAGTCGTTGCCGTCGCTGTTCATCTCCGTGCCGGTGTTCTGGCTGGGCATCATGCTGATCCAGATCTTCTCGTTTCAGCTCGGCCTGGTGTCGGTCATCAGCCCCGGCCCGGTCGAACGGCTGGTCCTGCCTGTGCTGACACTCGCCATCCCGATCTCCGCACCGCTGGCGCAGATCCTGATGCGCAACATCGACCAGGTACTGGCACAGCCCTTCGTCGCGGTCGCGCGGGCCAAGGGCGCCTCGCGCAGCTGGGTCCTGTGGCGGCATGTGGCGCGCAACGCCATCATGCCGACGCTGACCATCGCCGGCGTTCTGTTCGGCGAGCTTCTGGCCGGCGCGGTCGTCACTGAGGCGGTGTTTGGCCTCAGCGGCCTCGGCGGGCTCACCTACCAGGCCGTGGGCAACCACGACACCGCGGTGCTGCAGGCCATCGTCGTGATCTCCGCCCTGGCCTTCGTCACCATCAACCTGATCGTCGACCTGCTCTATCCCGTGCTCGATCCCCGGCTCGGTTCCAGATCGGGAGCGCCGGCATGAGCGCGGAAACCGCGAGCGGCACCAGCGCCGACCTCCGGCCCGGCTGGGTCACGCGACTGAAGCGCGTGCCGGTGACGCTCCTCCTCGCCTGGACCATCGTGTTCATCGTCCTCGCCTGGGCCGCACTGCCGTCGCTCTTCACCGGCTACAGCGGCACCGAGGGCGTGCCGGGTGAGCAGCTGCGCCCGCCCAGCGCCGAGCATGTGCTGGGCACCGACGGGCTGGGCCGCGACGTCTACGCCCGCATCGTCTATGGCGCGCGGCACTCGCTGTCCGGCGCCTTCGTCGCCGTCACCGTGGGATTGATATTGGGCACGTTGCTCGGCCTGATCGCCGGCGCGCGCGGTGGCTGGACCGATGTCGTGATCATGCGTGTGGTCGATTCGATGCTGGCCGTGCCGTCGCTGCTTCTGTCCCTCAGCATCATCGTGCTGCTCGGCTTCGGTACCATCAATGTCGCCATCGCCGTCGGCGCGGTGGCAATCGCCCGATTCGCCCGGCTGGCGCGCTCCGAGGTCATGCGGGTGCGGCGCAGCGAATATGTCGAGGCCGCGTTCGGCAGCGGCGGCACCTTCTGGGCCGTCCTCTACCGCCATGTCCTCCCCAACTCGCTCACGTCGGTGATCGCACTGGCGGCGCTGCAGTTCGGCTCGGCCATCCTCGCCATCTCGACGCTCGGCTTCCTTGGCTACGGTGCGCCGCCGCCGACACCGGAATGGGGCCTGCTGATCGCCGAAGGCCGCAACTACCTGTCACGTGCCTGGTGGCTCACCGCGGCGCCCGGCCTCGTCGTCGTCCTGGTCGTGCTGTCCGCCGATCGCATCAGCAAGGCGCTGGGAAGGACTGCGCCATGACCGTCACGCCCCTTCTCCAGGTCAACGATCTCGCCATTGCCTACAAAACCGGCGACCACGAGCAGCGCGTCGTGCACGGCGTCTCCTTCAGCGTCGCACCCGGCGAGGTCGTGGCGCTGGTGGGCGAATCCGGCTCCGGCAAGACTACGACGGCGCAGGCGACCCTCGGCCTGCTGGCCGGCAACGGGCGGGTCGAGAGCGGCACCATCCAGCTCAACGGCACCGACATCACACGCTGGTCGCAGAAGCGGCTGGATTCGATCCGCGGCGCCGTCGTCAGCCTGATCCCGCAGGATCCCGGCAGTTCGCTCAACCCGGTGCGCACCATCGGCTCGCAGCTCGCCGAGGTGCTGCAGATCCACAAGCGCGGCGACCGCAAGGCAATCCAGACCCGCGTCACCGAACTGCTGGAACGTGTCGGGCTGACGCCGGCCGAGATGCGCGCGCGTCAGTATCCGCACGAACTTTCGGGCGGCATGAAGCAGCGCGTGCTGATCGCCATCGCCGTCGCCCTCAATCCGGCGCTGATCGTGGCCGACGAACCGACCAGCGCTCTCGACGTCACGGTGCAGCGGCGCATTCTCGACCTCATCGACGAGTTGCGCCGCGAGAGCGGCACGGCGGTGCTGCTGGTGACGCACGATCTCGGTGTCGCCGCCGACCGGGCCGATCGCCTCGTCGTGCTGCAGAACGGCCGGATCCAGGAACAGGGACCTGTGAAGGACATGCTGGCGGCGCCGCGCAGCGCTTATACGCGCCGCCTGCTGGCCGATGCACCGTCGCTCGGCAAACCGCGCCCGGCGCGGCCCGGGATCGAGACCCAGGACTTCGCCATCGAGGTGACCGGCCTCACGCACGATTTCCCGGTGAGCGGTGGCGAGACCCGATCGTTCCGCGCGGTCGACGACCTGTCCTTCAAGGTCCGGCGCGGCACCACCCACGCCATCGTGGGCGAATCGGGTTCGGGCAAGACGACGGCCATCCGCAGCGTCGTCGGCTTCATCAAGCCGACGGGCGGCCGCATCCTGATCGACGGCGTCGATCTCACGACCCTGAAGGGCGAGAAGCTGCGGCAATTCCGCAAGCACATCCAGCTCGTCTACCAGAACCCCTTTGGCTCGCTCGATCCGCGGCAGACCATCGCCCGCATCGTCGAGGAGCCACTGCTCAACTTCGAGCCGATTCCCGCCGCCGATCGCGCGCGCAAGGTGCGCGACATGTTGGCCCGCGTCGGCCTCTCCGAGAGTTTCCTCGAACGCCAGCCGCGCGCTTTGTCGGGCGGCCAACGGCAGCGGGTTGCCATCGCCCGGGCCCTCGTCCTCGACCCGCGCGTGCTGGTACTCGACGAGGCGGTCTCCGCCCTCGACGTCACGGTGCAGGCGCAGATCCTGTCGCTGCTCGACGAGCTGCAGAAGACGCTGGGCCTCACCTACCTGTTCGTCTCCCATGACCTGGCCGTCGTCCGGCAGATTTCCGACACCGTCTCGGTCATGCACAAGGGGCGGCAGGTGGATGGCGGTCCGATCGAGACCGTCTTCGGCCGGCCCGACAGCGCCTATACGCGCGAGCTGATCGACGCCATTCCCGGCCGCGGCCTTCCGGTCCTTGCCGTTCCACCTGAACTTCCCCCAAGGTTGAGCCCATGACGACGTTCCCGATCAAGCGACTCGGTTTCTTCACCCGCCTGCTCGACCAGGTGGACGCAGCCGAACGGTACCGCCTCGCCACCGAGCAGATCCGGCACGCCGAGAAATTCGGTTTCGATTCCGCCTGGATCGCGCAGCATCACTTCCATGAAGGCGAAGGCGGCTTGCCCGCCCCCTTCGTGTTCCTGGCCCATGCCGCAGCCCACACATCGCGCATCCGCCTGGGTACCGGCATCGTCACGCTACCGTTGGAACTGCCGATCCGCGTCGCCGAGGATGCCGCCGTTACCGACCTGCTGAGCGGTGGCCGCCTCGAAGTCGGCGTCGGACCGGGCGGCAACCTGACGGCCTTCACGGCCTTCGGCCTCGACAGCGACCGGCGCCATTCGCTGTTCGACGACAACCTCGCCTTGCTGAAGACGGCATGGTCGGGCGGCGCGCTGCCCGGCGGCGACAAGCTCTATCCGTCGAGCCCGACTCTGGTCGACCGCATCTGGCAGGCGACCTTCACCGTGTCGGGCGCGCGCCGCGCCGGCCTGGCGGGCGACGGGCTGATGCTGTCGCGTACCCAGCCGCGCGCTCCCGAAGCGCCGCAAGCGTCGCTCGCCGACATCCAGAACCCGATGTTGGACGCGTATCTGGAGGCGCTGCCCAAGGGCCTCGAACCGCGCATCCTCGCCTCCCGGACCATCTTCGTGGCCGACGACCACAACGAGGCGATGCGGCTCGCGGAGATCGGCCTGTCGCGCCTGCGCCACCGGCTGGCGGCCTCCGGCAACTTCGCCTCGGGCAGTCTGGTCGGCGACCTGATCCGGGCCATGGACGTTCACATCGGCACACCCGACGAGGTGATCGCCTCGTTGCAGGCCGATTCGACCCTGCGGCGTTCGACCGATCTCACGATGCAGGTTCACTCGATCGATCCGCCGCACCCGTATATCCTGCGGTCGATCGAGCTGTTCGCCGGAAAGGTCGCGCCCGCATTGGGCTGGGCGCCGGAAGTCAAAGCGGGGACGAGACAAATCGCATGACAGACGTGATCGACAGCCTGGTGGGTATCGGACCGGGCTCCAAACTGGACGCGATTCGCGCCCAGCGCACCGAGGCGCGCAAGCACGCGCAGGCGAGCTACACCTCGCTCTTCGAGCCGAAGGACCTGGGTGGGGTCAGCGCCGACGAGCGCCACGCCGTCGCGTCCTTCGTCGCGGGCCTGCACGGCGAGCCGAAGACGGATGCGTTCTATGCCGCCAAGCTGCCTGCGGCTCTGCGCACTGCCATCGCGACCGAAGTCGCGGCCGCCAGGACCAAGGGCCCCTATGGCCACTTTCCCAAAGGGCCGCTTTCGGTCGAGGATGCACCGGGCCCGACCTGGAAGGTGAGCGACGCCGGGCGTGCAAGCCTGGGACCGCGTCTCGCCGCCGCTTTCGAGCACACGCACATGCTGGTGTTCCATCCCCGCGATGCGTCGGCGGCGTCGCTGCAGTCGCTGCTCGATGCCGGCTGGTCGACCGATGACATCGTGACGGTCTCGCAGCTCGTTTCCTTCCTGTCCTACCAGATCCGGGTCGTTTCCGGCCTGGGCGTCCTCGCGAGCACCCTATGAGCACCGACAAGACCCTGACGCCGCCGCCGCACACCGAGCCGGTGGTCTTCACGCGCGACATGCTCGACTGGCTGCCGTGGCTCGAGCCGATGGCCGAAGCCGACATGACCGAGCACCACATCAGGAGCCTGGTCGACGCGGCGCGCGTGAAGTCGCCGTACTTCCGCCTGCTGGCGCGCGATCCCGACGTGCTGGAGGCCCGCACGCGGACCGACAAGGACATCTTCTACAATCCCGAGGCGGGGCTGCCGCGCGCCGAGCGCGAACTGGCGGCGGCGGCGACGTCGCGCCTGAACGGCTGCATCTACTGCGCCTCCGTCCATGCCCGCTTCGCGGCGACCTATTCGAAGAGGGTCGACGACGTGCAGCGCCTGCTCGACGAAGGCGTGGAGGCCAAGCTCGACGAGCGCTGGGAGGCGATCGTCGCGGCGTCGGCGGCGCTGACCGCCCTGCCGATGACCTTCGACAAGGACCATGTCGAGCGCCTGCGTGCCGTCGGCCTCGACGATGCCGCCATCGCCGACCTGATCGGCGCGGCCTCGTTCTTCAACTGGGCCAACCGCCTGATGCTCTCGCTGGGCGTGCCGGCGACGCAGCCGAAGTAAAGCGAGAGATTCCGTCGTCTCGACCGGAGCGCGCAGCGCGGAGCGGAGAGACCTACTCTCCGCCAAGAGCCGGCAAATCGTGGAGAGCAGGGCTCTCCGCTTCGCCTCGCTTCGCGAGGCTACGGTCGAGACGACGGACTTGCTTGAGCCCAAAAGAAAAACGCCCGGCGGATCGCTCCGCCAGGCGTTTCGATGTCAGACCGCCCTCAGTAGGGCAGGCCGTAATAGCCCGGGTTGCCCCAAACGCCCCAATCCATGTCGTTGTCGACGGCATTGTCCATGCCGGTCGGGCTGTAGGGATCGTCCTGGAAGTTGGCGCGCATCGCAGTGGTCATCATCTGCTTCGACGCCTCCTTGATGTAGGCGTTGTAATTGTCCTGCGTGCCCATGTAGAGGCAGCCGCACATCGTCGGGTCGGCGTACACCCATACCGGCTTACCGTTGTAGGTCTTCCGCACGAGCTTGTGCGGCGGCAGCTGCTTGAACGAAGCGGCCTGGCCCGGCGTCTTCAGCGAGACGACCTTGAAGCCGGAGTCCTGCAGCATGTCCCGCTTCGACTCGGTCTTGGGAGTGTAGCCGTGACAGGCCGACAACAGGCCTCCGATCGCCAGGATGGCGAGTATGGACCTCACAGGCTTCATCACGATCCCCCACTGTTACCGTCAGGCCGCAGCCTTGAGGCCCGCCTTTGCATCCTCTTTGATCATGTCCGCGCCCTTCTCGGCAACCATGATCGTGGGGGCGTTGGTGTTGCCCGAGGGAACCGTCGGCATGATCGAGGCGTCGATCACCCGCAGCCCGGCGATCCCGTGGACCCGCAACCGGTCGTCGACCACGGCCATCGGATCCGAGCCCATCTTGCAGGTCCCGATGACGTGATAGGTCGTCTGGCCGTTGCCGCGGGCGAAGCTCAGCCATTCGTCATAGGTCTGCACCTTGTCGCCGGGGTTGTTCTCGAAGGCGATGTACTTCGACATCGACGGATGCGAGACGATCTTGCGGGCGATCTGCATGCCGGCAACCGTGGCGTCACGATCGGTCTGGGCCGAGAGGAAGTTCGGCCGGATGGCCGGCGCGCTGCCCGGGATCGCCGACTTGATGTGGATCGAACCGCGCGAGTCGGGCCGGCATTGGCCGATGACCACCGTCATGCCGGGCTCGCGCTCGAGATCGCGCTTCTGCGCCGTATCGTAGCTGGCATGCGCCATGTGGAACTGCATGTCGGGGGAGTCGAGGCCCGGCCGGGTGCGCACGAAGCCGTAGACGACGCCTGCCGTAAGCGCGAGCGCGCCGCGGCCGGTCGTGTAGTAGCGTACCACCTCCTTCACGAGGTTGATGCCGCGCGTGCGCTCGTTCAGCGTGATCGGCAGCTTCACGCGCCAGTTCATGCGCGGCGCGAAGTGGTCGCCGTAATTCTCGCCGACGCCCTTCAGCTCGTGCTTCACCTCGATGCCGTGGCTGCGCAGCAGTTCCGGCTGGCCGATGCCGGAATGCTCCAGCACGCCGGGCGACTGCACGGCGCCGCACGAGACGATGACCTCGCGGCCGCAACGCGCCTCCTTCGCCTGGCCGCGCACGCTGTAGGAGACGCCGACGCAGCGCTTGCCCTCGAGGATCAGCTTGTTGACCAGTGCATCGGTCTCGATGGTCAGGTTGGGACGCGAGCGCACGGGATCGAGAAAGGCGCGCGCCGTCGACTGGCGCTTGCCGTTCTTCATCGTCACCTGGAAGTAGCCGAAACCCTCCTGGTTGCCGTTGTTGTAGTCGGCGTTCTTCGGAAAGCCGCTAGCTTCGGCCGCGTCGATGAAGGCGTCGCACAGCTCATGCGTATCACACATCTGCGCGACGTTGAGCGGACCGCCCCGGCCGCGGCTGTCGTCGCCACCGGGCTCGTAGTTCTCCGACTTCTTGAAGTAGGGCAGAACCTGCGAATAGGACCAGCCGCGGTTGCCGAACTGCGCCCACGTGTCGTAGTCGAGCGGCTGACCGCGCACGTAAAGCATGCCGTTGATCGAGCTCGAACCGCCGAGCGTGCGGCCGCGCGGACAGGGAATGCTGCGCCCGGCCATGCCCTCTTCCGGCTCCATTTGGAAGTTCCAGTTGAACTTCTCGTGGTTCAGAAGCTTGGTGAAGCCCGCCGGGATGTCGATCCACATCGACTTGTCGGGCGGCCCGGCCTCCAGCAGCAGCACCTTGACGTTGGCATCCTCGGTCAGGCGATTGGCCAGCACGCAGCCGGCGGACCCGCCGCCCACAATGATGTAATCCCAATTGGCCATAGCGTTTCTCTCTCCCTTTTCGGGAGACAGTCTAGCGCGTCTGTGACGCGGCGCGACCCCAGTTCATGCTCCTCTCCGTCCACTCGGTGGAGGAGAGGGACTTTTCATCTAGCGCAGATGGCATGAAACCTGATGCCCCGGTGCGATTTCGCGCAGCGGTGGCGCTTCCACCTTGCAGCGCTCCACGGCATAGGGGCAGCGCGTATGGAAATGGCAACCCGACGGCGGCTTCACCGGGCTGGGCACGTCGCCCTGGAGCACGATCTTCTTGCGCTTGATGGCGGGATCCGGCACCGGAACGGCAGCCAGCAGGGCTTCCGTGTAGGGGTGCTGGGCGTTGGTGAAGATCGACCGCGTGTCGGCGTACTCGACGATGCGGCCGAGATACATCACGGCAATCTGGTGGCTGATATGCTCGACCACCGCCAGATTGTGCGAGATGAACAGGTACGAGAGCCGGCGCTCCGCCTGCAGTTCCATCAGGAGGTTGATGACCTGCGCCTGGATGGAGACGTCGAGCGCCGAGACCGGCTCGTCGCCTACGATCAGCTTCGGGCCCAGCGCCAGGGCGCGGGCGATGCCGATGCGCTGACGCTGTCCGCCCGAGAACTGGTGCGGGTAGTTGCTCATCTGCGCCGGACGCAGGCCGACACGGGCGAACAGCGCCGACACCTGCTCCTGGCGCTCCTTGGCGTTGGCAACGCCATGGACCAGCAGCGGCTCACCCACGATGTCGCCCGCGGTCATGCGCGGGTTGAGGGACGAGAACGGGTCCTGGAAGATGATCTGCATCTGCCGCCGGTAGGGCCGCAGCTCGCTCTTCGACAGGCCAATGATCTCCTTGCCCTCGACCTTGATCGAGCCCGAGGTCGGCTCGACAAGGCGCATGGCGGCGCGGCCGGCCGTGGTCTTGCCGCAGCCCGACTCGCCCACCAGGCCGAGCGTCTCGCCGGCGCGCACGGTGAAGGTGACACCATCCACAGCATAGACTTGGCCGACCGTACGGCGCAGCAGGCCCTTCTTTACCGGGAAGTGCTTCTTGAGGTCCTTGACCTCGATGACGGGGGAGTTTGCGCTAACCATGTGTGTGCCAGCAGGCGGCCCAGTGGCCGGGCTGCTTCTCCTCATAGGCCGGACGTTCGCCGCGACACTTTTCGTCAGCCCTGCTGCAGCGGGGCGCAAAGGCGCACCCCGGCGGCAGGTCGAACAGTGGCGGCACGATGCCAGGAATTTCCTGCAGGCGCTCGTTGGTACGATCGGTCTGCCCGCGCATCAGGTCGAGGCGCGGGATCGAGTTCATGAGACCGACCGTGTAGGGGTGCAGCGGCCTGGCGAACAGCTCGCCCACGGTCGCTTCCTCGACCTTGCGGCCGGCATACATGACGATGACACGGTGCGCGGTCTCGGCCACGACGCCAAGATCGTGCGTGATCAGGAGGACCGCCGCGCTGAACTCGCGCTGCAGCTCGACGATCAGCTCCAGGATCTGCGCCTGGATGGTGACGTCGAGCGCGGTCGTCGGTTCGTCGGCGATCAGCACCTTGGGATTGCAGGCCAGCGCCATCGCGATCATCGCGCGTTGGCGCATGCCGCCCGAGAGCTGGTGTGGAAACTCCTTCGCACGCTGCGCCGGCTCGGGGATTCGGACCAGTTCCAGCATCTCGATCGCCCGCTTCATCGCCTGCTTGCGGTCCATGTCGCGGTGCAGGATGAGCGCCTCGGAGATCTGCTTCCCGATCGTCATCACAGGATTGAGCGACGTCATCGGCTCCTGGAAGATCATCGAGATCTCGTTGCCGCGCACGTCCCGCATCTCCTCCTCGGAGATCTTGAGCAGGTCCCGGCCAGCGAGCTTGATCGAGCCGGACACGATGCGCCCGGGTGGATCGGGGATCAGCCGCATCAGCGAGAGCGCGGTCATGCTCTTGCCGCAGCCGGATTCACCGACGATGGCCAGGGTTTCGCCCGCGGCGACCTCGAAGTCGACGCCGTCAACCGCCTTGACGATTCCCTGGCGCGTATAGAACCACGTGCCGAGATCCGATACTTCCAGAAGAGTACTCATGTACGCTGTCTCGGGTCGAGGATGTCACGCAGGGCATCGCCCAGCAGGTTGGTGCCGAACACCGTGAGGCTGATGGCGACACCGGGGAAGATCACGAGCCACGGCGCCGTGCGAACGTATTCCGCCGCCGATTCCGAAAGCATGCGGCCCCATGATGGATAGGGCTCCGGGATGCCGAGGCCCAGGAAGGAGAGCGACGCCTCGGTCAGGATCGCCGAGCCGAGCTGGGCTGTGCCGAGCACGATCAGCGGCGCCAGCGTGTTGGGCAGGACGTGCCGGACGGCGATGCGGATCTCGCCCATACCGATGGCCCGGGCGGCCTCGACGAAAGGCTGCTCGCGCAGGGACAGGGTACTCGACCGCACGACGCGGGCCACGCTGGGCACCAGCGGGATCGCGATCGCGATAATCGTATTCTCCAGTGAGGGACCGAGCGATGCCGCCATGACCAACGCCATCACCAGGAGCGGCAGCGACTGCATGATGTCCATCAGGCGCTGGGTCGCGAGATCGAGCCAGCCGCCGATGAAGCCTGACATCAGGCCGATGACCACGCCCAGGATGCCGCCCAGCAGAGTGGCGCCGACGGCGACGGCGAGCGAGATGCGCGCGCCGTAGACGATGCGGCTGAACATGTCGCGGCCCATGAAGTCCGCGCCAAGCCAGTAAGTGCCGCCCGGTGTGGCCAAGGAGGCCCGCGAGTTGGTCGACAACGGGTCGTGCGGCGCGATGACGTTGGCGAACACCGCCGTCAGCACGAAGAGCAGCACCAGGATCGCTCCCACCGCGCCCAGCGGATAGCGTCGGGCGAGGAATCCGGCCTGGCTCCAGAAGCCCGTTACGTTGGCGCCGGCCTTGGCCAGCGCGGCATCATGGTCGATGACAGCCATGGGTGCCCTCAGTCCGCGTACTTGATGCGAGGGTCGAGTGCCATATAGGCCATGTCGACCAGGAAATTGACGACGACCACGCAGAAGGCGATCAGCATCACCAGGTTCTGCACGATCGGATAGTCACGCCACAGGATGGCCTCGACCAGGAAGCGTGCCACGCCCGGAATGTTGAACACCGTCTCGGTCACGATCAGGCCGCCGACGAGAAACGCCGCCTCGATGCCGATGATGGTGACGACCGGCAGCAGCGCATTGCGAAGCGCATGCACGTAGTTGACGGTGGTCTGGGACGCGCCTTTGGAGCGCGCCGTGCGGATATAGTCCTGCCGCAGCACCTCGAGCATGGACGATCTCGTCAGGCGCATGATCAACGCCGAACTCCGGAATCCCACGGCAGCCGCCGGAATGCTGAGCAACAGCACCTCGTCGATGAAACCTCGTGGCTCGTTCGTGTAGATCGGGATCATGCCGAACCACTGGACCGACGCCATGAGAATCAGCAGGCCGAGCCAGAAGGAGGGCAGCGACAGTCCGCTCAGGCTGACGATGCGCAGCAGATAGTCGATCGCCGAATTCTGGCGGACGGCGCTGATGACGCCGAGCGGCACGCCGAGGATGACCGAGAAGAAGAGCGCCAGTCCGGCCAGCTTGGCACTGATCGGGATGCGCGGCGCGATCTCCTCGAGGGCCGGCCGCTCCGACACGTAGGCAAAGCCCAGGTCGCCACGCACCAGCCCGCCGATCCACTGCAGGTATTGATCGAAGATCGGCCGGTCGAGGCCAAGCTCGGCTGCGATCTTGGCCTTCTCCTTGGGATCGGCGATGCCCGCCGAATCCACCAGTATGTCGGCAATGTTGCCGGGCACCAGGCGCAGCATGACGAAGATGAGCACCGACATTCCGAAGAGAGTCAGAACCATCAACAGTACGCGGCGGGTAAGATACGCTCCCATCCTCGTCGTGCCTCCGTACGCTCAGGCGCTACTTGTCGAGCCAGACGTCTTCGAGACGCCAGCCGTTGTAGATGCTGTTGTGCTGCAGGACGAGGTTCTTCACGGCCGGCGCCCAGCAGGTGTTCGCGACGCCATGCGTGATCGGCGGACGGGCCGCGTCCTTGAGAAGTGCTTGCTCGATCTTCGTCACCATGGCCTTGCGCTTGTTCACGTCGGTCATGGCGGACTGCTCGTCGATCATCTTGTCGATCTCGGGATTCTTGTATCCCGTGTAGTTGCGGTCCGACGTGCTGTAGAAATTCTCGTAGAACACGCCGTCCGGATCGTCGAGGCCGGCGCCCGTCAGGTTCATTCCGACCTGATAGTTCTTCTGCTGGACCTTGTTGTACCAGATCGTTGTGTCGATCGGCTCCAGCTCGGCCTCGATGTAGATCTGCTTCAGCTGGTCGATGAGGATGACGGCCGGATCGCGATAGATGGCAATGTTACGGGTCGACACCTTGATCTTGAGCGGCTTGTCGGGGCCGTAGCCCAGTTCCTTCATGAGGCCGCGCGCAATCTCGCGGTTCTTCTCGATGTCCGGCCCGAAGCCGGGAAGCTTCTGCAGCTCGTCCTGCGTCATGCCCCAGACGCCGGCTGGCGGCGGCAGCATCGTCGCGCCGCGCAAGTCGTTGCCCTGGGTCAGGATGTCACTGAACGGCGCGCGGTCGAGTGAATAAACGAGCGCCTCGCGCAGCTTGGGATTGTCGAACGGCGGGGCGTCGCGATTGACCAGCAGGTTGGTGTGGACGTTGGTTGGGCGCGCCTCGCAGATCGCGTCCTTCTTCTGGTCCTTCACGTCCTTCAGAAGGGGGAAGGTGATGTCGGAATCGAAGGTGAGATCGTATTCGCCGGCGACGAAGCCCAGCACGCGGGTGCTGCGGTTCGGTACGATCTTGAATTCGATGGCGTCGAGGTAGGGCCGGCCCTTCTTCCAGTAATCGGGATTGCGCACCAGCTTGATGCCCTCGTTGCGCTTGAACTCCGCGACCTTGAACGGGCCGGTTCCGATCGGCTTGGAGCGCATCACCCTCGAGTCGACGTGACACGGATAGACCGGCGCATAGCCCGCCGCCAGCATCGACAGGAACGACGGCTGCTCCCGCTCCAGGGTGAAGGTCACCTCGTTGTCGCCGTTGGTCGTGACCTCCTTCAGGTTCTTGTACCACACCTTCCGCGGGTTCTTGCGAATCATCTCTTGCTTGTCGTCACCGCCGCGCAGGGCGTCCCATGTGCACTTCACGTCCTTGGACGAGAACGGCTTGCCGTCATGCCACTTCACGCCGTTGCGCAGCTTGAAGGTAAGCTTCGTCTTGTTGTCGTTCCACGACCAGCTCTCGGCGAGCTCGGGCACAATCTTGTCGGGACTATTGATCTTCTCCTTCGGGTCGAAGAACACGAGGTTGTTGAAGACGGACATGAACGGCATGTTCACTGAAATCGTCGCTTCCTCGTGGATCGAGGCACTCGGCGGATTGTCACGGTGCGACACACGAAGTGTCCCGCCCTGCTTCTGCGCAAAGGCAGGTGCGGATATGACGACGGCGGCCGCCAGGCCGCCGGCAATGATTGCCAGGCGATTTCTCATTTCATCCTCCCAGAGTCACGCTCGTTGGCGTGTTTGTTCTTCCCCGTTGTCCGGCAGGCTATCACATCATGTGAGTTGGCCAAGCCTTAAAGCGCCGGACCTTTGAGTTCTATCTGGTTCCCTTCCGGATCATGGAAATAGACCGAGGGTCCGGTGCCTTCGGCGCCGTAGCGCTCGACCGTTTCGCCGACCGATATCTCGAACGGGGCGAGCTGGGTGACGATGGCGTCACGATCGAAGGGCTCGATGCGAAAGCAGAGGTGATCCATGTTCGGAACGACAGGGCCCTGCGTGTCGCTGCGCACGAGATCGAGCATCGAGGCCCCGGCGCGCATCTGAACGAGGTTCAGCCGCTCGATGCGCCGCTCCTCGCGGAACCCCAGCGCCTGTTCGTAGAAACGCACCATACCGGCCAGATCGCGCACACGCAGCACGACATGGTCGATCCGTTCGACTTTGAAGGTCATGACGAATAGCCTCCACCGGGCAAGAACGAAGCAATGGAGGAGAGAATGGCGTTTGCAGTCAATGCCGCCAAGGCGCGTCTGAAGAAGAACGAGCTGTCGATCGGCATCGGCATCCGGCTGGTCCGCAATGTCGACATCGTGAAGGTCATGAAGGCGGCGGGCTTCGACTGGCTGTTCATCGACCTCGAACACGGATCCATGTCGATCGAGACGGCCTGCGAGATCGCCATCGCCGCGCAGGACTCGGGCATCGCCCCGATCGTCCGCGTGCCGTACGGCGAACTCACAATGGCGACGCGGGTGCTCGACGGCGGCGCGCTGGGAATCGTCGTCCCGCATGTCGATACGCCGGAGGAGGCGAAGGAGATCGCCGACAAGCTGCGCTACCCGCCGCGCGGCCATCGTTCCGTGGGCGGCGGCCAGGCGCAATTCGACTACGAACCGATGCCACTCGGCGAGATGACGACGAAGTCTGACGAGAACACGCTGATCGTGGTGATGATCGAGACGCCCAAGGCGGTCGAGAATGCCGAGGCGATCGCGGCGGTCCCGGGCATCGACTGCCTGCTCGTCGGCTCCAGCGATCTCTCGATGGAAATGGGCATCCCCGGCGACACCGGCAATCCCAAGGTCCAGGCCGCCGTCGACAAGGTCGTCGCCGCCTGCCGCAAGCACGGCAAGTGGCCGGGCATGGGCGGCGCCTATACCGAGGAGTTGCTCAAGCTCTACACCGACAAGGGCATGAAGTTCCTGCTGTCCGGCAACGACCTGCCGATGCTGACGGGCGCCGCCCGTGCGCACCAGGCCAAGGTCCGCGCGTTTCAGAAGTGAGCTGCTGAGGGCGCGCCATCGAGTGGCGCGCCCAAGCGCTCTATCTTTTTCCCTCGATCTCGATCTCGACGAGATGCGGCTTGCCGGACTTGAAGGCGGCCTCGATGGCAGCCTTGATGTCGTCAGCCTTCGAGACATAGGTGCCGGCGACGCCCATGCCCTTGGCCAGATCGACGAAGCCCATGGTCGGGCCCGTCAAGTCCATGTGCATATAGGGCTTGTTCGACTTCACGTCGAAGCGTGCGCGATAGGCATCGATATTGTGCTTGAGCACGCGGTACTCGCGGTTCGCCAGGATGACGAACAAGATCGGCAGGTCGTGATGCGCCGCCGTCCACAGCGCCTGGATCGAGTACATCGACGAGCCGTCGCCCGACACGCAGAGAATCGGCCGCTTGGCCTGCGCGACCGCCACGCCGATGGCGCCCGCAAGGCCTTGGCCGATGCCGCCGCCGCGACCGCTGTAATAGTCGCCCGGCCCCTTGAAGGTGAAGGTCTTGAAGAGATCGAGATTGGCCGTGATCGTCTCGTCGACCACGACGACGTCCTGGGGTGAGCCCGCGCGGATCTCCGCCATGGCACGCGCCATCGACGTCGGCGCGCGCGACCAGGCCTTCTCGACACGCGCCTTCTGGGCGGCATCGTCATCCGCCTTGCGCGCCTTCATCGCCTCGTTGCGCTTGGAAGCCGCCGCCGCATCGACGCCGGTCAGCGCCGCATCGAGTGCCTCAAGCGCCGCACCGGCATCCGCGACCACGCCGGCATCGAGCGCGAAATTGTAGGCGAGCCGCGAGGCGCCCGCCTCGATCTGCAGCACCTTGGTGCCGGCCGCGAAGGGCGAGCCCGCCGCATACCAGACTTCCTCGAAGAATGGCCCGCCGACCATCAGCACGAGGTCGTTGCCCGTGAGCTGCTTGGCCAAACCGGCCGCATCGAAGGCCAGCGTGCCGCAATAGGCCGGATGATCGGTCGGGAAGGAGTTCTGCCCGCGCAGACCCTCGAACCACACCGAGGCACCGAGCTTTTCGACCAGCTTGACCAGAATCTTGTCCGCACCGGCCCGCGCAATGTCGTCACCGGCCACGATGGCCGGGCTCTTGGCCCCGGCCAGCAGCTTCGCCATGGCGGCGATGCCCGCCGGGTCGGGACGGGTCGCGGTGTAGGAATGGCCGGGCCGGCCGGCCGGTATGGAGGTCTCCTGCTCCATCACGTCGATGGGCAGCGCCACGAACACCGGGCCGGCCGGCGCCTCGTTGGCGATCTTGAAAGCGCGCTGGAGGATCGGCCCCAGCTCGTCGGCGCGCTCGACCTGGACGCTCCACTTCGTCACGGGCGCGGCGATGGCCGCCAGGTCGTGGCCCAGGATCGGATCGCGCAGGCGCATGCGCGTATCCTGCTGGCCCGCCGTCACCACCATCGGCGAACTGTTCTTCAGCGCGCTGTAGATCGCGCCGATCGCATTGCCGAGGCCCGGCGCCACGTGGAGGTTCACGAAGGCGGTCTTGCCACTGGCCTGGGCGTAGAAATTGGCCGCACCGGTCGCGACGCCCTCGTGAAGATGGACGATGTATTCAAGCTGCGGATAGTCGGGCAGCGAATCGAGCAGCGGACTCTCGGTCGTGCCGGGATTGCCGAAGATACGGTCGACCCCGTGATTGATCAGCGTCTCCAACAGAACCTGACGTCCGCGCATTCCATACTCTCCCTTTGACGTTCCCTGTTCCGGCACGGCCTTGCCCGGCCGTCCGGATCGGCGACTTCCCGCATAGTACCGGGGCAGAAGCGCCCGTGGCATCCGGAGATGGCCTCCGGCGGCCGTCCAGTTCCTCCCCGTGATACGACAGGCCGCAGAGGCATGCAGTTCAATCACCGGGGCGGCCCTGCTAAGAAAATACATGGAGGGTCGGAAGCACGGCATGGATGGAATTGTCGAGCGTCATTCGGCGGGCCTGGACGAACTCGAGACGGTCGCGCGCCACGACCTGGCGCGGTTGAACTATCCTCCGGCCAATTGGGTGCCGGCTAAGACCGGGCCCGACGGTCGCCCCGTGCTCGACGTTCTGATCGTCGGCGCCGGCATGTGCGGTCAGACCGCGGGCTGGGGCCTGCTGCGCGAAGGCATCCGCAATATCCGTGTGATCGAGCGCAACAGCCACGGCCATGAAGGGCCGTGGAACACCACGGCGCGCATGCCGATCCTGCGCTCGCCCAAGCACCTCACCGGCCCCGACCTCGGCGTGCCGTCCCTCACCTTTCGCGCCTGGTACGAGGCGCAACACGGCGCGGAGGGCTGGGAGAAGCTCTACAAGATCCCGCGCCTCGACTGGCTCTCCTATCTCCTGTGGGTGCGAAAGGTCGTCGACCTGAAGGTCGAGAACGGGGTGTCGCTGCTCGCGGTCGAGCCCGCCGGTGATTTCCTGCAGGCGAGCCTGTCGACTGGCGAGACGCTTCTGGTTCGCAAGCTGGTGCTGGCCAACGGCCGCGACGGATCGGGCGGCTTCCGCTGGCCATCCTTCCCGTCGTTCGACCCCGAGGATCCCGCCCGCGCTGGCCGCGTCTATCACACGCTGGAAGAGATCGACTTCACCAAACTCAAGGGCAAGCGTCTCGGCATCCTGGGCGTGCTGGCGACGGCGATCGACAATGCGTGCACGGCGCTGGAAGCCGGCGCACGCGAGGCGATCTGCTACGCGCGGCGGTCGCACCTGCCCCAGGTCAACAAGTCGAAGGGCGTCTCCTTCCCCGGCTTCCAGCGTGGCCAGGGCATGCTGGACGACGACTGGCGCTGGAAGATCTACACTTACATGCTGGCGGCCGGCTCCCCGCCGCCCCACGAATCGGTGCTGCGGGCGCAGAAGCTGCCGGGCTTCGCCTTCCGCTTCGCCGAACCGTGGCTCGACATGATCGTCGACGCGGACGGCGTCACCGTGAAGACGACCAAGGCCACGGAGCACTTCGATGCGGTCCTGCTCGGCACCGGCTTTGATGTCGATCTTGTGCGGCGCCCGGAACTGGGAGCGTTCGCCGCCAATGCGACCCTTTGGGGCGACCGCCGCACGCCGGCGGATGCCAGCGCCAACGCCGAGGCCGCGCGCTATCCCTATCTCGGTCCGGGTTTCGAGCTGATCGAGAAGGTGCCGGGTCGCACGCCGCACATGGGCGACATCCACCTGTTCAACTGGGGCAGCATCCTGAGCCACGGCGCGCTCGCCGGGGACATTCCCGGCCTGTTCGTCGGCTCGACGCGCCTCGTGCAGTCGATTTCGCACGCGCTGTTCCGCGAAGATGTCGAGACGCACGTCCAGAACATGTACGCTCAGGAAGATCCGGAGCTCGCGCCGACCGACTATTTCGTGCCGCGCGACAGAAGATCCGGCACGCTCTGAGGGGGAACGAAACATGCAGGCGGACTATGTCGTCGTCGGCGCGGGATCGGCCGGCTGCACGGTCGCTGCGCGCCTCAGCGAGACCGGCGCGTCGGTGATCCTCCTGGAGGCCGGCCCCAGCGACTGGCACCCGATGATCCATATCCCGGCCGGCATCCGCTCGCTGATCCGCAATCCGCTGGTGAACTGGAACTACACGACCGAGCCGGAAAAGGGTTCGGGCGATCGCCGCATCGAGTGGCCGCGCGGCCGCACTCTGGGCGGCTCGAGTTCGATCAACGGCATGCTCTATGTGCGCGGTGCGCCAGCCGACTTCGACAATTGGGCGCAGATGGGCTGCCGCGGCTGGAGCTACGACGACGTGCTGCCCTACTTCATGAAGTCCGAGCAATACGTGCAGGGCGGCGACAAGGAAGTGCGCGGCCAGGACGGCCCCCTCAAGGTCGAGGACTACCGCACCATCCTGCCCCTCACCCATCGCTTCGTCGAAGGCGCCCAGCAGGCCGGCTTCCCGTTCAATCCCGACCTCAACGGCAAGACGCGACACGGCGTCGGCTATTCGCAGATGACACGTCGCGGCCGCTGGCGCGGCTCGACAGCCCAGACTTATCTCCGCGAGGCGCGCCGCCGCCCCAACCTGCGGGTCGAGACGAACGCCCAGGGCGGCAAGCTGGTGTTCGAGGGCAAGCGCTGCGTCGGCGTCACCTTCCAGCGTGGTGGCAAGTTCACCGAAGTGCGGGCCGGGCGCGAGGTCATCGTCTCCGGCGGCGCCGTCAACTCACCGCACATCCTGCAGATTTCCGGCATCGGGCCCGCGGCGCACCTGCAGTCGCTCGGTATTCCGGTCGTGCACGACCTGCCCAGCGTCGGCGCCAACCTGATCGACCATTATGTCGTTCGCGTCGTGCATCGTGTGAAGGGTCTCGAAACGGTCAACGAGGTCTCGCGCTTCCCGCGCGTGCTACCGGAGATCCTGCGCTTCGCCTTCACCGGCCGCGGCGCGCTCACCTTCGGCGTGACGACGGCGCAGGTCTTCTGCGACAGCCGCGAGGGCCTGGCCTCGCCCGACCTGCAGCTGCTGTTCACGCCCGGCAGCTCGCATCCCCTGAAGTTCGGGCAGCTCGACGAGCAGCCCGGCATGAGCTGCGTCGTCTGCGTCGTGAAGCCCGACAGCCGCGGCACCATCATGGCGGCTTCGCCCGATCCCTTCGCCCGGCCGCACATCAGGCCGAACTATCTCACCACGCACACCGACGAGCTGGCGCTGCTGGGCGGATTTCGGCACACCCGTCGCATCTTCGCGGCCGCGGCGCTCTCCCAGCACAGTGAAGGCGAGATACAGCCCGGGCCTGATGTGCAGACCGATGCAGACCTGCTGGCCTATGCCCGCCGCGCCGGTAACACGCTCTATCACCCAGTCGGCACCTGCAAGATGGGCGAGGACCCGCGCGCCGTCGTCGACTCGCGCCTGCGCGTGAACGGCATCCAGGGGCTGCGGGTGATCGATGCCTCGGTGATGCCGACGCTGACGACCGGCAACACCAACGCGCCTACCATCATGATCGGCGAGAAGGGCGCGGCGATGATCCGCGAGGATGCGGCCGCTTGATCAAGATCGACTTCAAGAAGTCGCTCGCAAATCTCTACACGGCGCCGGCTGGCCGGTTCGTCGAGATCGACGTGCCGGCGCTCGGCTTCGTGAAGATCGATGGCAAAGGCAATCCCAATACATCGTCGGCCTACCGGCAGGCCATCGAATGGCTCTATCCGGTGAGCTACGCGCTGAAGTTCGCGGCCAAGGACATTGGCAGGGACTATGTAGTGCCACCACTGGAAGGCCTGTGGTGGGCCGACGATCCGACGGATTTCGCGGCCAGGCGCAAGGACCGCTGGCGCTGGACCATGATGATCATGGCGCCCGACTTCATCGCGCCGCCGCTCTTCGAAGCCGCTGTCGCGAAAACGAGACGGAAGCTCGGCGACGCCCCATCAAGCCTGAGGCTCGAACCGCTCGCCGAAGGCCGCTCGCTGCAGACCCTGCATGTCGGCAGCTATGACGAAGAGGGGCCGGCACTTGCCCACCTGCACAATGAGATCATGCCCGCACAGGGCCTGACCTTCGCTGGTCCTCATCATGAGATCTACCTGAGTGACCCGCGCAAGACCGCGCTGGCCAAGCTCAAGACCATCCTGCGCCAGCCGGTGAAGCCGCGCTGACGCAAGGATCTTATCGACGCCCCACCAACGTCCTCCCCCTGAGGAGCGAGCGCAATGAGCGTCTCGAAGGGGGGGGGCACGCACACCCCGCCTGTTGCTCATCCTTCGAGACGCGGCCTGCGGCCGCTCCTCGGGCGGAGGTGATGCTGTTCACCGGATCGGCGGGGCGTATTGGAGGCCGCCCTGGGTCCATAGCGCATTCTGGCCGCGTGGGATCTTGAGAAGCGAACCCGCGCCGACGTTGCGGTCGAAGACCTCGCCGTAGTTACCGACCTGCTTGACGATGCTGTAGACCCACTTCTCGTCGACCCCGAGCGCCTTGCCCATGCCCGGCGTGACGCCGAGGATGCGCTTTTCAGCATCTCGTCGACGTTCTTCGAGGAGATGCCGTGCTCCTCGGCCTCGATCATCGCATACTGGGTCCAGCGCACGATGTCCTCGAACTGGTTGTCACCGTGGCGCACGACCGGCCCCAGCGGCTCCTTCGATATGACCTCGGGCAGGACGACGTAGTCGTCGGGATTGGGCGCATTGGCGATGCGTGTCGCATACAGCCGTGCCTGGTCGCCTGAGTAGGCGTCGCAGCGGCCGTTGAAAAACGCGCTGCGGCTCTGGTCGGGATCCTCGAACAGAACCGGCTTGAAGGTCATCTTGTTGGCGCGGAAATAGTCGGCGATGTTGAGTTCGGAAGTGCTACCGGTCAGCACGCAGATCGAGGCGCCGTTCAGCTCCTTGGCGCTTTTCACGCCGAGCTTCTTCGGCACCATGAAGCCTTGGCCGTCATAGTAGGTGATGCCCACGAAATCGAGCCCGAGCGCGGTATCCCGAGTAAGCGTCCAGGTCGAGTTGTTCGACAGCATGTCGACTTCGCCCGCCTGCAGCGCCGTGAAGCGCTGCTGGCCCGAAAGCGGCACGTACTTCACCTTCTCGGACTCGCCGAACAGAGCGGCGGAGACGGCGCGGCAGATGTCGACATTCATGCCGGTCCACTTGCCCTGGTTGTCGACCACCATGAAGCCGGCGATGCCGCCCACCGCCACGCCGCAGACGAGCTGGCCCCGCGCCCTGACGGCATCGAGGTCCTTGCCGGCCATAGCGTGGCCCGCCGGGAGGATCAGGGCCGCGCCGAGCGCCATCGCCGCAAACATCTTCTTCATCGAAAGACTCCTTCTGACCGCTGCGATCATTCGATCTTGGCGCCGACCGCTTTCACCACCTCGGCCCACTTGGCGCGATCGCGTGTGACTGTCGCCTGGAACTGCTCGATCGTCTCATAGCGGGGCGTGTTGCCGAGCTCGACCAGCTTCTTCTGCACTTCGGGATCGGCGAGCGCCGCCTTGATCGCCAGGTTCATCTTCCGTGCGATGGCCGGATCAAGCCCCTTCGGCCCGAACAGGCCGAACCAGGTGTAGCTCTCGAAGCCCGGCAGTCCCGCCTCGTCGATCGTCGGCACGTCGGGAATGGCCGGCACGCGCTTCTTGGTCGAGACGCCGAGCAGCCTCATCCTGCCCGCCGCCGCCTGCGGCATTGCGATCTGCACCTGGGCGAAGATGCAGCACGTGTCGCCGTTCAGCACCGACTGGATGGCATCGGGAGAGCCCTTGTACGGCACGTGAACCATGTCGAGACCGGCCTTGGCCGCGAACTCGGCAAAGGCCAAGTGCGTGCCGGCACCGTTGCCGGTCGACGCATAGTTGTACTTGCCGGGTGCAGCCTTCACCTTGGCGATGAAGTCCTTCACGTCCTTCGCATCGATCGCCTTGGGATTGATCGCCAGCACGTTCGAAACGTCGACCAGGGTCGAGATCGGCGTGAAGTCCTTCTCGACCTCGAACGGCAGCTTGCTGTAAAGCGCCGCATTGATGCCGTGCGTACCGGCCGTCCCCAGCAGGAAGGTGTAGCCGTCGGGCTTGGCTTTGGCGACGAAGTCGGACGCCACGTTGCCGCCGGCACCTGCCTTGTAATCGATCACGATGCGCTGGCCGAGCGCCTTGTCGAGCAGGGGCTGCAGGATCCGGGCGACCACGTCGGTGCCGGAACCCGGGGGGAAGCCCATGACGATCGTGATGGGCCGGGTCGGCCAATCCTGTGCCGCCGCTGGAAAAACGGCCGATGCCGCATAGAGAAAAAGCGCCGTAGCGCCGAGCAGGATTCTGCGCACTGTGATCTCCTTCGAGTCCGATACTATGCTGATGCAAGAAACGGGGAAAAGACCATGGGTTACATGACCGACGAGCGCCGCATGATCCAGGAGACGGCGCGCGCCTTCGTCATGAAGGAAGTGCTGCCGGTCGCGAACAAGCTCGATCCCGAGAAGGGCGACATCCCGCCCGAGCTGATCCAGAAGCTGGCCGATATGGGCTATTTCGGCATCGTCATCCCCGAGCAGTATGGCGGCCTGGGCCTCGGCGTCTTCGAATATTGCCTGATCACCGAGGAGTTGGCGCGCGGCTGGATGAGCGTGGCCTCGATCATCGCCCGCGGCAATGGTCTCAGCGCCGGACGCGGCATGACCGAGGAACAGCGGGCCGTCTTCCTGCCCCGCGCCGCCCGCGGCGAGTTTCTGGGCGCCGCCGCGATGTCGGAGCCCAATGTCGGCTCCGACCTCGGCAGCATCGCCTGCCGGGCGCGCCGGGACGGCGACGACTGGGTGGTCACCGGCAATAAGTACTGGTGCACCTTTGCGGACGGCGCGGACTACATCATGCTGGTGGCCCGCACCTCCGACGCGCCCGATCCCAAGCGCAAGCATGTCGGCCTCTCCTCCTTCCTGATCGAAAAGCCCCGCGGCACGCTGCCGCCGGGCGTGAAGGGCGCGCCCATTCCCAAGATCGGCTACTTCGGCTGGAAGACCTGGGAGCTGGCCTTCGACGAATGCCGGCTGCCCGGCTCGGCGTTGATCGGCGAGGAAGGCCGCGCCTTCTACTACATCTCGGCGGGACTGGAGCGCGCCCGTGCCCACACGGCCGCCCGCGCCATCGGCCTTGCCCGCGGCGCGCTGGAGGATGCCACCGCCTATGCGCAGGAGCGCCGCCAGTTCGGCCAGGCGATCGGCGATTTCCAGAACACGCGCTTCCGCCTGGCTCGCATGGCGACCGAGATCGAGGCCTCGCGTCAGCTCATGTATTTCGTCTGCGACGAGATCGACCAAAAGCGCCGCTGCGACAAGGAAGCCGCGATGGTGAAGTTTCATGCCTCCGAAATGGCCGAGAGGGTGACCTCCGAGGCGCTGCAGGTGTTTGGCGGCGCGGGCTACACAACGCTCCATGCCGTGGAACGCTACTGGCGCGACGCACGCCTCACCAAGATCTTCGAAGGCACCTCGGAAATCCAGCAGCGCATCATCTCCGATCACCTGCTCGGCAAGCAGAAGGCCTGACATGGACGTGGACACCTTCATCCGGACCGCACCTGCCCTGCGCTTCGCCTTCTCCATCAAGGCGCAGGTCGGGCCGATCCAGGATCTCGGCCAGACCGCGCGCGGCCATCGCCGCATCATCGACATCCTGGGCGGGGAGGTGCGCGGCCCCCGGCTGGAGGGTGAGATCCTGCCGGGCGGCGCGGACTGGCAGATCGTGCGGCCGGACGGCACGATCGAGGTTGTGGCGCGCTACACGATCCGCAGCGGCGGCGGCGCCCTGATCTACGTCCAGAACGAGGGGCTGAGGATCGCGAGCCCCGAGATCCTGGAACGCATGGCCAGGGGCGAGCTGCTGCCGCCCGGCAGCTACCACTTCCGCACGGCGCCGCGCTTCGAGACATCGGAGCCGACCCTCAAGTGGCTGGAGCGCGCGACCTTCGTCGGCGTCGCCACCCGCGCGCCGGACCGTGTCGCGATCGGCTTCCACGAGGTTCTCTAGCGACGCTCCCGCTTGCGGCAGGCCTCCGCAACGCGAGGCGCGATCATCGCGGCGAACCTGGCAGAGCCGGTCGGCGAGAAGTGCTCGCCATCCCAGAAGTCCGTGGCCTCGAACTGCGTCTCGTCGACGGGGATGTAGGTGTCCCCTAGCGAAGCGGCTTCGCGCCGCAGGATCGCCGTCAACCGCGCGAGCAGCGCCCGCAGATCGCCGAGCCTGACGAAGGGCGCCCACAGGCTGCCGCGCCAGTTCGCCGCTTCGAGCGAGGCGTGATCGAACACCTCGCCGATCCAGACGGACGCGATGCCGCGCTGACGGTTGATGGCCGAGATCGTCCTGACATTGCGCGCGAAGATCGCCTCGAGGACGGGATCGTGATCGCCGCTTACCTGCCCGTCCGGCCGAGGCGGGCGGGCGGTGTCGAAGGCGAAGGCCGCCAGCCTGCCGAGAAGACGCAGCAGAGGCGAGGCCGGTGGAAGCAGCCGTTCCACGCGCCGCACTTCAAGGGCATCGATCAGCAGTGGCGTCTGGTAGTCAGCAAAGCCCGGGTCGAGGTCGCGGATATGCGCGCTGGTGACGTCCCCTCCTCCGACGAGATAGACGGCACAATCGGGCTGGACGCCATAGGCCGGCTGATAGAACGCCGTCCGGATAACGATCTGGACCGTGCTGTTGGACGTAACGCCATGGTTCAGCACCGCGAACCGCTCGCCACCCAACTGAGTCTCCAGCCGTTCGGGCCAGGTCTCGCCGTCGCGAACGGCCAGATCCTCAGTCGTCGAGCCGCCGAACACGGCAACGACCGTCTTGTCGCGCAGCTCCCCGGCCGAGCGTTCCCGTCCGCGAAGTCCCTGCGAATCGACATGGTATCTTCCGGAGGCTCCTGCCGAGGTCGGCACGTTGGCGGCCTGCAGGAGGGGATGCCAGGTCCTGATCACCTCACGCGGCCGGTCGGACGGCAGCAGGTCACTCTTCGCCAGATCGTGACGGGTCAGGGCGACCGATCCGAGGCCCAGGCCCAATTCGATCGCCGCGAGCGACAGCGCCACCATCGTGATGCGCGGCCAGCGCGTGCAGACGATGCCAAGCCCGAGCAGGATCGCGACATAGGCGAAATACCAGCTGCGCGGCGAGCCCGGCACCAGCTCCGCCGCCAGCCGGTAACGCCACACCACAGCACCCGCCACCACCGCCAGCAAAAGCGACACAAGGATCGCGATCGTCCGCTCGAAGCGATAGGGCTTCGCCAACCCGACGTGATGTGAGACCCAGCGGAGCATCTGCCCGCGGGAAATATCACGCCGCCGCGGGCCTCACAAAAGGCGGCGGTTCAGCGGCCCAGCAGATTGGCCCGGACTTTCGTCCAGAACCCGGGGTCGCGCGGCGCCGACCGGCTGGCCGCCGCCACCTTGCGGTAGAGGTCGCCCAGCGACCGCTGGCTTGCGTCGGCCCGGAGCCGGGTGCCGTCGGGCCCGGGTTCCAGGGTCAGCTCGCGCGTATGGAAGACCTCGAGCCCCGGCCGGTGGCCGATGCTGACGACCGAGGTTTCCGGCAACTCCTCGATCAGGAGCTTCATGACGTTCTCCTGGCCGGCCTCGTCGAGTGCCGACGTCGCCTCGTCCATGAAGATCCAGGCGGGCTTGTGGACCAGCACACGGGCAAACGCCACGCGCTGCTGCTCGCCGCCGGACAGGATGTGGTCCCAGCGCTCGGTTTCGTCGAGTCGGTCGCGGAGGTGATCAAGGCCGACCTTGTGCAGCATGTCCTGCAACACCTCGTCACTTATGCCCTCCTCCGGTTCGGCCGGATAGAGCATCGCGTCGCGCAGGGTGCCCAGCGGGAAATAGGGCTTCTGCGGCATGAAGGTGATGCTGCCGGTGGGCAGATGGATGGCGCCGCGGCCCCACGGCCAAACGCCGGCCACGGCGCGCATGATCGTGCTCTTGCCGCTGCCGGATTTTCCGCGGATCAGTACCCGCTCGGCGCGCTCGATCTCGACCTCGGCTTCCGCTACCAGCATCTCGCCGCTCGGGCGGGCCACGCCCAGATCGCGCATGACCAGCTTGTCGGACTCGCCCGCCGGATGCACGACGATGCGTGCCTCGTCGGGCGCCTCGCTGCTGTCCTCGAGGTCGGTCAGTGCCACGTGCAGGTGCACCACGCGATCGGTCGAGGCGCGCCACTCGGCGAACTTCGGGAAATTGTCGATCAGCCACGACAACGCCCACTGCACGCTGGAGAAGGCCTGCGCCGTCTGCATCAGGCCGCCCAGCGCTATCTCACCGCCGAGATAGCGCGGCAGGGCGACGATCAGGGGTACGATGGGTGCGAGATAGGCCAGCGAGCTGGTGAGCAAGGAGAGGCTTCCCTGGCCGCGCGTCTGGACATTCCAGGCAGAACGCAGGTCTAAGAGCGAGCTACGCAAGCGTTCGCGCTCGTCCTCCTCGCCGCGCATAAGGGCGATGCCCTCGGCATGCTCCCGCGCCCGCGTCAGGCCGGACCGGAAGTCCGCCTCTCGGCCTTGGCGGATGTTGCCGGCATGGATCAGGCCGCGGCCCAGGAAATAGGTGAACAGCGAGCCGACCAGGGCATAGGCCACGGCCGCCCACACCATGTAGCCCGGCAGATCGAACTCCCGACCGAACAGCCTGATCGGCATCGTGCCGGACAGGACCCACAGCACGCTTAGAAACGTGACCAGCTGCAGCACGCACTGAAGGATACTCTGCGCGAACTCGACAGCGAGTTCGGTCGAGACGCGGATGTCCTCGGCGATACGCCCGTCGGGATTGTCGACTTCGTCGGCCAGCATGCCGAGCTGGTACTGGCGGCCGGCGTTCAGCCAGCGCAGCACCGTGACGTGCGACAGCCAGGAGCGCCAGTTGATCTGCAGCCGTCGCTTGACATGGAGCTGGATCGCCACCGCGACGCCCGCGGAGGCAACGATGGCCGCCAGTATCCAGAGCAGCCGCATGAGTTCGACGACGTCACGCTTGTCGAGCGCGTTGAAGAAGTCCCTGTTCCAGATGTTCAGCCACAGCGCGATGCCGACATTTGCGACGCCGAGCAGCACGAGGCCGCCGGTGAGCATCCACGCGACGGCGCGGTACCCCGGCGCCGTCCAGTATCCACTGGCGACGGCGGCGAACGCGCGCAGGGAGCTGTGCGGTGTTTCCAATCAGTCGCGGAAGCCCGGATCGATCCGGTCGAGCTTCCGCAGGAGTGCCGGCCAGTCCAGCAGGCCGAACGGCCGCCGGGTCTTCGGCTGGTAATTCATGTAGGTTGCCTCGACCACATCGGCCGGGACGTCGATCAGCTTGGTGTTGCACGACATGGCCGCGATCTGCGTCTTGCAGCTCAGCTCCAGCCGATGCATGGCGTTGAACGCCTCAGGGATCGTCGCTCCGGTCGTCAGCAGACCGTGGTTGCGCAGGATCATCGCGTTGTTGTCGCCCAGGCTCTTCACCAGCGCCTCACGCGCGGCGAGGTCGAGGACCACGCCGTCGAAATCGTGATAGCTGATCCTGGCGAAGCGCATCGAGGTCTGCGTATTCGGCAGCAGGCCGCATTCCATGGTGGAGACCGCCATGCCCGGCCACGTGTGGGTGTGGATCACGCAGGCCACCTCAGGCTTGGCCATGTGAATGGCGCTGTGGATCACGAATCCGGCACGGTTGACACCATACTCCAGCCCACCGTTGAACTCCGGCTTTGCGAGGATGTTGCCCTCATGATCGATCTTCAGGAGGCTCGAGGCGGTGATTTCTTCGTAGAGGAGGCCGTAGGCGTTGATCAGGAAGGCGTTATGCTCGCCCGGCACGCGCACCGAGATGTGGTTCGCGATCAGGTCGGACATGCCATACAGGTCGATCAACCGGTAGCAGGCCGCGAGGTCGACGCGCGCCTGCCATTCCTCCGGTGAGACGTTGGACCGAAGGTTGGCAACCTTTGAAGACTTGAGGGCGTGCACGGCCATGGAAACGCTCCGGGAATGAATCGGTTCCTGAAGCTAGACCCGACCTCCGCAATCGTCCATCGACGGCTCAGATCAGACCGCGCGCTGCGAGATAGGCGCCCAATGCCAGAAGGCCCGAGAAGAACCACAACCGGAATGTCGCGGGCGCCAGCCCCGCCCGCACTGCCTGCCCAAGCCGCATGCCCGCCAGCGCCACCACGACGCCTGCCGCGGACGGCCAGGCCAACCCGGGGCCGAGCCCCGTACTGCCCGCCAAGGTCGCCGCCAGCGCCAGGGTTGACACGGTGAATGACAGACCCAGCGCCTGCACCAGTTCGTCCTTGGTGAGGCCGATCGCCTGGAGATAGGGCACCGCAGGAATCACGAAGACTCCCGTGGCGGCCGTGATCGCGCCCGTGATCGCCCCGGCCAACGGACCCACCCAGCGTTCGGCGGACGCGGGGACGGCTGGCCTAAGCGCAGCCAGTCCGGAGACGGCATAGACCATGAGCGCGATGCCCAGCGCCGAGGCGCCGTACGGCCCGCCGAGCCCCGTCAGGAAGACCGCGCCCGCCCACGTCCCGAGACAAACGCCGACGTTGAGGGCCCAGAGCCGTCGCAGGAGGCCCTTGAGATGAGGGCCGTCCAGCATCTGCCAAGCGTTGGTGACCAGCGACGGCAGGATCAGCAGCGCCGCCGACTCCACGGGCGTCAGGATCACGGCCAGCAGGCCCATTGAGATGGTGGGAAGCCCCAGCCCGATGACCCCCTTGGCGAAGCCGGCCAGGGCGAAGACCGCGAGGACGATAGCCAGGATCGACAGCTCCATGGCCCAACCTCGCCGGCCGCCAGGACCTTCGCAATGCGAAGAATACGGAGTATGCCTTTGGACCAAACGAAGGCTGATGGAGTTGCCCCTTGCGCTTCGACTTCACCGACCTGCGGCTCTTCCTGCATGTTGCGCAAGCCGGCAGCATCACACGCGGCGCCGAACGGGCGCACCTGGCCCTTGCGTCGGCCAGCGCGCGCATCCGCGGCATGGAGGAGCTGCTCGGCGTTCCCCTGCTGAAGCGCGGCCGGCGGGGCGTCGAACCGACCGATGCCGGGCGCAGCCTGCTCGATCATGCCCGCATCGTGCTGCAGCAGATCGAGACCATGCGCGGCGATCTCGGGGCCTATTCTCGCGGCCTGAAAGGCGGCGTCCGGATCCTGGCCAACACCTCCGCTCTCTCGGAGCATCTGCCGTCACTGCTGGCGGCCTTCCTCGCCGCCAACCCGGCGATCGACATCGATCTCGAGGATCGCGAGAGTCCGGCGATCGGCGCCGCAATTGCCGCCGGCGACGCCGATATCGGCATCGGATCGCAGGCCGCGCTGGTACCGGGATTGGAAAGCCATCCCTTCCGGATCGACCGGCTGGTGCTGGCAGTGCCGGCTGGCCATCGGCTCGCGGGCAAGCGACAGACCGGCTTTGCCGAACTGCTCGATCTCGATTTCGTGGGCCTGCCGCGCGGAACCGCGCTCAACGACCACCTCGCCATGCAGGCCGCCCGCCTCGGCCGTGCGCTGCGGCTGCGCGTGCGGGTCAACAGCCTCGACACCGTTTGCACCATGGTGGCGGCGGGCGTCGGCGTCGGAATCGTTCCGGAGGCGACCGCCCTGCGCCACCGTCGCGCCCTGCCGCTCGCCATGTTGCGCCTCACGGAGGCCTGGTCGATGCGCGAGCTCGCCCTTTATGTGCGCGACTCTCGGCGGCTCCCAAAGCCGGCGCGGCGTCTTTTCGAAGCCCTGCGCGGAGCGGGCGAACCGTCCGCTACCAGCTCAACAGACGGCGCCCGACGGCAGCGCCCACGAGAACGACCGGGATCGCCGCCAGCGGATACCAGGTGAGGACGAAAAGCGGCGAGTCGTCGAAGCAATGGAAAGCATAGATGACCGCAGCGGCCGCGGCCGCCAGTGCGCCGCAGGCTGCGCCGGCAAGGGCGGGAAAGGCCGGCGCCGCGCGGCGCAAGGCCAGCAGCAGAGCCGCCAGAGGCGCGAGCGCAAACAGCGGGATGGCCGTCAGGCACACCAGTGCATTGCTGCCAACCAGCCGCGCCTCCCAGGTTCCGGCAGGGAGCACGACGAGCTCGGTCCCCAGCGCCGCCGCCGCGATGAGGAGAACCGGCAACACGGCCCACCGCCACTGCATGGTGGCCACCGGCCGCGCCATCGCAAGGCACGCGACGGAGGCGGCCGTCAGCGCCGCCAGCACCAGCACAAGCTTGAGATCGAAGCGCCAGGTCGCAAAGGCCGACGCGAGATCGACACGCGGCCCGAACTCCAGTGCGAAGACCACGAGCGACACCAGCGCGCCCGCCAGGAGGGCCCGCCCCACGGAGCGTCCGAGCGGCCTCGCCGACGCGGCCCGGTCGGCGACCAGGGATGCCACGAGCTGTTCGGTCTTCATGTCCTGTCCTTGCGATAGGCATCGGCCAACGCGCGAAGGGCGCGGTGCAGCATGACCCGAACGGCGCCCTCGCTCATCCCCATCCTCGCTCCGACGTCTCGTGCGCTCTGCCCTTCGATGGAAATTCCTTCCACGATCCGGCGCTGGCGCTCGGGCAGGCTGGCCAGCATCTGGCGTGCATCGAAGGCACTTCCCTCCTCCGCAGACGCGGGCGCGGCGAGCATGTCGGAATGGTCGTCGATGTCGACATGATCGGTGAAGCCGCGGCGCCGCAGATGGTCGACCAGTTTGTGACGCGCGATGGCTCGCAGCCAGGGCTGCAACGGCTGCGTCTCGTCCCAGGTGTCGCGCTTCAGATGCATGGCCAGCAAGGTCTCCTGGACGATGTCTTCGCAATCCGCATTCGGCCGACCCGCCGCCGCCAGCCCGCGCGACGCCACCGCACGGAGCCAGGACGCGACGAGAAGCAACAGGCGCCGGTATGCCTCGTCGTCCCCCTGCCGGGCTGCCCGCATGAGCGCGGAGAGATCTTCCGGATCGGACAACGAGCTCACTCTTCACGTGTTCGTGTTGGATGGAGAGAACATTACAGGCGCTTTGGCGAAAAAAGAAAGCGGTGCGCCTGTAACGACGACGTGCACGTCTCCGAAAGACCTCCTGCGAGCCGAGATTGGCTCGAGACCCAGGAGGACTTTTCCATGATCAATCGTACCACCACGGCCGCCCTTGCCGCCGCCGTCGCCGCTGCGGCCCTGATGTCGTCCGGCGCCAACGCCCAGACCGCCAACGCCGACAAGGAGCGGTGCTACGGCATCTCGATGGCGGGCAAGAACGACTGTGCCGCGACCGGCAACAATTCATGCGCCGGCCAGTCAAAGGCCGACTACGACGCCAAGGCCTGGAAGTACGTCGCCAAGGGGTCCTGCGCCACGATGGAAGTGACCCTCAAGGACGGCAAGAAGCGCATGGGCACGCTCGCCCCAATGTAAGGAAGACGCGTCGTGACGGCGGACCGCCTGCCTCGTGCCGGTGCCGGGCTGAAGCCCGAACACCAGCGACACATCCTCGACGCCCGGCCCGACGTCGGCTGGTTCGAGGTGCATGCCGAGAACTACATGGGAGCCGGCGGTCCGCCGCATCACTTCCTGGAGCGCGTACGCGCGCTCTATCCGTTGTCGGTGCATGGCGTCGGCCTGTCGATCGGATCGGCCGGCGGCATGGCGCCCGGTCATCTCAGCCGCCTGAAGGCGGTGGTGAACCGCTATCAGCCTTTCATCGTGTCGGAGCATCTCGCCTGGTCGACGCATGAGGGAACTTTCCTGAACGACCTGCTGCCCCTGCCATATACCGAAGCCACCCTGTCGCTGGTGGCACGCCACGTCGACGAGGCCCAGATGGTGCTCGGAAGACGCATCCTCATCGAGAATCCCTCGACCTATCTGCTCTTCGACGGGGAGGAAATGCCGGAGACGGATTTCCTGCGGGCGCTCGCCCGACGGAGCGGCTGCGGCCTGCTGCTCGACATCAACAACGTCGTCGTCTCCGCGGCCAATCACGGCTTCGATCCGCGCGCCTATCTCGAGAGCTTCCCGCATGAGCATGTCGGCGAGATCCACCTCGCCGGTCATGCCGTGCTGGAGAACGACGGCGACGCCCTGTTCGTCGATACGCACGACCGGACCATCGCTCCGGAGGTCTGGTCGCTCTTTCGGGATGTGATCGCGCGCCGGGGTGTCCGCCCCACGCTGATCGAATGGGACAGCGACGTGCCTGCCTGGCCCGACCTCGAGGCCGAAGTCCACCAGGCCCGATCGATTATGCAGATGGCCGGAGGCCTCGATGCCCGCGCAGCCTGACGGCAATGGTCTCACGGACCTGCAGCACCGCTTTGCCCATGCCGTGCTTCAGGCCCCTCTGGCGGTGCCCAGCGGCATCCGTCACGACGTCCGGCCGACGCGCGAGCGACGATTCGGCGTCTACCGCAACAACGTGAAGGCCAGCTTGGCCGCCGCCTTGGCGGCACGGTTTCCGGTGGTGGCGCGTCTGGTCGGCGATGAATTCTTCACCGCCATGGCGCTGGTCTTCATCGAGCGGCATCCGCCGCACTCGCCCGTCCTCGCCGAGTATGGCGCCGCTTTCGCGAACTTTCTGGAGGGATTCGATCCCGCGGCAGACCTGCCCTATCTGCCCGACATCGCCCGGCTGGAATGGTCGCACCATGTCGCATTCCACAGCGCCGATGCCAGCGCTGCCGATATCGGCCGGCTCGCGGAGCTGCCGCCGGAAGCGCTTGGCTCCGTCAGGCTTGGCCTGCATCCCGCCATGGCCGTCATCGCCTCGCCGTGGCCCATCGTCTCCGTCTGGGCCACCAACACGCATGACGCCACGCCCGAGGCGCCGGCCGCCGGCTGGACGGGCGAGACGGCACTGGTCACGCGGCCGCATCTCGACGTTCTCGTCCAACGGCTTCCGCCGGGCACCGACCGGCTGGTGGCCAAACTGGCGCAAGGGATTGCGCTGGGCGCCGCCGCAGAGGCGGTGTCGCGCGCCCACGACAGTTTCGATCTCGCAACGGCGCTGTCGACGCTGTTCGGTGCCGGCGCCATCACCACCCTGTCCCAAGGATCGTCTTCATGATCGCTATGCTCTCGCGTCTCGACACGCTGCTGGCCCGTATCCCGCACGAGCTGCTGGCGCTCCTCGCCCGCCTGTCCGTCGGCACGATCTTCCTGCGCTCGGGTCTGCTGAAGCTCGACGGCTGGGCCGACGGCACCACCCTCACGCTGTTTCGCGAGGAGTACAGGCTGCCGCTCCTCTCGCCCGAGCTCGCCTCCTACCTCGCGACCGCAGCGGAACTCAGCCTGCCGGTTCTGCTTTTCCTCGGCCTGTTCACGAGGCCGGCGGCGCTCGCCCTGCTGGGCATGACCCTCGTGATCGAAATCTTCGTCTATCCCAACGCCTTCGACACGCATGGTGTCTGGGCGGTGGCGCTGCTCTATCTCGCCAAGTTCGGGCCGGGCAGCCTGGCGCTCGACCGGCTGCTCTTCCCGCCGGCCCGTCCTAGCGTTTACGCACGGGCTTGAGATCGGAGACGATCGGATAGGCCGTCGTCGACTTCACGCGCTCCATGGAGAAGCGCGACGTCACGTTCTTGAGCGGCATCGTGTCGATCAGCTTCTTGTAGAACGTGTCGTAGGCCTGCATGTCGGGAACCGCGACCCTCAGCATGTAATCGATGTCGCCCGCCATGCGGTGGAACTCCATCACCTCGGGCATGGCCGTGACGGTGCTGGCGAACTTGGACAACCAGGCCGAGGAATGGTCGCCGGTCTCAATCGACACGAAGACGGTCAGCCCGACGCCGATCGACTCGGGCGAGATCAGCGCCACCCGCTTCAGGATGACGCCGGACTTCTCCAGCCGCTGGATGCGCTTCCAGCAGGGGCTTTGCGAGAGCCCGACGCGGTGGGCGATTTGCGCCAGCGAAAGGCTCGCATCCTCCTGCAGGAGTGCGACGATCTTCTTGTCGATGGCATCCATGTTCATCAATCCGTCAACGCGATGCGGCCAGTCTAGACCGGAAGCGACTCCAGGCGCACCGGGGTGCCCAGCCGATCGGTGAGCAGGAGGGCGAGCGCCTCGACGTCGCCATCCACCTGCCCTGCATAGTTCACGAGCCTCGGCGGGGCGCCATCGAACCAGGAGAGCCGCCATGCGCCCGCCTCGCGCACCAAAGAACCAACCACCTGCCCCTGCACGGAGACCGTCCAGAGGGCGGGCTCGTTGTATGTCGCCTGGATCAGGCGCGTGGCCCGGGCAACCAAGGTGTTGGCAAGGCTGAGCATGCGAGGACTCTACGAGGACGCTCGCTCCTGCAGCAATGAAACGGTCGGTCGAAGAATGCGATGGCTGCAGCAGAATGAACTCCGGCGTCGGCTGCCGGGAGCATTTTCGCCTCTCCGGTCGCCTACGGTCGGACTGCCGGAGTTTCCAGCTTCATACCTTTCGCCCGCTCCATCAGGTAGAGTTCAAGGGCCGTGTATTCCGGCGCATCGAGCGGCCAGGCGTCGGCACGGATGCCGACGAGGCAGTTACGCAGCCGGCGCTTCAGGGAGCCAAGCGCCTGCCACTCCAGGCGGTAGATCGGATAGCCGGTGGGATGCGCCTCCGGAATAACGATGCCGGCGAGCTTCTTGCCGGCATTGTCGTCATGGCAGATCGCGCAGGAGAGGTTGAGCTGGCCCTGACGGCGGCGATAGATTTCGGCACCCTCCCGGCGGAAGGCATCGAGGCGGGGGTCATAGGGCGGCGCGATCCGCAGGTCGCGAGACTGGTGTGCGACATAGGCGGAAAGCGCAAGCAGGTCGCGGTTCTCGGGCGGCAGTGGCTCGGCCTTCTGGTTCTCGGTGCGGCAGAGGTTGATGCGGCCCTCGAGATCGACCGGGCGGTCACCGCCCGTCGGGATTGCGGGATAGCGTGCGGCCACGCCCTTCATGCTGGCTGGAGCAGCGTCGTGGCAGTCGGCGCAGGACTTGTCAGCTGCACCGACCGCCCTTTTCCAGAGCTGGCCGCCGAGCTGGACGTACAGCATGCCGGGGTTGGCCGTATCGTCGTCCTGCATTTTCTGCAGGGCCTCGCCCATGTCCTGATAGCCGGAGCGCCGCTTGTCCGCGCCAACTTGCGCGGCCGCATAGGATGCGACGAACACCAGCGCGAGGCCGAGCGCGAGCAGCCGCCCGGTCATTCGACGGCGATGTCGACCCGCTGCTCGGCGGCGAAGCCTTCGTCGCCGGTCCAGCGCAGCACCACCGTGCCGCTCTCCTTCGCCTCCGCGAAGAAGGACACGAAGGGATTGGCGGCGATCGCCGGCGACATGTCCATCGCGAAGATATCGGCGCCGTTCCAGGTCGCGGTGAATCGCTCGATGATGTTGCGCGGGATGATGCGGCCGTTAGGACCGGGCCGGAAGCCGGTCTCCATGGGATGCATGATCAGCGCCTTGATCTCGACGACATCGCCGCGCCTGGCGGTCTTCGGTGCATTCACCAGGATGTTCGACATCAGGGCGACTCCTCGAGGCAGGCCGCCAGGGTCACGATCACGTCGGCACCGGCGCTCCAGAACCTTCCGTCGCTGGTCTCGGCAATGGCGACGATCCGCTGGCTGTCACCGAGCTTGATGCGCGTGCCCACGACCGCCTTGCCGCTGCGCGGCCCGAGCCGGGCAGAGAAGACGTTGGGTTGTGGGTTCTTCTCGTTGAAGACATGGATCGCCTTCACGTGGTCGGAGTCGGTCATCGGGCTCTCGACCGAAACGTTGAGCGGCACCGTGCTGCCGTTCTCGACCAGCGGCGGCACCTCGAGCTTCACCCTGCCTTCGGTCGGCGTTGCATTACCGATGACCTTCTTGATGGCCTCGGTCATGGCATCGGGCGTCGCGGCTGCAGGGCCAAGCGGCAGGACGATGATCGCGGCGGTGCCCGCAAGGAAGAGGCGTCGATCCATTCAATCCTTCAACGTGACGAGATAGGCCACGACATCCTCGACCTGGGAAGCGGTGAGGATCGTCCTGCCTTCGAAGTTGCGGGCCACCCGGTGAAGGCCCTGGGCTCGATAGTAGGCCGGCATGATCGTGTCGGCATTGAGACGCGACCCGTCGACGATACGCAGGCGCAGCTGTCCCTCCGACCAGCGCGAGCCCGCGCCGGCGAGGCTGGGCGCCAGATCGCCCTGGAAGCGCTCCTCGGCGATCGGTCCGGAATGGCAGAGCAGGCAGAGGCCGATACTGCGGTTGGCCACGATCGCCCGGCCGCGCGCCGCATCCCCCGGCCGGCCGGTGAGCGACTGGGGGATCGAATCGTCGATGACCTGCGGCACGACAGGAGGAGCGGGCTGCTGGGCCGCCGCCGAGCCGGCGACGAGTGCGAGAACGAGGAGGATCGGAAGCCGCATCGCATCAGCCGAAGGTTTCGGCGGTGATGGTGCGGAACCAGCTCGACGCATAGAGCGCCTCCTGCCCCCGCAGGCCCCCCACGGCTTCGAGCGGGCTGGCGCCACCGGCACCGGGAATGTCCGTGAGCTGTCTCCCGTCCGGACGATAGACGCCGGCGATCGAGATTCCATAATCGGCTGCGAGGAGGCTGTAACAAGTGTTGATCACGATCGGATCCTGCGGCTTCTCACCGGCCAGCAGCTTCACGATGGCGGCGGCACAGACCTTGGCCTGCGCGTTGGCCGCAAAGGCCGACTTGGGCATGCCGCCCATGATCGCCGCATCGCCAAGGATATGGATGTTCGGCCGCAGCGTCGATTCGAAGGCGACCGGCTCGACCGGACACCAGCCGGTCCGGTCGGCGACGCCGGCCTGCACCGCGATGGCGCCGGCCTTCTGCGGCGGAATCACGTTGGCGACCGCGGCCTTGTGCGACCCGAACTCCGTCGTCAGGGTGAGCGTCGCGGGGTCGACCGCCGTCACCTTGCCGCCCTGGCTCAGCGGCACCCATTCGATCATGCCGGGGTAGAGCTCGGCCCAGCCGTTCTGGAACAGGCGCTGCTTGGAGAAGGCATCCTTGGAATCGAGCAGCAGCAGCTTCGACTTCGGCTTCCAGATCTTGAGCCAGTAGGCAATCAGGCTGGCGCGCTCGTATGGGCCGGGCGGGCATCGAAAAGGGTTGGCCGGCGACGACAGGACGACCAGCCCGCCATCATCCATCGCCTGCAGCTGCCGGCGCAACAGCACGGTTTGCGCGCCCGCCTTCCAGGCATGCGGCATCTTCTCAGTCGCGGCCTCGTCGTAGCCCTGGATGGCGTTCCAGGTGAAATCGATGCCGGGAGACATGACCAGCCGGTCGTAGGGAAGCCTGCTCCCGTCGACCAGGGTCACGGTCTTCGCCTCGGCATCGACTGCGGTCGCGCTCGTCTCCGCCACCGTGACGCCCGCAGCCTTGATGCCGTCGTAACGGAACTGCTGCTGGCCGATCTCGCGCAAGCTGGCCAGCACCGAATTGCTGAAGGGGCACGAGGTGTAGACGGGGTTCGGCTCGACCAGGGTGACGTCGAGCAACGGCTGCGTCGCCTTCAGGGTGCGCGCCGCCGTGGCGCCACCGAAGCCGCCACCGATCACCACGACCCTGGCCCTGCCCTGCGCCGAAACGACGGCAGGCGCAAGGCCGGCGGCCGCGCTGATCTTCAGGAAATGACGGCGCGTCGCCATGCCTGCTGTGTCCCTACTCCGGCTGCGCGGCAAACCAGGCTGCGATGGCCTCGGTCTGCTGGTCGTCGAATCCCTTGGCGATACGGCCCATCAAGCTCGAGGGCCAAGCGCCGCTGCGATAGTCACGCATGAAGGTGACGATGTCCTCGGCCTTGCGGCCGGCAAGGCGCGGGATCACCGAATCCGCCACCTTCTTCGGGGCATGGCAGCCGGTGCACGAGCTGGCGCCCGGCGGCGCATCCGCCGCCGTTGCCGGACCAGCCAGCAGGATCATGCTGGCCAAGCCCGGCAGCAGCGCTCGATGCATCAGGCGCCCTTCTTCAGGTCGTTGTTCATCAGCGGCAGGTTGCGCACCCTCTTGCCCGTTGCCTTGGCGATCGCGTTTAGCACGGCGGGCGCCGCGACGGCGATGGTTGGCTCACCGACACCGCCCCAGAAGTCGTTGGTCGGCACGAGCACCGTTTCGACGTCGGGCATCTCGTCGATGCGCATTACGTTGTAGGTGTCGAAGTTGGTTTGCTCGACCGCACCGTCCTTGACGGTGATCTCGCCGTACAGGGCGGCCGACAGGCCGTAGACGAACGAGCCGGCGACCTGGCGGTCGATCTGCGCCGGATTGACCACGTGGCCGGGATTGGTGGCTGCCGTGATCTTGTGGATCTTGAGCTGGCCGTCGGCACTCACCGAGACCTCGGCGACACCGGCGACGTAGCTGCCATAGCCCATGACCTGCGCGATGCCGTGGAAGCGGCCCTCGGGCAGCGGCTTGCCGTAGCCGGCCTTGTCGCAAGCGGCCTTCAGCACCGCCGCCCACTTGGGCTTCAGGTACTTGAGGCGGTAGGCCAGCGGATCCTGTCCAGCCGCCGCCGCCAGCTCGTCCATGAAGCATTCCATGTAGACGGCGTTCTGGTTCACGTTCACACCGCGCCAGAAGCCCGCCGTGATGTGCGGGTTGCGCATGGCGTGGTCGATCATCAGGTTCGGGACGTCGTAGCCATAAGCGGCTTCGACGCCGGACTGCATGAGACCCTGAAAGGCGATCGGATCCATGCCGTTCACCAGGTTCTGCGGCAGCAGCGAGGCCAGGATCGACTGGCCGGAGAGGCGAATCTGCAGGCTGATCAGGTTGCCTTGGGCGTCGAGGCCCGCCGTCAGCTTGGCCATCGTCGTCGGATGGTACTGGCAGTGCGTCATGTCCTCTTCGCGCGACCAGATGAGCTTGATCGGCGTGCCGGGCATTTCCTTGGCAGCCAGCACCGCCTGCCGCACATAATCCGAGCGGCCGCGACGGCCGAAGCCGCCGCCCAGCATCAGCTTGTAGACCTCGCACTTGGCAACCGGCAGGCCGGCCGCTTCCGAAGCCGCGGCGAGCGCCGCCTCGCCGTTCTGAGTACCGCACCAGACCTCGCACTTGTCGGCCGTGTAGCGCGCCGTGGCATTCATCGGCTCCATCGTGACGTGGTGCTGATAGGGAAAACTATAGGTGGCCTCGACCTTCTTGGCCGCGCCGTCGATCGCCTTCTGGGCGTCGCCCGTCTTGTTGCCGACGAAGGCCTCCTTGGCCTCGAGTCCTTCCTTCAGCATGGCGTTGATCGTCTCGGTCGAGACCTTGCCGAGCTCTCCAATGTCCCAGTTGGTGTTGACGGCATCGAGCGCCGTCTTGGCCTGCCAGTAGGTATCGGCCACGACCACGACGGCATTGCCGTCGATGGCGAAGATCTTCTTCACACCCGGCATCTTCTCGGCCTTGGCGGCGTCGAAGTCCTTGAGCTTGCCGCCGATCACCGGGCAGGCGCGCACGGTCGCGTTGAGCAGGCCCGGCATCGTGTAGTCCATGCCATAGATCTGCTTGCCCGTGACCTTGTCGATCGTGTCGAGCCGCTTGAGCGGCTTGCCGGCGATCTTCCAGTCCTTGGGGTCCTTGAGCTTCACGTCCTTGGGCGGCTCGAGCTGGGCCGCCGCCGCGGCGACCGCGCCGTAGGTCACAGTCTTGCCCGACGTCTTGTGCGTGATCTTGCTGTCGGCCGCGCTGCATTCGGCGACCGGCACGTTCCATTGCTTCGCCGCGGCGGCGATCAGCATCTCGCGCGCGATCGCGCCGCCCTCGCGGACATACTGCTGGCTCTCGCGGATGCCGCGGCTGCCACCGGTCGAGAAGTTCCTCCAGACGCGGTTACGCTTCAGGTTCTCGCCGGGCGTCGGATACTCCCAGGAAACCTTGTTCCAGTCGCACTCCAGTTCCTCGGCCACGAGCTGGCAGAGGCCGGTGAGCGTGCCCTGACCCATTTCGGAGCGAGCGATGCGGATCACCACCTTGTCGTCGGGATGGATGACCACCCAGGCATTCAGCTCCTTGACCGACTGGGCGTGCGCCACGCTTTCGCCGAAGGGCAGGCGGAAGCCGAGCGAGAAGCCGCCGGCGACGGCGGCGCCGCCGACCACGAAGCCGCGACGGCCGAGAGATGTCTGGATCGTCATGATGCGTCCCTCCTCTTAGGCCTTGGCGGCGGCGTGGATGGCGGCGCGGACCTGCTGGTAGGTGCCGCAACGGCAGATGTTGGTCATCGCCTCGTCGATATCCTTATCCGTCGGATTGGCCTTGGCGGCGAGCAGCGCCGTCGCCGCCATCACCATGCCGCTCTGACAGTAGCCGCACTGAGGCACGTCGAGTTCGACCCAGGCCTTCTGGATCTTGTTCAGCATGCCGTTCTCGGCCAGCGCCTCGATGGTGACGACCTTCTGCGTACCGACGGCATTCACCGGCACGCTGCACGAACGCACCGGCGAACCATCGATATGAACCGTGCAGGACCCGCATTGCGCGATCCCGCAGCCATACTTGGTGCCGGTCAGGCCCAGTTGTTCACGCAGCACCCAGAGTAGCGGCGTTTCCGGATCGGCAGTGTAGTCGACTGCCTTGCCGTTGACGTTGAGGACAGCCATCCCAGTCTCCCGTTGTTCAGGAAATATGGGAAGAGCGTAGCCCAGCGAGCGCGCGGCCGCCTGAGCAACCGTCCCGCTCTCACGGAGGTGTGATGGCCGCGCAAACCAACCACCCACTGTGGCGGTTCCGTGGCTCGCGAATTACAGTTTGGGCGGCGGATAGTACGGACGATCGCCGAGCGCCTGCACGCGCTTCCAAAACTCCGGACCCGAGGCCTTTCCGACCTCGTCGAGATCGGCCGCCTGGCGCCACAGGCTCCACGAGTCGGGATGCAGCCGACTCGCCTCCGCCAGTTGCAGATCGCCTTCGGCGGCGCGGCCGTTCGCGCGCAGCCAAAGCCCCAGCCGGAAACGTGCCCGCGCCTCCGCGATCTCGGGCGTGACCTTCGGCATCTCTGCGCGCACCTCGTCACCCGGCAACGCATGCGCGCCGGCGGCGACCCAGGCGCGAACCGCGTCGAGATAGGCCTGCCGTGCCGCTAGACGTTCGGCCTGGTCCTGCGGAGTCATCGTGCGCGTCGCGAGATCCATGCGCCGGAAATGATCGGTCGAGCCGGCCGTCTCGGGTGGGCGGGCGATCCGGCCCTGCTCGTCGATCCAGATCGATTGCGGCACGTTCACGAGATTATAGAGATCCTCGAGGCGATGCTCGACATCGATCAGCTGCCAATAGGACGACTTCGCCTGTTCGATCCATGGGCGGGCATGCTCGCCGCCGCGGCTTTCCTGCGCCACGGCCACGACCATGAACCCCTTGTCCTTCAGTTCTTCGTAGAGGGCCTGCCACACGGGCAAGTCGAAACGACAGCCTCACCAACTGGCCCATGTAGCAAGGAACACCTTGCGGCCGCGCAGCTGCGACAGCGAGCGCGGCACGCCTTCGAGGTCCGGCAAGGTGAAGTCGGGCGCCTCCAGCCCTTCGAGCGCGGCGTTGCGCTCCCCGGCCGACGCCCCCAACGCCCACACGTCGCGCGTCGCGCTGCCGACGACCGGACCGCCGAGCTTCTCCCAGAAGGCCTCGAGGTCGACTTCGTTGGAACCCAGGGCGGAAGCCGGCAACGGCACGCATAGATCGTCACGGCACATGCCTTCGGGCTTCAGGGTCCAGCCGGTGATCCTCTCGGCATCGACCGGACTCATCCAGAGGCCATCATGCGCGGCGACGTCGTATTCCCCCGTAGGCGTCAGGATCTTCGTCATCGCGGTGGCCTCCTTCTGCGACCTATTTCGGTGTCGAGATCGTCACTTCCTTCGAGGTGATGAACTCCAGCAGCACCGGCACACCTTTCTGGGTCTGCTCGATGCCGCGCTTGATCGCCGGGATGATGTCCTCCGGCTTGGTGATGCGCTCGCCATAGCCGCCGAAGGCGCGCGCCATGGCGGCATAGTCGCCGGAGATGTCGGTCGAACGGTACTTCTCCGTCGACACCTTCATGATGTGCAGCTCGATCGCCATCGAGAAGTTGTTGAGCAGGATCGACATGATCGGAATGCGCTCGCGCACCGCCGTCTCGAAATCCATGCCGGTGAAGCCGATGGCTGCATCGCCCCACACGTTGATGCAGAGCTTGCCGGGGCAGGCGAGCTTGGCGCCCATGGCGAGGCCGAGCCCGTAGCCCAGCTGCGTGGTCTTGCCCCAGCCGATATAGGTGTGCGGCGCCGTCGTCTTCCAGAACGGCGACAGCTGGTCGCGAGGGCTGCCCGCGTCGTGGGTGATGATCGTGTTGGCCTTGTCGACCGTGTGCTGGAGATCCCAGAGCACGCGATAGGGATTGAGCGGCGCCTCGTCGTTGGTGAGCTTGGGCATCCACTCCTTGAGCCACGCGTCGGCGATCGGCTTGATCTCCGCCACGACCGGCGCGGCATCGCGTTTCTTGCCCCCGACCAGCTTGCTGCATTCATCGATCATGGCGCGGAGCGCCAACTTCGCATCGCCGATCAGGCCGTATTGGCAGCGCACGTCCTTGTTGAGATGGTTTGGATCGAGCGTGGTGTGGATCACCGTCTTGCCCTTCGGCATCGAGATGCCGAAGTTCGTCTCGGTGAATGAGCAGCCGACCCCGAACAGCACGTCGCACGTGTCGAGGAAGTGCCGGACCTGCCGCGGATAGGCACGACCGCCCGAGCCCAGCGACAGCGGATGGGTCTCGTCGAAGCTGCTCTTGCCCTGCAGCGAGGTGCACACGGGAATGGCCAGCAGCTCGGCAAGTTCCTTCAGCTCGTCATAGGCCTCGGCCCAGTGCACGCCGTGGCCGGCGTAGATGACGGGGCGCTTGGCCTCGACCAGCACCTTGGCGGCTTCCTTCACGGCGGCCGGATCGGGACCGTAGCGCGTCGGCTTGATCGGCTCGTAGGTCAGCGGATCGGGCGCGTCCTCGCCGTTGGCCTCCGCCGGGAACTCGATGATGACCGGCGAGCCGCGACCGTTGCGCAGCAGGCTGAAGGCCCGGCGCATGACGTTCTCGATGTCGGCGCCCGAGGTGATCGGCTCGGCGTGCTTGGCGACATGCGCCATGGTGATGGTCGAGTTGAAGTTCGGCGGCACGTGCGCGATGCGGCGCGGATAGCCCGCCGGGATGACCAGTAGCGGTACCGATTCGCCGTAGGCCTGGGCGACGCCGCCATAGGCGTTCTCCGAGCCCGGGCCGCTCTGCATGCAGAACACGCCCATCTTGCGGCCCTTAGTCATGCGCGACATGGCGTCGGCCATGTGCAGGCCGATACGCTCCTGGCGTACGATGATCGGCCGGATGTCGATCGCGGCGCAGTGCTCGATCAGGTGGTTGACGGGATAAGCGAAGAGATACTCGACCCCCTCGCGCTTCAGGATTTCGGCGACGGCCGGGCCGGTCTTCATTCTGATCTCTCCCTTCTTGTGGACCGCCTCGGTGGCGTTCCCGCTCCGCCCTTCGGATACCTCCCCCGTCTGACGGGGGAGGCAGGGAGGGGGCTCGCCGCGGACGCGGTCCTACTTGTTCAGTTCCTTCATCGCGCTGTCGAGGCCGCCCAGGGTGAGCGGGAACATGCGGTTGCTGGTCAGCTGCTGCAGCAGCTGGATCGACGGGGTGTAGCTCCAGTGCCGTTCCGGCACCGGGTTCAGCCACGCCATGCTGCGATAGGTGTCGGCCACGCGCTGGATCCAGACCTGACCCGCTTCCTCGTTCCAGTGCTCCACCGAGCCGCCGGGATAGGCGATCTCGTAGGGGCTCATCGACGCGTCACCGACGAACAGCACCTTGTAGTCGGGCGGGTAGGTGTGGAGCATCTGCGCCGTCGAGAAGGTGTCGACGTGACGGCGGCGGTTGTCCTTCCACAGCTTCTCGTAGAGGCAGTTGTGGAAGTAGAAGAACTCGAGGTGCTTGAATTCCGAACGGGCCGCCGAGAACAGCTCCTCGCAGACCCGGATGTGCGCGTCCATCGAGCCGCCGATGTCGAACAGGATCAGCAGCTTCACCTTGTTGCGCCGCTCCGGCACCATCTTGATGTCGAGATAGCCCGCATTGCGCGCCGTCGAGCGGATCGTGTCCGGCATGTCGAGTTCGACCTCGGCACCTTCTCGCGCGAACTTGCGCAGGCGGCGCAGCGCGATCTTGATGTTGCGCGTGCCGATCTCGACCGTGTCGTCGAGGTTCTTGTACTCGCGCTTGTCCCACACCTTGACGGCGCGGCCCTCGCGGCCCTTGTCCTGGCCGATGCGCACGCCCTCGGGATTGAACCCGTAGGCGCCGAAAGGCGAGGTCCCGGCCGTGCCAATCCACTTGCTGCCGCCCTGGTGACGCTTCTGCTGCTCCTCAAGCCGCTTCTTGAGCGTCTCCATGAGTTTTTCCCAGCCGCCCATCGACTCGATCTGCTTCTTCTCCTCCTCGGTGAGAAGCTTCTCGGCCAGCTTGCGCAGCCATTCCTCGGGAATCTCGGCGGAGACGCCTTCGGCCGGCAGCGCTTCGAGCCCCTTGAAGACGGTGCCGAAAACGCGGTCGAACTTGTCGAGGTTGCGCTCGTCCTTCACCAGCGCGGCGCGCGACAGATAGTAGAAGTCGTCGACGCTGTAGTCGGCGACACCCTTGTCCATCGCCTCCATCAGGGCGAGATATTCCTTGATGGAGACCGGCAGCTTGGCGTTACGCAGTTCGAGGAAGAAATTCACGAACATCGCGTTCTCCTCTTCGCAGACGTTACTGGCGCTGCTCCCGCCGCGCCATGAAGGCCAGACGCTCGAACAGGTGCACGTCCTGCTCGTTCTTCAGCAGCGCGCCGTGGAGCGGCGGAATGAGCTGCTTGGAGTCCTTGGAGCGCAGCGATTCCGGCGACATGTCCTCGACCATCAGGAGCTTCAGCCAGTCGAGCAGCTCGGAGGTCGACGGCTTCTTCTTGAGGCCGGGGACTTCGCGGATGTCATAGAACACGTTCAGCGCCTCGCGCAGCAGGTTGCGCTGCAGGTCGGGGAAGTGGACGTCGACGATCTGCGTCATCGTCTCGCGGTCGGGGAAGCGGATGTAGTGGAAAAAGCAGCGGCGCAGGAAGGCGTCCGGCAGTTCCTTCTCGTTGTTCGAGGTGATCATCACGATCGGGCGCTGCTCCGCCTTGATCGTCTGCTGCGTCTCGTAGACGTAGAACTGCATGCGATCGAGTTCGAGCAGCAGGTCGTTCGGGAACTCGATGTCGGCCTTGTCGATCTCGTCGATCAGCAGGATCGGCCGCGTCTCGGCGGTGAAGGCCTCCCACATCTTGCCGCGCTTGATGTAGTTGCCGATGTCCTTCACGCGCTCGTCGCCCAGCTGGCTGTCGCGCAGACGCGAGACCGCGTCGTACTCGTACAGGCCCTGCTGCGCCTTGGTGGTCGACTTGATGTGCCACTCGATGATCGGGGCGTTGAGCGCCTTGGCGACTTCATGCGCCAAGACCGTCTTACCGGTGCCGGGCTCACCCTTGATCAGCAGCGGACGCTGCAGCGCGATGGACGCATTCACCGCCACGCGCAGGTCGTCGCTGGCAACATAGGAGTCGGTACCGGTAAATTTCATGGTGCAAAATCCAAATTTCACTGTGGTTAACGTCACCCTAGAGGGGCGATTTCGGGCCAGCAAGGCCGCGCGGGCAGTTCAGCCGCCCGCGCGGACGATGAAATAGACCAAAGCCGCACAGGCGAGCAGGATAGACATCGCAAGGCGGCTCGACGCGAAGGCGAGCCGCGGTGAGGGCGCACCCGGCTCGACCGCCTGGTCGATGCGTTTGCGGCCGGTGATCATGGGGCCAATCAGGTTGCGCCTCTTCCAGACGAGGTAGAGCACCACGGCGGCAATATGGACCGCCACCAGGACGAGCAGGACGTTGATCCACCAGGTATGAAAATCGGTGGCCCGCTCGACCCACTTGTCGGCGACCTTGAGGGCAAGCGGCCCGTTGACCATGCCGGTGTCGGTGTCGGCCGTGAACAATCCGGTCACGACCTGGGCAAGAACGGCGAATATCAGGACGAGGACCATCACGCCCCCGAGCGGATTGTGCCCCACGTCGCGCGGACCTTCCTTGCGGAACAAGTGTGCGACATGGGTGAACGCCGCCGCTGGGTCCTTGAGGAAGCTGGCGAAGCGCGCGGTGGTGCTGCCGACGAAGCCCCAGGCGAGGCGGAAGAGCAGCAGGGTCAGGATGCCGTAGCCCGACCAGAAATGGAGCTGCATCCAGTCGCCGCCTGCCCGCCCGCTAAAGTACGAGGTCGCCATCAGGGCAACCAGCACCCAGTGAAACAGGCGGACGGGCACGTCCCAGACGAGCATCTTGTCGTTCTTGCCGGCCATCGGTCATCATCTCCCTGCGAGGCCCCAGAATAGTCGAGTCACCATGGCTGTAGGCAAGGACCTGGCCGAAGGCACCACACGCAGTCGTGATGGATCGTGGCCCACCTGCCCGTTCGCTTTCCGCGCCAACCTCTGCAACATAGCCGACGTTGGCGAGGCATAAATTGCCAGTCGACCGTTAGAATCAAAGGGGATGGGCCTATGAGGAAGACTTTGGTGGTGGCGTTGGTCGGCGCGTTGGCGGCCGGTGCAATGGTGGGCGGCGCGACGATCGCGATGGCCCAGGGTGACGTGATCGCCCAGCGCAAGGACAACCGCAAGCAGACCGCCGCCGCGATGCGCGCCATCAAGGCGATCGTCGATGCCAAGGGCCCGACCGCCCCTGCCGTCGAGCAGGCCGCAAAGCTCAAGACGCTCGAAGCGTCCTTCGTGAAGATGTTCCCGGCCGGCTCCGACAAGGGCGAGACCCGTGCCCTTCCGGCCGTGTGGACCGACTGGGCAGGCTTCGAAGCCGCCAGCAAGGCTGCGGATGCCGCTTACGACAAGCTCGCGGTGGCAGCCGGTTCGGGCAATGCCGAAGCGCTCGCGACAGCCTTTGCCGATACCGGCAAGACCTGCGGCGCCTGCCACCAGAAGTTCCAGGCAAAGGCCAACTAGCCTATCCGCTCCAACCGACGTGAAGGGAGACGCACTTCCGTCTCCCTTTCATGGGCTCAGGCGGCCGCCGGAGACGGGCCGGGTCCGGTGAGCGCCTGCTGCACGATCGCCTCGGCCGTGAAGCGCCAGGCCCGCGACGCGTGCATCGGCGATAGACGCTGGCGCTCGCGCATGTTCATCCAGCTATCGAGACCGAAGGTGCGATCGAGCGAATCGAGCGCATGATCGCGCGAGTCTGGATCGAGCGCTTCGAGTTCAACTGCGAACCACGCAGCGATTCGCTCGCGCAGAATGCCGCGCAGATGCGCCAGACCGGCACCAACAGCCGGTGCCGCACGCCGGACCCGCTCGGCGAAGTGCCAGACCGGCAGCCATTCCTCAAACAGTTGAGCACGATCCGAAACCAGAAGCGCGATGCGGCTGGCAAGCGGTGCCGCGCTGTCCACCTGCCGGTCCGGCCCGAAGGCGCGGCTGACAGCGAGCTCGAAGGCGGCGGCATAGAGATCGGAAAGGCGGATGAAATGCTGGAAGAGCGTCCGGCTCGAGAGGCCGGCGATGGTTGCAATGGCACCGGACGTCGGCTCTGCATCGCCTGCCTGGATAAGATCCAGGGTCGCCTGGATCAGGGATCGACGAACTCGCTGGCTTTGCACGATGCGCTCGTCCCGTGAGCGCGACACATCAACCGCGAATCCGACGATCTTCATTGGAAACCAACAGAAAGAGATTTGCTTCAGTTAATCAACTCTAACATCCGCAGATTATCGTGTAACTTGCAAAAATGCATATCACAAAAATTGTAGATCCAAGAATCACTGCATTTTTCATGCTTTAGATAGGCATTTTTGGGTGATCTGAAATTGCAGACATCCAGCAATTATGCCTCTCCCACAGCCCGCACCGGCGCTGTGCTACACGCATTTCGACAAGACGCCCTGTGAAACTTGAAAATACGAAAGGCCGATCGCTTGGGGAACGACCGGCCTTCCTTATAAGCCCGCCTGGGTGTGGGGTAATCGAAGCCCTAGGGTGTGTGGGAAGGGGCTTCGATTGAGCGGCTTGGGAGGCCGCCGGCGGGCTGTCTGCATTTCCGTAAAATCACTCTAACACGGCTTTAAGACCCGGTTAGTTGCAATATTGCATATCTCCTTTCGACCCCTCCGTCAAAAGACCAACATTTCTTGAACACCAGCGTTCTCAGATAATCAAAAAAGGGGATGCAGGTCACGCAACGACAGGTGCGGCGACGATGCTCCCTGAGCTTCAATCACCCGGACCTTCGGGCCAGATCCTCAATTTCCGAAAGAACCGGTCGCAAATGCTCGCGAAAGCGCTCGGGATCTTCACTCATCGGAAAGTGCCCAAGGCCCGGCATAATCGTGCATCTGGCGCCCGGCACCAGAGCGGCAACCTCCTCAGTCTCGGCGGGCGAGCAGGAATAGTCATATTCACCCGTCAGCAGGAACAGCGGACAACGACGGGCATCGATTGTAGCGACGCGCTGGCGAAGGTCGCCGTCGACCTTGTAGAAATGAAGATCGCCTTTAAACACGCCCGGGCCGCCCTGCATGTAATGCCAGAGAGTTTCCCAGCGATGAACAGCCGGCGCGTCGGGCCCGACGAGCCCCGACACGATGCCGGCACACACTTCGCCACCGTGGACATCGGCATGATGCAGCCAGTCAGTATCGTAGTAGGGCGCAACATGCGCCGACGCCTGCAGGCCGATCAGCGCGCGGAAACGATCGGCATGCGTTGCGGCGAGGTTGAGGACGACGCGACCGCCGATCGAACAGCCCATCACCACCGGACGCTGCAACGACATCGCGTCGGCGAAGGCCACAACGAACCCGGTATAGAAATCCCGTGTCAGCCGGTATTCCTCGCGCTCGAACCCTGGCGGCGGCGAGGATTTGCCATGCCAGGGCATGTCGAAGGCGATGACGCGAAAGCGCCTGGTGACCTCGGCGTCGTTCAGCACGCCGCGATACTGCCGGCCGTCGGCGCCGGCCGTGTGGAGGCAGATCAGCGGAATCCCCTCACCGGCCTCCTCGAAGTAGACGCGATAGCGCCTGCCGTCGAAATCGAGCGACAGGTATCGGCCGACGATCGGCTCGATCCCCGCGGTCATCGTGCCGCTCCCTTCGGCTGGGCCACCGCACGCGGCGCTTCGAGCACGCCCTTGATGTAAAGCAAGTTCGCCATGAGCGGCTGGAGGTCCCCTTCGAATTTCAGGAGCCCGCGGCGGACCAGGGCGAGCAGGTCATGGTCGCCCGGCGCCGGCCGCTTCTGCCAGAACCGCTGCCAGCTTGCCTCATCGGCACGCAGGGCGAATCGCCAGGACGGCATGACGAAGGGCCCCTCCTCGACCTTTTCGATCCGGCCACGCAGCACATGGACCAGCCATGACCGCGGGCGGGCCTCCACCAGGAAGGCAGCCGTCAGATGCCGGCCGCGCCGCACCAGAGCCGCGTCGTCATTCACGAAGCCCGCAAGTTGTTCGAGCATGAGTTCCTCCCTCGTTTGCGAGACCTTCGGGTTTCGTGTTTCGGCCTCAATTCCATGCTAGACGAAGCGCCGTCCTGCCAATACCGCCGTGCTTCCCGGAGGCTTCTTCCGTGCATCTCACTCGTTCCGTCCGCGCCGCCCTGCCCCTCGCCATGGCCGCCCTCTTGCTCGCCGCCCAGCCCGCCGCCGCCGGCATGGAGGAAGCGGTCAAGGCCCTGCAGGCAGGCGATCCCGTGACGGCAGAAAAGGAACTCCAGCTCCTTGCCAAGGAGCGCGACCCGCGCGCCCAGTTCCTGCTCGGCCTCTACGTCTACGGCAATGCCGAATCGAAGCTGTTCGACATCAACAAGGCGACGCCGCTCCTGCTCGACGCCTCCGAGCGTGGCTATCTGCCGGCGATGGTGCCGCTGGCCGGCGCCTATGCCGAGGGCAAGGGCGTGCCGAAGAGCCTCTTCGAAGCCTACAAGTGGTGTGCGATCGCCGACCGCTGGAACGTACCCAACGCCAACCTGGCGCTTGAGCAGGCAGCCCGCGAACTGCCGGCCGCCGAAGCCGAGAAGGCCAAGGCGGCCGCTCTCGCCTACACGTTCAAGACGAAATGACCGTGGCGCGATCGGTGCTCGCCGCGGCCCTGATCGCCGCCAGCGCCGTCGCGCACGCCCAGCAGCCAGCCGACGCCTCGGACGTCGCGGCTCCGCTGCGCCCCGGCGTCGTCGCCTATCGCCAGGGCGATACGGCCACCGCCGAGCGTGCGCTTCGTTCGCTCGGTTCGCCGAGCGCCGATGCGGATGCCTGGCTGGGCGCCGTCCTGCTCGACCGCGGCGCCAAGGCTGAAGGCCTCAAGCTGATCCAGCGCGCCGCCGACGCGGGCTCGGCCGAAGGCCAGCATCGACTGGCGCTTGTCTTGATCAACGGCGACGCCGGTATCCCGCCCAATCCGACCCGCGCCATCGAGCTCTTCGAGAAGGCCGCGGCGCAGGGCCACGGCCGGGCTCAGCTCAATCTCGGCACGCTCTACTTCCGCGGTCAGGGCGTTCAACGCGACCTGATCCAGGCCCGCGCCTGGCTGGAGCAAGCGGCCGCTGGCGGCGACGTCTACGCGACCTATGCGCTGGGGCGTGCGATGTCGGAAAGCGCGCCACCGGCATCCGCCGATCCGACCCGCGCCGCCGACCTCTTCCGCCGGGCCGCCGAGAAGGGCCACATGCTTGCAGCCCTGCGCTACGGCATGGCCCTGGCCGAAGGTTCGGGCGTCAAGCAGGATATTCCCGCGGCGCAACGCTGGCTGATCCAGGCGCAGCAGAACGGCGTGCCCGAAGCTGCGCTCGCGCTGGGCGACATGGCGGTCCGCACACCCGCGACGCGCGACAAGTCAGCCAACGAGAAGATCCTGCAGTCGGCGATCAGCTGGTACCAGGCCGCCGCCAATGCCGGCGTGCCGTCCGCCCAGTTCAAGCTGGCCAATGCCTATCTCGCGGGCTCGGGTGTGCCGCGCGATCCGGCGCAGGCTCAGCTCTGGTACTCGCGCGCCGCCCAGCAGGGACTGACGGGGGCACAGCAGGCGCTGGGCGTCATGCTGCTGACCGGCACAGCCGGCGCGACCGACCCGGTCGAAGCCTTCAAGTGGCTGATTCTCGCTGAGCGCGGCGGCCATCCGGAGGCCCGCGCGGTTCGCGAGAAGGTCGGTGACAAGGTATCCGATCGCGACCGCAAGCGCGGTGAAGCTCTGGCCCAGGCCTTCAAGGCGACCTACGAGCTGCCGCGCGACGAGGGCCCGCCGCGCCTCGTGCCGGTGCGACGCTGACGTGAACGACGGTGGATACGCCGCGGAGCGCTGCGCGCCAGACGCGCCCTGACATCACACTCGCGGTGTGCCGGGGCGCCTGCCGCCTGATGCGCCAGTCGGGCCGCTCCGTCCTGCGCGAGCTGCCGCTGCCCGACGGACGGCGCGCCGACATCATGGGGATCACGGCAAGGGGCGAACTCACGATCGTCGAGGTGAAATCGTCGATCGAGGATTGGCGGGTCGACCAGAAGTGGCCCGACTATCTCGCCTGGTGCGACCTGCTCTACTTTGCGGTACCGGTCGATTTCCCGCAGTCGCTGATTGCCGAGGATGTGGGCCTCATCGTCGCCGATGCCTATGGCGGCGAAATCCTGCGCCATCCGCCACGCCGGCCGGTCGCGGCGACGCGCCGCAAGGCGCTCCTCATCGATTGCGCGCGGCTCGCTTCGGAACGCTTGGCGCGCCTCGAAGATCCCGAGTTCGTCGATTTCGCCTGAGCCTCAGCCGGACATCGGGCGTGCAGCCCCACGACTGGCCTCGGCCATGCGGATGCGGGCATAGGCCATAACTTCGGTTGGCGGGCCGATCCGCTCGATCCTGCCCTCCATCACCAGCGCCACGCGGTCGGCAATGGCAAGCGGGGCCAACCGATGGGTGATCATGATGACGGTCCGCCCCCGCGTATTGGCCTTGAGCTGGCGCAGCAGCTGCTCCTCGGTGGCCGGATCCAGCGCGCTGGTCGCCTCGTCGAGGATGAGAATGCGCGGATTGCGGATCAGCGCGCGGGCAATACAGAGAAGCTGGCGCTGGCCCGTCGACAGCCCCTGCCCGCGTTCGCCCAGTATGGTGTTGTAGCCCTGCGGCAGGCGCTGGATGAAATCGTGTGCGCCGACGAACTTCGCAACGGCGACGACCCGGCCGGGATCCTTGTCCACGACGCCCATCGCGATGTTCTCGCGCACCGAGCCGGTGAAGAGCTGGACGTCCTGCGGCACCGCGCCGATCTGCGCCCGGAGCTGGGCAGGCGAGATGTGCGCGATGTCGGTGCCGTCCACCAGCACACGGCCATCGCTCGGGCTCACGAGGCCCTGCACCAGGTTGGCGATGGTGGTCTTGCCCGAGCCCGAGGGCCCCACGATGCCGACGATCTCTCCCGCCGCCACCGTCAGATCGGCTTCGCGCAGGATCGGCGCACCGCGCTCCTGGGCACGGTAGGTCACGCGTTCGAGCGCGATCTCGCCGGACAGCGCCGGCATGGGCGCGAACTCCCCTGGCGGCGCTTCGGGCGTTTCGCGCATCAGATCGTCGACGCGCTTGAAAGCGGCGCTCACCGCCTGGAGCTGATGCCACGCTCCCGCGAGCTGGCGCATCGGCTGCAGCGCTCGCGCCGCCAGCATGTTGGCGGCGATCAAGCCGCCGATCGTCAGGCGATAATCGGCGATCTCGGTGACCCCGATCATCACGATGACTAGCGACGCCACGAGCTGCAGCGTGCCCGAGGCGCTTGCGGAGAGGTTGGCAAGGTTGTTGGCCCGCAGGCTGCTGCGCGCCGACTGCTCGACGCGCGCCTGCCAGCGCCTTTCGACTTCGCCCTCTAGCCCGAGCGCCTTGATGGTGGCGGCGTTGGCCACGGTCTCGGTGAGAGTGGAGCTCTTCGCGGCCAATGCCTGGAAATTCTCGTCGGCCAGCCGACGCTGCGCACGATGGCTGGCGAGCGACACGCCGACCAGTACGGGAATGGCGAGAGCGGTGACGATGCCCAGTGGCGTGCTGATCACGAAAGTCGCGATCAGGAAAAGCGCGACGAACAGCAGGTCGATGGCCAGAACCGGCAATTGTCCGGTGAAGAAGCCGCGCAATACGTCGAGCTGGCGCAACCGCTCTGCAATGACACCCGATGGCGTGCGCTCGAAATGCCGGTACGGCAAGGCCATCAGGTGATGCAACACTTCGGCGCTCATCAGCGCGTCGAGGCGCGCACCTGTGCTCGCCGACAGCCAGCCGCGCGCGAGGCGCAGGCCGAAGTCGGCAGCATAGGCGAGGAGCATGCCTACACACAGCAGCAGCAGCATCGACGAGAGGCCGTCCGGCGGGGGGTAGCGCCCGACCACGATGTTGACGACCAGCATCATGAAAAGCGGTGTGAGAAGACCGAGCAGGTTGATGACGAACGACGTGGCGGCCAGCTTCAAGACGACTGGTCGCACGCGCACCCAGAGCGGTGCGTACCATGGCTCGGTGGGAAGCGATCCCAGCGGCGGGCGCAACAAGAGCGCCCGCGCGCCCAGCATGCCGACTTCCTTCGCCGTCGCCTGCCAGACGCGGCCCTCGACGACATCGAGCACCGTCCAGTCGTTGGCGCGCCCCGAAACGACGACGTGGACCTGCCCAGCAGCGGCGAGGAGAGCGAAGGGAAGCGGCAGTTCATCGAGCAGACGGAAATCGAGATCGACCGCCTCGCTTTCCAGGCCGAGTCGCGTGGCCGCCGTCAGGAAGGCGGCTTCGTCGAGGCCCGCCGCCGGAACCGCAGTGAGGCGACGGATATCGGCCTCGCTGACGGGCCGACCCACCTGCTGGGCGATGTAGAGCAGGGCCCTCATCAGGCAATCGACGCGGTGACGGCCCGCTTCGTCCCATACGGACGGCTGAAAACTTCCGTTCTCGAGGGGAGCCATGACTCAAGGGTACCAGAAATACCCCTTTATTCAACGATCTGGGCGTATTTCCTAAAGTAAAGGGCGCGCAACTCGCGTTGCGCGCCCTGCGTTCCGGTAGTTCGGACGTCTAGCGGGCGCCGAAAGCCCGCTTCAACTCGGCCACGAGGTCGGTGCGTTCCCAAGAGAAGCCGCCGTCCTTCTCGGGCTTGCGGCCGAAATGGCCATACGCCGCGGTACGCTGGTAGATCGGCTTGTTGAGCTGCAGCGAGCGTCGGATGTTGGTCGGCCGCAGCGGGAATAGCTCCGACAGGACCTTCTCGAGCTTGCGCTCGTCGACCTTGCCGGTGCCTTCGGTGTTCACGTAGAGCGACATCGGATCGGCGACACCGATCGCGTAGGCGACCTGGATCAGGCAGCGGTCGGCAAGACCTGCGGCCACCACATTCTTGGCGAGGTAGCGAGCGGCATAGGCGGCCGAACGGTCGACCTTGGTCGGGTCCTTGCCGGAGAAGGCGCCGCCGCCGTGCGGCGCGTAGCCGCCATACGTGTCGACGATGATCTTGCGGCCGGTCAGGCCGCAATCGCCGTCGGGACCGCCGACGACGAAATTGCCGGTCGGGTTGACGAAGAAGTCGGAAGCCTTCTTGGGCATCCAGCCCTTGGGCAGCGACTTCTCGACGTGACCGGCGATCATCTCCCGGACCATGGCGGAGTTGTACTTCTTCCCCTTGGCGGTGGTCTCACGATGCTGCGTGGAGACCACAACCTTGGTGGCGCCGACGGCCTTGCCGTCGACATAGCGCACCGTCACCTGGCTCTTGGCGTCGGGCTGCAGGTCGCCGAGTTCGCCCGAACGCCGGGCCTTGCTCAGCACTTCGAGGATCTTGTGCGAGAAGAAGATCGGAGCGGGCATGAACGAGCCCTTCTCGTATTCCTCGCTGTCGCGGCAGGCGAAGCCGAACATCAGGCCTTGATCGCCCGCGCCTTCCTGCTCGCCGAGATTGCCGCCCTTCTTCTTGGCGTCGACGCCCATCGCGATGTCGGGGGACTGGCCGTGCAGCAGCACCTCGACGTCGGCGCCGTGGAAGGAGAAGCCGTCCTGGTCGTAGCCGATGTCGCGCACGACGTTGCGCGCGATCTCGCCGATCGCCTCGCGATTGACGACGGTGCTCTTGCCGAACTTCTTCATGTACGGCTCGGACGCGCGGCCTTCGCCGGCGATCACGATCTTGTTGGTGGTGACCAGAGTCTCGCAGCCGAGGCGGGTATTGGCATGGCTGTCGTCGGCATGGCCGAGTTTCACGTCATTGGCGATGAACGCGTCGAGAATGGCATCGGAAATCTGATCCGCGACCTTGTCCGGATGGCCTTCCGAAACAGACTCACTGGTGAAGATATAGTCCTTGAGCGCCAACGATCCCTCCCAAAGTGCACTGGACTCCGGGCAGGGCGGCGATGCCGCCAACGGCCGGCTTAGCCTTTTTTCTCGCGGTGGCAAGTCGTCCAAATCCGTCCGCGGCGGCCCCGACCATCGGGGCCGCGGTTCGCTAAAAACGCCAAAAGCCGGCGAAAATCAAGAGGTTCGCAGGGCAAATTCCAGTGTTCTTAGTCCCTGGCCCGGGCCCCCTTGCGCGTCCCAACCGTTTCGGCGTGGCTGGCAGCACCCACGGCCTTCACCATTTCGAAGATACGCTTGCGCACCTTGCTCTCGCGAATCTTGTAGTAGGCCCGGACAAGTTCGAGGGTTTCCCGCTTGATCAGGGGATCCTTCTCCTGCTCGAACGGCGTGCCCGCTTCTCCAAAACCGCCCTTTTTGCCGCGCCCGGACATCGGCCGGCCCGACAGGGCGTTCGAAGGCATCTCGTCGAAGAAATAGGACACCGGAACGTCGAGAACCTTGGCGAACTCGAACAGACGGCTGGAACCGATCCTGTTGGAGCCCCGCTCGTACTTCTGGATTTGCTGGAAGGTCAGGCCGACCGCAGTCCCCAGCTTCTCCTGGCTCATGCCGAGGAGAGTACGCCGCTGGCGCATGCGCGCTCCGACGTGAACGTCAACGGGATGCGATCTCGCCATGGATTGTCCTTCTCCTTCCAGCCCCAAAAACAGGCAGGCACCCATACGGTCGAATAGTGGCCGAATGGCGCGCTGCGCTAGCCGCCAGGCCCAAACATGCAAAAATGCATATCTGCACGCGTAAGCTGCATATTACTTAAGCGTGTCCCGAGGAGAATGCAAGCCGGACTCAACCTGTTAAGGCTTTGAATCTCTTGTTTTTTCACCCGATGTGAAAAGCGCCAACACCCCAAGGCAGCCGGTCGCAGCGAGCAGCAACACAACCAGCGCGCAGTCGCCCCAGCGGCCGTAGGGGGTCGGCTCGCGGGCTGCGGGTATGCGGTGGTCGATCACGCCTTCCTGTTGCATGTCGAGAGCCGCCAGCACGCGGCCGTAGGCATCAATCACCGCCGATACGCCAGTGTTGGCGGCGCGGAGCATCGGCAGCCCTTCCTCCACCGCCCGAACGCGGGCGCTGGCGAGGTGTTGGTAGGGGCCGCTCGACAGGCCGAACCAGGCATCGTTGGTCACGTTCAGGAGCCAGCGCGGCCGCGCCCCCGGCCCGGTGACGGCGGCCGGAAAGATTACTTCGTAGCAGATGATCGGCGAGAAGGACGGCAGGCGCGGCAACTCAAGTGTCACGCGCGATTCACCCACCTCGAACGAGCCGCGTCCGATGAAGCCCGAAACCGGGGCGAGCTGCTTGTGGAACGGTATGTACTCGCCCAGGGGGACGAGATGGACCTTGTCGTAGGTCGCCACGATCTCGCCGGCGCCATCGATGACCAGCAGCGAGTTCCAGACTCCGTCCTCTCGATTTCGCGTGCCGCGCGCCGCCCCGGTGAGGAGATAGCCTCCGGGCGGCACGGCTCTCGCCATCATCTCGAGCGCCGGCGAACCGGGTTGCACGACGAACGGCGGGGCCGTTTCCGGCCAGATCACGGCGGCCAGTCCGTCGAAACCATCGCGGCGGCTCAAGTCCACGAGCTTGGCCATATGCGCCGCTCGGTTCTCCGGCCGCCACTTCTCGGCCTGTGGCGTGTTCGGCTGGACGATGCGCACCAATGGCCCGTCGCCTGCCGTGTCCACCGGCACCATTGCGGCCTGTCCCGCGAAGCCCGCGCCGCCAGCGGCGACGAGTGCGAGGATCGACGCGCGCCAGCCCGCGACCGGGGCGGCCAGGATCACGAAGGTCAGCAGGCCAAGACCGTAGACGCCGAACAGCGCCGCGCCCTGCAGCAACGGCGTCGCGAAGGCCCAGACATGCGCCAGCGGATTCCACGGATAGCCCGTGAAGACGTGACCGCGCAGCCATTCCGCGATGGTCCAGGCGATGGCCAGCAGCACCAGGCGGGCGTAGCGGCCGCCCAGCGAGGGCCAGCGCAGAGCGACCCATTTCGCGGCGCCTGCGGCCATGGCCGGAAAGAACCCCAGGAGGGCGGCGAGTCCGACGACGATGGGCGGACCAAGCGGTCCATAATCGGCGGGCGGCACGAAGAAGGCTTCGACGATCCAGTAGGAGCCGACGGCGAAATGGCCGGTGCCCCAGGCCCATCCGCGCAACAGGGCGCTCCTGGGCCCCGGCGCGGTGTCCCACAGCCAGACGAAGGCCACGATGCCCACGACCGCGAGCGGCAGCCAGTGAAGCGGTGGCATGGCGAGGGCGGCGAGCGCACCGGCCACGAAGGCGGCGCCCGCGGCCCGCCAGCCTTTGAGGGTCATCGCGTCATTCGATGGTCAGGCCGCCGGCGCCGTCGTCGGCGGCCGGACGCGCAGGCGGCGAATGCGCCTGGGATCGACATCGAGAATCTCGAACTCCACGCCGGAGGGATGACGAACGACTTCGCCGCGTTCGGGAATGCGGCCGAGCAGCGAGAAGATCAGACCGCCCACCGTATCGATTTCGCGTCGCTCGTCTTCCGACAGGACCTTGCCGATCTCCTCTTCGAGCAACTCGATCGGCGTGCGTCCATTGACGTCGATCGTGCCGTCGACGCGACGCGCGACCGTCGGCGTCTGGGCAACGTCGTGCTCGTCCTCGATCTCGCCGACGATCTCCTCGACCAGGTCCTCGATGGTGAGAAGTCCGTCGGTGCCGCCGAATTCGTCGACCACCAGCGCCATGTGCGTGCGCGAGCGGCGCATGTCGAGCAGCATGTCGAGTACGGGCAGGGTCGGCGCCACGAACACGACGCGCCGCAATATGTCGCGAAGATTGAACTTCTTCGACGTGCCCCAGTAGGCCAGCACGTCCTTGATGTGGATCATCCCGATCACGTCGTCGAGCGACTCGCGATAGATCGGATAGCGCGAATGCGCCTCGGCCTGGATCAGCCGCACCACTTCGTCGAGCGGCGTGTCGGCGGCGATGCCCACGATGTCCACCCGGGGCACCATGACGTCCGCGACGGTCTTGTCGCGCAGCTTCAGGATGTTGGCGAGAAGGACCCGCTGGTCCTCGCTGATCGGCGTGTCGCTCTCGGGCGTCTCCTCGATCAGCTCTTCGATGGCTTCGCGAACCGCTTCGTTCTTCTCCCGGCGGCGCAGTCGCCGCAGGAGGGCGCGCAGCAGCCCGCCGCTCGAAGGGACATCGGAGATGGCCGGCAAGGTGACCGGCATCGTCAGAGGCTCAGTCGACGAAGCCGGGCTGACGCCCGGCCTGGTACTGTGCGCTGTGGAGTCAGGCATGACCGGTAAGATAAGCTATCGGCCCCGCGTTGCAATCCATGGAAGTTCCCGATGCGTTCCTGCAAGCTGCCTTCCGGAGCGGAAATGCCGGTGCTCGGCCTCGGCACCTGGCGCATGGGCGAGGATGCACGTCGCCGGCCCGAGGAACTCGATGCGCTGAAATACGGCCTCGATCTCGGCTATCCCCTGATCGACACGGCCGAGATGTATGGTGAGGGTGGCGCCGAGGAAATCGTGGGCGACGCGCTCGCGGGCCGTACCAGACGGCCGTTCATCGTCAGCAAGGTCTATCCGCACAACGCCTCGCGTGCCGGCACCATTGCCGCCTGCGAGCGCAGCCTGAAGCGCCTGCGGCTCGAGCGCATCGACCTCTATCTGCTGCACTGGCGCGGCGGCGCCCGCCTCGAGGAGACGTTCGAGGCCTTCCACAAATTGAAGAGCGCCGGAAAGATCGGCGATTTCGGCGTGAGCAACTTCGACCTCGACGACATGCAGGACGCCGCCGAACTCGACAAGGGTTTGAACGGCACGAACCAGGTGCTCTACTGCCTGTCGCGCCGCGGCCCGGAATTCGACCTGCTGCCCTGGATGCGCAAGCGCTCCATCCCGCTGATGGCCTATTCGCCGCTCGACCAGGGCGGACTGCTGCGCAAGGCGCCGCTGAAAAAAATCGCCGATGACGTGGGCTGCACGCCCGCCCAGCTGGCGCTGGCCTGGCTGCTCGCCCAACCCGGCGTCGTCACCATTCCCAAATCAGCGAGCCGCGAACGCGTGAAGGAGAATTTCGCGGCACTCCAGGTCGAACTCACGCCGAAGATCCTGGCCGACCTCGATCGCGCCTTTCCCCCGCCGAGGGCGAAGCAGCCTCTCGAGATGCTCTGACGGGCTGTTGGAACGGGATTCCTGCAGGCATCGCGAGAAAAATCGCCCCGCCCACGGTATCAGGATACCTCAGTCGGGGGCTGCGACACCCAATTCGTTTGATTCGTTTATTTCGTTCATTTCGTTTATTCGCCGGATCCCGGCTTTTCGACGCCCTGCTAACGCGACGCGTAGGGATCGGCTACCCCGAGCTTCGCCAGAATGCGGCGCTCCAGCGCTTCCATGCGGTCGGCATCGGATTCGCCCGTCTCATGGTCGTAGCCGAGAAGATGTAATGTACCATGCACGACCAGATGGGTGAAATGGTCGGTGACCGACTTGCGCTGCTCGCGCGCCTCGCGCCACACGGTCTGGCGTGCCAGCACCATGTCGCCCAGGAAATCGCGCTCGCCGGAGGGATAGGACAGGACGTTGGTAGGCTTGTCCTTCTTGCGGTCGCGCGCATTGAGGACACGAACGCCCTTGTCGTCGTCCAGGGCGACGTTCAGCGAGCGTTGGCCGCGGCGGCGGGCGCCGGCAAACGCTGCCCGTGCCGCCCGCCTGGCCAGTCGTTCGGCCTCGGGCAAGGCCTCGAGCCAGGCCTCGTCGAGCACGACGACCGTGCAGCGGAGCGACGGCTTAGCCTTTGGCTTTCTTGTCGCGGGCGTCATAGGCATTGACGATGCGCGTGACGAGATCGTGCCGAACGACATCCTGGGCGCTAAGTCGCACGAAGCGCACGCCCTCGACGTCGGACAGCGTCTCGACGGCGTCGTTCAGGCCGGATTTCTGATTGTTCGGCAGGTCGGTCTGGCTCGGGTCTCCGGTGATGACCATGCGCGAACCTTCGCCGAGACGCGTCAGGAACATGCGCATCTGCATGGGCGTGGTGTTCTGTGCCTCGTCGAGGATGACGTAGCAGTGCGCCAGCGTGCGGCCGCGCATGAAGGCGAGCGGTGCGATCTCGATCTCGCCGGACTCCATGCGATGCGCGATCTGCTCGGCCGGGATCATGTCGTGCAGCGCGTCGTAGAGCGGCCGCAGATAGGGATCGATCTTCTCCTTCATGTCGCCGGGCAGGAAGCCCAGCCGTTCGCCGGCCTCCACAGCCGGGCGCGACAGCACGATGCGCTCGACCTTGCCGGCGAGCAGCAGTGAAACCCCCATGGCGACCGCCAGATAGGTCTTTCCACTGCCGGCAGGGCCCAGCGCGAACACCATGTCGCGCTCGCGCAAGGCTGCAAGGTAGACGCGCTGACCGGGCGTACGTGCCTGGACGGTGCGCTTGCGCGTGCGGATGCTCTCGGTATCCCCACCTTCCACGCCGCTGCGGGCGAAACGCACAGCGGCGTCGATGTCGGCACCTTCGATGGACAGGCCTCGCTTCAGCCGTTCGTAGAGACCGGATATTGCCTTCTGCGCGACCGCGGCGTCGTCGGGCGTGCCGGAGATGGCGAGCTGGTTGCCGCGCGCGGCCAGCTGCACATTGGCCAGCTGCTCGATGCGCACCAAGTTCCGGTCGTGGTTTCCGTAGAGCACCGCCAGCAGCGCATTATTGTCGAACGTCATGCGCCGGACGTCGGCGGCGCGCGTCCCGGCGACCTGGTCGCTCACGCGGCGGCCTCGTACGGCCCAATGACATGCGGGCCGACGACGATCTCGCCCAGAAGGCTGTTGGCGTACCCCTCGATCAGCCGGACGTCGACGATGTGGCCGAACAGGCGTGGATTTCCCTGGGCATAGACCGACTGCAGCCACGGCGTCTTGCCCATGATCTGGCCGGGCTTGCGCCCCGCCTCGGCGAACAGCACCGGCACGGTGGCACCGGCCTTCGACTCGTTGAACCGGCGCGCCTGGTGACCCACCAGCGCCTGCAATGCGGCGAGACGCGCCACCTTGACGTTCTCCGGCACCTGGTCGGGCAGCGCGGCGCCGGGCGTACCCGGCCGCGCGCTGTATCTGAAGGCATAGGCCGAGGCGAAGCCCACCTGTTCGATCAGCCGCATCGTATCGTCGAAATCGGCATCGCTTTCACCCGGAAAGCCAACGATGAAGTCGGAAGAGAACGCGAGGTCGGCACGGGCGTTGCGCAAGCGGTCGACGACGCGGAGATACAGGTCCCGATCGTGGCGGCGATTCATCGCTTCAAGGATACGGTTCGACCCCGACTGCACCGGCAGATGCAGGTACGGCATGAGTTGCGGGACATCGGCATGCGCCGCGATCAGCTCGTCATCCATGTCGCGCGGATGAGAGGTCGTGTAGCGCAGGCGCGCCAGGCCCGGAGTCTCGCCGATCGCGCGGATCAGGCGCCCGAGCGACCAAGTGGAGCCGTCGGGCCCCTCGCCGTGATAGGCATTGACGTTCTGACCGAGCAGCGTGAGCTCGAGCGCGCCTGCGGCGACCAGCTGCCGCGCCTCGGCGAGGACCGCGGCGACCGGCCGCGAATATTCCATGCCGCGCGTATAGGGCACGACGCAGAAGGTGCAGAACTTGTCGCAGCCTTCCTGGATGGAGAGGAAGGCCGAGCCTGCGCGCATGCCCTGCGGCGACGGCAGATGATCGAACTTGCTCTCGGGCGGAAACTCCGTGTCGAGAACGCCGGCGCCCGGTTGCCGCCGGCCGGTTTCGCTCCCGGCCGCCTTGCGCGCCACCTGCGCCAGCAGTTCGGGCAGGCGGTGATAGGCCTGCGAGCCCACGACGATGTCGACGGCGGGCTGGCGGCGGATGATCTCCTCACCCTCGGCCTGGGCGACGCAACCGGCGACGGCGATGGTCAGGTCTCGGCCCTGCGCCCGGCGCTCGGTCTTGACGGCGCGCAGGCGGCCCAGCTCGGAATAGACTTTTTCCGAGGCATGCTCGCGAATGTGGCAGGTGTTCAGCACGACCAGATCGGCCTGCTCGGGTCCATCGGCCAGGGCATAGCCGAGCGGCCGCAGGACGTCGGCCATGCGGTCGGAATCGTAGACATTCATCTGGCAGCCATAGGTGCGGATGAACACGCGCTTGGGCTGCCCGTCGGTACGGACGTCCTTCATCGGTCTCCGGTGCTGGAACGGGCGGTTTCTATCACCGCCGCGTATCAGGGTCGAGGGGCAGGGTCGAGACCGGTCAGGGTGGGTTCGTCCAGGGACGGAAGCAGCTCGGGCCGGCCTGAATTCGCTGACTGCACGGCCAAGGACACCTGGCGATGGCAGTATTCCGCCAGCTTCTTGCGGTCGCCCAGGCGGTCGATGTCGATTGGCGGAAAGAAGGTCACCACCGCCTGCGTCTCGCCGAGGCAAACCATCTGCCAGAGATGCGGCACCAGATCGAGATCGCCGAACCAGGCGAAGAGCGGCCGCCAGTAGCGGCCGAGCGGGATGCCATCGAGGCGGGTGTAGGAGATCGCCACCGGCTGTACCACGATGGGCCTGTCGTCCCGCCGGAGTTGCGCCACGGCGAACAGGGCACTGCGGAAGGGCAGCACGCGCGTGCCGTCGCTGCTGGTCCCCTCGGGGAACAGCATCAGATTGTCGCCCGTGTTCAGCCGCTGCATCATCGCGTCGCGACTGCTGCTGGTCTTGTTGGACCGTCGTTCGACGAAGATGGTGCGCTGGGCCTTGGCCAGGGTGCTGAAGAACGGCCACGTCGCCACCTCGGCCTTGGCGACGAAGCAGCCGGGGATGAGGCCGCCCAGCACTTCGATATCGAGATAGGAGACGTGATTGCAGACGAACAGCGTCGGCGTGACCGTCGAGCGCTCGCCGTTCACCTTCACCTTGATGCCGAGGATCACGCAGACCATGCGATGATACATCACCGGCAGCCAGCGTATGACCGGCGTGACCCGCAAAGCCAGAGCCAGCAGATGGAACGGCAGCATCACCAGCGTGAGCAGCAGATAGCTCAGGAGCCGAAACGCGCCACGCAGGGGAGAACCGATCCACGTCACGGCGAAAGGAACGTCCGCCGAGCTACTCACGCATCCCGCGTTCGTAGTGGCGGATGTACTTCTCCGTCACCAGCTCGGTCTTCACGATGATGAAGACGTCGGTGCTGTTGAACTCATGATCGATCACGGCGCCGTCGCCGACGAAGCCGCCCAGCCGCAAGTAGCCCTTGATCAGCGGCGGCACCCGCGCCATCGCCTTGCGCGGGTCATAGCTGCCGCGCTCGAGCATATCCATGTTCACGTAGCGGCTGGGAAGCGCACGCACGCGGATTTCCGGCGGCGCGAGGTGGTTGTGATAAAGATAGGACAGCGCCTGGGCGTGCTGTTCCGGATCGATGCCCGGAAGGCTGGCACAGCCGAACATCACCTGGATGTTGTAGTGGTACGCATAGAGGGCGATGCCCCGCCATAGCATCTGCATGGTCGCCGTGTTGCGGGCGTCCCGTTCGATGCAGGATCGGCCGAGCTCGAGAACCTCGCCCGGATAGTCGATCATCTTCTGGATGTCGTATTCGGCGGACGAATAGAAGCGCCCCATCTTCGTCGCCGCAGCGCGACGGATCAGACGATAGGTACCGACGATTCCCTCAGGGCCCTCGCCGCGACGGCGGTCGAGCACCAGCAGGTGATCGCACACCTCGTCGAACGGATCGAAGTCACGGCGCAACGCCTTCATCTCCGGCGACGCCTGCGCCGTCATTTCTTCATAGAACACGCGGTAACGCAGCGCCTGCGCGGCCTCGATCTCCGCCGTCGTCTGGGCAAGGCGCACTTCAAAATCGCCAGCCACGACCTGCACGATCTCTCTGTTGGAGACGGGCGGTCCAAGAAGCTCGGCTTCGCTGTCAACGCGGTCGATGCGCATGATAAATCCGCAAGGGGGCCGCCCCGATCATGGCCCCATTATCGGGGTGGCGAGAGGCGCGTCCACTTATTTTTGGCGGTCGGATTTCCCGTCCAGGGGAATGCCGTAGAGCTCCAGGCGATGTCCGACGAGCCGGTACCCGGCCTTCTCGGCGATCTTCCGCTGCAGCTCCTCGATCTCGTCGTTGTGGAATTCCACGACCTTTCCGCTCTGGATATCGATCAGGTGATCGTGGTGCTCGTCCGGCGTCTCCTCGTAGCGCGCCCGGCCATCGCCGAAATCGTGCTTGGCCAGGATTCCCGCCTCCTCGAACAACCGCACCGTCCGGTACACCGTGGCGATGGAGATGTTGGCGTCGATCGCGGTCGCGCGCCGATGCACGGCCTCCACATCGGGATGATCCGACGCCTCCGACAGGACGCGCGCGATCACGCGTCGCTGGTCGGTCATCTTGAGGCCGCGCTCTGCGCATAGGACTTCGAGTTTGGACTTTCGGTCTGGCATGCTTGCCTACCCTACACTGGCAGGCGTTCCGGGTATAGTTGGACATGTCCATACAGGTCGACCATGACATCGACATTACCGGCGAGGTCTGCCCCATGACCTTCGTCCGGACCAAGCTCCGGCTCGAGCGCATGCAGCCCGGGGAAATCCTGGCGGTGCGCCTGCGCGGCGACGAGCCATTGCGCAATGTCCCTCGTGCCGCAAGGGACGAAGGCCATGCCATTCTGGGCATCGAGGCGGACGGCGATGTCCACATCGTCACCATCCGGCGCGCCTGATCAACCGAGATCGAGACGCATGATGGAGGCATCGACGGCGGGCCGGCCCAGTCGTGCATAGTAGCCGGCGCGGCGCCCGGCGGTCCTGAAGCCCAGCGAATCGTAGAGCGTGCGGGCGCCCGGATTATCCGCGCCGACTTCAAGGAAAAGTGTCCGGGCGCCGTCGTCCCGAACCCTGTCGACCACGGCCTCGAGAAGCAGACGGGCAGCCCCGCGGCGGCGATGGGCGGGATCGACGGCGACCGTGAGGAGTTCGGCCTCGTCGGCAACCACGCGACAGATCGCCATGCCGATGTCGGAAGAGCCCTCCGTCAGCAGGAAGCCGGCGACACCCGGCGACGCCAGCAGCCCCGCAATGTCCTGACGCGTCCAGCCGCGCTCATCCAGGGGCTCGAACGCCTGGCGGTGCAGGTGCGCAGCCCGGTCGAGGTCGACGGCCCGCAGCGAATTGAGAACGAACCGGGCTCCCATCCAATCGGCTCGTCACTCGACCGTACGGCGGGCGCCATCCGGCAGGGTGATGTTGACCCCGCGCAGGTAAAGCGGCCGGGGCGGGCCTTCGGCGCGGTTTCGGGCCCGCCACGCCTCGATCCCATCCACGAGGGCCAGGCGGCCGAGGACGACGGGGTCCGGCGGCCCCTCCTGGACGATCGCATCGATGCCGGCGGCCCGCAGGGACGCGGCAAGCGGAGCCACATCCTTGCCGACGATCAGGCATTTCTGGGCGCCGAGGCGGGCCGCGAGGTCTTTCGCGGTCACCGCGAACGGCGCTGGATCGTCGCCGATCGTGGCAAACCAGTCGCCGAGCTTGGTGTCGACGGCCGCGACGACCAGCCGGTCCGTTGCCGTCGCCTGGGCGCGCAGAACCGAGGTGGTCGTGATGCCGGCCAGAGGAATCCCGAGCCCGACCGCCAGGCCACGCGCGGCCGACAGGCCCACGCGCACGCCGGTGAAGCTGCCGGGCCCGGTCGTGACCGCGATCAGGTCGAGCGCGGTTCGCGCGATTCCCGTCCGTTCGAGCGCACCGGCGATCGCGGGCAGGAGCCGTGCCGCCTGGTCGCGCCCCTCCTCGAAGAGGCTCGCCAGGGAAACGCCGTTGCGTACGACCGCGACGCCCTGCCCGCTCACGGCGCAATCGAAGGCGAGGACGATGCTCACGAGCGGCGTCCGCGCGAGGCACTGGCGCGGGTGGAGGCGGCTGGGCATTCTGGTGTCATGAAGCTCGACATTGTTGCGATCGCTCCGCCCGAATTCGACGTCGACGTGACGCTGGCCTATGCGACGGACGCAAATCTAACGGGGCGGCCGGTTTATCGGAACGCCGAATGCTGGCTGCACCGGGAGGCGGCCGACAAGCTCGCCGCCGCGATCGATCTCGCCCGACCGCTGGGATACCGGCTGCGCATTTTCGACGCGCTGCGGCCGGTGGAAGCGCAGTGGGCGCTGTGGAACGTGAACCCCGACCCTGAGTTCATCGCCGATCCCCGTCGCGGCTCGCCCCACTCGCGCGGCGTGGCCGTCGACCTCAGCCTGCTCGACTCCGACGGAAACGAACTCGACATGGGCACCGCCTTCGATGCCTTTACGCCGCTCTCCCATCACGGACGCACCGACATCGCCGTCGAGGCGCAGCGCAACCGCCTGCTCCTCATGGGCCTGATGACCTCGGCAGGCTGGGACTTCTACCGCAATGAATGGTGGCACTATCAGCTTTTCGACGCGCGGCGCTATCCGCTGGTCGCCGATGCCGACCTGCCCCGTCCCATGATGTGACCGATGATGTAGCGTCAGGCTTGCTCAGAATCCGGAGAGCTTGGCGCCGTCGAAGTCGCGCAGATCGTTCTCGCGCATGATCTGGCGAACGAACTGCACGTAAGCCTGGCCACGCTCGGAATAGCGCAGCAGCGAGCCGATCAGGCGGAAGCCGTCCGGGTCCTCGCCGCGGGCGCGCATCGCCGCGCGCTCGTTGCGGAAGCCGGCATAGGCGGGATGAGTGTTGAGGTTGGCGACATAGGCGTCGGTCGCCTCGCCCACATCGGTGAAGGGCTGCGGCATGCCGGCGCCGGGCTTCCACGGCACCGAGACGCTGTGACGACCGACTGCCTGGATCTGTCCATAGAGGGCGTTGCCGTTACGCGCCGCGAACGACGTACCCCAACCCGATTCCACGCCGCCCTGGGCGATCGCCATCGACGGCGGGACAATGTCGACGCGCCGGACCAGCTCGTCGAGCTTGTCTGGGGTCGTGTCGTAACGGTCGGCGAGATCATCGAGCCAGATGCGCTCGATGGCCGTCAGCATCTGCGGCGCCGCTTCGAGCTTGTCGCGGAGATACAGCAGCTGTTCGCGATCGGCGAGGACGCGCTGGTTGACCTCGAGGACCACCGGCAGGATCGCCGTGATGAACAGCAACTTGCGCTCGTTGCCGTCCTTGCTGCCGAGATCGGCGGGCACCCGATCGACCTTGTACGGCGGTACCGCCTCACCCTGGCGGACGTCGGTCAGCGTATAGGAAACGTCGCGGAAGAACCCGGCGAGTTCGTCGGCCGTGCGCGGGCTGATGGCACGTACCTGGACCTGGCGGCGGACGGCGTTGCCCGGCGCCGCGAAGCGCCCGTGGCTGCCTGCGTCCTCACGCGTCGAACGATACGCCACATCCTCGGGCTCGCTCCATTCGTGGCGCACGAAGGTGAGCGCGGCGGGTTCGGCTTCCGGGACGAAGAGGGTCACCTGGTCGATTTCATGAGCCTCGGCACTCCCGACGCCAAAGGAAAGATAAGGCGCCGCATCGACCGTCGGCAGGGGCTTGTAGAGGATCACACCCGTTGCCAGCAGAGCGGCCCAGGCGGCGGGAAAAGCGTAATTGCGCCCACGTTCGATCGCGGGCCGTAACGTCAACTGCATGCCATACTCTTTCATTTGCGCGCACGAACGGGCTCTCGCGCGGGCCCGGGTGGGCCCGCGAACGCCATCTCAACGCGAACGCTTGAACGGAAGCGGCCTACTGGGCCGCTTGGACTTCCACCACTTCCGGCACGTAGTGCTTCAGAAGGTTCTCGATTCCCATCTTCAGCGTGGCCGTCGAACTCGGGCAGCCCGAGCAGGATCCCTGCATATGCAGGTAGACGATGCCGTCGCGGAAATCGTGAAAGACGATGTCGCCGCCGTCCTGGGCCACGGCGGGCCGGACGCGGGTGTCGAGAAGTTCCTTGATCTGGGCGACGACCTCGTCGTCGTCCGCCGCGACGGAAGCCGCCGCGTCCTGGTCGGCGATCACGGGATCGCCGGACGTGTAATGCTCCATGATGCCGCCGAGGATCGACGGCTTCATGATCTGCCAGTCCCGATCGGCCGTCTTGGTGACGGTCACGAAGTCGGAGCCGAAGAACACGCGCTCGACGCCTTCAACCGCGAACAGCCTCTTGGCAAGCGGTGACGGCGTGGCGGCCTCGACGTTGGCGAAATCCGCCGTCCCCTTCTCCATGACCACCCGGCCAGGAAGAAACTTGAGGGTCGACGGATTGGGCGTCTGCTCGGTCTGGATAAACAAACCTACCTCCGGTTCGAACGCTTCGGGCGGAGCCCTCGGCATCGCTCAGGCTGGGGATCAGGACGTCTCCATCCCCACTCGATGACTTCGGACGTAGGAACCGAGGGCAAGTCGATCAAGACGATTCTTGAGCGGCACTGTATAAATATTATGGAATAATGACATATTATCTACAAATATCAATTTGTTAGATTGCGAAATACCCATCGCAACCTTTATGCTTCAATTGTACACAAAGAAGATTTGCGCGCAGATCGCCGCATCGCGAACGACAAACCATGCGCACGGGTCATGAGATTGCGTCGATCTCCGCCTCGGTCAGAGCGCCTGGAACGATGGTCAGAGGGATACGAAGCTGTGCGCCCGACTTTCCGGTGAAGGCCGTCACCAGCGGCCCCGGCCCGTCGCTGCCCGAGGCACTGCCGAGAACCAGGACAGAGATCGAGCGGTCCTCGCCGAGGAGCTTCGCGAGCTCATCGCGGCTCTTGCCTTCGCGGATGTAGATTGAGGGAGGCTGACCGGTCATCGAGACCGCCACATCGGCGTGCTGGGCCACCACGGTCTCGGCCTGCTGACGCGCTTCCTCGCGCATCAGCTCGACCACGGATCCCCATTGCTGGCCCTCGGGCGGATCCATGACGTAGAGCATCGCGACGCGGCCGCCGGTGCGCTTGGCGCGGCGGCAGGCGTAGCGCAGGGCATTGCGCATTTCCGGACTCTCGTCGACGACGACCAGGAAGACGCGTTCGCCGGTCTTGAGCTGCTCGTTCATGGCCCCTCTCCCATTGATTTCTAGAGACGCCGCATGACGGCGCCGCCCAGCCACCCGACCAGCAGCGCCATCAGGATCGCGCCCACCCCGTACAGGGCGCCCTCGTGCGCCGACCATCCTGCGAGCTGGGCACTGAAGCCCACCTTGCCGACCGGCAGCGGCCGCGACACGGCCGCAACGATCTTCCCCTCCCGCAACAGATAGACCCGGATGTCGTACACCCCTTCCGGCAGCCGCGACGGGAAGGGCAGGTCGACACGAAACAGCCGGCCGGCCTGCACCGTCACTTGGCCGATGGCCGCAGGGTAGAGGCCCTCGCGCCGCTTCACCTCGACGAGGCCGGCGCGGAAGCGCGCCAGCTCCGCGGCGTCGCGGGGCGTCGCCGGCTTCAGGCTGGACAACCGGTCCTCGAGCGACAGGATCTCGCCGCCGGCGCCACGCGCCAGCAGACGCTGCAGCGGCTGGCTGGCCGCGATGGCGTAATAGGCCGGCACGTCGTCGAACGCCTGCCGGCCGGTGTTGAGCCAGATCCCCAGGAAGCGCTGCTTGCGCATCACCGTCTCGCGCGCGGGCGGACCGGCCACGACCACAACGATCTCGCCGGGCGGGTCGAACATGCCGAACAGCAGGATACTCTCGCCCTGGAAGGCGGAGGTGATCGACACGCGGGCCCGCGAGAGATCCATGATCAGATCGGGCGTCGTGGGCTCGTTCGGCACGGACGGCGGTGCGATGGCGTCGGGCGGCCCGCCAATGGTCGGCGCCGGCAGGGCTCCCGGCGCCGCCTCCAGGCGCGGACCCTGGGCCAGGGCACCGGTCGCGCCGACGAGAACGGCGAGGCACGCGAGGAGGCCCAGCGACCTCACGGCAACACCTCGCGGGTGCCCAGCGAATAGAGCGAGCTGGGGGTGCGCAACAGCTCCGTCAGCAGTTCGGCGGCCACCAGCAGGATCAGGAGCGACATCAGGGCGCGTAGCGCCACGCCCGGCAGCTTGGCGGCCAGCCGGGCGCCGATCGGCGCACCGACGACGCCGCCCAGGATCAGCAGCAGCGCCAGCACGACGTCGACGGTGCCGTTGGTCGCGGCCTGCAGGAAGGTTACGTTGGCGGCGACGAACAGGATCTGGAAGTTCGACGTGCCGATCACCACCGCCGTGGGCATGCCCAGCAGGTAGATCATGGCCGGCACCAGCACGAAGCCGCCACCGACGCCCAGGATCGCCGACAGGATACCGATGATGAAGCCCAGCCCGATCGGCAGCAGCGCGCTGATGTAGAGCTTCGACTTGTAGAAGCGCAGCTTCAGCGGCAGGCGGTGCACGAGATAGTGGGTATGGAGCTTGCCGCGCGGCCCGTCGGGATTGCGCCGACGCTTGAAATAGGTGCTGAGACTCTCGAACATCATCAGCAGGCCGATGGTCGACAGCATCACGACATAGAGCACCGCGATGACGAAATCGATCTGGCCGATGCGCTTCAGGTAGGTGAACAGCCAGACGCCGGCCGACGATCCGAGCATGCCGCCCGCCAGCAGGACCAGCCCCATGCGCAGGTCGACATTGCCGCGCCGCCACTGCACCTGCAGCGAGGAGATCGAGTTGGCTACCACCTGGTTGGCCTGGCTGGCGACCGCGACGGCCGGCGGGATACCGACGAAGATCAGCAGCGGCGTGGCCAGAAACCCGCCGCCGACGCCGAACATGCCCGACAGAAGGCCCGCTGCGGCGCCGAGGCCCAGCAGCAGGAACACGTTCATCGACAGCTCGGCGATGGGGAGATAGATCTCCACGCGGCCGCCTACTTCAGCAGGATGTTGGTGATCTCGCGCAGCTGCGTGCGGGCGCGCAGCAGGTAGAAGCCCTGCGCGAGCAGGTGATTAGGAATCAGCAGGGCATCGGGATAGCCGTTCCAGACGATCCACGGATCGAGTTGGGCCGCGATGCGGAAGGTATCGACCGTGCCGTTCCAGGCGGTCGTGAGCTCGCGGTCGCGAATGACGTTCTGGAAGTCCACCCCGAGATCGCGCAGCAGCAGGTAGTAAACGTAGAGACGGCCCTTGTTGAAATAGAAGATGTCGTCGCAGCGGGCGTCGAACAGGTCTCCGGCCTTCTCGATCACGTGCTGGTCGATCGCCGCCGAATCCGAGCCGAGATCGCTGGCGATGCGATCGAGCAGCGCCTGCAGATTGTCGGCGCGTCGTTCGAACACCGCTTGCCCGGTGCCCAGGCGCTTGTTGTAGGCCATCAGCCGGTCGCGGCCGGCGCGGTACTTCTGCGCCGAGGTCGTCGAGGGCAACAGCGACACGCTGGGCTGCCACAGCCAGATGTTGGGCTGTTCGTTGAGGAAGCCGCGCGCCTGCTCGAGATCGCGGTCGGTCTGGCTCGAGCCGCGCGTGCGGCCGAGCTGGTCCATCAGCTCGGTGCTGAAGCGGCCCAGCGCCGACATGATGCCGCGCTGGTAGTTCGGCATGTTGTCGAGCAGCCCCGCCGGCGTGAAGAACGGCATCATCGGCGTCCAGGTGTGGACGTCGACCTCGCGGGTGACGAGGTCGGCCGCGGTGGCGACCGCCTTGCTCTCACCAGGCGCAACGCCGCGCGCCGTGAACTGCGGATCGTCGTCGATGTCTTCCGTCACCAGCGCGCCGACCGGATAGTAGAGGATGAGCAGCAGGACGACGATGCGCCATGTCCACCCCCAGACCTTGCGACCGCCTGACGATGGGGCGGAGGTCGAGAGGCCAGGGCGCCATCCCCGCACGCGATCCCAGCTTCGCCGCCACCAGGAAGCCCTGGTCGACGAGGGTGAGCCGTAGTCCGGTTCGAATGTCATGGCACACCTTACCATTCGCCTCGTGACGAAATAGGGGCGCAGGCTGCTAGAGTGCAACGAATGTTTTCAATGGAGTGGGTGGAATGGCTCTCGATCCGGAATCCCAGCGGCTGATCGATCTCATGGCGGCGGCGAACCGACCGGCCTGGAACACGCTGAGCCCGCAAGCCGCCCGCGATCTCTATCTTTCCCTGCGCCCGGGGGCGCAGGGCCCGCGTCCCGCCGAGGTGACGGTGGTGGATCGCACCATCCCCGGCCCGGCCGGCGAACTGCCCGTGCGCCTCTATCGCCCGGCATCGGCTCCCGCCGATGCCAAGCTGCCGGCGTTGGTCTACGCGCATGGCGGCGGCTGGGTGTTCGGCAATCTCGACAGCCACGACGTGCTCTGCGCCCAGCTCGCGATCGAGGCCGGCATCGCGGTGTTCCACGTCGACTACCGGCTGGCGCCCGAGGCGCGCTTCCCCGGAGCCTTCGACGACGTCGTGGCGGCGTTGCAGTGGGTGGCCGCCAACGGCGCCTCGGTGGGCATCGACCCGACACGCCTCGCCATCGGCGGCGACAGCGCCGGCGGCAATCTCGCGGCCGCGGTCTCGATCTGGGCGCGCGACCATGGCGGGCCGAAGCTCCTGATGCAGCTCCTCGCCTATCCGGTGACCGATGCGGTGGCCCGCACCGACTCCTACCGGCATTTCGAGGATGGCTATGGGTTGAACGCGGTCACGATGGAGTGGTTCTTCGACCACTACGCACCCGACAGGACGAGCCGCGGCGACTGGCGCGTCTCGCCGCTGCGCGCCACTTCCCTGGCCGGCCTGCCACCGGCGCTGGTCGTCACCGCCGGGTACGACCCGCTGCGCGACGAAGGCCGCGCCTATGCCTGGCGGCTGCAACAGGAAGGTACGCAGGCCGACCTGGTCGAGTTCGGCGGCATGCTGCACGGGTTCCTGAGTTCGCCGATGCTGCTGCACGGCGCCCGCCGCGGCACGACCCTCTGCGCCGCCGCCCTGCGCGAGGCGCTGGTGCTGCGCGCCCAGTGACGATCAGGGCGTGACCGTGCCCTCCTCCCGCAGCGCCGCGCCGGTCGGCATGGCGCTGCCGGGGTTGGTGATCGCCGTCTGCATGATCGGCGACACGCTGCTCTATGCCGTCCTGCCGCTCTACCATGAGGAGTTCGGCCTCTCGCTGGCGATGGTCGGCGTATTGTTGTCGCTCAACCGCTGGATCCGCCTGCTCGCGAACTCGGGCGTCGCCCATCTCGGCGAGCGCGTTGGTCCACACGCGCTGATGATCGCCGCCGCGCTGGGCTCGGCGGTCTCGACGACTGTCTATGGCCTGGTCGAGAACCCGACGGCGCAGGTGCTGGCGCGCATCCTCTGGGGCATGTCCTACGCCTCGCTCAATCTCGCCACGCTCGCCTATGCCGTGAGCGACCGTACCAACGCCGGCAAGCGGGTCGGCGCCAGCCGCGCCGCCATCGGCCTCGTGCAGGCGATGTCGCTGGTCGGCGGCGCCTGGATCGTGCTCGAGCTGGGCGCCCGCCCGGTGTTCCTAATCTTCGGAGCCCTGACCCTGGTCGCCCTGGCGGCCGCGATCGCCCTGCCCCGCCTGCCGCCCGAGCCCGTCTCGAAGAAGGGCTTCAAACTGCCGGTTCCCCATCGGCTGGAAGTCTGGGGCTTCGTCATGGGCTTCGCGGGCGACGGCGTCTTCCTGCTGACGCTGGCCTTCCTGATGAAGGACTCCATCACCTCGGTCGCCCCGGTGATGGCGACGGCGATGCTGCTGGCGCTGCGCTGGCTGGTCGAGGTCACGACGGGTCCGGTTGGTGGCTGGATCGGCGACCGTTTCGGGGCGCGGCGCATCGCCATCGCGAATGCGGCCCTCCTGGTCGGCGGGTTCGTGCTGATTGCGGCCGACCACGAGCTGCTGGGGGCGCTGATGATCGTGACGACCCGCGGCATGTTCAACACGCTGATCCCGGTGCTGGTGATCGAGCGCGGCCACGGCACCGTCCTCTCCAGCCAGGCCAGCTACTCGACCTGGCGCGACTTCGGCGCCGCCGTCGGCCCCCTCACCGCGCCGTGGCTGTTTCTGACCATCCCGCAGGCGCCGCTCTACGCGGCCCTCGCATTCGCCCTTGGCCTCAGCGGCTACTTCTGCCTCGTGAGGCGCTGAGGCGAAACGAACGACCTGTTTCCTATATGCTTGCATGCGGAAACATATCGGCCTATATCGCGCCGATGACCAACCCTTCCTTCTCCGCCACCCTGAACCTGCTCCGCGCCACGTCGCGGCTCGAAGAGCGCTTTGCCGGCGAGCTCGGCTCCGTGCACGGGCTCGCCCTCAAGGAGGTGCTGCTGCTGATGCACCTCGAGCGGGCGCCCCTCAGGCGGCTGAGCCGCATCGACCTCGCCAAGCGCCTGCACGTCAGCCCCTCGACGGTGACCCGCATGACCACCCCGCTGGAGAAGCTGGGCTGCGTCGGCCGCGAGGCCGATCCCCGCGATGCCCGCCTCGCCTACGTCGTCCTGACCGAGGCCGGCCAGCGGCTGGTCGGTGAGGCCCGGACGACGCTCGAGCGCATGGCCGCCGACCTGTTCCGCGACCGTTGGACGACGACCGAGATCGCCACCCTGGCCGACCTTCTCGGCCGCCTGACCGCCGGCCAGCCGGGAGACCTGTCGTGATCCATCTGATCTGCGGCTCGACGGGCGCCGGAAAGACCACCTACGCCAACGAGCTGCGCCCGCAGCTGGGCGCACTGCATCTGTCGATCGACGACTGGATGGTGACGTTGTTCGCGCCCGACACACCGCCGCGAATGAGCTGGCCCTGGATCGAGGAGCGTGTGCTGCGCTGTGAGCGTCAGATCCTCGCAACCGCACTCGATCTCGCCCGCACCGGCGTCCCCTCGATCCTCGACCTCGGCCTTCAGCGGGCCGACCAGCGTCGTCGCGTCGCCGACCGGGTCGCGGCGGCCGGCGTCGGTGTCCGCCTGCATTTCCTCGATGTCGATGCCGCGGAGCGCTGGCGCCGCGTCGAGCGGCGCAACGACCAGCAGGGGGAGACCTTCCGCGTGAAGGTCACGCGCCCGATGTTCGATTTCATCGAAACGCTCTGGCAGCCGCCGACGGACGACGAAATGTCAGTCCTCGACGGCGTGCGCGTCGCGACCTAGCGGAACACGTCCTTGCGGTGGCGCACTTCGGCGAACACCGCGACCGGGTCGCCGCCGGCGAGGCCGACCGCGGCCTGGACCGCCGGGACGTCGACGCGCAGGAACGGGTTGGTGGCCTTCTCCTCGCCGAGCAGCGACGGCACGGTGGCCTCGCCCTTTGCACGCGCCGCGTCGATGGCGGCTGAGCGCGCCTTGAGCTGCTGGTTGCCGGTCTCGACCGTCAACGCGAAGCGGGCGTTCGACTGGGTGTATTCGTGCGCACAATAGACACGCATGTCGTCGGGCAGCGCGCGCAGGCGGCTGAGCGTCGTCCAGAATTGCTGCGGCGTGCCCTCGAACATGCGGCCGCAGCCCAGGGCGAACAGCGTGTCGCCGCAGAACAGCGCCTTCTGGTCGCGGAAGGCATAGGCGATGTGGCCGCTCGTATGGCCCGGCACGAAGAAGATCTCGGACTCGGCCTCGCCCAGCCGGTAGCGGTCGCCGTCGTCGACCTCGACGTCGATGCCGGGGATGCGGGCGCGATCCTGCCGCAGCCCGACGATGGTACAGCCGGTCGCCTTCTTGATCTCGAGGTTGCCGCCCACGTGATCGCCATGGTGGTGGGTGTTCAGGATGTGGGTGATCTTCCAGCGGCGCTTTTCGGCCTCCGCGAGAACCGGTCCGGCCACGGCGGGATCGACGACGGCCACGGCGCCGCTCTGCGGCTCGCGCATCAACCACACGTAATTGTCGTTCAGGACCGGGATACGGACGATTTCTAGTGTTGTGCTCATGATGCAAGGCTAGCAGAGCTGGCTTGCAGCGGCCATGGCCCGTCCGGCCGGCTTTCTGCTACACTTCCGAGCATGTGGAGCGACGTCCTCGACCTTGAGGAATTCTACGGCAGCACGCTGGGCCAGATGACCCAGCGGCTCCTGCGCACACGCCTGCGCGAAATCTGGCCGAACGTACGCGGCGAGACGGTGCTCGGGCTCGGCTATGCGCAGCCGCTGCTGCGGCCCTTCATGGAGGAGGCCGGACGGACGCTTGCGTTCATGCCGGCCCAGCAGGGAGTCACCCGCTGGCCGCGCGAGGGCCGCAACCTCGCGACCCTGGTCGACGAACTCGACCTGCCGCTGCCCGACCGGTCGGTCGACCGGGTCGTGCTGGTTCACGCCGTCGAATGCACCGAGCAGCTGCGCCCGATGCTGCGCGAGATCTGGCGCGTGATGGCCGATGGCGGCCGCATGGTTGTCGTGGCCCCGACCCGCACCGGCTTCTGGTCGCAGGTCGACCGCTCGCCCTTCTACCAGGGCCATCCCTATTCGGCGGGGCAGCTCAACGCGCTGTTGCGCGCCAACATGTTCGCGCCGCTGCGCCAGACGCGCGCGCTCTACATGCCGCCGACCCGGTCGCGGCTCATGATGCGCATGGCCCCGACCCTCGAGCGGTTCGGCCAGCGCTGGCTCGGCCGCTTCGGCGGCGTCAACGTGATCGAATCGGGCAAGCAGCTCTATGCCGGCATCGCCGAGCGCAGCCAGCCGCAAGCCGTCGCCGTGCGGCCGAAGCTCCGGGTCGCCAGCTCGCGCGACGCCCCGCAGGTTGCGAGCGCTGCGCGCAACGCCGAGGACGGCGAAAAGCCCGCCTCCTGATTCCCAACGGAAAGAACGACATGTCATTTTCTCCGCGCGTCATCGCGCTGCTGGGTTTTGGCGAAGCCGGTTCGGCCATCGCGCGCGGTCTGGCGACCGAGAACGGATGGCGCGGTCCCTCGAGGCCGGGTGACAATGCCCCGCGCCGCGTCATCGCCATCGACACCGCCCTCGACAAGGACCCGCGCGGCACCGCCCTGGGCAAGGTCGCGCGCGACCTTGATGTCGCAATCACCGACAGCTACACCGGGGCACTGAGCGAAGCCGATCTCGTGATCTGCGCCGTGCAGGGCGAGCACGCGCTCTCGGCCGCCCGGTCCGCCGCACCGCTCCTGAAGAAGGGCGCGCACTATCTCGACCTCTGTACCGTCACCGGCAGGATGTCGGACGAGGACCGCGCCGAGATCGAAAAGGGCGCCGGCCGCTACATCGACATCGCCGTCATGGGCGGCTTCTTCAAACAAGGCATCAAGGCGCCGATGCTGGTGGCGGGCGAGGATGCCGCCGAGGCCGTGGCCTGGATGAACGACAACGGCTTCGTCGCCACCTTGTTGGGGCCAAAGCCCGGCAGCGCCTCGTCGGTGAAGATGCTGCGGAGCACGCTCGTCAAGGGCATCGAGGCGCTGGGTGTCGAGGCATTGGTCGCCGCGCAGCGGCAGGGCATCCTCGACGAGGTGCTGGGCTGCCTGGGCGATGCTGATTCGATGGGCCTGGCCGGCTTCATCACCATGCTGGTGCAGACGCATGTGGTTCATGCCCACCGCCGCTGGGAAGAGATGGGTCTGGTCGCCCAGACGCTGCGCGAGACCGGGGTCGATCCGCTGATGACCGAGGCCATCGAGAAGAGCCATCGCCGCACGGTCGACGCCCGGATCGCGCCGGCCGACGGCCAGGTACCGAGCCTCGAGGAGGCGCTGAAGATCCTCTCGGAGCGGGTGATCCGTGAGCGCTGAGACCAGGACAGGGGCGGTCTTCGACCGGCTGGTGACGCTCCTCACCGAGGCGAAGGCGAACTTCCGCATCATCGAGCATGCCCACGAGGGCAAGTCGGATGCCATCAGCGCCATCCGCGGCAACCGCCCCGACCAGGCCGCCAAGGCGATGGTGCTCGACGTGCGCGGCGGCGGCGGCGGCAAGCGTCACGTGCTCGCCATCCTGCCGGGCAGCCGCAAGCTCGACTTCGCCGCCGTCGCCGCCCTGTTCGAGGCGCGCAAGTGCGGCTTCGCTTCGCCGGACACGGCGCAGGAGCTGACCGGCTGCGTCATGGGTGCGGTGCCGCCTTTCGCGCTCGATCCCACCCTCTCGATCGTGGTCGAGGAAGACCTGCTGGCCAACGAGACGCTCTTCTTCAACGCCGGCCGACTCGACCGCTCAATGGAGCTCGACACGAAGGACTGGCTGGCGGTCGCCAGGCCGCGCCTCGCCCGGATCGCCGTTCGTGACTGACGTCTGGCGCTTCGGCCCGGTGGCCGAGGCCGATTTCGAGCCGCTGCTGGTGCTTCGTACCGAGGTCATGCGCGAGCATCTCGAACGGGTCGGGCGCTATACGCCCGAGCGCTCGAGGCAAATGTTCCGCAAGCATTTCGACGAGGTGGGGACGCGCCTGATCCTTCACGACGGCGTCCGCGTGGGCTGCGTGGGATTCCGCCGGCACGATCATGAATTCAGGATCGACTCGTTCTACCTCGAACGCCGCCTGCATGGTTCGGGCCTCGGCACGAAGATACTGGTGGCGCTCCTGGCCGAGGCCGACACGGCTGGCCTGCCCGTGCGCCTCGAGGTGCTGAACGGCAGCCCGGCCGACCACCTCTACCTGCGCCATGGCTTCGTGAAACTCCGGGAAGACGAGATCGAGGGCTTCTATGAAAGGCCCGCGCCGAGCCGCGCCATTGCCGCGCTGATGCCGCGCGGTCCGGGCCACCAGTTCGTCTTCTACGGCGACGCCTGTTCCGGCGTGGCAGGTGCCCCGCACGAACGCACCTTCGCCGGCGTCAACGCGGCCGTGCGGCGTCTTGTGCCCTCGCCCGAATTCATCCTGTTCATGGGCGACGAGATCTCGGGCTACACGGCCGATGCCGAGGCGCTCCGCCGTCAGTGGCGGCACTGGCTCGACACGGAGATGGCCTGGCTCGATCGGCGCACGACTCCGATGTGGCATACGACCAGCAACCACGCGACCTACGACACGATGAGCGAGGACGTGTTCCGCGAGGTGCACGATCACCTGCCGCACAATGGTCCTCCCGGGCAGGAAGGCCTGTCGTACTGGGTGCGTCGCGGCGACCTGCTGCTGGTCTTCGTCCATACGCTGTGGACCGGCCTGGGCGGCGAGGGACATGTCGAGACGGACTGGCTCCGCGACGTGCTGCGCCAGCACGCCGATGCCCGCCACAAGATCGTCGCGGGCCATCACCCCGTCCATCCGGTCAACGGCTTCACCGGCGCCTATCAGCGGGACGTCGGCCCCGAGCACACAACCGCCTTCTGGAACGTTCTGAGCGAAAACGGCGTGCTCGCCTACCTGTGCGGCCACATCCTGGCCTTCGACGTGCAGATCCATCGCGGCGTACTGCAGATCTGCACGGCAGGCGCCGGCACCGCCCACCGTATGCCCGAGGGCATCGAGTACCTCCATGCCGTCCAGGCGGCGCTGGACGACGGTGGTCTGCGCTATCAGGTAATCGATGCCGACGGCCAGGTCCGCGAGAGTCTGTCCTGGCCGCTAGAGTTGCCGCCAGTCGCGCAGTGGCGGGGTCTGAATGAAGCGCGGTTCGGCAGGGGCAGGATCGCCGCTTTCCGCTTCACCGGCCGCGCCGCCGCGGCGGGCACGAGCACCATTCAGACGTTCGTGTCGGCATTCTGCCCCGGCCGCCGCGCGCCTTTCTGGGTCGGCCTCAGCGGGCCGGCGCAACGCCTAATGGTGATTCTGGAACCGGAGCCCGGCCGCAGCCCTCACTATTGGCTCGGACCCTCCGTGACCGCGGATGCGCCGTTTGACATCCAGCTACTCGTCCATCCCGGCATGGGGCCGGGCGGCCTGCTGTATCGCCTGTCTGGCGACGGACCCTGGTCATCGCTGCGGGCCGCCTCCGCCTGGGGCGCCGACCGCCTGGACTGGCTGGACGACTGGAGTGTCGGCCACGGTCAGCAAGGCCCGGGCGACCGCGCCTTCCTCGGCAGCGATCTCGCGGTCTCAGCGGCGACTTTCGACCCGTAAGCGCTAAACCCGCCTCAGCACGAACACCCCCTGCTCGACGAACAGATCGGTGTACTGCGCCAGCGCCTCCAGCATGCCTTGCAATGGTCAAGCTTCGGCCTGACGATCCCGAAATCCAACCTGCAGGAGACGCGGGTGCGTCTGTTCCTTGCCGTCCTGTCGCTCAATCTGGCGATCTGCCTGGCGATCTGCGCGCCCGCGACAGCTCAGCCGAGCCAACCCGTCTCTGAGTTCGACATCACGGCAGAGCAAAGTGCGGTCTGCTCAGACGGCAAGAGTGGAGCGCTGGATTTCTACCGCGCGCTCGTCGATGGATGGGAGGCCGATGGACGGCTGGTTGCAGCCAACAAGCTGTATCCGATGGTACGCCGAGTAGGCCCCAGACTCTTGATCGCCGGCGATCAGGCCTGGGGCGTCGACCTCAGGGACAATACCGATGTGTGTGCTGCCCTTAACTGGGACATCAGCGGCCGTCAGTACCGCATCCGAACTTACTTCCCCATCAGCGGGATCCTCGCCGTCGGCCGCTATGCCAAGGAAACAAACGGCCTCTACTTGTTTCGCCTGCACGACGGCGCGAAGGCTGAAATCGACGGCGGTCAGAAGCTCCGCGAGTCGCCCGACGGTCACTGGCTTGCGATCGTCGAGTGGGACATGGGGGTCGAGCCGGCCGTGAGCCTTTGGAACACGAGTGATCCCGATCTGAGCCCACGCAAGAGGTTGAGCGATGCGACCGACGCCGCGTTTCACGGCCCCGCAAGGCTCGTCATAAGCTACCGGGATCGCCCGCCGGTCACTCTTCACCTGCGCGATGGCGCCTGGGTCGAGGACTCAATCCCGCCGTAGCATGAACACCGCCTGTTCGCCGATCAGGTTCGCGAGCAGCGGCGGCAGGGTGATGCGGCGGCTCTTGCTGTTGAGCACGATGGCGCGTTCGATGCGCACGCCCATGGTGCGGCAGAGTGCGCGGAAATCGTCGATGCTGCAGAGATGGATGTTGGGCGTGTCGTACCACTTGTACGGCAGCGACGCGGTCTCCGGCATGCGACCACCGAAGACGAGCCGCAGCCTCACCTGCCAGTGGGCGAAGTTGGGAAAGGAGACGATGGCGTGTTTGCCGACTCGCAGCATCTGCTCCAGCACCCGGCGCGGCTCGCGCGTGGCCTGCAGCGTCTGGCTCAGGATCACATAGTCGAAGGCGGCGTCGGGATAGTCGCGCAGATCCGTATCGGCGTCGCCCTGGATGACCGAGAGACCGTTGGCGACGCAGGCGTTCACGCCGGCCTGGCTGAGTTCCATGCCGCGCGCATCGACCCTCTTGGCGTTCATGAGATGGGCCAGCAGCGCGCCGTCGCCGCAGCCGACGTCGAGCGCACGCGTGCCGGGCTCCACCATGTCGGCGATGAGTTGCAGGTCGACGCGGATCGGCGCGGCCATCACGACACGCTCCCGAGGCCGCGCACCGTCGCGGCCCCCTTCAGGAAGCCAGAGAGCGTGCGAAACATCTCGGGTTCATCGAGCAGGAAGGCGTCGTGGCCCTTGTCGCTGTCGACCTCGACGAACGACACGTTGGCGGCCACGGCGTTGAGCGCATGGACGACGGCGCGGGTCTCGCGCGTCGGAAACAGCCAGTCGCTGGTGAAGGACATCAGGCAGAAGCGCGTCGCCGTGCCCCTGAAGGCGTTGGCCAGCACGTCGCCATGCGCGCCCGCGAGGTCGAAATAGTCCATCGCGCGCGTGATGTAGAGGTAGCTGTTGGCGTCGAAGCGATCCACGAAGGTCGAGCCCTGGTGGCGCAGGTAGCTCTCCACCTGGAAATCGGCGTCGAAGCCGAAGCCCAGCGCGTCGCGGTTCTGCAGGGCGCGGCCGAACTTGCGCTGCAGTGCCTGTTCCGAGAGGTAGGTGATGTGCGCGGTCATGCGGGCGACCGCGAGGCCGCGCGCCGGGTTGGTCTGGTGCAGGCGATAGTCGCCGCCCTTCCACTCCGGATCGGCCATGATCGCCTGGCGGCCGACCTCGTGGAACGCGATGTTCTGCGCCGAGTGATGCGCGGCACAGGCGATCGGCACCGCCGAGAAGACGCGCCTGGGATAGGACGCTGCCCATTCCAGCACCTGCATGCCGCCCATCGACCCGCCGATGACGCAGAAGAGGTCGGGAATGCCGAGATGGTCGAGCAGCGCCGCCTGCGCCCGCACCATGTCGCCGATGGTCACCACGGGAAAGCGCAGGTTCCAGGCCTGGCCGGTCGCCGGATCGTGGGCCTGCGGGCCGGTCGTGCCCATGCAATGGCCGAGCACGTTGATGCAAATGATGAAGTAGCGGGCGGGATCGAGCACCTTGCCCGCCCCGATCAGGCTCTCCCACCAGCCGTCCTTGCCGGTGACGGGATGACGGTCGGCGACGAACTGGTCGCAGGTCAGGGGATGGCAGACCAGGACGGCATTCGACTTGTCAGCGTTCAACGTGCCGTAGGTCTGGTAGGCCACCCGGTAGGGGCCGAGATTGACGCCGCAATCGAGGCGCAGCGGCCGGTCAACGCCCAGGATCGCGTGGCGGCACTGGGCGAGCGCCTTGCGTTCGGCATCGGTGAGGTCGTCCAGCACTGCCCACTCCAGTGAGAAAGCCCCTCCAGGAGGAGCCAACGAAAAAGCCCCCGACCGGAAGGGCGGGGGCTTTTTCGAGCACTCCGACCTTTTAGCGGTGTTTAACGTGGCCGCAAGCCGGTCGGCTCAAATTCCACGGAGAGGCTCTATACGGTCGCCGGCGGCGGGAGGCAAGCCTCTTGCGACTTGTTTGCCTTTACGCGGGCGGTGCGGACGTAGTATCGCCGCTGCGCACAGGAAAAAACGGCCTAATGGACGCTCCCAGTCTCGACAGCTTGCGGCAGGAAATCGACGCCATCGATACCGAATTGCACGGCCTGATCCGCCGTCGCGCGGAGGTCGTGGGGCAGATCTCTGCAACCAAGCCGGCAGGAGGCCTCGCGCTGCGTCCGGGCCGTGAAGCCCAGGTCCTGCGCAAGCGGCTGGCGACGCATGACGGACAGTTCCCGTCCGCCGCAGTCTATCGCATGTGGCGTGAAATGATGAGCGCCTTCACGCTCATCCAGACACCGGGCCTCAAGATCGCGATCTGCCGTCCCGACGACCAGCCTGGTTACTGGGACCTCGCGCGCGACCATTTCGGCTGCCAGATCCCGTTCGTTCCCCACGACACGCCGGCCGGCGTGCTGTCCGCGGTGCGCGCCAGCACGACGACCATCGGTGTCGTGCCCGCCCCGCTCGAGGCGGACTCGACACCCTGGTGGCCCCTGCTTGCCGGCAAGGACACGACTCTCCCGACGGTGATCGCCCGCCTGCCCTTCCTCGCCATGCCGAACGCGCGCGCGCGCGGCATCTCGGCCTTCGTACTGGCCCGCATCGATGCCGAGCCGAGCGGCTCGGATCGCGGCCTGGTGGCCATCGAGGCGAAGAACGGGCTGAGTCGCGACCGCATCGCCGCGGCGCTGGCCAAGGCGGGCCTGCCGGCCTTCACCTCGGCGCTGGACCAGGTCATGGCCGGGGTGCATCACTATCTCGTCGAGGTACCGGGCATGATCGCCGACGACGATCCGCGCCTGCGCGATCTCGAAGCGGCCCTGGGACTGGAAAAAGGCTGCGCGGCGGCCATCGGCGCCTATGCCGTGCCGATCGACGCCAAACCGTGAACTGAACCTTTCGCAGGAGACTGGCATGAGCGCGCTCACCCCGCGTCCGGGCATCATGAAGATCGCGCCCTATGTGCCGGGCAAGGACTCGATCGACGGCAAGGAGACGATCGCCAAGCTGTCGTCCAATGAGGGCGCGCTCGGGCCCTCGCCAAAGGCGATGGCGGCCTATGCCAAGGCGGCGGCCGAACTGCATCGCTACCCCGACGGCGATACCGCGAAGCTGCGCGCGGCGCTGGGCCGCCACTACGGTCTTGATCCGGCGCGCATCGTCTGCGGTGCGGGCTCCGACGAGATCCTGAACCTGCTGGTGCGCGCCTACTGCGGCCCCGGCGACGAACTGCTCTACAGCCAGTACGGCTTCCTGATGTACGCGATCAACGCGCTGGGCGTCGGCGCGACCCCGGTCGCGGCGCCGGCCAAGGGCTATGGCAGCGACATCGATGCGATGCTGGCGGCGGTGACGGACAGGACGCGCATCGTCTGCCTCGCCAATCCGAACAATCCGACCGGCACCTACGTCACCAAGGACGATGTGCGCCGCCTGCATGCCGGCCTGCCGAAGAACGTGCTGTTGGTCATCGACGCGGCCTATGCCGAGTATGTCAGCCGGAACGATTACGATTCGGGCGTCGAGCTGGTCGACCAGGCCGAGAACGTCGTGATGACCCGGACCTTCTCGAAGATCTACGGCCTGGGCGGATTGCGGCTCGGCTGGATGTACGGGCCGGCCGGAATCGTCGACGTCATGAGCCGGCTGCGTCAGCCGTTCAACGTCAACCTGGCCGCGCAGATCGCGGGCGTCGCGGCGCTCGAGGACATCGCCCACACCGACGCCAGCCGCACCAACAACGACATCTGGCTGCCATGGCTCAGCGCCGAACTGACGAAGCTCGGCCTCGCGCCGGTGCCGAGCGTCGGCAACTTCCTGCTGGTCGGCTTCGGCTCGAAGGAACGCGCGATCGCGGCCAATAACTGGCTGATGAACGACGGTCTGATCCCGCGCCTCGTCGCGGGCTACGGCCTGCCCGAGCATCTGCGCATCACCGTCGGGACCGAGGCCGAGGTGAAGGCGGTTCAGGCTTCGCTGGCCCGTTTCGTGGTGGCGAAATGACCAAGCCCCTGTTCGACAAGATCGCGCTGATCGGCATCGGGCTGATCGGCGGCTCGATCGCGCTGGAGGCCCGCAAGCGCGGCCTGGCGCGGTCGATCGTGGCGGCGACACGCAGCGCCGAGACGGCGGCCCTCGCCAACAAGCTGAAGCTCGCCGACCATTGCGGCACCGACCTCGCGGAAGCCTGCAAGGATGCCGACCTGGTGATCGTCTGCACCCCGGTCGGCGCCTGCGGCGCAGCGACGAAGGCCATCGCGTCGAGCCTGAAGCCGGGCTGCATCGTCTCGGACGTAGGTTCGGTGAAGCAGACCGTGATCGCCGACATGGCGCCGCACATCCCGAAGGGCGTGCATTTCGTGCCGGCCCATCCGGTCGCCGGCACCGAGAATTCCGGCCCCGAGGCGGCGCTGTTCGACCTGTTCCAGGGCCGGTGGTGCATCCTGACGCCGCTGCCCGACAGCGACGAGGCCGCCGTCGCCAGGCTCGAAGCCTTCTGGAAGGGCCTGGGCAGCCAGGTCGAGCGCATCGACCCCAAGGACCATGACCGCATCCTGGCCATCACCTCGCACCTGCCGCACCTGATCGCCTACACGATCGTCGGCACGGCCGACGATCTGGGGGGCCATCTCAACAGCGAGATCCTGAAGTTCGCCGCCGGCGGCTTCCGTGACTTCACGCGCATCGCCGCCTCCGATCCCACCATGTGGCGCGACGTGTTCATGAACAACCGCGAGGCCGTGCTCGAGGTACTCCAGCGCTTCCAGGAGGATCTCTTCTACCTGCAGCGCGCCATCCGCTGGGGCGAGGGCGACAAGCTGTTCGACCTGTTCACGCGCACGCGCGAGATCCGCCGCGCGCTGATCCACCTCAACCAGGCCTAGTTCGGGCGTGGCCGCGGCAAGGCCCACCAGCAAGCCCCGGTGGGTCTTCGGCTACGGCTCGCTGATGTGGAACCCAGGCTTCGCGACGCCCGAGACGCAGGCGGCGCGGCTGCAGGGCTGGCACCGGGCCTTCTGCATCTACTCGGAACACTATCGCGGCACGCCGGAGAAGCCGGGGCTCATGCTCGGCCTGCTGCCCGGCGGCTCCTGCCGTGGGCTGGCGCACCGGCTGCCGGCCGCCACCTACGACGAGGTGCGGCGCTACCTGATCCATCGCGAGATCGACAATGACGGGGTCTACGAGGAGACGGTGCGGCCGATCCGGCTCGACGACGGCCGCACCGTGCCGGCGCTGGTCTATCTCGCCGATCAGGCCCACCGGCAGTTCGCCGGCAAGCTGCCGGAGGCAGAGGCGCTGCGGCTGATCCGCCAGGGCCATGGCGCCACCGGCAGCAATCTCGACTATGTGCTGAATACGGTCACCCATCTCGGCGAGCTCGGTCTCAGGGACCGCTCGCTCGAGAGACTGGCCCGCGCCGCCGCTGGCGGCGACGGGCCCTGAGCCGCTAGCGGCGCGCGGCCTCGGTCGCGAACACCGACTGGACCACGAAGCCCAACTCGTCGCGCGCCTGGTCGACCGACAGGCCGAGACGCTGGCGCAGCACGACCCAGCTCTCCGGCGCGATGGCCAGCGCCAGCGCCGTCAGCGTACGCTGGCGCGACTCCACCGGCAGCACGCCCAGCTCGGGTGCGAAGGCCTGCGAGAGCTGTGCGGTATTTGCGCTGTAGATTTGCGAGATCATATCGGCGGCTTCCGGCGACCGGCGCTGCAAGGTCTCGACGAAGGTCCACATCGGCCGAAGCTGCTCGTAGCGGTCGGCGCACTGGTTGATCATGCTGGCGATGCGCGTCTCGACCGGCCCGGCGGCCGCGATCTCCGGCGCCTCTCCGACCAGAGCGGCCAGGACGCGGCCCAGCACGGCGACATAGAGCTCGGCGGTGTCGGCGAAATGCTGAAAAACGGTGCGCGCGGAGACACCGGCCATCTGGGCGATGTCGCGCACGATCGGCGCCACCTGTCCGGCGGCCGCGAGGGCCAGGGCCGACGCGACGATCGATTCGCGCGTGCGGGCGACACGGTCACCCCGACCGGCTGTGTGAGGCTGCTTCGTGTGCAGGGTTTGACCGTCCATTCCTGACTCCCCAGCGAGTGTTTGCCGTCTCGTCGGCAACCTTGCCGATCCTAAAGATATCGCGAGCAAATCACTACATATGAAGCTACTAGTGCATCCTCATTTCAAGTGCTGCGATGCGCCATAAGGGCGCGTCGGATGTAAGATTCGTGTAAGCTGACGGTGCCCCGGATGTCCGAGAAAAAATTCGCCCCCGCCTCTCTTGCCGCCCAGGCGATGGGCTGGATCGACCCGGTCACCAAGGCCGTCGTGCCGCCCATCCACATGGCCAGCACCTATCTGCGGGACGAGGACAACGGATACCGGTCCGGGCGTATCTACGCGCGCGCCGACAACCCCACCTTCGACCAGGCCGAGGCGACGCTGACGGCGCTCGAAGGCGGCGCGAAATCCCTGATCTTCTCGTCGGGTATGAGCGCCGCGACCGCCTGTTTCCTGGCCTTGTCGCCCGGTGACCATGTCGTGACCTCGAAGGTCATGTATTGGGCGCTGCGCAACTGGCTCATGACCTTCGCGACCCAGTGGGGCCTCAAGGTCGAGTTCGTCGACACCGACAAGACCGACCAGGTGGCGGCGGCGGTGAAACCCGGCATCACCAGGCTCGTCTGGATCGAGACGCCGGCCAACCCGACCTGGAGCGTGTCCGACATCGCCGCGATCGCCGAGATCGCCCACAAGGCCGGCGCGCTGCTGGGCGTCGATTCGACCGTCGCGACGCCGGTCCTGACACGGCCGATCGAGCATGGCGCCGACATCGTCATGCATTCGGCCACCAAGTACCTCAATGGTCATTCCGACATCATCGCCGGCGCCCTGACCGGCGCGCGGGACGATGCCTATTGGGCGAAGCTCCGGACCATCCGCGCGCAACTCGGAACCATTCTCGGCCAGACCGAGGCATGGCTGCTGATGCGCGGCATGCGCACGCTCTTCCCGCGCGTCGACTGGGCCTGCAGGTCGGCCCAGAATCTCGCCGAGAAGTTCGCCGAGCATCCGATGGTGGAGCAGGTTCTCTATCCCGGCCTGCCCTCCTTCGCCGGCCATGCGGCGGCGGCACGGCAGATGAAGGGGGGGTTTGGCGGCATGCTGTCGGTCCGGGTGAAGGGCGGCGAGCGTGCAGCCATCGCCACGGCGGCGCGCGTCGAACTCTGGAAGCGCGCCACCTCGCTGGGCGGCGTCGAGAGCCTGATCGAGCATCGTGCCAGCATCGAGGGGCCGGGCACGCCCTGCCCGCCCGACCTGCTGCGCCTGTCGGTCGGCGTCGAGGAGAGCAGCGACCTGTTCGACGATCTCGACCAGGCCCTGAAGCGCGCGCACAACGCCTAGTCTAGGACGGCGCGCCGAACACCGAACCGAGCCCGGCGCCGATGCGCTCGTTCATCATCTCGATCGAGCCGTCGGTGTAGGCCGCGATCTTGGCGCCCGCGAGATGGCGGGCGAGTGGATACTCGGCGCGCAGGCCGTTGGCGCCCATCGCCTGGATGCAGTCGGCGATGCGCTGCACGGCCATGTCGGTCGCGAACTTCTTGGCGTAGGCCGCCGGCATCACCGCATCGGCGCCCTCGTCGATCAGTCGCGCGGCGCGATAGGTGAGAAGGCGCGCGGCCTCGAGGTCGGTCGCCGCATCGACCAGCTTCCAGCGCACACCTTGGTGTTCGATCACCGGCTGGCCGAAGGTGCGGCGCTGCTGCGTGTAGCGCACCGCCGTTTCCAGCGAAGCCTGCAGCATGCCGCAACACATGGCGGCGACATAGGCGCGGGCACCGTTGATGCCGGCGAGTGCGGCCTTGAAGGCCTTGCCCGGCGGATGCAGCACCGCCTCGTCGGGCGCGAAATAGTCGACCAGCCGGAAGCCGCCGACGCCGATCGCGTGGCCGCCATGCAGTTCGAACGGCTTCTCGCGATGGAAGCCCGGCCGTTCCGCCTCGATGGCGAGGCAGATGATGCCGCGATAACCCTGCGAACGGTCGGTCTGCGCATAGGCCACGGAAAGACCCGCGACGGCGGCATTGGTGATCCAGGCCTTGGCGCCGTTCACCTTCCAGCCGCCCTCGACACGCACGGCTTCCATCTCCAGGCCGCCGAAGTCGCTGCCGACGCCGGGCTCGCTCAGGCCCGCACAGCCGATCAGGTCGCCGGTCAGCATCCGTGGCAGCAGGCGCTCGACATGGGCCGGCTGGCCGTCGCGGGCGAAGCGCGCACAGGCATTGTGGTGGTTGATCAGGGCGAAGGCGAAAGCGAAGTCGTGCCGCGCGATCTCCTCGAAGGCGCGCAGCTTGCAGGAGAAGGACAGGCCCTGCCCGCCATGCTTCTTTGCCAGTTCGATCGTGTTGAGGCCGAGGGCGCAGGCCGCCTTGATGGTCTCGAGCGGATAGCGGCGCTCCCATTCCCAGCGCGCGGCGTTGGGCGCAACCTGTTCTTCGGCGAACGTCTTGGCGCGCGCCACGACGGCGCGCTCTTCGAGCGTGAGGACTTCATCGAGCATCTTGCTGAGATACACGATTGGACCTCGGGCGCAACCACGGGCTAGAATGGCGCCAATGCGGGTGTAGCTCAGGGGTAGAGCGTCGGCTTCCCAAGCCGTAGGTCGCGGGTTCGAATCCCGTCGCCCGCTCCAAGAATTTTCGGGCAGGAACGTCGCAATGGATGGGATGGCACCGGCGCCGGTCGCGGCCAGCGGCGACTTCGCGGCCGATGGGGCTGCCTTCTCCACCTGGTGGCGCGACGCTTCGGAGCGTCTCTCCCGCCTGCCGGCCAAGCCGAACCGCGACGCCGCCACCTACGATCAGGCCGAGTCCCTAAAGCAGGCCGCGCGCGAGGCCCGCTTCGCCTTCCTGCGCCGCCACGCGCGCACGCTCTACGACCGGCTGACCGACAACCGCACCAGGTTCGTGCGCATCGAGCGACTGGTCTACGACGCCGCCGCCCTCGTGCCCGGCCTCACGCCGACGCAAGCCCAGGTCGCGGCCGAAGCCGAGCTGCGCCAGTCCGAGAAGGACGGCGTCGAGATCGACCAGGGCATCCTCTGCAACCAGTTCCTCGCCGATCCCGAGTGCGGCCTGCATCTCTGTCACGCCATGCTGCTGCCTCGTGAGGAATCGGCCGAGGCCCTGGCGAAGTTCCAGCGCGACGGCAGCCTCGACCTCGGCGGCGCCAAGGTCGAGCGGCAGGGCAAGGCGGCGGTGCTGCTGCTGTCCAACCGGCGCTTCCTCAACTCGGAGGACAATGCCACCCAGGCCGCGACGGAGATCGGTGCCGACGTCTGCATCCTCGACCGGCAGAGCGAGGTTGCCGTATTGCGCGGCGACGTGGTGCCCGAGGGCAAGTATGCCGGTCGCCGCGTCTACAATGCCGGCATCAACCTCACGCACCTCTACTACGGCAAGATCCCGTTCCTGTGGTTCCTGATTCGCGACATGGGGTTCGTGAACAAGTTGTTCCGCGGCCTCGCGCGGCCAGACGTTCTTCCCGATGAGGTGGCGGGCGATTCGATCGAGAAGCTCTGGATCTCGGCGGTCGAGACCTTCGCCATCGGCGGCGGCTGCCAGATCCTGCTGGCGACCGACTTCAACATCGCCGGACGCGACGCCTACATGACCCTGCCGGCACGCAAGGAAGGCATCATTCCCGCGATGGCCAACCTGCGGCTCCAGCGCTTCGTGGGCGACCGGGTGGCGCGCCAGGCGATCATGTACGAGCGCCGCATCGAGTGCGATTCCGAGGTCGGCCGCATGATCTGCGACGAGGTCGTGGCACCCGAGGAGATCGACGCCACCATCACCCGCGTCATCGACCGGCTGACCGGATCGGGCGCGGTCGGCGCCATCGGCAACCGCCGCGCGCTGCGGCTGGGCGCCGAGCCGCTCGACACGTTCCGCCGCTACGCCGCCCTCTACGCGCGCGAGCAGGCCTGGTGCCATTTCAGCCCGGCGCTGATCTCCAATCTCGAACAGTACTGGAACGCCGCGAGCCGGCGGGCCTGACGGTCATTCCACAAGCAACCTCATCCTTCGAGACGGCCGCCGCGCGGCCTCCTCAGGATGAGGTGGGTGGCAATTTGAGGCGGAAACCTCAGTGCTCGCGCGGGGCGTGCTTGCCCAGGATGCGCTGCAGGGTGCGGCGGTGCATGTTGAGGCGGCGCGCGGTCTCGGAGACGTTGCGGTCGCATTGCTCGAACACCCGCTGGATATGCTCCCAGCGCACGCGGTCGGCCGACATGGGATTGCTGGGCGGCGGCGGCAGCTTGCGGCCGTGCGCGGTCAGCGCCTGCTCGATGGCGTCGGCGTCGGCCGGCTTGGCGAGATAATCGACGGCGCCTTCCTTCACGGCGGCCACCGCGGTCGCGATGTTGCCGTAGCCCGTCAGCACGACGATCCGGATGTCGGGACGCGCCTGGCGCAGCGGCCCCACGAGTTCCAGCCCGTTGCCGTCGGCCAGCCGCAAGTCGAGCACGGCGAAGGCGGGCGGCCGGGCGGTCTGGGCCAGCGCTTCGGCCACGGAGCCCACGGCGGTGACGATGAAACCGCGTTGCTCGAGCGCACGCGCAATACGGTTGCGGAAAGCTGCATCATCGTCGGCGATCAGCAAGGTACGGTCCTTGTTGTTCGTCGTGCCGGCGATCACAGGCGACAAGGGGCGCGGGGCGCCGCTGTCCTGGGTCATGGCGACTCCTTCGACATCGGCCGCTATGTAGCCTTGAAGACGGGATTTGGCCAGCGCACCGAAACGGCGGCCCCGCCCCCCGTGTCGCTGCGATTGCCGAAGGTCACGTTGGCGCCGGTGCGCTCCAGCAGAGTCTTGGCGATGAAAACGCCCAGGCCCATATGCCCTTCCTGGCCCTGGCGGGTCGAAATGAACGGCGTGCCGAGCTCGTCGAGCAGTGCCTCGGAGAAGCCCGGCCCGTCGTCCACGACCTCGACCTCCGACCATTCCCTCGTCCAGCGGGTGGCGACGCGGACCTCGCGCCGGGCGAAGGATACGGCGTTCTGCACGATGTTTCCGATGCCCTGCATGATCTCCGGGCTGCGCAGCTGGATCGGCGCCGTCTTCGGCACGCCCTCCCCGACCGGACCGGCCTCGAAGGCAATGGCGATCTCCTCGCGCGCATAGTTCTGGGCCGCCGCCTCGATCAGCGCCGGCAGCGGCACGAGCGTATAGGAATCGGAAACGTCACCGGCGGGATCGGTCGAGAGCCGCGCCAGGATGGCCCGGCAGCGCTCCGATTCGGCCGCCAGCAACTCCACGTCCTCGCGCAGCGGATCGTCGTACTCGATCTCGCGCTGCATCTCCTTGGTGACCACGGCAATGGTCGACAGCGGCGAGCCCAGCTCATGGGCGGCAGCGGCCGCCAGCGCGCCCAGGGCCGAGAGCTGCTGCTCGCGCGCCAGCGCCGCCTGGGCGGCGGCCAGGGCATCGGCCATCTGGCGCGCCTCCTCCGCCGTCCGCCAGCCGTAGAGCGTGATCAGCAGGGTGGTGAGCGAGAGGCCGGCCCAGACGCCGACCTGGTAGATGTCGGGGAGATCGGGCGGCGGGCCCCTCCAGGGCAACGGCTGGTAGAACAGCCCCAGCACCGCGATGCTGGCGATGGTGAGCAGGGTGAGCGCGACGTTGCTCGCCAGCGACAGGATGGTGGCGCCGACGGCGACCGGCGCCAGCAGCAGCAGCGAGAACGGATTGGTGAGACCGCCCGTGAGGTAGAGCAGCACGGCCAGCTGCAGGATGTCGAAGGCGAGGAAGATCGCCGCCTCGCGATCGTCGATGCGCGCCGAGCCCGGCCGGCCGATGCTGACCGTGAGGTTGAGCAGGGCCGAAAGCACGATCGTGCCGCCGACCGCCAGGACCGGCATGCCGAATCCCAGCCCCCAGTGCACGACGGCGGCGGTGAAGGCCTGACCTGCCACGGCGCCCCAGCGAATGAGGACCAGGGTGCGCAGGCGCACGCCGCCGCGCAGCACGGGCACGGCGCCGGAGCGTCGGGGAGCGGCGAGCGGAGATTCTGCAGACGGGGGCGCGTCGCCGTCACGCACCGCCACGATCTTATTCCTCGATCATGAGGTGCTTGCGGTGCACCGTCGTGAAGAGCGGGATCCTGCGCTGCACCGTGCGGTCCGGCGGTTCCTTCACCAGCCGTCCGATCTCGCCCAGGATCAGCCCGGTGATGGTCGGCAGCGGCAGCTCGCGCGCCTCGTCGAGCTGCACCCAGCGGATGTCGCCCATCTCGCTCGAATGACGGATCTCGCCCGATGCATCCTCGGCCCGCGCCATGAAGAAGCGGGCATTGAAGCGGCGCGGCCGGCCGGGCGGCGTCACCGCGCGCGCGATCAGGTCGAGGCAGTCGAGCGCCGGCGCCATGCCCTGGTCGAGGAAACCCTTCCAGTGCTCGCCATAGTCCTTCTTCGGCGCGCCGCCCTGGAGAGGCTTGCCCAGCATCAGGCCGCTCTCCTCGAAGGTCTCGCGCACCGCGGCGACGGCCAGCGCCCGCGCGCGCTGCGCCGAGGCCGCGCGCATCAGGCGCTCGTTGACGAAGGGATCGAGCGAGGTCGCGACGGGCACGCGCGCATCGTCGGGATCGACCTTGCCGCCGGGAAACACGTAGCGGTTGGGCATGAAGGCGTGGGCGGCGGCGCGGCAGCCCATCAGCACCTCCGGCGTGTTGCCGCGCATGCGCACCAGGATCAGCGTCGCGGCATCGCGCGGCCGCATGTAGGGGTAGGTCTTGTCGATCTGCTCGACCGGCCGTTCGCTGCCGGGCTTCAGGGGAACCTTGGGGGGATCGTCGTAGCCCTTGTCGGTGCCGCGGACGACGGCGCCTTCGGGAATGCCTCGTTTGCTCATGACAGCAAAGTTAAAGGGTCGTTCAGCCCAACGCGAGCGATCTTTGAGCGGGCTTAGAAACTCCACTCGACCGGCGTGTCGGGGCGGAAGACGGTGATGTCCTTTCCGCCACCCGGCACGGCCACGACATCGGGGATGTCGAGCGGCTTCGCGTGCAGCGTGATCCGCTCCTCGTTCGGGGCAAGGCCGTAGAAGCGCGGGCCGTTCAGCGAGGCGAAGGCTTCGAGATGGGCGAGCGCGCCCTCTTCCGCGAAGACCTGCGTGTAGACCTGGATCGCCACCGGCGCGTTGAACACGCCGGCGCAGCCGCAGGCGCATTCCTTGGTGTCGGTCGTGTGCGGGGCGGTATCGGTGCCGAGGAAGAACAGGCCGCTGTCGGAAGTCGCCGCCCTCCGCAGAGCGAGACGATGCTCCTCCCGCTTGGCGATCGGCAGGCAGTAGAGGTGCGGACGGATACCGCCCTTGAAGATCGCATTGCGGTTGTAGCTGAGGTGATGCGGCGTGATCGTCCCGCCCATCCGCCCCGGATGGGCCTCGACGAAGGCCACGCCCTCGCGGGTCGTGATGTGCTCCAGCACGATCTTCAGTCCCTCATGGCGCTTCAGCAGCGGCGCCAGCACCTTGTCCAAAAACACCGCCTCGCGATCGAAGATGTCGACCTCGGGATCGGTCACCTCGCCATGGACCAGCAGCGGCATGCCGGCCGTCTCCATCGCCTCCAGCCCCTTCGCGACCTTGTCCATCGAGGTCACGCCGTGCGCCGAATTGGTCGTGGCATGGGCCGGATAGAGCTTGGCCGCGACCCAGACGCCTTCCGCCTTGCCGCGCGCCAGCTCGGCCGGGTCGGCACCGTCGGTCAGGTAGCAGGTCATCAGCGGCTCGAAGTTCAGCGCCGCCGGCACCGCGGCGCGAATGCGGTCGCGATAGGCGCTGGCCTCGGCGACCTTGGTCACCGGCGGCACCAGATTCGGCATGATGATGGCGCGGCCGAACTGGCGGGCGGTGTGCACCGCGCAGGCCGCCAGCATCGCGCCGTCGCGCAGGTGGACGTGCCAGTCGTCGGGACGGCGGATGGTGATGGTCGAGGGAGAAGGATTTGCGGTGGCCATGACCCGCTTTCTACGCTTGCTCCCGGACGGGCTCCAATGTTGATTGCGGGCATGAACGACCTCAACGATGCCGTCGCCTTCGCCCTGGCCGCCCAGTCCAACTGGCCCGCCAGCATGTACATGCCCGACGGGCAGTTCGTGATGACCTACGATTCGGGCGAGAAGGCACCCGACAACGAGGTGCTGGGGCCGGTGACGCCGCGCGGCGGGCCGTCGGGCCTGGTCTATCGCGGCGGCCACAAGATCGCCGAATGGGGCGACGTCGACCGTGCCGACATGACCTTCAGCGTCGCCAAGAGCTACCTCGCCCTGCTCGCGGGCCTGGCGCTGGGCGACGGGCTGATCCGGAGCCTCGACGACAGGGTCGCCGACTATGCGCTCGACGACGGCTTCACCAGCGAACAGAACCGCGACATCACCTGGCGCCACCTGCTCACCCAGACCAGCGAATGGTCGGGTACCGTCTTCGGCAAGGAAGACCGCATCGACCACAATCGCGTGGTCGGCGTCGCGGTGGCCGACGCGCCCAAGGGCACGCGGCGCGCGATGAAGAAGCCCGGCAGCTTCTACGAATACAACGACGTCCGCGTGAACCGGCTTTCGCGCTCGCTGCTGCAGGTCTTCCGCGAGCCGCTGCCGCAGGTGCTGAAGCGGCGCATCATGGATCCGATCGGCGGCTCGCAGGGCTGGCGGTGGGACGGCTACCGCAACTCCTACGACACGATCGACGGCAAGCCGATGCTGTCGGTGCCGGGCGGCGGCCACTGGGGCGGCGGCATCGTCATCTCGGCGCGCGACCTGTCGCTGATGGGACGGCTCGTCGCGCAGGGCGGCGTCTGGGAGGGCCAGCAGATCCTGCCCAAGGGCTGGACGGCGGAGCTGGTGAAGCCCTGTCCGGTCGCGCCCTTCTACGGGCTGATGTGGTGGCTCAACACCGGCAAGAAGCAGTTCGCCGCCGCCTCGGAAAGCAGCTACTTCGCGCTGGGCTGGGGCAGCCACATCGTCTGGATCGATCCCGAGAACGACCTCGTCACGGTGCTGCGCTGGATCGACCGCAAGAAGGCGCCGGAGTTCGTCGAGCGCCTGCTGGGTGCGATCCGGAAATGAGCCTCGATTTCTCCGCCGTCCCGTGCATGTCGGACGGCCGCACTGCCGCCGAACACATCGAAGAGATCGCCGCGAAGTCGGAGATCGTGCGCGTGCCGATGGGCAACGGCGGGAATATGATGTGGCACATCTTCGGCGCCGCCGCCCACAAGCCGATCCTGCTGCTGTTCCATGGCGGCTCGGGCTCGTGGATCCACTGGATCCGCAACGTCCTGCCGCTCTCCGAGCATTTCAGCGTCTACGCCGCCGACCTGCCGGGCCTCGGCGACAGCGACCCGCCCGACGACGTCAACGACATCTGGTCGGTGACGCATTGCGTCGAGGCCGCGATGAAGGAGCTGCTGCCCAAGGACAAGCCGTTCGCCATCGCGGGTTTCTCGTTCGGCGGCATGGTCTCGGGCCACATCGCCACCCTGTTCGAGGACCGCATCGAGCGCATCGCGCTGGTCGGCGCCGGCGGCCTCAAGGCCACCCGCAAGCCCGGGCCGAAGCTGCACAAGCTGCTGCCCGAAATGCCGCCCGAGACGCTGGCCGCCGAGGCGCGGCGCAATCTCGAGATCCTGATGCTGCACGACCCGAAGAACGTCGACGGCATCGCGATCCACATGCAGATCCTCAACACCACGCGCGCCAGGACGCGCAGCCGCATCATGGGCCAGGCCTTCAAGCTCAGCGAAGTGCTGCCGCGCGTGAAGACGCCGCTCACCGGCATCTGGGGCGAGTTCGATTCGACGACCTACCCGTACATCCAGGAACGCATCGATCTCTTCCGCGCCCTGCAGCCCGACTTCGAGATGAACGTCATCCCCGGCGCCGGCCACTGGGTGGCCTATGAAGCGGCCGAGGCTTTCAACAAGCTCCTGCTCCGCATGCTCGCAAAGTGACGAACGCGCGATGAGCCGCCGGGCGCGGGCACTGCCCGGCGCAGGGAGCGCGGCGATGCTGCTGGCGATGGCGCTGTCGCCGGCCGCGGCGCAGCAGAACGTCGCCAACAATCCGCTGACCGACATCCCGGCGATCCAGGTGCAGAACTACCTGCAGCCGGTGATGAGCGGCCGGCCGGGCAGCGGCGCCGACCAGCCCTTCGTGCGCGGCATCCTCCCGCACGACACGTTCGGCTGGCCGCAGCTCATGCGCGCCTCGCTGGCCACCGGCACGACGGTGTGGGGACCGGCCGGCACCGAGAGCGGCCTGGGCGACCTCACGCTGTTCGACGTGCCGCTCTTCCAGCTCGCCAATGCCAAGTTGGGCATCGGGCCACTGCTCATCCTGCCGACCGCCACCAGCCCGGCGCTGGGCGAGCGCAAGTGGCAGGCCGGCGTGCAGGGCGTCGTGAGCGCACCCTACGACTGGGGCCTCCTTGCGGCGCTGGTCGCCTACCAGCAGGCCTTCGACGGCAGCGCGCGGTCGCTCACCGTCCAGCCGTTCCTGTTCTACAATCTCAGCGACGGCTTCTACCTGCGCTCGAGCGGCATCACGACCATCGACTTCGGCCGCCAACGGGCGGTCGTGCCGGTCGGACTGGGCCTCGGCCGGGTCTCGCGCCTGAACGACGGCAACGTGCTGAACCTCTATCTCGAGCCGCAATACTCGGTGGTGCAGAGCGGCATCGGACAGCCGGTTTTCCAGGTCTTCGCCGGCTTCAACATCCAGTTCCCGCCGGGCCGCGCGCCCTGAGCACCTACCTCATCCTTATGAGGAGCGGCCGCAGGCCGCGTCTCGAAGGATGAGGTTAAGTGCTTGAATAGATTCAGTTCATTTCCCGTCAGCCCATCACCCAGCGCGGCAGGCCGAGGGCGATGTCGGGGAAGGCCATCAGCAGAAGGATCAGCGCGAGCATCGCGGCCACGAACGGCAGGGCGCCGCGGATCACGTCGGCGATCGCGCCGCCGGTACGCAGGCTCTGCACGACGTAGAGGTTGAGGCCGACCGGCGGCGTCACCAGTGCCGCCTCGATCAGGATGGTCAGCACGATCCCCCACCAGATCGGATCCCAGCCCAGCCCGACCACGATCGGGAACACGAAAGGCGTGGTGAGGATCATCATGGAGATCGTCTCCATGAAGCAGCCGAGGATCAGGTAGAAGACGATCAGCAACAGCATGGTGCCGACCTTGCCCAGCCCGAGCGCCTCGATCGCCTTGGCCACGCCGTCGGTCACGCCGATATTGGCCAGCACGAAGTTCAGGAACTGCGCGGCGATGATGATCAGCATGATCATCGCCGTCGTGCGCATCGTGCCCTCGAACACCGCCTTGATCATCGGCCAGGACAGCGCGCGCTCCCACGCCGCCAGCACCAGCGCCGCGAAGACGCCCATCGACGCGGCTTCGGTGGGCGTGGCCCAGCCGGCATAGATCGAGCCCACGACGACGCCGAAGATGAACAGCGGCGCGCCCAGATCCTTCAGGCTGCGCAGCCGGTCGCGCCAGCTGCTCTCGACCGGCGTGCCGCCCTTGGCCGGCCAGACCAGGCAGTAGACCAGGATGATCGCCATGAAGAAGCCGGTGAGCAGCAGGCCCGGGATCATGCCCGCCAAGTAGAGCCGCGGCACCGAGGTCTGGGTCAGCAGACCGTAGAGGATGAAGTTGATCGATGGCGGAATGAGGATGCCGAGCGTGCCGCCGGCCGCCAGCGTGCCGAGGAACAGCGGCTCGTCGTAGCGCCGGATCTTGACCTGCGGCAGGGCCACTACGCCGACCGTGGCGGCGGTGGCGACGCTCGAGCCCGAGGTCGCCGCGAACATGGCGCAGGTGCCGATGTTGGCGTGCATCAGGCCGCCCGGCAGCCAGGAGAGCCAGGTCGCGATCGCGGCATAGACGCGATGGGCGATGCCCGAGCGCAGCAGGATCTCGCCCAGCATCACGAACATCGGGATGGCGATCAGGATGTATTCGGAACTGGCGTTCCACACGATGTCGCCCATCGCGAGATAGAGCGGAATCGACGAGAAGAACTGGTTGAGCGCGAGGCCCAGCACGCCCATGACGGCGGCGACCGGCACGCTGACCGCCAGCAGGGCGACGAGGAGAAGGAGCGCGGTGCCGAGCATGTCTACCTCTTCGTCGCCGTGTCGGGCGTCGCGATTCCCAGCGAGCCCAGCTCGCCCTTCACTTCCTCGTCCTGCGACGCCACGCCGATGGTCGCCGCGACGGTGCCGAAGTCGCCGCGCACCAGCGCCAGCAGGCTGCGCAGGAAGGCAAGCACGGTGACGGCGAGGAACAGCACGAAGCCCGCGAACCACGGCGCCTGCGGCCAGGCGAGCGGAATGCGCAGCGGCGTGTTGGAACGGTTTCCACCCGTCAGGTTGTCGAGGAAGATCTCACCGGCGCGGTCGACGATCGCCAGGACCAGGATCGCGAGACCCACGATCGCCAGCAGGTCGAAGAGTGCCCGGACCCGCGGCCCGAGCTGCCCATAGAGCACGTCGATGCGGACATGGCCGCGCGTCACCAGCACGTGCGCCAGCGACCACGAGGTGCCGACCGCGAACAGGTAGGCCGCGATCTCGTCGGAACCGGAGAAGGCGAAGGCCAGCAGCTTGCGGCTGATCACCTCGACCGAGACCACGACCGCCGCCAGCAGGATCATGGCGCCGCCGGCCCACGCCCCCCAGAGGGCGAGGGCCGACGCGCCGCGCCACAGACGTTCCATCTATTCCCCTCCCCGAAGGGCGGTCGCGAGGCGACGCTCAGTTCGCCTTGGCGACGAGGCCGTAGCGCTTGCCGACCATCTCGGTCCACTTGGCGGCGCACTCCGCGCCGCAGCGCTTGGCCCATTCGGGCAGCACGACGTCGTTCAGCGCCTTCTTGACCAGGGCGCGGTCGGCGTCGGTCGGCATCACCAGCTTCAGCTTGGCCGGCGGGCCGACCGAGCACGGGCCGTTGCCGGTGTCGCAGGCGATGCCTTCCTTGGTATCGGACTCGACGCTGGCCCAGGCCGCCTCTTCGAGCTTCTTGAACTGCGCCGTCATGAAGTCCTGGGTCGGCTTGGAGAGCTTGTTCCAGCTGTTCAGGTTTATGGAGACGAAGCCCGCGGTGTAGCCCAGCGACACGTCGACGACGGTCTTCACCACCTCCGGCCACTTGGCCTGGTAGCCCGGCAGCGTGCCGGTGATGCCGCAGTCGACGACGCCCTTCTCCAGCGCCGGCACGACCTCGCCGAACGGGATGGTGACGGCCGAGCCGCCCAGCGCCTTCACGAGGTCGGACTGTGAGACGCCCTGCACCCGGACCTTCTTGCCCTTGATGTCGGCCAGGCTGGAGATCTCGTCGCGGCAGAAGAAGACCTGCTGCGGGAAGGCGAAGGTCGACACGATCATCGAGCCGAACTTGTCGCGCATCACCTTCTGCATCTCGGGCATCCAGGCGCTCAGGATCTCGCGCTGCTGGGCGACGCTCTGCGCCACGCCCGAAATGTCCGAGCCCTCGAAGATCGCGGCGCCGTCGTCGACGTAGATCGGCAGCGCATGCGCCACGTCGTAGACGCCGGTCTTCAGCAGGCGCAGCACCTCGGTGCCCTTGAGGTTGAGCTCGGTGATCGACTTGATGTTGCCGGTGAGCTTGCCGCCCGAGGCCGCGCCGAGCTGCTCGCTCCAGAACGGCTGTTCGACCTTCTTGTTGATGTTGAGGAAGTTCCACGTGCCGATGACGTTGAACTTCTTGCTGTCGAGCTGCGCCGGCGCGGCCGTCTGCGCCGAGGCGATGCCCGTGGCGATACCCGTGCCGCCGACAGCCAACGCTGCCGCCATCCCGAGAAGTGCGGTGAATTTCATCTGTCGCTCCCTGTTCCGCGCCTGTGACCCCTGCGCAGTTGCCGCGACTGTCGTTCAATTCGCCCGGGGTGGCAAGAGCACGGCCGGCGGGGGCTGCTTGCGCGCGGGGCCGGGCCTATCGACTATGGTCCCATCGAATAAGTAAGAACGAGAGGAAACGAATGCCCAACCTGCTCTGTGTCGGCACGGCCGGCATGTCGGTGTGGTTCAGCCGCGACGACGGCGAGACCTGGATCCGGCCCTATATCGAATCCGGCCTCTATCTCGAGGCGCGCGTGTGGGCGCTGTCGGCGCACCCGCAGCGGCCGGGCGAAGTGCTGGCCGGCACGGACTCCGGGCTCTACCGCTGGAACGAGACCGACCAGAAATGGACGCACCTGCCCTCGGTGCTCGACGATTACGACATCTGGGCGATGGCGCAGGCGCCGGACGATCCCGACCTCATCGTGGTCGGCACCCAGCCCGCCGCCATCTTCGTCTCGACCGACGGCGGCAAAAGCTTCAGCCAGGCGCAAGGCACCTTTGCCGACGCCTGCATCTTCGTCGGCAAGCCGCGGGTGACTCAAATCATCTTCGATCCGGTCGACCGCGATACGCTGTGGGCCGGCGTCGAGATCGACGGCGTGCACCGCTCGACCGATCGCGGCCGCAGCTGGAAGAAGGTCGGCCAGGGCATCAACTCCGAGGACATCCACGGACTCGCGGTGATCCGCAACGGATCGAAGCTGGTCTACGCCACGACCAACCGCGGCCTGAACCTGAGCCGCGACAATGGCGAGACCTTCGCCTTCCAGGAACTCGACTCGCCCTGGCAGTACACCCGCACCATCGTGCCCCGCGCCGACGGCGACGCGACGGTGTTCCTGACCAACGGCAACGGCCCGCCGGGCTCGACCGGAAGGCTGCTGCGCAGCAACGACCACGGCGCCCACTGGCAGGACGCGAAGCTGCCAGGCGAGCTCAACTCGACGCCGTGGACCGTGGCGACGCACCCTTCGAACCCGAAGCTGATCTTCGTCTGCTCCAACCTCGGCCAGCTCTTCCGCTCGACCGACGGCGGCGAGACCTGGACCAGGCTCCCGCGCGAATTCGGCGAGGTGCGCAGCACGATCTGGCAGCCGTTGCCTTGAATTTCCCCGCTTCGAGCCCCACCCCCACCTCGTCCAAAGGAGGGCGCCAACCCCCACCACCTCATCCTGAGGAAGCCGCGAACCACCACCACCTCATCCTGAGGAGGCCGCAAAACGGCCGTCTCGAAGGATGGGCAACAGGCGAAGTGCGCGTGCCCACCCTTCGAGACGCTCACTGCGTTCGCTCCTCTGGGTGAGGTCCCTGTTGGGGTTTATTGGTATGAATGGATACCTCTCGAAGCTGACGCGCAATATTATTGCGCGAACAATCGCCGCGGCCCCCAATCCGAGGGGGTGCGACATTCATTTCGACTGTTTCGTTTATTTCGGTTGTTTCGTTTATTCGCCGAAAATTCGACGTTTCAAACGGCCCGCGAAAGGACACCCCGATGAGAACCACCATAGCCGAAATCGCCCCCAGCATCTATCGGCTCTCGACCTTCGTGCCCAGCGTGGGGCCGACCGGCTTCACCTTCAACCAGTTCCTGATCGACGCCGACGAGCCGCTGCTCTTCCACTACGGCCAACGCAGCCTCTTCCCGCTGATCGTCGAGGCGGTGAAGACCGTGATCCCGCTGACGAAGCTGCGCTGGACGACCTGTTCCCATGTCGAGGGCGACGAAAGCGGCGCGCTCAACCAGTGGCTCGCCGCCGCGCCCAACGCCCAGCCGGCGCACGGCCTGACCGGCTGCAACATCTGGCTGAGCGACATGGCCGACCGCCCGCCGCGCGCGCTGAAGGACAACGAGGGGCTCGACCTCGGCGGCAAGCGGGTGCGCTGGCTCGACACGCCGCACGTGCCGCACAACTGGGACGCCGGCCTGATCTACGAGGAGACGACCGGCACGCTGTTCAGCAGCGACCTCTTCACCCAGACCGGCCCCGCCGATGCCACCACCGAAAGCGACATCGTCGCCCCCGCCATCGCGGTCGCCGAGCGCCTGCCCTTCATGCCGCCGACGCCGATGGCCGAGCCGACGTTACGACGGCTGGCCGCGCTGAAGCCGACGACGATCGCGCTGATGCACGGGCCGACATTCAAGGGCGATGGGGCGGCGGCGTTGGAGGGGTTGGCGGAGCATTACGGTCGAGCCACGTCAAATTAGCGAGCATCTCGCCCCTGAGGACTTCGTGTCTCCAGTGCGCTGTGCAGCGCTATAAACAGTAGTTGCCGGGTCAATACACCAGCAAGCCGCAATACCTAGGAGCTACATTAGCCCATACGGTAGCAAAACCTCTGCTCACATAGACCCAACGATGCCGGCTCGCTAGGATACCCTTGCGCGCCATGTTGGAGAGTTGGGCATTCAGGGCATCGGGGCTGCTCGTCAAAGCCTGCAGGATCGTTATTTGAGCCAGACGATTCAGGAGCTGGATCGGCTTTGCGACAGCTTCGATGAGGGCCAGCTCGGCAGACGATGGATCCACTCGATGCATCTGCACCAGACGATCGGGAAACTGGAGTTTTGCATCGCCACGTCGAACCCGCGACATGTAGCCATATACGATCGAGCGAAACTCTTCCTGGTTCTCGGTCTTGAGCTTGCGAGCTTCGTCTCGCCCGTCCGCAATGAAACGGCGCGTGAACATGCCCGGACTGCCGAATGGATTCTGATGGCCTCTGGCGACCGCAAGCAGGTCCACCAGCGAATAGAGGTCCCACAGACGATTCTGGATCGGCGTTGCCGTCAGCATGAGAACAAAGCGGAATCGGCGCGCTTCCAGGGCCTTGCGGAATCGCTTCGCGACCTCGGGCGCTTTTTCCACGCCATGGAGATTTCTGAATTTATGCGCTTCATCGAGGATCAACATCTGGAAGCGATCCTCGGGAATCTCGTCAAGATACAGGCGAGCTGAGTTGTAGGTGGTGATGACGGCGCCGCAGTCGGGTGGATTTGCCGTCTTCAATTCCCTGCCTATCGCAATCTGCGCGGGCACGTCGAACTTGGACTGCAGCTCATCCATCCATTGCGGCCCCAGCAGCTTGGGACAGACGATCAGGATCCTGCACACGCGCGCACGCGCAATAAGCTCACTTGCGATGAGGCCCGCGCTGACGGTCTTACCCAGGCCGACGTCATCCGCCAACAAGGTCACCGGCAAGCGCCGACAGAACGTGATCAGGTTCGTGACTTGATGGTGGTAGGGGCTGAGACGGTCGCGCCATCTCTGTGTCGATTTGAAATCGTCCGGGCCGTCGATGACGATTGGGTCGGTCAAATCCCATTCGAGACCGGCTCGATATACCCGGTATTCTTCAGCCGTCTTGTGGCGTCGAAGAATTCTCGATTGAAACTCCGACGCTATGGCCATCCCCAGATCTCAGCGTATCCGCCTTGGAAAATCGACCCTAGGGCCGCTGGCGATTGCGCACAAGGCATCGCAACCACCGCCCCTGCGCCCCGCCCGCGCGAGACGGCCGCGGCCCGCTGCATTGCCCCTTCCCCGTGCGCTACGGGCCGCCTCCAACTGTCTCCGGCGCATGCCCGATGAGCGGCGAGAGGCGTCTCGGCAGGGACGGATCCCGCGCCCGGCACCGACGCGGCATGATCGCCTGCCGTGTGGCCTCGGCGCGGCGCGTCGCCTATTCTCCGCGCGATTTCAGAATCCCAGAGAAACGGAGACACCGTGCAGACGACGCCGCTTTCGAAAGAGCTCCACGACACCCTGTCGAAGATCACCACCGCCAGCATCACGACGATCCTGCTGAAGAAGGGGCTGCGCAACGTCTGGATGCGCGGCACGCGGCCGATCAAGCCGGGCCAGGGCCGCCTCGTGGGACGTGCCTTCACCCTGCGCTTCGTGCCGGCCCGCGAGGATCTCGCCACGCCGGCCAGCTGGTCGTCGCCGATCTCGACCCGCGCCGCCATCGAGGCGATGCCCGAGGGCGCGATCGTCGTGGCCGATGCGATGGGCGTCACCGACGCCGGCATCTTCGGCGACATCCTGTGCGCGCGCATGGTGAAGAAGAACGTCGCCGGCCTGATCACCGACGGCGTGGTGCGCGACATCGCGGGCGTGCTGGGCACCGGCCTGCCGGTCTGGTGCCAGGGCGCCGCGGCGCCTCCGTCGGTCGCCGGCCTGACCTTCGTGAGCTGGCAGGAGCCGATCGGCTGCGGCGGCGTGGCGGTGTTCCCCGACGACGTGGTGGTGGTCGACGACGATGGCGCCGTGCTGATCCCGCAGGCGCTGGTCGAAGCGGTCGCCCAGGAAGGCACCGAGCAGGAGCGGCTGGAAGGCTGGATCATGTCGGAAGTCGAGCGCGGCGTGCCGCTGCCCGGCCTCTATCCGCCGAACGACGAAGCCAAGGCGCGCTACGCCGCGACGAAGAAGTAGGCGGTCACCGCCCGGCTAGGCGACCCAGACGTCGATCGGCGCCTCCCGGCCGCGCAGGCTGAGCGCCGGGACGCGACGGAAGCCGCCGGTCACGCCGCTGCCGGCGGTTTCGCCGACCCGCGACACCACCGCATCGCTGGCGACGATGCGGCAGCCCAGCGCGCGGGTCGCGGCCTCCAGCCGGCTCGCCACGTTCACCGTGTCGCCCAGGGTCGCGAATTCCAGCCGCCGCTCCGAGCCGATGTTGCCGAGGATCGCCGGCCCGAAATGCACGCCCACCGAGATGCGGAGCGTGGGCAGGCCGGCGGCCGCCCCAGCTCGGCGTTGGCGGCCGCGATGCCGTCCACGATGTCGCGGGCGGCGGCGAGCGCGTTGGTGCAATCGGCCGGCGAGATGCGGGGCGTGCCGAAGGTCGCCATCACGCCGTCGCCCAGGTATTTGTCCAGCGTGCCGCCGTTGGCGAAGATCGCCTGCTCGATGACGCCGTGGCAGCGCCGGAGAAGCTCGACCACCGTCTCCGGCGTCTCGCGCTCGGCGAGCTGGGTGAAGCCCACGATGTCGGCGAACAGCACCGCGACGTCCTGGGATCGGACCGCGCCCACGTCGCTGCGGACGGCGGCCAGCTCGTCGACCATCGAGGGCGGGAAATAGCGCGAGAGGCTGGCGCGCTCCGCGGCGAGGTCGGCCTGGCGGATCAGCAGCGCGGTCGACCGCTGGCCGCGCAGCGCGAGGATCGCCGCCACCAGGAAGAAGATGAGCATTTCCTGCGCGCGGATCGACCAGACGACCGAGTTCGGATCGACGAGCCCGCGCAGGACCGGCACGTCGCCGAAGGCGGCGGCGACCCGGGCGCCGAGGTCCGGGTCGGTGCTGCCGAACAGGGCGACGCCCAGCACCGACACCAGCCAGATCACGACGACGGCGCTGCCCATCGTGAGGATGGTCCGCCACGAATAGGCGAGCGTCGCGAGCGCCAGGATGATGAAGAAATAGGGAAAGGTCTCGAAGCGGAAGATCATCGCCGTCGGGAAGCCTTCGGCCGCGAAGGGATTGGGAACCGTGAGCGTCACCGCCAGCAGCACGAGGTCGGCCAGGATCAGCAACAGCTCGATGCGGGAGCGGCCCACCGTGGCGAAGCGCAGCTGCGCCCAGCCCAGGGCAATGAAGACCAGCAGCAGCCCGTGGAAATAGAGCATGCTCCAGCTGGCGTTCTGGAACGCGATCAGGACCCCGCTCGCCCCGAGGGCGACCGTGCGCGCCCAGGCGGCGATGCGCTGCCCTTCGAGCTTCTCCTTGCGCAGCGCCTGCAGCAGGAAGGGATTGTCGGGCGACGCGAGCCGCTCCTCCGCGCCCCGACGCCACAGGCCCCGAAAGATATCGGCTGGACCGGAAGACACCATCACGCCCCCTTCTCGCGAACGCCACCGGACGGCAGCATGGCGGGTGATCCACGGCCGGTACAGCGCGACCGGGACGACGGACGGCGCCATATACGATACGCTTGGGCGCAAGGAGAGAGTCGATGACGAACGGGCGGGATCGCGCGAACACCACCGAAGCGGACGGCGGCTCATGAAGGTCCTGCGCATGCTGGCCTTCGCCATCGCCGGCGCGCTGCTGTCGGCGACGGCCTGGTCGCAGGCCGGCCGCCAGCCGGTCGACTGGCCCGCCGTGTCGCTGGAATCGATCGGCGGCGGGCCGCTGCCGACGGCGGACTATGCCGGCAAGGTCGTGCTGCTGGTCAACACGGCCTCCCTGTGCGGCTTCACCGGCCAGTACAAGGGGCTGGAGGCGCTGTGGCGGCGCTACAGGGACAAGGGCCTCGTGGTGCTGGGCGTGCCGTCGAACGATTTCGGCGGCCAGGAGCCCGGCAGCAACGAGGAGATCAAGCGCTTCTGCGAGGCGAGCTTCGACGTCACCTTTCCGCTGGCCGACAAGCAGGTCGTGACCGGCGCCAACGCCCATCCGCTCTACCGCTGGGCCGCGGCGCAGACCGGCACGCTCGGCACGCCGAGCTGGAACTTCCACAAGATCCTGATCGGCCGCGACGGACGGGTCATCGACTGGTTCACCGCGGTGAGCGGCACGGGTTCGAAGCTCGAACGCGCCATCGAGGCGGCGCTGGCAGTGAAGGGTTGAGCGCAAACTCCGTCGTCTCGACCGGAGCACCGAAGGTGCGGAGCGGAGAGACCTTCTCTCCACGATTTGCCGGCTTTTGGTGGAGGGAAGGTCTCTCCACTTCGCTTCGCTCCGGTCGAGACGACGGAGTTTAGTGCGTCCGCAGAGCGACCCAACATTTGCGCGACGTTGGTTCGAGGCGAACGCCCGCGCTATCGTCGTCGCCTAAGAAAATAATGGAGACGTCCCGATGGCCGCTGCACCGCTCACTGCCGAAGACCATGCCAGGGTGATGGCCGAATACAGCCGTGCCGGCGAAGCGCGCGCGCGGGCGCTGGGCAATCGCGGGCCGATCCGGCTCGATGCCGACGGCCGGCTGGCGCAGGACATCCTCGACGCCTACTGGACGCACGGCTTCTACGTGTTCGAGGGCGTCGCGGGGCCGGAGGAGCTGGCCGAGCTGCGGGCCGACGTCGATGCCATCCTCGAGCGCGCGCCGGTCGAACCGGGCGCCGCGGTCGATCGCAACGGCCGTCCCGCGTTTGGCGAGGGCGTGCTGAAGCCGCCCTATCGCTGGGCCAAGCCCTTGAGCGACCCGCTCGGCGGCACGACCAAGAACAACGGCCGCCATCCGGTGGCGATGAGCCAGCCGACCCTCAGCGAGGACGCGCCGGCCTGGACCGTCGAACTGCTCGACGGCAACCTCTACCTGATGAACGCCGCGTTCCGGCTCTACGGCCATCCCGGCCTGCTGGCCGCGGCCGCGTCGATCCTGGGCGAGGACTTCGTGCCCTACAACGAGGTGACCTTCATCAAGGAAGCCGGCCTCGGCCCCTCGGTGGCGTGGCACCAGGACGGCACGACCCATTGGGACGCCGCCGACTGGGACATGGGCGCCCACGGCTTCAACTTCATGACCCAGCTCTATCCCAGCACCGCGGGCAACTGCGTCTGGGTGCTGCCGGGCAGCCACCGCCACGGCAAGGCCGACATCCGCAAACTGGTCGCCGCAAGCGGCTCCGACCGGATCGCGGGCGCGGTGCCGATGCTGGCCGGCGCCGGCGACACGATCGTCACCAACCGCCAGCTGCTGCACGGCTCCTTCGCCAACTCCTCGCCCGACCGACGGGTCACGCTCAATGCCGGCTTCTTCCCGCGCAAGCGCGTGCTGAACGTCACGACGAAACGCCTCAACGGCGAGACCGTGACCTACGACGGCGAGCGCATCGACCAGCGGCTGCGCATCCTGCTGCTGGCGATCGACGCGCGCCGCCAGCGCTTCCCCAACGAGAAGAGCCATGTCTATCGCCCGCTGGCCGACCGCCAGGCGGAGAACCGCTGGAGCGAGGCGATGCGCGAGACGGTGCTGAAGAACTACAATCAGCTCGACATGTTCATCTGACGGGATGCGGTTCGGACTCGTTCTGCTGCTCGTGATTGCCGCCTTCCCGGCACTGGCACAGACACAGGCGCAGGACCCCGAACCGCTCCAGAACGACGACGACCTCGCCGCCTATTGCCTCGGCGTGAACGGCCAGCTGGCCGAGCGCTTCCGCCAGATGCAGCTCTGGGGCTGCGGCAAGGCGGCGGCGATGCAATGGTGCCGCGACGCCAGGGCCTCGGCGCCCGAGGCGATGCGCGCCCGCGAGCGGCTGGTGATCCGCTTCGCCAACGTGCTGACCCGCAAGGGGCTTCTGGACATCGAGCAGCCGCCCGAGTCGCGCGCCCGCCTCACCAGGATCGTCGCCGACGGCACCACCGACGCCCGCGCCTGCTTCAACCCCAAGGGCGACCGCAACGAGGCCGCCTGCACCCGGCTGCAGCGCTGCGAGGAGGCAGAGCAGCGTGTGGGGCATTAGAGTTTGAGCGCCATCCTAGCTCCCAACCCCGCCCCCAGGCCCCAACCCCAACCTCACCCTGAGGAGGCGCGAAGCGCCGTCTCGAAGGGTGGGCACGCGCACCTCGCTTGTTGCCGACCCTTCGAGACGCGTTCCTGCGGAACGCTCCTCAGGGTGAGGTGTGCGGGTAGCCGCCGCCTGAACCGCATGCGAGATTTCGGACCACAGATTCAGCGAGGACACGGATGACCCAGTCGACATGGCGCGCGCGCGCGGGCACGCACTTCACCTGCGAGAAGCAGCCGGCGCACGGGCCCGCGGGCATGGCGGTCTCCAACCATCCGCTGGCCTCCGCCGCCGGGCTCGAGATGCTGGCGGCCGGCGGCAATGCGGTCGACGCCGCCGTCGCCATGCAGTTCGCGCTGACCGTGGTCGAGCCGATGATGGTCGGGCTGATCGGCGGCACGACCTGCCACATCCGCCTGGCCGACGGCAGCCACCGCATCCTCGACGGCATGAGCGCCGTGCCGCAGATGGGCCATCCCGACATGTACAGACCGGTCCCCGGCGCGCCGCCCGAGGTCTATGACGTCGAAGGGCAGGAGAACCTGGTCGGGCCGAAGTCGGTCGCGACGCCGGGCTCGCTGCGCGCCTGGTGCCTGGCGCTGGAGCGCTTCGGCACGATGAGTCTGGCCGACGTGATGCAACCCGCCATCCGCCACGCCGCGCGCGGCTTCGCGGTGACGCCCTATCTCTCGGACTGCATCAAGGATGCCGGCCCCGACCTTTCGAAGGACAAGCTCGCCGCCGCGCTGCTGCTTCCCAACGGAACGCCGCTGAAGCCCGGCGAGCGGCTGGTGCAGGCGCAATATGCCGAGGCGCTGACCCTGGTCTCGCAGCAGGGCGAGAAGGCGCTGCACGGCGGACCGCTCGGCGACCTGCTGGTCGAATGCATGGAGAAGACCGGCGGCTTCGTTCGCCGCGACGACCTCACCGGCTACAAGGTCGAAGAGCGCGCGCCGATCCGCGGCCACTATCGCGGCTGGGAGATCCTGGGCCCGCCGCCGCCCGCCGCCTCGGGCGTGCACATCGCCCAGATGCTGAACATCCTCGAAGCCTACGACATCGCGAAGATGGGCTTCGGCAGCGTCGACACGCTGCACCTGCTGGCCGAAGTGCTGAAGATCGCCTTCGCCGACCGCGCCGAGGCGAGCGGCGACCCGGACTTCGTGAAGGTGCCGGTCGAGCGCATCGTGAGCCGCGACTATGCCGACCAGCGCCGCAAGCTGTTGGACATCGCCCGCGCCACGCAGTGGACGGGCGGGCTGCAAGCGGCGGAAGGCCAGGACACGACCCATCTCACCGTGGCCGACGGCAAGGGCAACGTCGTCAGCACGACGCAGACCATCAACAGCCTGTTCGGCGCGCGCTTCATCGTGCCCGGCACCGGCATGATCCCCAACAACTACATGAACAACTACGACCCGCGCCGCGGCAACGCGCTGTCGATCGCGCCGGGCAAGCGCGTCACGACCTCGATGTCGCCGATGATGGCGCTCAAGGGCGGCACGGTGCGCTATGCGCTGGGCCTGCCCGGCGGCCGCAAGATCTTCCCCTCGGCGCTGCAGGCGCTGCTCAACCTGATCGACCACGGCATGACCCTGCAGGAAGCCGTCGAGGCGCCGCGAGTCTGGACCGAGGGCCCCGTCCTGGAAGTCGAGCACGGCATCCCCGCCCCGGTCCGCCAGGGCCTCGAAGCCCGCGGCCACACGCTCAAGATCATGCCGACCGTGGCCGGCGGCATGAACGCCATCCAGTTCCACGACGACGGCACCATGACCGGCGCCGCCTGCTGGCGCGCGGATGGAACGGCGGCCGCGCTGGGCGGCGGGTTGGCACGCGCGGGGGTGAGGTTCGTGTTGCCGGGCTAAAGGCCAGGCAGCAATCAGCAGTTGCGCCACACAGGCTGTTTAGCATCAAGTATCGCCATGGCTAAGAAACCAGCGCCACCGCCTCAAGGGCCGGATATGACCGCGACCCATCTGCGCCAAAGCATCGATCGTCTCTCGAAGCGACTCGATGACCTTAAGAATTTCGATCCAACGATCATTAAAGTTAGGTTCCATACACCCGAGCTTGACCGTCTGCGCACCTCCATCGAGGAGGCATTGGCGCGAACTTTTGGGGAAGGCACCTCCGACTATAATCGCTACAGATCGGCGTCTTTTTTTGACCAAGGACCGATCACTATGGGTGGCAGCTTCGGCGGCCGTGAGATCCCAATCAGTCGGGTACATGAACTCGTTCAGCGGTCAAAAGAGAAAAACATAGCGCGCCTCGACCAGGCTATCGAAGTATTGAAAGAGCGGATGAGCGAACTGGACGACAGTTCACCTGATCAGAGCCCTGCACCGACTTTATCTGCGGAACACTCCAATAGAGTTTTTATCGTTCACGGCCACGATAGCGAGGCAAAGGAAGCCGTGGCGCGGTTCTTGGAAAAACTCGGCCTCGATCCAGTCATCCTGCATGAAAAGCCGAATTTGGGACGAACCATCATCGAAAAGTTCGAGCAAGAGGGTGATGTTGGCTTTGCGGTCGTACTTCTTACTCCGGACGATCTAGGCAAGGCGAAGACGGACGCAGAACTAAAGCCGCGCGCACGACAGAATGTCATCTTGGAACTCGGCTACTTCGTGGGAACCTTGGGAAGAAAGAAAGTATGCGCCCTTGTTCGCCAGAACGTTGACATGCCATCCGACTTCGCTGGCGTCGTTTATGAGCGGTTTGACGATGGAGGTGCTTGGAAGTTCATCCTTGGGCGAGAATTGCGTGCTGCGGGCTACTCAATTGATATGAACAGAATCTAAGCGTCCCGAAACAGTTCATTGCCACAAGAGCGTCCTCACAAAGCTAGACACACTGTCCGGCCACACAAGGGTGTGCTCCTCTCGCGTATTTCAATGAAACACCCGCCCCGAGTCGATCACCAGAGTCTGGCCGGTCGTGCTGTTGGTCCGGCACATGGTGACGACCTGGTCGGCGCAGTCGTCCTTGTCGGCGGGCTTGCCCAATAGCGAGGCGCTGGCGTTCCTGGCGACGACCTCGGGCCGCAGGTTGGCCGTCGCGCGGGTGCCTTCGAGCAGGCCCGGCGCCACGCAGTTCACCAGCACCTCGGGCGCCAGCGCCACGGCCATGCACTTGGTGAGGTGGATGAGGCCCGCCTTCGAGACGGCGTAGGCGATCGAGGAGCCGGTGGGGCCCAGCCCCGCGACCGAGGCGATGTTGACGATGCGGCCTTCGCCCTGGCGCTTCATCACGGGGCCGACGGCCTTGGTGAGCAGCATCGGGCCCGTGAGGTTGATGTCGATGATCTTCGTCCATTCCTCGTAGGTGAGGCCGTCGAGATCGGTGAAGGGGATCGACTTGTTGTAGGCCGCGTCGTTCACCAGGATGTCGAGGCGGCCGAAGCGCTTCAGGACGTCGTCGACCAGCCGGTCGACCTGGTCGCGCTGCGTCACGTCGCAGGCGAAGGCGGCGGCGGTGACCTGGTGGCGTTCGAGATCGCGCGCGACGCCCTCGGCCTGGTCCTTGCTCTGCGCATAGACGACGGCGATGTGGCAGCCCTCGGCTGCCAGCGCGTGACAGATGCGCTGGCCCAGCCCGCCATTGCCGCCGGTGACGACGGCCACCTTCCCCTCGAGATCCATCCGTTTCCCCCGTGGCTGCCTTGCGACCCGTGCCGGGTGCAGGCTCTCGTTCGTGCGGTATATATAGGCCAGTTCACAGCGTAGCGGAGCCCGTTCGATGTCCCTCACAGCCGACCAGAAATTGCGCCAGCGCGCCCAGCAGGTCATTCCCGGCGGCATGTACGGGCACCTGCGCAGCGACCGGCTGCCCGAGGGCTATCCGCAGTTCTTCGCGCGCGGCGAGGGCTGTCACCTGTGGGACGTGAACGGCAAGCGCTATGTCGACTTCATGTGCAGCTGGGGCCCGATCGTGGTCGGCCACGGCAATCCGGTGGTGGCCGAGGCCGTGGCGCGGCAGATGGCGGCGGGCGACTGCCTGAACGGCCCGTCGGAGCGGCTGGTCGAGCTGGCCGAGCGTCTGGTCGGGCTGATCCCGCATGCCGACTGGGCGCTGTTCGGCAAGAACGGCACCGATGCCACGACGACCTGCGTGACCCTGGCGCGCGCCGCCTCGGGCAAGCGCAAGATCCTGGTGGCCGAGGGCGCCTATCACGGCGCCATCCCGTGGTGCTCGCCGAACCCGTACGGCGTGACGCCGGAAGATCGCGCCCACATGCTGACCTACAAGTACAACGACACCGGCAGCCTCGAGAGCGCCGTGCAGCGCGCCGGCGACGACCTGGCGGGCATCATCGTCTCCGCCTTCAAGCACGATTTCGGCAAGGACCAGGAGATGCCGGACGCGGCCTTCGCCCGCCGCGCGCGCGAGCTGTGCGACGCCAGCGACGCGGCGCTGATCGTCGACGACGTGCGCGCCGGCTTCCGGCTGACGATGCGCGGCAGCTGGGACCTGGTGGGCGTGCAGCCCGACCTCAGCGCCTGGAGCAAGGCGATCGCCAACGGCCATGCGCTGGCCGCCGTCACCGGCAACGACCGCTACCGCGAGGCCGCGTCGAAGCTCTACGTCACCGGCTCGTTCTGGTGCAGCGCCGTGTCGATGGCGGCGGCGCTGGCGACGCTCGACGTGCTGGAGAGCACGGACGGGCCGGCGCACATGCGCGCCATGGGCCAGCGGCTGCGCGACGGCATCGCGGCCCAGTCGGCCGAGTTCGGCATCGGCGTGCGCCAGAGCGGCCCGCCGCAGATGCCGACCCTGCTGTTCGACAACGATCCCGACACCGAGAAGGGCAACTTCTTCACCGTCGAGGCGCTGAAGCACGGCGCCTACCTGCACCCGCGCCACAACATGTTCCTGTCGACCGCCCACACCGAGGCCGACATCGACTTCGCGCTCGAAGCGACCCGCAAGGCGTTCCAGGCGCTGGCGGCGCGGTAAACCGCACCCCCGTCGTCTCGACCGGAGCGCGCAGCGCGGAGTGGAGAGACCTTCTCTCAACGATTTGCCGGCTTTTGGTGGAGAGAAGGTCTCTCCACTCCGCGCCTTCGGCGCTACGGTCGAGACGACGAATCTTTCTTGGCGAACCTCAACCCCGCCAGCCGTTCGAGATGCAGGCGGTGCGGCAGGTCTTTATTGGAGCGCGCTCCAATGAGGCGCTTAGCCGACGGACAGGCCGAGCGAGGCTCGGCCTACCGTCCGCCGTTCTTCCACCAGCGGTTCAGGCTGGCGGCGTCGCCGTTGTACATGTTGCGGTCGCAGTGGCCGACGCCCTCGACATGGCGCGGTTCGCTGCCATAGGCGAAGTTCTGCGAAGTCTCGTCGGCGACATACTGCCAGAGCTTCCAGCCGCGATCCGCCCAGGCCATGGGAATCCGCGGCGTCTCGCGATAGTCGGCCAGCCACAGGTCGCAGCGCGACAGGAGCGAGCCCGGACGGATGCTGGCGCCGAGGCTGATGCGGCGGCGGCCGTAGATCTCGCCGTCGGCCCAGGCGGGATGGGCGTAGAGCATCGGCAGCCGGCCGGTGGCCTTCTGCACCGCCAGCACGAAGGCCTCGGCCTGGTCGAGCCGCATCGTGTTGCGCGGGTTGGCGTCGTTCGGTTCGAGGTCGAGCGCCATCACAGTCTGCGGCCCGGGTTGGCAGGCCGACAGGAACGAGGCCGCCTGCTGCTCGCCGGAATACTGGCGGGTGCCGAAATGGTAGCCGCCCCACAGCAGCCCCGCCGCCTCGGCCTGGCGGCGCCGCGAGGAATAGGACGGGTCGAACCAGTCGCCGCCCTCGCTCACCTTGTGGATCACGGCCAGGATGTTGCTGCGGCGGACCGCGGCGAAGCTGGTGACGGTCACGTTGTGGCTGATGTCGATCACCGCATCGAGGCCGGGCCTCGTCTGGCCCGCGGAATAGGCCGTCGGCTGGGTCGTCGGCTGGCCGCCGCAGCCGGCCAGCGCCGGCAGGGCGAGACCGCCTGCCAGCATGCTTCTCCGTGAGATCATCGAGGGGGAGTTCCTACTTCGCTTTCTTCAGCACGTTGGTGGCGGCGACGGAAACGCCGGCGCGATTCTCAGTATAGAAGAGTTCGAGCGTGCCGTCGTCGAGCAACGTGCCTTCGATGGCCGACCCGCCCTGCCCGATCATGCGCACGCGCTTTCCGTCCGATCCGATCACGCCGATGATCGGCTCGGCCTTCGATTCGGAGGACAGCGTGCCCCAGAAGCGGCCCTCGTCCTGGCCGTCGATCCGCACCGTGATCTTGAGCTCGACCAGGCGGTTGCCGTCGACGATGGTCGAGGGCGCGGTCACCGGAAAGTGAGCCGGCAGGCCGCTCACGATGCTCTTGTTGGTGCCCGTCCAGGTGCCCGTCATGTCCGGGCCGGCCGGCTGGGCGGTCGCGATGCCGGCGGCGCAGGCGAGGGAAAGGCCGAGGGGAAGCAGGAGGGAGACACCACGCATGGCTTTTTCCTTCGAGGTTGTCGGGGGCCGCATCATGCCCAAACATCGGCCCGCGTAAAGCCGGGCCATCGTCGCGGCAATCGACAGGCGGCGCGCGCCACGGGATACTGGGCGCAATGGAATACGACTTCATCGTCGTCGGCGCCGGTTCGGCGGGCGCCGTCGTCGCCAACCGGCTGTCGGCCGAGCCGCACCACAAGGTGCTGCTGCTGGAAGCGGGCCCCGTCGATCATCCCTGGACGCGCATCCCGGTCGGCTATTCGCGGTTGATCACCAACCCCGCGGTCAACTGGCTCTACAGTTCCGAGCCCGAGCCCAGCACCAACGGCCGGCGCATCCCGGTACCACGCGGAAAACTGCTGGGCGGTTCCAGCGCCATCAACGGCCTCGCCTTCGTGCGCGGCCAGGCACAGGACTTCGACACCTGGGCGCAGATGGGCAACCAGGGCTGGGCCTACGAGGACGTCCTCCCCTTCTTCAGGCGCATGGAGAGCTACCCGGAGGGCGACGAGCGCTTTCGCGGCCGCTCCGGCCCGCTGAGGGTGACCAATCCGCCGCCGCTCAATCCGCTCTATGCCACGGTGATCAAGGCGGCCGGCGAGGTCGGGATCCCGCACAACCCCGACTACAACGGCGCGACGCAGGACGGCATCGCCATGAGCCAGGCCACGATCGCCTCGGGCTGGCGCATGAGCACGGCCCGTTGCTACCTCGATCCCGCCAGGCGGCGGCCCAACCTGCGCATCGAGACCGGGGCGCTGGCCGAACGGCTGCTGCTCGAGGGCAAGCGCTGCACCGGCGTGCGCTATTCGGTGGGCGGCGAGGCGCGCGAGGCGCGGGCGACGCGGGCCGTCGTGGTGAGCGGCGGATCGATCAACTCGCCGCAGCTCCTCGAACTGTCGGGCATCGGCCAGCCGGACCGGCTGCGCGCGCTCGGCATCGAGGTGCGGCATGCGCTGCCGGGCGTCGGCGAGAACCTGCGCGAGCACTATGCGCCGCGCACGCGATGGACCATCGGCAAACGCGGCGTCACCTTCAACGATCGCGGCCGCGGTCTCGGCTTGGTGCACCAGGCGCTGCGCTGGGCGCTGAACCGCGACAGTCTTCTCTCGATGGTCGGCGCCCCCTTGCGTGCCTTCGTGCGCTCGCGCGACGGTCTCGCGGCGCCCGACCTGCTGCTGGGCTGGGTCCCGATGTTCACCGAGGCGGGGCCGCGGGGCCCGCGGATCGCGCGGCAGTCGGGCGTCTCCTGCTACGCCCATCCGATGCGGCCCGAGAGCAAGGGCACCATCCACATCGTCTCGGCCGACCCGAAGCGGCCGCCGGAGATCCGCTACAATTTCCTGTCGGCGCCGGTCGACGGCGAGCTGACGGTGCGCGCCGTGCGCATCGCCCGTGCCATCATGACCGCGCCGGCGATGGCGCCGCTGCAGGTGGCCGAGATCGCGCCGGGACCGGGCGGCAACAGCGACGAGGAGATCCTCGACTGGGTGCGCCGGGCCGCCGAGACGACCTATCACCCGGTCGGCACCTGCAAGATGGGCACGGATTCCATGGCCGTGGTCGATTCGAGGCTGCGCGTGCACGGGATCGAGGGGCTCCGGGTCGCCGACGCCTCGATCATGCCGACGCTCACCTCGGGCAACACCAATGCGCCGTCGATCATGATCGGCGAGAAGGCGGCGGACATGGTGTTGGAGGACGCGGCCTGAGCTGATGCGAAAGCCAGGGATCGCCCCTTCAAGGATCAGCCCGTCGTCTCGACCGAAGCCTCGCGTAGCGAGGCGTAGCGGAGAGACCTTCTATCCACGAATAGACGGCAAATCGTAGCGCGAAGATCTCTCCACTCCGCGCTGCGCGCTCCGGTCGAGATGACGGGGTTTTCGTGGCCCGCTGAAGCCATCCGATCCATGGGCGGGCGATTCAACGCCCGCGGAAAGCCCGCGCGAGCTGGTCGCTCAACGGCTTCACGAGGAACGACGCCACGGTGCGGGGCGTGGTCTCGATGAAGGATTCGACCGGCATGCCGGCCAGGAGTTGCAGCCCCTCGAGGCGGGACAGCTCGCCATCGGAAACACGGATACGCACCGAGTAGTAGGGCTCGGTCGCCTTGTCCTCCTGCGTGACGTCGGCGCCGATATGGATCACCTCGCCGTCGACCTCGGGAGTCGTGCGCTGGTTGAAGGCGGCGAAGCGCAGCACGGCGTGCTGGCCGACATGGATCTGGTCGATGTCCTGCGGCGCCACCTTGGCTTCGACGATCAGCGTGTCGGAATCCGGCACGATCAGCATGAGAGGTTCGCCGGCCTGGACGACGCCACCGACCGTATGGACGTTCCTCTGGAACACCTTGCCGTCCTGCGGCGAGACGAGATCGATGCGCTTCAGCTGATCCTCGGCCGCGACGCGGCGCTCGCTCATCTCCGACTTCTTGGCGCGGATCTCGGCCAGTTCCTTGCCGACCTCGCTGCTGAGATCCTGATCGATCTGGTGGATCTTGAGCTCGAGTTCGGCGATGCGGCCGCGGCTCTGCGCCAGCGAGGCGACGAGAGCGGACCGCTCGCCCTCCATGCGGGCCGAGTCGCGTTCCAGGGTCGTGACCCGGCTGATCGGCACCAGGTTCTGCTTCCAGAGCGTCCGGACACCGTCGAGCTCCTGCGCCAGCAGCGCCAGTTCCTTGCCCTTGGCGGCTTCCTGCGCCTGGGTGCCGTCGATCTGGAGATGCAGCTGCTTGATCTGCTCCCGGAGCTGGGCCTTCTGGCCGTCGCGTGCCGTGCGGCGCATCTCGAACAGCTTCTGCTCGCCGCTCATCAGGCGCGCGATCTCCGGATCGCTCGCCCGCGACGTCAGTTCGGGCGGGAACCCGACGACCTTGTCATTGTCCCGCTCCGCCTCGAAGCGGGCCTGACGGGCGGCCAGTTCGTCGAGCGACTTGGTCACGATGCCGAGATTGGCCTTCGCCTGCGTGCCGTCGAGGCGGACGACCACGTCGCCCTGCTTCACCCGGTCGCCTTCCTTGACCAGCAACTCGCCCACGACACCGCCGGTCGGGTGCTGGATTTTCTTGACGTTGGTGTCGACCACCAGCTTGCCGGGCGCGATCACGGCGCCGGACAATTGCGTGGTGGCGGCCCATCCCCCGATGCCGAAGACCAGGACGAAGCAGGACACGAGGCCGATCATGAGAGGCTTCCGGGTCAAGGCCGGGATCGGCGAGGGCTGGCTCTGCGTCATGACGGCTCGCGCGCGCGCGCCACGGGGGCACGAAGGGCCACGGGCGGGACCACGGGCGGGGCCGCGGCGGCCGGTGCCCCCGGCGGTCTCGGCGCTCCCGGCGGCGTCACCGCGGCCTTCAGCGTCTCCTTCAGCACGGCATCCTTGGGTCCGAACGCCTGCTGCCGGCCGCCCCGCATCACCAGGAGCTGGTCGACGGCCGCCAGGGCGCTGGGCCGATGGGCGATCACGATGGCGATGCCGCCGCGGGCGCGGACCGACATGATGGCCCTGGTCAGGGCCTCCTCGCCATCATGGTCGAGACTGGAATTGGGCTCGTCGAGCACCACGAGGAAGGGATCGCCGTAGAGCGCGCGCGCCAGGCCGACCCGCTGGCGCTGTCCCGCCGACAGGGCGGTGCCGCCCTCGCCCATCTCGGTCTCGTAGCCGTTCGGCAGGCCGAGGATCAGCTCGTGGACGCCGGCAGCCTGCGCCGCCGCGATCACCTTCGCCGAGTCGGGCTCCGGCTCCAGCCGGGCGATGTTCTGCGCGACCGTGCCGGAGAACAGTTCCATGTCCTGCGGCAGGTAGCCGATATGCTCGCCCAGCGCCTCGGACGACCATTGGTCGAGCGTTGCGCCATCGATCCGGACCTTGCCGCTGACGGGCCGCCACACGCCGACGAGGGTGCGGGCGAGAGACGACTTGCCCGAGGCGCTGGGGCCGATGATTCCCAACCCCTGGCCAGCCTTCAGGCCGAACGCGATGTCGCGGGCCACCAGCGTGTTCACGCCCGGCGGTGCCACGCTGACCGTTTCGACCGACAGCGACGCCTTGGGCCTGGGCAGCTGCATGACGTCGCGGTCCTCGGGGATCCGGACCAGCAGGTTGTTGAGCCGGTGCCAGCTCTGGCGGGCCGCGACGAAGACACGCCACTGGGCGATCACCTGCTCGACCGGCGCCAGCGCCCGGGCCGAGAGAATGGACCCGGCGATGATGATGCCGGCGGTCGCCTGCCCCTTGATCACGAGGTAGGCGCCGACCGCCAGCACCGCCGACTGCAGCGCCATGCGCAGCGCGCGCGAGAAGCTGCCCATCCCGCCGGTGATGTCGCCCGCCCGCTGATGGGCCTCGACGTACCGTCTTCCGTACTCCGACCACTGCTGGGCAAAGCGGCCGACCATGCCCATCGCGTGCAGGACCTCCGAATTGCGGCGGCTGGCTTCGGCCAGGCTGGTGCGGCGGCTGGAGAGCGACGAGACCTCGATCGACGGCTGGCGGACCTTGACCTCGGTCATGAAGGTGATGACGACGAGGATCAGCGCGCCGACCGTCGCCGTGAGCCCGATCAGCGGATGGAACAGGTAGCAGATGCCCAGATAGAGCGGCATCCAGGGCAGGTCGAACAGCGCCGCCGGGCCGGTGCCGGACATGAAACTCCGGATCTGGTCGAGGTCCCGGACCGGTTCGAAGCCGTTCATCTGGGGTGCCCTGAGCGGCAGCTTGACCAGCAGGTGATAGACCCGGCGGTCCAGCGTCTCGGCAAACCCGCCGGCAATCCGGATGAGGACCCGGTTGCGGACGATGTCCAGGATGGCCTGGAAGCCGTAGAGGCCAAGGGCCAGAATGCAGAGCGCGACCAGGGTGGGAACGCTGCGGCTCGGCAGCACCCGGTCGTAGATCTGGAGCATGAAGAACGAGCCGGTGAGATAGAGCACGTTCAGGACGGCGGTGAAGAGCGCCACGCCCAGATAAGAGGTGCGACACGACCGCAACGCCTCGGCCAGTTCGGTCCGTGGCGATCCTGCGGGAGTTGGGACCCGGGTCATGCTGCCTCTCACGCCCCTCTTCGGCCGCCCCGCCGTCCCCGGACGGCATGGCCGGCGAGCCCACCTAGCATCGGCGAACGGCGGCTGTCTCTCCCTTTCGACGGCGAAACGACGATTTTGCCGGAGACCCGGGCACCGGCTTGTGGTTGCAGCGCCCCCCTTCGTCGACCATCTTCAGGGTGCCGCATATTCCGTGCGATCGCCCTCGAGTTCCAACCCAGCAGACGGAAACGGTAAGTATGCCTTCAGCGCCCCCGGTCGGTGTGGTGATCGCCAACTACAACAACGGCGCTTTCGTGGGACGGGCGATCGAATCGGTTGCCCGCCAGTCTTGCCGGAACCTGCGCACCGTCGTCGTCGACGATGCCTCGACCGACAACTCCGACGAGGAAATCCGCAATTGCCTGTCGCGCCTCGACGATTCGAGGTTCGACTATGTGCGCCTCGACACGAACGTCGGACAGACCGGGGCGATCAAGCGCGGCCTCGCACGACTGGACACGCCGTTCGTCGGCTTCCTCGATTCCGACGACAGGTGGTACGAGCCTTTCATAGAGCGACATCTGTGCGCTCACATGAACGCCAGCTTCCCCGTCGCGCTCACCTACTGCGATTCGCACATCATCGATGCCGACGACAACCTCCTGGCCGGAACGGCCTGGTGGTTCGAGCATGGCGCCGCGGCGAATACGGCGTTCGAAGCCGCCATCGTGCCGAAGATCGACGCGGCCACCGGCGAATTCACCTTTCCCTCGAATGGCCGGCTGACCTTCCATCCGCACTGGACGCCGCTCAGCGCCACGAACAGCATGGCGAGCATGATGTTCCGCCGCAGCTTCGTGGACCTCGTGCTCGTCGTGCCGGACAGCGATCTCCGGCTCTATCTCGACTACTACCTGTCGACCTTCGCGGGCCTGCTGACAGGTTCCATCGCCCTCCACGATGCGCTCTATGGCTACCGCATGCACGGCGCCAACAAGCATTCCAATGCCGCAGTGTTGGGCGGCCGGTACAATTCCTCGACGCAGGACTGGGAGCCGATCCGCAGCCAGATCCTCCGGCTGGTCCAGCGCATCCTCGATCAAGAAGCCCCGTCGATCCGGGCGGCCTTCGGCGATTGGCGCCACTCCAGTTCGAGGACGTTGGTGAAGCGTGCGCTCGATGCCCGTTCGAACAGCAGCACGGGCGCGTGGATCCGCTTCGTCGACTCGCTGTCGGCGAAGGCAAGGAGCGTGCTCGGCAGCGGTCGTTCTGCACCCGGCGCTCGACGATGACGTCCAGCGCACCGATAGCGGCGTGACAGCGAGCAGCCCTGACAGCGCCGTCTTCGTCGGCACGGCCCGCAACTGCGCGCGCTGGCTGCCGGCCGTCCTGGAAAATCTCTCGCGGCTGTCGCAGCTCTACGCCCGATCGGCCTTCCTCTTCGCCGTCAGCGATTCCACCGACTCGACGGTCGCCCTCCTGCAGGACTGGATGACGGACAGAACCGGCAGGGTGATCGACCTTGGCGACCTGACGAGGCAATTCGAGCTGCGGACGCAACGGATTGCCCATGCCCGCAACGCCTGCCTCGATGAAATTCGAACCTCCCCCTGGTCAGGATACGGACGGCTGGTCGTCGCGGACATGGACGACGTCCTCGCGGCGCCGGTCGACGCTGAGGCTTTCGCCCGCGCTTCCGCCTGGCTCGCAGCCACAGCCGACCGCGCCGCCGTGTTTGCCGGCGCGGCACCGCGTTACTACGACATCTGGGCACTGAGACACCCGACCTGGAGCCCGCACGATTGCTGGCACCGGATATGGGGCCGCCCGGTCCGCGAGTCGTTCGAGGCCGCAAAGTTCCGGGAGGTCTTCGCCCGCCAGATCGTCCTGCCGCGCCAGGTGCCGCCGATCGAAGTCCGGTCGGCCTTTGGCGGACTGGGTGTCTATCGCATGTCGTACGCCCTGAACTCGGCCTATGTCGGTCTCGACGGCCAGGGGCGCGAGACGTCGGAGCATGTCGCCTTCAACGAAACCATCGGGCGCGCCGGCGGCCGCCTGCACGTCTTCCCCGACCTGCAGGTGCGGGCGCCGCAACAGCATCTCTACAGTGCCGACGAGTTCGATTTCCGGTGGCGTGTCGCGATGCGGCTGCGGGAAGCCGCCGAGCGCTATCGCCCCGCCTGGCGCAGGCTACAGTACTGCCGATGAAGACGCTCATCGTCGATCCGGCCATCCATTCCCGCGGCGGTCATCACTATGCCGCGATAGAGCGGTTGCAGGCCGAGCTTGCCCGGCTGGGGATCGAGGCCCCTTGCCTCGGTTCGATCGCGGCCACGCCCGACGTCGTGCGCAGCCTGGACTGTACCGCCACCTTCACCAGCCCGGTCTACGGTCGCGACTATGATGGCCCGAGGGAGTTCCAGGGCCGGGTCGACCGGACGAGCCGGGAGCTGACGCGCGCCTTGCGCGAGCTCGGGACGTGGCCCGACATCCTGATCCTGCCCTGCTGCGATCAGGTCCTGGCCGCTTCCGTGGCGCGCGTGCTGAGACGGCATCCGCTGAAACCGCCACCCCGGGTGCTGATGTGGCTGCTCTATGGCCCCCATCATCAACTCGCGCCGGACAATCCTTCGGCCATCGCCTTTCACGACGAGGCGCGCCGTGCCTTCACCTCCCTGCTCAAGGCCCTTGGCGGCCGGAGACACCTCGCTGCCTACAGCGAGACCGAAGCCATGGCCGCGTTCTATCGCGGATTGCTGCCCTTCGACGTCGGTGTCGCGCCGGGCGCGGGCATTGCCCTGCCCGCCGCGGTCGAAGGGTCGCAACCGGGCACGATCGACCATCCCCATCTGACGATCGCCGGCTTCGCCAACCGCGCGAAGGGCTACCGTCTGCTGCCCGAAGCGATCCCGCGGCTGCTGCAGCGGCATGCGACGTCGTGCTTCACCGTCCATGGCATCGTCGCCGGATCCGACGCCGAGGACGAGAGCTGGATCCTGGACGATCTGCAGACACTGGGACCGCGCGTCGACATACGCAAAGGCGTTCTCTCCGACGAAGCCTATGTCGACCTGCTCTCGCGCACCGACCTGCTGCTGCTTCCCTACGATCCGGAATCGTACAGGGCGCGCGGCTCGGCAATGTCCAACGAGGCAAGGCGGATGGGCATTCCCATCGTGGCACCGGCGGACTGCGCCTTCGCGTGGCCCGCCTTCGAGGAGGGGCATGGTGTTGCCATGTCCCGCTACAGCCCGGATGGGCTCGCCGAGGCGACGGTCGATGCTCTCGGCCGGCTCGATGCCCTGAAAGCCCAGGCCTCGGCCGTTGCCGTCACGTCGAAGGACCCGCTGCAGGACATTCTCGAAGCCACCGTCGAGGCCGCTCGCGCGCGTCTGCAATACGGTACCGCCGACGCCGTGCGTCGACTGCTAGGGACTGGCCTTTAAGCCGAGCGATGCGAGGTAGCTCCAGCGCACCGTGCCGTTCCTGAAGCGGATCCCTTCGAGATACTGTGCGATGGCCCGGTCGATCAGTTCCGGCGATGGCTTTTCCTTCGTGGCGCCGTCGGCATAGGCCACGATCTCCTTCCAGCCTTCGGGGCGCGGGATCGACACGATGGTCGATGGCGTGTCGAGGTTCTTGTAGGTCCAGAACGACCAGCCGATCCCGTGGGCCTCGTGCAGGCGGCGGAACTCCTCGTTCCATTCGTCATTGAGCTCGCCGGTTTCGCCCAGGAACAGCGGCACGTCGTGGAGGTTGGCGAAGTTCAGGTGCCGCTGGATCGAGTCGCGCTGCGTCGAGGCCCAGAACGAATGGTAGGTGTAGGCGAGGTTCTTCGCGAAGGGCGGGCCGAGCATGGCGAAGCTCGAACTCCACTGCCCGCCCGCCAGGATGACAATGCGCCCGGGATCGACCTCGCGGATCGCCGCCGTCGCCCGCTTGTAGAACGGCTCCAGCCGCGCGTTCAGCGTCGCCACGTCGTGATACGGCGCGATCGGCTCGTTCAGGATGTCGTAGCCCAGGATCGCGGGATTGCCGCGATAGCGTTGCGCCACGGCGCGCCACAGCTTGACCGTGAGATCGCGGTGACGCGGCACGTAGAACATCAGCGGGTAGCCCGGCCCGTCGTCGTGGTTGATGCCGGTCTGGCCTCCGGGTGCGGCGTGAAGGTCGGGAATCACGTAGAGTCCGGCGGCGGCGGCCCAGCCGACGACCCGGTCGAGCAGCGACCAGCCCTCGCCACCGATCTCGCCGTCGGCGGTCATGAACAGCCGCCAGTGCAGCGGCACGCGCACCATGTTGAAGCCGACCGACTTGATGAAGCGGATGTCGTCCTCGGTCACGTAGGTGTCACGATACTGCCGCCAGAACCGGGCGGCACGCTCCGGTCCGAGCAGGCGATCGAACGCGCCATAGATCTGGCGCGGCGACTTCGCGACCTCGAACTTGAACATGTAGCCTTCGGGCATCAGCCAGTTGCCGAGGCTGATGCCCTTCAGGCGCAGGATGCGGCCATCGGGTTCGACGAAGTTCCTGCCCTCGATGCGCACCAATGCCTCGGCGTGAACGGGCGACGCGAGACCGAGCATCATCAGGAGAGCGACGAGGAGGCGCATGACGGGACTGTAACAGGACACTAAGGTTCGTCCCGTCATGATTCTCGCTTCTCTCCTGCTGCCGATGGCGGTCGCTGCCATCGTCTTCCTGGTCCAGCGCGTCCGCCTGCCTGTCTTCCTCGCCATCATGGCCACGGTCGTGGTCTATGGCATCGCCGCCGACATGACGTTCGAGTCGGTCGGCAAGGCGTTCGGGCTGGGCTTCACCACGGCGATGGAGCAGACGGGCCTGCTGGTCGTCGCGGGCGCGCTGGTCGGTGGCCTGGTACTGCACACGCCGCTCGGCACCGGCACCTCCGCCGCCGCGGGACTGGTGGCGGGGCTGGGCGCCTCGGCTTCGGGGGGGCTGGCGCTCCTGCAGCCGGCCGGGCAGGACGCGCCGCGGCGCGCGCTCGGCCTCGCGCTCACGCTGCTCGCGGTCGCCGCCCTGATGGCGCCGTCGCCGCTGGCGGTCGCGGCCGCTTCGGTCATGAAGGCCGACATCCGCACGGCGTTCATGATTGCCTTGCCGGTCGCGGCGATCGCCGTGGCGCTGGGCTGGTGGCACGTGGCGCGGCAGGTCCCCTCGCAGCCGGCCGAAGGACAGCTCTCCTGGGCCTGGCTGTGCGTCGGCGTCCCGCTCGTCCTGCTGGTCCTGCAGTCGGTGGCGCAGATGCCCAGCGAACCCCTGGGCCGGGGTGGCGCACGCGAATTCTACATCGGCATCTCCAAGCCGCTGATGCTGACGGCCATCGCCCTCAGCCTGGCGATCGTGCTCGCCCGGCGCTGGGAGCCCTCGGTCCTGGCCGGCCGCTCCTGGGCGCCGCTGCTGCTGGCGGTGGGTGCGTCGGGCGGGCTGGCCCGGGTGTTCGACGAGACCGGCATGTCGGAGCTTCTGGCCGAATATGCGCTGCATCCGCGCTACGGCGTGCTAACGCCGTTCCTCGCCGCGGCGATCGTGAAGACGATGCAGGGCAACTCGCTCACCGCCGTGCTCACCGCCTCGGGCATGGTCGAGCCGATGCTGCCGGCGCTCGGCCTCGACAGCGCCTCGGGCCGCGCCATCGCGGCAGCTTCCGTCGGCGCGGGCTCGATGGCGATCTGCCACGTCAACGACCCGTTCTTCTGGATCGCCGCCCATATGGGCCGCCTCTCGCCCGGCCGCGCGCTCTATGTGATCTCGCTGGGCAGCGCCGTCATGGCGATCGGCGCCCTGGTGGTGATCGCGGCGATCCGGCAGTTCGTTTAGAATCTTTTCGACTAGGTTTTCCAACAACGACCTCACCCTGAGGAGCGCTCCGTAGGAGCGCGTCTCGAAGGGCGGGCACGAGCACCGCGTTGCTGCCCATCCTTCGAGACGGCCCTTCGGGCCTCCTCAGGATGAGGTTAAGCGGGTCAACTCAAGACCGAGATTCCTAAGCGACCAGCCCCTCCTCGCGGGCCTTGATTTGCAAAGCGAGGTAGCGGGAGTAGATGCGGCACTGGGCGAGGCTGCCGGCGATGAACCACAGGCCGGGCTGCGGAGTCGGCTTGAACATGTTGGCGAGCGCATACGGACGTTGACGTTGCCTGAAGCGGTCGCGCAGGGGTCGCTGAGCAGCCCGCGGGACAAGCTGATCAAAATCGGCGCCAAGGTCGCGGTACCGAGAGAACTGTTCGACAAAATACTGCGACTGATCGACGGGCTGCCACGACGACCGGCTCCGGCATAGGACCGGGGGAAACCGCACGGGCCGCCCACGGCTTCCCCGGAACCTGGTGGAATGCTAGCGTTCGCACAGCTCCACGGGTTCATCTGGGGATTCTCGACTAGAGTCCCTGCAATTCAACAATGGGGGGAAATGAACCATGAAGACTTTGACCGGTGTTCTCGTGTTGACGCTCACCTTCATGCTCGGCGCGTTCAATGAGGGAGCTTTGGCCCAGAGTACGAAAGCCGCCCCAGTCGTCGAGAACTGCGATCGAATTCAGGACAAAGGCAAGCAACAAGCCTGCTTCAATGAGCTATCCAAACAGCAGATGACAAAGTTCGCTCCGCTTCAACAGCAAGAAGCGAAGGAACGAACGGCCAAGACACAGCTGGCAAAGAAAACCCAGCAAGACGTACTGGCAGGAAGGATTCGCACTAACGGCAATGGCCTTGTCTGCGGTGATGGCATGGACCTTGGCATGGGACCAATCGGCTGGTTCTATGTGTGGTGTTGCAACGGGTCGGGTTGCTCCGGTTCGTGGCTCTAGAGATCTGAGCCCGTCGCGGGAGGCTGGTCGACAACGTCCTCTCGATGGGACCATCTGGTCGAAGGCGTTTCGAGGAAGCCGCGGACTTTCGCAGATTTCCGCCTCCTCTTGCCTCCATCGGCGGGCGCGGTTGAACGACCACAAGTATCAAGGTCGGCCGCGGTGGATTGCGGATGGAACAAACGAAGCGGAGGTCGCACCTCCCCATGGTGATCGTTGACGGATCACCAAAGAGCCATCGTCTCGACCGGAGTGCTGAGCGCTCCGGTCGAGACGATGGATTTCGCTGGTATCGAAACTCCGATCATCCCACTTTCATCGAAACCAGCCCCTCCTCGCGGGCCTTGATCTGCAAAGCGAGGTAGCGGGAGTAGATGCGGCACTGGGCGAGGCTGCCGGCGATGAACCACAGGCCGGGCTGCGGAGTCGGCTTGAACATGTTGGCGAGCCCGTCTCCTGCTGGTTCTCGTAGCCCGTGGCGACCACGACCAGCTCGGCCTCGCGTAGCGTCCCGTCCTTCAGGCGCACACCGCCTGTCTCGAACCGGTCGATATCGTCGTACTGCAAAAGCTTGATGCGCCCGTCGACGATCATGTCGGAGCAGCCGACGTTGAAGTAGTAGCCGCCGCCGCGGCGCAGATACATCATCTGGAAGCCGGTATCGTCCTCGCCGAACGTCAGGCGAAAGCCGCGCTTCTCCAGGCCCGCCAGAAGGTCGCGGTCGACCTGGCGCATCTCGGCGGTCGAGAGCTGGTAGGCGCGCTGCAGCACCGGATAGGGCGAGGCGGCGGCCAGCAGGTCGCAATCCTCGAACGGCAGGCCCTCGGTGTAGATCGCATAGACCTTCTGGGCCTCGCGGATCGACACGACGTAGGTCGGGCTGCGTTGGACCATCGTCACCTCGGCGCCGCTGGCGCAAAGATCCTGCGCCACGTCGTGACCGCTGTTGCCGGTGCCGACCACGATCGCCTTGCGGCCCTTCCACGCGGCGCCGTTTGTGTAGGCGCCGGAGTGCATCACCGTGCCGGCAAACGAGTCGAGGCCCGGCAGCGACGGCTCGATCGGTATGGCGCTGACGCCGGTGGCGAAGACGACATGGCGCGGATGCAGTATCCTCTCGGTCCCGTCGCCGCGCTTCAAGGTCACGGTCCAGCGTTGAGTGGCCTCGTCGTAGCGGCCCGACGTGAGCTGCGTATCGGTCCAGTAGTTGAGGTCGAGGGTCTCGACATAGGCCTCGAACCAGCTCGCCAGCTTGTCCTTGGGAATGAACACCGGAAAGGTCGGCGGGAACGGCATCAGCGGCAGGTGATTGACGTGCACCTCGTTGTGCAGGGTGAGCGAGTGATAGCGCCGCCGCCAGTTGTCGCCGATGCGCGGATGGCGATCGACGATCAGCGTATCGACACCCAGCGCGCGCAGGCGCGCGGCGGTGGCGAGGCCAGCCTGCCCGCCCCCGACCACGAGCACGGCGGGATCGCGATCCTGATAGGCCTGCGCCTTGAGCCGCTGATCGAGCCAGTTGTCGCCGCCGAAGTCGCGGCTGTAGCGCTCGGCGTCGCTCAGCTCGCGCGGCCTCCCGTCGGGCCAGCCGTGCAGCTCCTCGAGCGTGGTGAGCAGCGACCAGGCCCGCCACGTCCCGCCATCCTCGACGAGCCGCACGACGGCGTTGGCATGGCCGAACGTCGTCTCGAACCCGAAGATCGCCTCGACGCACTCGAGGCCGGCGCGCGTCACGCGACGCGGCGGCGTGCGTCCGGTGAGAATCTCCACATCCTTCGCAGCGGTGCGCGCCAGCACCGGCGCCAGCGCCGCCTCGATCGCCGCCTGCCCGGAATGGGTGACGACGTCCCAGGTGAAGGCCAGCACGTCGCGCCAATGCCCGTCGGGCATGAACGTCGCGGCCACGGCAGCGGCATCCTGCGCCTGGAGCGCGGCCCCGAACGAATCGAGCCAGTGCGCGGCGATCTCTCCGGCTTCGTCCGGAGCTTCGGCAAATTGGACGGACATCGATGCTACTCCAGTGAGAATCAGTCGAGCTTCACGCCCGAGGCCTTGACCGCTGGCTCCCAGAGCTTGCGGTCCTCGGCCAGGAACCGGTCGAAGCCGGCACGGCCGGGCGGCGGCATGTCGAGGCCGAGATCGTTGCTCCAGCGCTTCTGGATCTCGGCCGACTTCAGCGCCTCGGCGATCGCGGTTTCGAGCCGGGCGAGAATTGGTTCGGGCGTGCCGGCCGGCGCGCCGATCCCGTACCACGAAGTGGCGACATAACCCGGCACGGTCTCGGCGATCGCCGGGATGTCCGGCGCCGCCTTGGAGCGCTGGGCCGAGGTGACGCCCAGCCCCTTGAGCTTGCCGGCGCGGACCTGCGGCAGCATCGAGGGCATGTTGGCGAACATCATGTTCACGATGCCGGCCATCAGGTCGGAATAGACCGGGCCGGCGCCCTTGTAGGGCACGTGGATGATGTCGACCCCGGCCATCTTCTTGAACAGCTCGCCGCTCAGGTGCAGCGACGTGCCGGGCCCCGACGAAGCGAAGGAATACTTGCCCGGCTCCTTCTTGCAGAGCGCGATCAGCTCCGCGACGTTGTTGGCCGGCAGCGACGGCGTCACGCCCAGCAGGTTGGCGAGGAGCGCGACGCGCGAGACCGCCACGATGTCCTTGTCCGGATTGTAGGGCAGCCTCGAATAGAGCATCGGGTTCAGCGTATGGCTGGCCACCGAGATGAGGCCGATCGTGTAGCCGTCGGGGGCCGCCCGCGCGAGTTCGACCGTGCCGATGTTGCCGCCCGCCCCGCCCTTGTTCTCGACCACGAAGGTCTGGCCCAGCGTCTTCGAAAGCTGGTCGCACATCAGACGGCTCACCGTGTCGGTGCCGCCGCCCGCCGCGAAGGGGCAAATGAACTTCACCGTCTTGTTGGGCCAAGCACCCTGGCCCAGCGCGACGCCGGGAACGATCGAAGGCGCGGCAAGAGCCGCGACGAGCAGGCTACGTCTCTTCATCGCATTTCCCCCAAATTTCTAGTTTTTGCTTTTGAGACATCCGAGCGTAACGTCCTTCGGTAATCTGTCCAGATGACAGAACCGAAAAGCGTACAGGCCTACATCGACCAGACCCCGTCCTGGCCCGATGGCACCCCGACCCCCAGCGTCCCGATGACCCAGATGCAATGGCGCATCTGGACGCTCGCCACCGCCGGCAAGTTCTTCGAAGGCCTCGTCGTGTTCATGACCGGCGTCGCGCTGCCGCTGATCGTCGAGGAGTTCGGCCTCTCGCCCGCGGGCAAGGGCCTCGTGAGCGCCGCCACCCTGGCCGGCATCATGGTCGGCGCCGTGGCGCTGGGCGGCCTGGCCGACGTCTACGGCCGGCGCCGCATGTTCGTGATCGAGATGCTGGTCTTCGTCATCTTCCTGGCCGGCCTGACGATCGCCCCGAGTTTCGCCTGGCTGGTCTTCTTCCTGTTCGGCGTCGGCGTGGCGCTGGGCTGCGATTATCCCACCGCGCACCTCGTGATCTCCGAGAGCATCCCCAGCCGCGACCGCGGCAAGCTGGTGCTGGCCGCCTTCGCCTTCCAGGCGATCGGCGCGCTCGCCGGCACGGCGCTGGGCTTCGTGATCCTGACCTTCGATCCCTCGCTCGAGGCGTGGCGCTGGATGTACGCCACGGCGATCGTGCCGGCCGCGTTCGTCGTGGTCGCCCGCCTGTTCGTGAGCGACAGCGGCCAGTGGCTGGTGAGCCGCGGCCGCCGCGCCGACGCCGAGCGCGAGCTGCGGCGGCTGCTGAAGCGCAAGCCGCAATATCCCAAGCAGGTGCGCCTGGCCGGGAGCGACGACCCCGCCCCTCATAGCCACCACCGGCGCGGACGTTGGGCCGACCTCTTCAACCGGAAGAACCGGCGCGCCACCATCCTGGCCTCGGTGCCGTGGTTCCTGCAGGACCTCGGGACCTACGGCATCGGCATCTTCACGCCGACGATCCTCGCCCACACGATCGGTCACGAGGTCATCCACGCTCATAACGTATCGGCCATCATCGCCCGCGACCTCGAGGGCGCGAAGGGCGCGGCGCTGGTCGACACGCTGCTGATCGTGGGCATCCTCGCCGCGGTGCTGATGTCCGACAGGGTCGGCCGGATCCGGCTCCAGGTGCTGGGCTTCCTCGGCTGCGCCGCCGGGCTCGCGATGGCGGCGCTGCAGTCCCACGTCGAGGAGCCGGCGCGCACGATGCTGCTGTTCGGCGGCTTCATGCTGTTCAATTTCATGACCAACCTGGGGCCCAATTCGCAGACCTACCTGCTGGCCGGCGAGGTCTTCCCGACCCACATCCGCGGCAAGGGCGCGGGCTTCGCCGCCGCCTTCGCCAAGATCGGCGCGGTGCTGACGGCCTTCATCTTCCCGGTGATCCTGGCCGATACCGGCACCGACGTCCTGCTGACCGGCCTCGTCTTCACCTCCCTCTTGGGGGCGCTGATCACCTGGTGGTTCCGCATCGAGACGGCAGGCGTCAATTTGGAGGAGATCGGGCGCTGAAACCCGAAGGCCGCGCTTCGCTTGACGCGGCCCGGCGGGTACCTTCGGCGAAATGGACTCGCCGATCCGGGAGCTGCTGCGCTCGCCCGACTTTCTCAGGCTGTGGCTGGTGGGCGCCTTCGCCAACGCGATGCGCTGGCTGGAGCTGCTGGCGTCGGGCCTGTTCGCCTGGGAAGTCACCCATTCCGCCTTCGCCGTCACGGTCGTGGTGGCGCTGCGGCAGATCCCGCAGCTCTTGTTCGGCGCCTTCGCGGGCGCCCTCTCCGAGGCGCTGAACCGCAAGCTGATCTTCATGCTGGCGCTGGTCGTGCCGGCGGCGATCTCGACGCTGCTCGCGACGCTCGCCGTCACCGGCCATCTCGAAGTCTGGCACGTGGCGCTGGGCAACCTCGTCTCCGGGACCATGTGGTCGACCGAGATGTCGACGCGCCGGCGCATGGTCGGCGAGGTCGCGGGACCGCATCGCATCGTGAACGCCATCGCGCTCGACAGCGTCACCTCGGCCGCCACGCGCGCGGTGGGACCGCTGCTGGGCGGCGTGGCCTTCGAGTGGCTGGGGATGAAGGGCGCCTACACCGTCACCGCCCTCGTGCAGTTCGCCGGCGCCGTCGCGATCGCAGGCCTCGCCCACGCCCAGGTGACGCGCCGGCTCGACCTGCTGCGCATCCCGCACGAGATTGCCGAGGGGCTGCGCTTCGCCTGGACGCGGCCCACCATCCTGCTGGTGTTCGGCGTCACCATCGTCACCAATGCCTTCGCCTTCGCCTATTCGGGCCTCGTGGCACCGCTCGGCCAGGGCGAGTTCGATGTCTCGCCGGCACTGGTCGGCCTGCTGGCGGCCGGCGAGCCGCTGGGAGCGCTGCTGGGCGGCGCGCTGATCGCGGCCGGCATCGTGCGCATGGACCGCCGCCTCGCCTTCGCCGGCGGCGCCGCGCTGTTCATGGGAGCACTCATCCTGATGGCGCTGTCGCCGTTCTATTGGCTCGCCTTCGCGCTGCTCGTGCTGGGCGGCTTCGGCACGGCGGGCTTCGGCAACATGCAGTCGACCCTGATGCTGACCGAGGCCCCGCCCGAGATGCGCAGCCGGCTGATGGGCGTCGTCACCGTGTGTATAGGGACGGGCCCGCTCGGTCAGCTCGCCGCCGGTGCGCTTTCCGATGGACTCGGCACCCGCGGCGCGGTTATCGCGATGGCGGCGGTGGGATTGGTGCTGACGGGCGCGATGGTATTGGCTCTCAAGAAGAGGCCGACCCTGCCGCCAACGGTGTGATCCACACTTCGTGCCGTCAGGTGCGGTTCGAGATAGGGCAAATCACGGCGCGCGGGCGGCGCGCCGGTCCCGCCTCTCCTAGCCCTTCTGGCCCTTGCCCGTCGGGCGCTTGTCCTTCTTCACGGACTTCGGTCCACCGCGCACCGCGTCCTTGGCGATCTGCCGGGTCGAGACGCGGAGGGTCGCCTGGTGCTGACGGTCGTTGGGCATGCGCTGGGGAGCCTTGGTCATGACGACTCAACGCCCGTTCTGCCCGGAAGTTGCATGGAGCGCGCTGGCAGGACGGCGCGAAAGGCGGCACACTCGTTCCGACCTCGCGTGATCTCGCGGCGGCCGAGGAGCGATAGAGACGGTGCAGGACGGCGAGCAGACTCCCCCCACGGTACGCAGCGCGACGGCGCCTTCCAAACCGCGCCGCATCGACGGCCGCGCCTTGCGCAGCGAGCGGACCAAGCAGCTCATCATCGAGGCCTATCTGGCGCTGCTGCGCGAGAGTCCGCAGATCCCGACGGCGGCCCAGATCGCCCGACGCGCCGGCTATTCGGTGCGCTCGGTGTTCGAGAGGTTCGACGACCTGCTGGCGCTCAGCCTCGCGGCCGCCGACTACGCCTTCGCCGAAGGGCTGACCCAGGCCACGATCCGCGACCTCGACGGCACCCGCGCGCAGCGGCTGCGGGCCCAGGTCGAGACACGCGCCGGCATCTGCGAGCGCTGGCTGCCGCTGTGGCGGGTGCTGCTGCACAACCAGAACGAATCGGAGCATCTCAAGGTGCGGATCGGCCGCATGCGCGACGCCGTATGGGCCCGGCTGGCGCTGATGTATCGCGTCGAGCTCGGCACGCTTCCCGACGACGAGCGCAGGATGCTGCTGATCGCCCTGGAGCAACTCACCGACTTCGAGAGCTGGGGCCGCATGCGCGAGCGCCACGGTCTTTCGGTCGAGGTGGCGCGCGATGCCTGGATCATGGCGATCGACCGGCTGCTGCCTCCCACGCCCTGAACGGATGCCGATGGTCGCGACAAGTTGGTGAGAACGTTCCACCCCTCCACGGATCCTGGAACGTCTCTCCTTCTGTTCGGTTAGGAAGGTCGACGGCCTCGGGCCGCCTTTCGTCACTCGGGGATGCGGGAATGCTCACGCTCTATCATGGCTGGAAATCGTCGGCGTCGCGGCGGGTGCGGTTGTGCCTGGCCGAGAAGGGCCTCGCCTTCGAAAGCAAGGTGATCGACCTGGCGAAGATGGAGCATCACGCACCCGACTTCCTGAAGCTCAACCCCAACGGTGTCATCCCGCTGCTGGTCCTCGAGGACGGGCGCTCGCTCTACGAGAGCGGCACGATCTGCGAATACATCGACGAGACCTGGCCCGAGCCGCCGCTGCGGCCGGCGGACGCCTACGGGCGCGCCGTGATGCGCAACTGGATCCGCCATGTCGACGGGCTGATCGGCAACCTGATCATCTTCAACTGGGCGCACTCGATCGCCAAGGTCGCCACGCAGTGGTCCGACGCGGAGCTCGCCGAGAAGCTCGCCAACGTCCCCAGCAAGGAACGGCGCGAGGCGTGGCTGCGCACCGCGCGCAAGCCCTACACCGAGGAAGAGCGCCAGGAGGCACGCACCAAGCTGAAGGTCGGGCTGGTCGACCGCATGGAAGAGACGCTGCGCCAGAGTCGCTGGCTGGCTGGCGACGGCTATTCGCTGGCCGACATCGGCGCGGTGCCCTTCATCAAGCGGATCGACGAGGAGATCGCGCCGGAGGAGATCACGCCGGCCCGGCATCCGAGGGTCGCGGCCTGGTGGACGGCGATCCAGTCGCGGCCGGCCTTCGCTGCCGCCAGGATAGGCCCTTTCACGGGATGAAGGACGTGGCCGAGGCGGCCGTGTCCCCTCAGGCGCGCACGAGCGTCTTGATGGCGAGCGCCGGCTTGCCGGACTTCTCGGCGACTTCGCGATCCTGCTCCTCGATGATCTGCCGGGCGGGCAGGTCCTTTTCGAGCCCTTCGAGGGCCTCGAGCGGCACGCGCCGGTTGGAGCGCTGGCTGCCATCCTCGTAGGTGACGTTGAACAGCACGTATTCCGAGCGCTTGCTGGATTTCTTGCCCATCGGGGCCTCCATATCGGCTCAAGTCCGTCGACTTGGAGGGGGATCGCGCGCTTTCCCCGTCGGGAACGCGTTCAGCAGGCCTGCGTTGATCGCAGGGCCCATGTGACACGGAGGCGCCGCCATGTCCGACCAAGACCGCCGACCCACCGACGTTCAAACCCCGATCGTCCCGCCCGCCACGGCCGCTCGCCATGGCCGCCTGCCCTTGATCGTCGCAGGCCTTCTGGTGGTCGTGCTGGCCGTGGGCTATTTCGCCGTCGGCCTGCCGGTCCTCAGGGCGCCGGACGAGGCCCGCGCGCCCAAGCCACCGATCGACGCAACGCTTCAGCAACCGCCGCCGGGGGCTCCGGCAGCGCCCGCCACGCCGACGCAGCCGCGCCCGTAAGCGGGAAGCCAAAGAAAAAGCCCCGCACCCTGAGGGTGCGGGGCCAATCTCGCATTCTGAGACGTGGCCGCCGTTGCCGGCGGCCGCGCGATCAGCCGATCGTCTTCAGATTGTCGGCCGCCATCTTGCCGCTGCGACGATCAGCGACGAGTTCGAACTCGACCTTCTGACCTTCGTTCAGCGTGCCCAAGCCGGCGCGCTCGACGGCGCTGATGTGCACGAAGGCATCGGCACCGCCGTTGTCCGGCTGGATGAAGCCGAAGCCCTTCTGAATATTGAACCACTTCACGGTTCCCGTCGCCATGGGTAACCCTTTCACTACTTTAGATATGCTGAACCGCGCGGCGTCCCACTCATGAAAATGGAACGCGCAGCCGGCCGTCGAATTCGCACTGGTTTTCGGGATCAAAGTTCGGGAGCGAGCTGCCGGCTAAGCCGGGAACGCGGACCAAATCGTCTGTCCGTCTATCGACCGCGTGCATATGGCCTTTCGCCGGGACTTTTGCAAGGACCGTTTGGCCGCGGGCGGCTAGGCTCCTCCGGGACATCCAGGGGGAGTTTCGCGTGGCCGACAATCCGAAGGTGCTGATCGCGGGCGCAGGCCCGGTGGGTCTGACCCTCGCCAACGAGCTGGTGCGGCACGGCATTTCCGTCCGCATCGTCGACAAGTCGGCCGCCCGGACCGACAAGTCCAAGGCCCTCGTCCTGTGGAGCCGCACGCTCGAACTGCTGGACGATGCCGGCTATGCCGACGACTTCCTGTCGTCCGGCGTGCTGGCGCACGGCGCGCAGATCTCGACCGGCACGCAGGTCGTGGCCAGGGTCTCGTTCGACCTGATCGACAGCCGCTTCGCCTATGCGCTGATGATCGCGCAAAGCGAGACCGAGAGGGTGCTCGAGGAAAGACTGGCAGCGGCCGGCGTGCCGGTCGAGCGCACGGTCGAGCTGACGGGTTTCTCCGACAACGGCGCCACCGTCGAAGCAGTGCTCTCAAAGGCGAACGGCGAGCGGGAAACGATCGAGGCCGACTGGCTGGTCGGGTGCGACGGCGCCCACTCGACCGTGCGGCACGGGCTGGGCTTCGCGTTCGAGGGCTCGACGCTGCAGTCCCACTGGGCGCTGGCCGACGGCCACATCACGGGCCTCGAGCCGGCCGATCATCTGCACATCTTCTGGCACCGCGACGGCATCCTCGCCTTCTTCCCCATCGGCGGCGACCGCTGGCGGGTGATCGCCAATCTCGGCCCGGCCGGGGATGGCGAGACCCATCCCGATCCGACCCTCGAACAGATCAACGTTCTGATGGCGCGTCGCGGTTCGCCGGGCATCGTGATGTCGGATCCGGTCTGGCTCGCCGCCTTCCGCATCAACGAGCGCAAGGTCAGGGACTATTCCAGGGGCCGTGTGTTCCTGGCGGGCGACGCGGCGCACATCCACAGCCCGGCGGGCGGCCAGGGCATGAACACCGGCATGCAGGACGCCTTCAACCTCGCCTGGAAGCTGGCGCTGGTCATCGAAGGCGCCGCAAGACCGTCACTGCTCGACAGCTACTCGCCGGAGCGCACGGCGGTCGGCGACCGCGTGCTGAAGAATGCCGGTCGTCTCACGGAGGCGGCGACGCTCAGCAATCCGCTGCTGCAGGACGTGCGCAATGCGGTCCTGCGCTTCGCGGCGACCTTTCCGCACTTCCAGCACAAGGTGGCCGACCAGCTTGCCGAGATGGATATCGGCTATCCCGACAGTCCCCTCACGGCCAGGGGCGGCCACGCTGCCAGCGGACCGAAAGCGGGCGAGCGCTGGCCGCATCGGCTGCCGGAAGGGGCCGGCGGCCGGAAGTTCACCGCCTTCGGCCCGGCCGATGTCGTGGCGGATCTCGCCGCGAAGTTTCCCAAACTGGTCGTCGCGGCGTTGGCGGGAGATCCTTCGCCTGCGACCGCCTTGCGCCTGATCCGGCCCGATGGATATGTCGGCTTCGCCGGCTCGCCGAAGGACGCCTCCCGGGCCGAGGCCTACCTGACGGGTCTGGCTCGCTGAGCCATCGGCCTCTCGACCCCAGGTTCTGCCGGCGCGGCCGGGAACGTCATCAGCCAGCCGCGGGCCTCGAGCGGATCCGTGAACACGCGGAACGGCCGCGATCCCACGCGCTGCTTCAGCAGCACCGCCATGTCGATGTTCAGGGCGCCCAGCACGACCATGGCGACGGGACCGGCCTCGCCGCCGACACCGTATTCGACCATCGTCCGGGCCACCGACTCGAGGTCGTCGCGATCAAGAATGAGATTGCCGACCGTGAGATCGACCAGCTTGGCATGGGCCTTGGTGCCTTCGCGAACGGTTGCCCCGAGATAATCCTCGATATCCTGCCGGCCGATGTCGCCTTGGCCGACGACCGTCAGAATTCCGAACTCGTCGCTGCGCATCCAAAGAAGCGGCATGCATACCCTCTTACGCTTGACGAACGCGCCCCAAACAGACAACGCCGCGGACGAAGGACGTTGCAGTTCGAGATCAGTATTTGAAGCGGATATCGAGGGACAGTCACCCCCTCCTTTCGCAGGTCTGGCGCTCTTTTCGCGACGCTGGCAAAGTCCCGTCCCATGCCGCTGCACTGGACCGTCGACTCGAAAGCCAAGCTCCTCACCGCCGTGGCGGAGGGCGATGTCACGCGGGCCGAATTCGAGTCCTATCTCGACATGATCGATCAGGCCGGACTTCACACGTATCGGAAACTGTTCAACGGCATCGATGCCGACACCAGCATGGGCCCGGAGCACATTCTGGCGATCGGCGTGCGGATGCGCTCGTCCCACCATACCCAACCCGTCGGTCCGCTCGCCGTTGCCGTCGCGGAGGACAAGGTCGCCATGTTCTCCCGCGTGCTCGGCATGCTGGCCGCGGCGACCCGACCGATGCGCGTCTTCCACGAAGCCGGCCCCGCCCGCGACTGGATCCTGAAACAGCCGCCCGGCAAGAGCGCGCGTCTCTAGGATCAGCGACGGCGGCGCGGCTTTGCGCGAGACGTCGCCGGGACCTCCTCGTCGCGGCTGAGATTGTCGTAGTGCTCGTCCATGAGACGGTAGTCCATGGTGAGTTCCTCGCCAGCCTTGATGTCACGCAACGCGTAATAGGTCACGTCGCCATCGTCGGAGCCGATGTTGGGATCGGCATCGTGGTTCATGTACCAGCCGGTCGAGATCCGCAGGAAATCGAGCGGCGCCCAATAGCCGCCGCTGACGCGGATGCCGAAGCGCTTGATCAGCTGGACCTGCGGCGAGGCATGCGCCCGGGCGAGCGGAATGAAGCGGCTGTCCTTGCCGTCCCACACCTTGACGGCCTCGCCCTTCTTGATGTCGATATCGGCAAAACAGCCGAGACCGTGGATCGAAGAAGGACCGAGATGGACGAACGCCTTGCTGGCCTTGCGTTTCATGGACTCAGGCCTTCACGATGAACGGCTTGGCCGCGATGTCGTAGTCGGCGTAGCCCAGCACGCCCCGCAGCTCGGCCGGCGACAGCGCGGCCTTGCTCTCCGCCTCCCCGGCCTTGAGCGCGGCAAGGCCCGCCTTCATGCCGGCCGCCGCCGGCGAGAGCATGCCGGTCGGATAGGTGCCGATCTTGAAGCCGAGCTTCGCGGCCTCCGTCTGCGAAGGCGTGGCGCGCGGCGCACCCGGCGACAGGACGGCGAACGACGGCCGGCCCTTCGCGGCGGCGATTCCGCGGCGGATCTCCTCGTCGTCGGCCGGCGAGTCGAGGAACAGGATGTCGGCGCCCTCCTCGACATACATCTCGATGCGCGCCACGGCCTCGTCGATGCCCTGCGTCGGGCGGCAGTCGGTGCGCGCCAGCACCAGGATCCCTGACTCCTTGGCGGCCTGCACGGCCGCGCGGATCTTCATGCGCGCTTCCTCGCGCGGCAGGCAGGGTTTGCCCGCAGCCGTGAGCGCGCGCGGCGTGATCTTGTCCTCGATCAGCACGGCGGCTGCGCCGGCACGGCCATAGGCGCTGACCGTGCGCTGCACGTTCATCGCATTGCCGTAGCCGTGATCGCCATCGGCCAGCACCAGCAGGTCGGGCGCCGCGCCGCGCACCATGTTGAAGGAGTCGAACATCTCGCCGAACGAGACGAGATCGAGATCGGGACCGCCGAGGCGGCTCGCGGCAACGCAGGATCCCGAGAGGAAGGCCGTCTTGAATCCCTCGCCGTAGGCCAGCTTGGCGGTCATCCCGTCCCACACGGCCGGCATGACGACGAGGCCGGGCTCGGCCAGCAGGCCGCGCAGACGCTGAGGGGCAGTGGTCACGACGATCTCCTCGATTTCCCGGAAAGGCCGCGGACGATACCAGACCGTACGGGCGGGTCGACACCACCTTGCGACGAGGCCAGATCTTTATCCGCTCTGCAGTTCGCCGCGGTCGGTTCAACCGTTCGCCTTCAGCAGCAGCTTGCCGGAGACGCCCCGGCCTTCGAGGCGGCGGTGCATGTCCGCCGCCTCGGCCAGCGCAAACACGCCCTCGATCGGCACCCTGAGCCAGCCCTCGACGAGACCGGCCATCACCTGGTCGACGCCCTGTTGCCATTCGGCCGACGTCTGGTCGATATGGCCGAGATGCAGACGGGTGAAGGTCTGGGAGCGCGGCAGGATGCGCTCGCGGATGTTCTTGAAGGGCTGTCCCTCGGCTTCGCCGATACTGATGATATGCCCCAGCATCTTCACGACGCCGAACGTCCGGTCGAGCATGGTGGCGCCGTAGGAATCGATGGCGAGGTCGACGCCCCTGCCGCCGGTGAAGTCGAGCACGGCGCGCTCGAAGTCCTCCTGCGACGTCACCACGACCCTGGAGGCCCCGTAGGCCAGCGCCCTGGCCTCCTTGCCCGGCGTCCCCGTCGTGCCGATCACGCGCGCCCCGGCATGGACGGCGAGCTGGGTGCACATCAGACCGACCCCGCCGCCGATCGCATTGACCAGCACCGTGTCGCCCGGCCCGACGCCGCCATAGATCGTCCACATCATGTGCCAGGCGGTCAGCGCCTGGATGGGAAAGGCTGCACCAACATCGAGCCCGACCGCGTCGGGCAGCATGATGAGCCCCTTTGCCGACGCGACGCACTTCTCGGCATAGGCGCCGCCCTTTTCTGGGAAGGTCGCGACGCGATCGCCGACCTTCACACCGCTCACGCCCGCACCCAGCGCGGCGACCGTCCCCGAGACCTCGAAGCCCAGGACCATCGGATAGGTCATGGGATGCGGATAGATGCCCATGCGGACCTGCGTGTCGGCCCAGTTGCAGCCGGCATAGGCCACGTCGATCAGCACCTCGCCCGCACCCGGCACCGGATCGGGCAGATCGGCCAGCACGAGCTGCTCGGGGCCACCGGTGGCATGGATGACGACGGCTTTCATGTGGGTCCTCCCGCAACGTTTGCAGCGGGAGCCTTGCAGCTTCGGTGCCAGAAGCGGCCAGCCGATGGCGGGCGCGGCTCAGCCTTTCTCCGCCAGCACCTCGCGCAAGCGGGCCGTCGCGGCGCGGCCGATACCGAGCGAGTCGGTCATGCCTTCGAGGACGAGGCGGCTGGTCGACCGCGTCGGCGATTCGACACGGCGCAACCGGTCGCGATTGATCATCACCGACCGGCCCAACCGCACGAACGAGCGTGACGGCAGCACTTCCTCGAAATGCGCCAGCGTCCGCAGGATCATCAGCGGAGGCTGCCCGGCCACGAACACGCGCACGAAGTCGCCGTCGGCGCAGATCGCCACGATCTCGGCCGGCGCGACGAGCAGCGTGCGGCGGGGCGTCCTGAGCTCGATCGTGCCGGGACCGGGCGGTACCGCCTGCAGGGCGATCTCCCGCGCCGCCCGTGCCAGCGCCCGCTCCAGTCGGGCCGGCTCGACCGGCTTGAGGAGAAAATCGACGGCCTCGACGGCGAAGGCATCGACCGCATGCTCGGCATAGGCCGTCACGAAGACCACGATGGGCCGGCGTTCCAGCGAATCGAGAAGGTCGAAGCCATCGCGGCCTTCGCCCAGTTCGATGTCGAGGAAGACGAGGTCGGGCCGCGTGCTGGCGAGCTGGCCGCGGGCGGCTTCGGTGCTGTCGGCCTCGCCGACGATCTCGACCCCGGGATGGGCCGCGAGCAGCCGCCGCAGGGCGCTGCGGGCCAGCGGCTCGTCGTCGACGATCAGGACCCGCACGGTTCCCCCCGGAGTTCGAGCGTCGCGGTCACTCTCTTGTCGCCGGCACGCTCGCCGATCTCGGCTAAGCTGAAGGCATGCCGGTCGGGATAATGCAGCGCGAGGCGACGGCGCACATTCTCCAACCCGATGCCGGGACGCTGGCGACGGGCCGATCGCCGCGTCGCGCCGAGGGTCCCCGTGTTCTCGATCTCGACGTGGAGCGTGTCGCCCGAAAGGCGGATGTCGATGCGAAGGTCGAGTCCGTCCTCGCGCCGGCCGTGCTTCACGGCATTCTCTACGAGCGGCTGCAGCAGGAAGCTCGCGATGCGCCGCTGCCCGGCCTCGGGCATCACGTCGAGACGGGCATGCAGGCGATCGCCGAAGCGCGCCCTCTGGACGCCGAGATAGGCCATCAGGCCGGCAACTTCGCTCGAAACCGTTACGACCGTGTGGTCGATGCCGTCGAGAGAATGCCGGAGGTAAGCGGTGAGATTGCGCAGCATCTCGAGGGCTGCGGCCGGATGCTCGGGAATCTCTTCGGCAATCCCGTTCAGCGCGTTGAAGAGAAAATGCGGATCGAGCTGGAGCCGCAGCTGCTCGAGTTCGGCACGCAGGGCCTCGGCCTGAGCGCTCATCGCCTTGCGATGCTCCGCCTGCTCCGCCAATTCGGCGCGCAGCCAGAAATAGGCGAGGCTCCATCCCGCCAGGACGAAGAAATAGTGCACGAGCGGGACGAGGAATTCGCCGGGCCCGCGATGGTCCGGCGTCACGAGCCAGGGAAGGGCTTCATGGGCGACCACGATCATCGTCGCGGTCACCAGCGCGCCGAGCAGCGAAAGCACGGCGATCAGGGCCATGCCTCCGATCGATACACGGGCGTCGGAGCGGCGCGAGGCGTATACGGTTCGCATCGCCGTCGAGACCGCGACCAGGCAGAAAAGAATGAGCCCCGTGCGGGCGAAGGCGACGCTGTAACTGTGAAACGCCACGCGTTGCGCCATCAGGTTGGCGATGGCGAACAGTCCCCATCCCGCGATCTGAGCCTGCCAGAACAGGGGCAGGCCGTTCCACCGGGCAATCAGGAATGCGGACAAGGTCGTGAACTCCGGAGGGCGCAGCGGAAGTCCGGCCGAAGATTGGGCATTTGGCGAGGCGAGGCAAGCGGCCGGCGTCCAGGGGGATGCGGGCGCCGTTCGTCGAGTTTCCTGCCGCGTTCATCGACTGGGGCCCGGGTTGCCGATTTACCGCCGGAATGTCGATGGCATCCTTGCAGGCACGGAACGGAGTGGAGGTAGCAATGGCGGCGGTGCGATACACGGTCAGGGACAATTGGGGCTCGGGCTTCATCGGCAACATGACCGTCGACGGAGGCTCGTCCGGCCTCCATGGGTGGACCGTCGAGTTCGATGCCGGCTTCGCGATCACCAACATCTGGGGCGCCGAGATCGTCAGCCGTGTCGGCACCCACTATGTCCTCCGCAACGCCCCCTACAACGCCGACGTCTCGTCGGGCGGCAGCGTCACCTTCGGCTTCCAGGCGACTCCCGGCGCCAGCGGCGGCACGACCGCGACCGGCCTGTCGCTGAACGGCGCCGGCGAGGAGCCGCCGCCGGTCCTGCCGGCAATCTCGGTCGGCGACGCCTCGATCGTCGAGGGCAACAGCGGCACCAAGCAGATGGTCTTCACGGTCAGCCTCTCCCAGGCGGCCACCGGTCCGGTGACGGTCGACTACGCGACAGCCAACGGCACCTCGACAGCCGGCCAGGACTATGTCGCCACGTCCGGCACGATCACGTTCGCGGCCGGTGAGACCCGGAAGACGATCAGCGTCACGGTCAACGGCGACAAGGCGGCCGAACTCAACGAAACGCTGGCGCTTACCCTGTCTTCGCCGACCGGCGCCACGATCGCCGACGGCACGGCCGCCGGCACGATCCTCACCGACGAGGCCTTCGTCCCCTGGATCGCCATCGCGGACGCCACCGTGCAGGAAGGCGACAGCGGGGCACGCGACCTCTCCTTCGCCGTCACGCTGTCGCAGGCCACCACGAATACGGTCACGGTGGCCTACGGCACGGTGGACGGCACCGCCACGGCGGGCCAGGACTACGTCGCCCAGAGCGGCACGCTGACCTTCGCGCCCGGCGAAATCACCAAGGTGATCACCGTCAAGGTCACGGGCGACACGGCAATCGAAGGCAACGAGACACTCAAGGTCTACCTGTCGTCGCCGACCGGCGGCTCGATCGCCGACCGGGGCGCGATCGGCACGATCGTGAACGACGATGCACAGATTACCGTTGCCGACACCTCGGTCACGGAAGGCAACGACGGCACCGCCAATCTCGCCTTCACGGTCAAGCTGTCGGCGGCAGCCTCCGGGCCGGTCACGGTCGCCTACGCGACCAGCAACGGCACGGCGAGGGCCGGCCAGGACTATGTCGCCCAGACCGGCACGTTGATCTTCGCCGCCGGTGAGATGTCGAAGGTCGTGAACGTCAGGGTGACGGGAGACACGGCGATCGAGGGCAACGAGACGGTGAGGCTCACCCTGTCGTCGCCGGTCGGCGCCGCCATCAAGGATGGCTACGCCATCGGCACGATCGTCAACGACGACAGCACCACGCTTCCCTCGCTGTCCATCGGCGACGCCTCGTCCGCCGAAGGCAGTGCGGCAGCCCCCGGACACACGACGTTCACCGTGAGCCTGTCGTCCGCAGCCACCGGCCCGGTGACCATGAATTTCGCGACGGCCGACGGCACCGCGGTGGCCGGCGCCGACTATGTCGCCCAGTCCGGTACGCTCACCTTCGCCGCCGGCGAGACGCAGAAGACCATCCAGGTCGCCACGATCGGCGACGCGGTCTCCGAGGCGAACGAAAGCTTCAGCCTCGTACTCTCGGGCGCCAGCGGCGCCACCATCACCGACGCGACCGGCATCGGCACGATCGTCAATGACGACGTGGCGCCGACCCTGCCCTCGCTCGGCATCTCCGACGCGACGGTGATCGAGGGCAATCCCGTCGGCGGCGCGTCGCCCGGCTGGCTCAGCACCTCGGGCAACCAGATCGTCGACGCGGCCGGCCACTCGGTGCAGATCGCCGGCGTGAACTGGTTCGGCTTCGAATCGTCGACCTTCGCGCCGCACGGCCTGTGGACGCGCGGCTACAAGGACATGATGGATCAGATGGTGGATCTGGGATTCAACACCATCCGCCTGCCTTTCTCGAGCGAGATGCTGCACACGACGGCTGCGCCGAACGGCATCGACTTCGGCAAGAATCCCGACCTGCAGGGCCTCTCGGCGCTGCAGATCATGGACAGGATCGTCGACTACGCGGGCGAGATCGGCCTCAAGATCATCCTAGACCATCATCGCAGCAATGCCGGCGCGGGCACGTCCGAAAATGGCCTCTGGTACAACAGCCAGTACACGCAGGCCGCCTGGATCAACGACTGGAAGATGCTGGCGGCGCGCTATGCCGACGATCCGGCGGTCATCGGCGCGGACCTGCACAACGAGCCCTACAACGGCACGTGGGGCGGCGGCGGCGTCAAGGACTGGGCGCTGGCGGCCGAAACGGCCGGCAACGCCATCGGCACCGTCAACGCCAACTGGCTGATCTTCGTCGAGGGCGTCGGCACCTACAACGGTCAGAACTACTGGTGGGGTGGCAACCTGATGGGCGTGCGCGACCGGCCGATCGACCTCACGCTCGATAACAAGCTGGTCTACTCGGCGCACGACTATCCCAACTCGGTCTACGAGCAGCCGTGGTTCCAGGGTGCCGATTTCCCGGCGAACCTGCCCGCCAAGTTCGACCAGATGTGGGGCTACATCTACAAGGAGGGCATTGCCCCGGTGTGGATCGGGGAGTTCGGCACCAAGCTGGTCGATCCCAAGGACGCGCCGTGGCTGGAGGCGATCACCTCCTACCTCGGCGGCGACTTCGACAATGACGGCACGTCCGATCTCGCGTCGGGACAGAAGGGACCGAGCTGGACCTTCTGGTCGTGGAATCCCAATTCGGGCGACACCGGCGGCATCCTGAACGACAACTGGACCACGGTGAACCAGACCAAGATGGGCTACCTGACGCCCATCGAATACCAGTTCCACGAGGATGCACCGGGCGACGGCGGCACGTCGGCCGGCCCGACGGCGAGCTTCGTGCTCACCCTCTCCGAGGCCGCCACGCACGAGGTGACGGTCGACTACCAGACCGTCTACGGCGAGGCCGGGGCCGCGGACTTCGCCGCCAGCAATGGCCACGTCACCTTCGCGGCCGGCGAGCAGAGCAAGACGATCACGATCGAGATCTCGCCCGACAGGCTGGCCGAGGGCAACGAGCAGTTCGGCGTCGTGCTGACCAACGCCGTGGGCGCCACGATCACGCGCGCCACCGGAACCGGCACCATCGTCGATGACGATACGGCCGCGACGCCGCCCCCGGCGACCGATCCGACGCCGCCCACGTCGGGCACCGACGATCTCGAAGCCATGTTCGCGATCGTCAATTCCTGGTCGGGAGGCTTCAACGCCAGCGTGACGCTGGAGAACGACGGCGCGAGCGCGGTCAACGGCTGGCAGGTCAGGATCGAGACGACCAACCAGATCACCGACATCTGGAACGCCGTCATCGTGTCGCACGATGCGAGCGGCTACGTCGTCGGCAATGCTTCGCACAATGGCACGATCGCCCATGACGGCGAGACCAGCTTCGGATTCGTCGCCTCGGGCGCCCAGAACCCATCGACCGTGCATATCGACCTGCTTGACGTTTGAGGGCGTGTCTCGCCCTGCAGTCCACGACGGTCGACGGACGCTTCCGGTCATCCCTCCCAGTGCCTAAAATCGGCACTGGGAGGATTTTGTATGAAGTTCAGTTTCTCCAGCGAGCAGGAAGAGTTCAGGACCAGCCTGCGACGCTTCCTGGCCGAGCGCTCGCCCACGAAGGAGGTGCGGCGCCTGATGGAAACCGATGCCGGCTTCGAGCCCGCCGCCTGGCGCAAGCTCAATACCGAACTCGGCCTGACCGCGGTGCGCATTCCGGAGGCCTATGGCGGACAGGGTTTCGGTTTCGGTGAACTCGGCATCGTGCTGGAGGAGATGGGCCGGGCGCTGCTGTGCGCGCCGTTCTTCTCGACGGCCGTCCTGGCCACGGGCGCGATCCTGAATGCCGGCAGCGAGGCCGAGAAACAGGCCCTGCTGCCGGGCATCGCCGCGGGCGACACGATCGCCACGCTGGCCTGGGTCGAGGATCCCGCCCGTTGGGATGCCGCCGCCACCAGGATGACGGCGACACCGTCGGGCGGCACCTGGACGCTCGACGGCCACAAGAGCTACGTGCTGGATGGCCACACCGCCGATCTCATCGTCGTGCTGGCGCGTGCGCCCGGCACCTCGGGTGACGCCGGCCTCTCGCTGTTCACCGTCAAGGGTGACGCCAAGGGGCTGGAGCGGCGGAACCTCAAGGTGATGGATCCGACGCGCAAGCTGGCGCGGCTCGAGTTCAAGGGAGTCGAAGCCACCCTGCTGGGCGAGGCCGGCGGCGCAGCGGGCCCCTTCGCCCGCACAATGGTCGAGGCTTCGGTCTGCCTCGCCAACGAAATGGCCGGCGTCTCCGAGCGGCTGCGCGAGGATGCGCTGGCCTATGCGCAGATGCGCATGCAGTTCGGCCGGCCGATCGCCTCCTTCCAGTCGATGAAGCACAAGCAGGCCGACATGCTGGTCGACGTCGAGCTGGCGAAGTCGGCGGCCTATTACGCGGCCGCGGCCCTCGACGAGGGCGACGAGGACATCGCAGCCGTCGCTTCGCTCGCCAAGGCGGCCGCCAGCGAGGCCGCCCTGCAGACCGCCGTCCACGCCATCCAGATCCATGGCGGCATCGGATTCACCTGGGACAACGACACCCATCTCTGGTTCAAGCGCGCCAAGAGCTCGGAGGTGCTGCTGGGCGATGCCCATCACCACCGCGAGCGGATGATGCAGCACTGGGCCGCCTGAGGAGCACGAAGATGAGCGAACTCACCGAAGACTCCGTCCGCGCCGAAGTCCGTGCCTGGCTGGAAGCCAACTGGAACCCCGAGCTCGGCCTCGTCGAATGGCGCAACAAGCTGGCCGATTCCGGCTGGGGCGTCCCGGACTGGCCGAAGGAATGGTACGGCCGGGACTTACCGGCCGCCCTCGTGCCCGTGGTCGCCGAGGAATTCACGCGCATCGGCGCGATCGGCGTCGCCAAGGCCGGCATCCGCACGCTCGCGGCGGCGACCATCCTGGCGCACGGCACCGACCTGCATAAGGAGAAGTTCCTGCGCCGCATCCTCACCGGCGAGGACACTTGGTGCCAGCTGTTCAGCGAACCCGGCAGCGGCTCCGACGTCGCCGGCGCCGTCACGCGCGCCGAGATGCAGGGCAACAAATGGATCGTGAACGGTCAGAAGGTCTGGACGACCTCGGCGCATCACGCGCACTGGGGCCTGCTGCTGGCCCGCACCGACTGGGACCAGACCAAGCACAAGGGCCTCTCCTACTTCATCATCGACATGCACCAGCCGGGCGTGAACGTGCAGCCGCTGAAGCAGATGAACGGCCATGCCTCGTTCAACCAGGTGTTCCTGACCGACGCCGTGGTCGAGCCGGAATTCCTGGTCGCCAACGTGGGCGACGGCTGGGCGGTCACGACGACGACGCTGATGCACGAACGCCGCGGCGCCGACGGTCTGCGCACCTGGGCCATGGGTTCGGACCGCAAGGGCCGCGCCTACGACGAGGAACGGGCCGAGATCGCGACCACGATGGAGCCATACAAGTGGTACCCGCAGCGCGCGGGCCGGGTCGATCTGATCCTGTCGCGGGCCAAGGAGACCGGCCGCTATGAGGATCCGGTGGTGCGCCAGGAGATCGCCCGGCTGCTGATCATGTCCAAGGCCGCCGAATGGACGGCCCGCCGCGCCCGTGCGGCCGCCCAGCAGGGCAAGCCGCAAGGACCCGAAGGCTCGCTCGGCAAGCTCGTCGCGAGCCATGTCGCCCGCGCCGCCGCGCGCGTGCACACGCAGCTCTCCGGTGCCGATGCGCTGCTGTCGGGCCCGGACAGCCCGATGAACGGCGTCATCGCGGAAATCCTGGTCTCGGTTCCGGCGACGTCGATCGCCGGCGGCACCGACGAGATCCAGCGCAACATCATCTCCGAGCGCGTCCTCAAGATGCCCAAGGAGCCGAGCATCGACACCACCAAGCCCTTCCGCGACGTGCCGCGGAATACGGTCAGATAAGGCGACGGACGGCGGTGTCATCCGATACCGCCGTCGCTTCTCTTACTACCGATTGGCCTCGCGCCGCGTGACCGCTACTGTCCGGTGCATGACACCGAGCCCGATCACGATCTTCCGCGCCCGCCGCATCCTCACCATGAACCCCGCCCGCCCGGAGGCCACGCATGTGGCGGTCCGCGACGGCCGCATCCTGGGCACCGGCCCGCTGGAGGAACTGGCCGGCTGGGGCACCTACACGCTCGACGACAGCTTCGCCGACAAGGTGCTGATGCCGGGCTTCGTCGAGGGCCACAGCCACGCCGCCGAGGGCACCTTCTGGCGCTACACCTATCTCGGTCGCTTCGACCGAATGGATCCCGAAGGCAAGGTGTGGCCCGGGGCCCAGTCCATCGAGGACGTCGTGGCGCGCCTGCAGGAAGCCGAGCGCAAGCTGGGCTCGCCGACGGAATCGCTGGCCGGGTGGGGCCTCGATCCCATCTATTATGGCGACCGCCGCGTCGTGCGCGCCGATTTCGACCGCGTGTCGACGACGCGCGCGGTCGGCGTGATGCATGCGAGCGGCCACATCTTCAACGTGAACACCCGGGCGCTGGAGATGGCGGGCCTGTTGCGGCCGGGCGTCAACCATCCGGGCATTCCACTCGGTGACGACGGCCTGCCGACCGGCGAGCTGAAGGGCCCCGACGCGATGACCATCGTCGGCGCCCATATCGGCTTCGACCGCGAAGCGCTGGCCAACGACGAAGACGGCCTGCGTCGCTTCGCCAAGCTCTGCGTGCGCCAGGGCGTCACCACCGCGACCGATCTCGCGAACCTGCTGCCGGACGATGCCGTCTCGATGATGGCGCGCGTCACGGGCGAAGCGGGCTTCCCGGTGCGCATCGTGTCGTTCCGCCGCTTCCAGGCGCTGACTCCGGAGCAGGTCGTCGACCTCGCGGTCAAGCTCAAGGCCAAATCGACCGACCGGCTGCGGCTGGGCGCCGTCAAGCTGTTCGTCGACGGCTCGATCCAGGGCTTCTCCGCACGTCTGCGCTGGCCCGGCTACTACAACGGCGCGCCCAACGGCCTGTGGTACACGCCGCCCGAGGCGATCAGCGGCCTCTATAAGCTTGCCCTCGAGAAGGGTGTTCTGGTGCACAGCCACACCAATGGCGACCAGGCGACCGAGATGGCGCTCGACTGCCTGGAAGGCGCCCTGCTCGACCAGCCGGCCCGCGACCACCGCTTCACCCTGCAGCACTGCCAGCTGGCCGATGCCGCCCAGTTCCGTCGCATGGCGCGTCTCGGCATGTGCGCCAACCTGTTCCCCAACCATCACTTCTATTGGGGCGACCAGCATTACGAGACGACGGTCGGGCCGGAGCGTGCGATGCGCATGAACGCCTGCGCCACGGCGCTGGCCAGCGGCGTCCCGCTCGCCATCCATTCCGACGCGCCGGTGACACCGCTCGGCCCGCTCTTCACCGCCTGGGGTGCCGTCAACCGGCGCACCGCCAGCGGCCGCGTGCTGGGCACCAGCGAGGCCATCTCCGTGGCCGACGCGCTGCGCACGATCACCCTGGGCGCCGCCTGGACGCTGAAGCTCGACGGCGAGGTCGGCTCGATCGAATGCGGCAAGCGCGCCGACTTCGCCGTGCTGGAGGACGATCCGTTGGAGATCGCGCCGGAGAAGCTCAAGGACGTGCGCATCTGGGGCACGGTCCAGGGCGGCCGCCTCTTCCCCGCCAACGGAGCGTGAGGCGCGCAAGGCTGCCGGTCACAGTGATCGGCGGCTATCTCGGCGCCGGCAAAACGACCCTGGTCAACCGCCTGCTGCGCGCCGCCGACGGCCGGAAGCTCGCGGTTCTGGTCAACGATTTCGGCACGACGCCGGTCGACCGCGACCTGATCGTGTCGTCGAACGGCGACACGCTGGAGATTTCCGGCGGCTGCATCTGTTGCAGTTACGGTTCGGACCTGATGGACGTGCTGATGGCCCTGCCCGAACGGCAGCCGGACGTCGAGCGCGTCGTCATCGAGACCAGCGGAGTCGCCCTGCCGGGCATGGTGGCCAGTGCCGTCTCGCTCCTTCTGCCCTATCGCATCGACGGCATCGTCGTGATGGTCGATGTCGAGACCGTGCGGACCATGGCCGGAGACGCCTATCTCGGCGACACGATCACGCGCCAACTCAGCGCCGCCGACCTGGTCGTCGCCAACCGGTGCGATCTCGTGGACGAGACTTCGCTGCAGGAGACGCTTGCCTGGCTCGCCCTGCAAAGCCCGGCCGCGCGGATTCTGCCCTCAACACGCGCCGATATCGCGCCCGACCTGCTGCTGGGTTTGCGCGATGGCGCGCCGCCCCGCCTGTCGGCCACGCTGACGACACCCGGCGCGCCGGACGCGGCGGCGCTCTATGAGTCGCTCGAACTGGACGTGCCTGAAAACATCGACGCCGACGAACTCGGCCGACGTCTCAGCGCACCGGGCACGGGTGTACTGCGCGCCAAGGGAGTCCTGAACGGCGCTGCGCTGCATGTCGTTGGCCAGCGCTTTGAAATCGACGCGGCACCTGCCGGTGCCAAGCCGGGCAAGCTCGTCGTGATCGGCCTGCGGGCGCGGCTCGACCGCCACGCCGTGGCAGAGGCGCTTCAGCCCAGATTGTCGACATCGTTGCGCAACGGCTGACCGGCGCGGAAGCGCGCCAGGTTGTCGAGGAAGATGCCGAAGATCGCCTCGTTCTGACCCAGCGAATGGCTGGCGGTGTGCGGCGAGACCAGCACGTTCGGAAGATCCCACAATGGCGACGCCGCATCGAGCGGTTCGCGCTCGAACACGTCGAGATAAGCGCCCGCCAGCTTGCCACTCTGCAGCGCCGCGATGATATCTGCCTCCACGGCGATCTCGCCACGCGCCACGTTGATCAAGTGCGCGCCTTCGGGCATCGCCGCGAAGGCCGCCGCATTGGCGATGCCGCGCGTCACCGGCGAAGCGGGACAGCACAGGATCAGCCAGTCGGCCTGCGGCAGAACCTCGTGCAACTGCTCATAGGCGACGACCCTCTCGCACGGCTCCACCGGTTCGGCGGTCCGGCGCACACCGATCGTGCGCAGGCCCAGCATCCTCAGAAGCGACGCGATGGTGCGGCCGATCGGCCCCATGCCGACGATGACGGCGCATTGCCCTGCGAGGTCGCGCGGCGAACGCTCGCCGAGGCGCGGTTCCCAGGCATGGCGGCGCTGCGCGTCGGCCAGCAGCGGGAAGCGCCGGTTGATCGCGATGAGGGCGCCCAGCGTGCTGTGCGCCACGGTGACCGCTGTCGCACCCGAGGCCGTCGTGACCTTGACGCCGCGTGCGCGCAGCTCGCGATAGATCGGCCGCTCGGCACCGGCCGGATGGATCTGCAGCCATTTCAGGTTCGGCGACTTCCGCACCACCGCGTCGAAGCCCTGCAGCTCGGGCGTCAGGTTGCTCGGGCTGGATTTCCCCGTGACCTCGCGGGTCATGAAGGCGATGTCGGCGGCGCTGGGGCCCTTTGCCGCCAGCGCCTCCTCGGCGGTCAGGAAGGACAGCGTGCCCGGCGGCACCGCGGCCGCGATGCGCTCGCCCCAGATACGCTGCGCGTGGGACGACAGCAGAAGCGTGATCATGACGACAGGATAACCGACCCTCGACCGCGACGACAGGCGTGGTACGGTCGGACATGCTCAAGCTCTATTACTCGCCCGGCTCCAGCTCGATGGCAGCCCACATCGCCCTCCACGAAGTCGGCGCCCCGTTCGAGAAGCAGGCGGTCTCGGTGCCGCGCAAGGAGACGCGCACCGCGGACTTCCTGGCCGTGAATCCGGTCGGCAAGGTCCCCGTGCTGATGATCGACGGCCGCCCGCTCACCGAGGTGGCCGCCATTCTCTACTATCTCGCGCGCACCTATCCCGCGGCCAACCTCCTGCCGGCGGGCGACATCGAGGCCGAGGCACAGGTCATCTCGTGGATGTCCTACGTCGCCTCGACGATCCATCCGGCGCTCCGGCAGGGCGTCGCGGAGGCGCGCGAGCTCTACGCGGTGGCCGACAAGCGCCTGGGCAACCGGACGTGGATCCTGGGCGATCGCTTTTCGATCGCCGACATCCACCTGTTCCGCGTCTACTGGCGCTTCCGCGACCAGCTCGAACGCCAGCCGGGCGATTTCCCCGCTCTCGAAGCCCACCATGCCCGCATGCTGGAGCGCCCCGCCGTCAAGAAGACGATCGATGTCGAGGCGAAGGGTTGAGTTTGGAGCTTTCCTCCCCCGTAAGACGGGGGAGGTGAAGGAATAGGGCAGCGAACTTCAGCCGTTCAACGCCCGCCAGACCTTCTCCGGCGTGGCCGGCATGTCGATGTGCTTGCCGCCCAGCGCATCGACGATGGCATTCATGATCGAGGGCAGTGCCCCCGCGCAGCCGGCCTCGCCGCAGCCCTTCACACCGAGCGTGTTGGTCTTGGCCGGCACGGGATGGCTCCGGATCGTGAAGCTCGGCGCATCCTGCGCCCGGGGCAGCGCGTAATCGGTGAAGGAGCCGGTCAGAAGCTGGCCCTGCTCGTCGTAGACGGTGCGCTCCATGATCGCCTGGCCGAGCCCCTGCACGACGCCGCCATGCGCCTGGCCCTCGACCAGCAGCGGATTGATGACCGTACCGAAGTCGTTGACCATGAAATATCGCACCAGTTCGATCGCGCCGGTCTCGGGATCGATCTCGACCTCGCAGACGTGACAACCATTGGGGAACGACGAGGGCGGCGTGTCGGAGACATGCGCGACGTCGAGCGTCTGGGGCACGTCTTCCGGCAGGGCGAGGCCGTCGCGCAGCTTCTGCGCCAGTTCGAGGAGGCCGATGCCGCGATCCGTGCCGGCGATCTTGAAGCGCCCCTTCTCGAACTCCATGTCGGCCACCGACGCTTCGAGCACATGCGCGGCGATCTGCTTGCCCTGGTCGATCACCTTGCGGCTGGCTTCGAGGAAGGCCTCGGCGCCCACCAGTGCCGAGCGCGAACCGCCGGTGCCGCCGCCGGCCTTCAGCTGGTCGCTGTCGCCCTGCAGCAGCTTGAAGCGCTCGAAAGGAATGCCCAGCAGGCCGGTCAGCACCTGGGCGAAGGCCGAGGCATGGCCCTGGCCGTAGTCGAGCGTACCGCTCAGCATGGTGACGGAGCCATCGGGCTCGAAGCGGATGCCGCCGTGCTCCTTGCCGGCCGGCGCCGTCACTTCGAGATAGCTGCCGACGCCGCGCCCGCGCAGCTTGCCGCGCCTGGCACTCTCTTCCTTGCGCGCCGTGAAGCCGTCCCAGTCGGCGATCTGCAGCGTCTCGTCGAGGATGGCGCGGAACTCGCCCGAATCGTAGAGGTTGTTGGCCGGCGACTTGTACGGCATCTGCTCCGGCGCGATGTGGTTGCGCCGCCGCAGCTCGATGGCGTCGATGCCCATCTCGCGGGCCGCCGTGTCGATCAGACGCTCCATGAAATAATTGCCCTCGGGACGGCCCGCGCCGCGATAGGCTGCGATCGGCGTGCAGTTGGTGAAGACGATCTTGGAATTCACCTCCATCGCCGGCGTCCGGTAGACGTCGATCAGGTTCTTCACCGCGTTGGTCGTGGCCGGCATCGGCGGATAGATATAAGCGCCGGCATTGCCGTAGCCGGTGAGCCGCACGGCAAGGAATTTGCCGTCCTTGTCGAGTGCCAGCTCGGCAACCCGCTCGTGATCGCGGCCATGATGATCCGACAGGAAACTCTCGGAGCGCTCGTCGGTCCATTTCACCGGACGGCCGAGCTTCCTGGCCGCCAGCAGCAGCGGCGCATATTCGGGATAGGGTGGCGCCTTCATGCCGAACGAGCCGCCGACGTTGCCGGTCAGCACATGGAGCTTGTCCGGCGTGACCTTGAGCACGTCCTTGGCAAGGCCGCCGCGCAGGCCGAACACGCCCTGGCAGCCGACGTTCAGGACCCAGCGGTCCTTGGCCGTATCGTAGGAGCCGATGGCCGAGCGCGGCTCCATGGCATTGACCACGATGCGCTGGGAATCGATCTCGAGCCGCGTGACGTGCGCGGCTTCAGCGAAAGCCTTGGCGACGGCCTCGGCATCGCCGAAATGAAAATCGAGCACGAGGTTGCCCGGCGCTTCGGCATGGATCTGCGGCGCACCCTCGGCCAGTGCCGCTTCGGGGCTGGTCACGGCCGGCTGTTCCTCAATGTCGAGCAGCACGGCTTCCGCGGCATCCTTCGCCTGGACCGCCGTTTCCGCCACAACCACGGCCACTACCTCGCCGACGAAGCGCACCTTGTCCTTGGCCAGCGACCAGCGCGGCGGCGTCTTCATCGGCGTGCCGTCGCGCTGCGGGATGTTGAGCGGGCACATCAGCGGACCGAAGCCCGCCTCGTCGAGATCGGCGGCCGTCAGGATCAGCAGCACGCCGGGCATGGCCTTCGCTTCGGACGCGTCGATCCCCTTCAGCAGGCCGTGCGCGTTGCGGCTGCGCACCATCACCGCATGGGCCTGGCCCGGAAGATTGATGTCGTCGGTATAGCGGCCCTCGCCCCGCAGGAGGGTGGGATCCTCCTTGCGCGTCACCGGCTGGCCGACGCCGAACTTCACGAAGGCGAGGCTGTCGTCGAACGTGTCCATGCGCGTACTCTTGGTCACAAAAAAATTGTGGCTCTTTTGAGTTTCGAGTGGGTTATGCGGCCCGTGGGTTGAGTCTTGAGAAGTCGAGCTTTCCGGCAATGAGAAAGATGACGGTGCGCATGGTGTC
>WOUR01000074.1 GCA_009772935.1 Rhodospirillaceae bacterium
CAATTTCCGAAATAACACCTTCGAACTCCGTTCAAAGGCACTAGGCGCGTGAGCCGCACGGCGGTCTGAACCGCTAGGTGCGTTTGCTACCTAATGCCGTTGAACTCGGGCAGCTCGTCGAGGAACAGCACCCCATGATGGGCGAGCGACACCTCCCCGGGCTTGGGCCGCGCCCCGCCGCCGATCAGCGCCTGAAGGGTCGCGGAATGATGCGGATCCCTAAAGGTACGCCGCCGGCTGAGCCGCCCCTCGCCCAGGTCGCCGGCCAGCGAGCGCACCATCGAGGCTTCCAGCGCCTCCTCGGCATCGAGCGGCGGCAGCAGGCCGGGCAGGCGCGCGGCCAGCATCGACTTGCCCGAGCCGGGCGGCCCGATCATCAACAGGTTATGGCCACCGGCGGCCGCGATCTCGAGCACCCGCTTGGCGCTCTCCTGGCCCTTGATCTCCGAAAGGTCGGGATAGGTCGCGCGGTCGTCGGCCATCAGCGCCTCGGGCGCCGGCAGGGTCTGCTGGCCGCGCAGGTGATTGATCAGGGCCAGCAGCGAAGGCGCGGCGATGATCGGCGGCCGGTCGGTGTCTGCGAGGGAATCGAAGCCACCCCACGCGGCCTCGCCCCCGCACACCGCCGGGCAGATCACGCCGCGCCCCGCCGCCTGGGCGGCGATCGCCGCCGGCAGGACGCCCGGCACCCTGCAGAGCGAGCCGTCGAGGGCCAGTTCCCCCAGCACCACGAAGCCCTCGACGCTCTCGCGCGGCAGCACGCCCAACGCCGCCAGCAGACCCAGCGCGATCGGCAGGTCGTAGTGGCTGCCCTCCTTGGCGAGGTCGGCTGGCGACAGGTTCACCGTGATGCGCTGCGGCGGCAGGGCCAGTCCCAGCGCCCGGAAGCAGGCCCGCACCCGCTCGCGACTCTCGCCCACCGCCTTGTCCGCCAGCCCGACCACCGCAAAGGCGATGGTGCCCGGCGCCACCAGCACCTGCACATCGACGGGCAACACGTCGATGCCCTGGAACGCCACCGTCCGAACCGTCGCCTGCATGCAATGCTCCCGTCCTGTGCTGGGAACAATTAAAGAACGATTGAATTGCAAGTAAAGCACGCAATGGTTGCATATTGCTCTGCGACGCTCAAGCACGCCGCGGGCGGCGACCCGTGCTAGGTTCCCGCCCGCAAACGCGGGAGAGTTTCGTGACGACCAGGCAGAAGATCGACGACCTCAATTTCGCGCCGCCGGCGGCGATCACCGACCTCGCCGCCCGGGTGAAGGCGTTCATCAAGGACAAGATCATTCCCTACGAGACCGATCCGCGCTGGACGTCTCATGGGCCGACCGACGCGCTGCGGATCGAGATGAACGAGCTGGCCAAGGCCGCCGGCGTGTTCGCGCCGCAGGTGCCGAAGGAATATGGCGGCCAGGCGCTGAGCCAGGTCGGCCGGGCCCATGTCTTCGAGGCGGCGGGCTATTCGATCCTGGGGCCGACGGCGATCCACTGCGCCTCGCCCGACGAAGGCAACATCCATCTGCTCGACGTCGTGGCCCGGCCCGACCAGCGCGAGCATTTCCTGAAGCGCATGGCGACGGGCCAGATCCGCTCGATCTTCTGCATGACCGAGCCCGGCGGCGCCGGCTCCGATCCCAGCCTGATGACGACGACGGCCAAGCTCGAGGGCAACGAATGGGTGATCAACGGCCGCAAGTGGCTGATCACCGGTGCCGAGGGCGCGGGCTGCGCCATCATCATGGCGAAGAACGAGGGCGGGCCGATGGACGGCCACGCCACCATGTTCCTGGCCGACCTGCCCGATCCCGCCATTCGCCTCGAGCGCACGCTCGACACGATGGACTCGAGCTTCACCGGCGGCCACGGCGTGATCGAGATCAAGAACCTGCGCCTGCCGGCCGACGCGGTGCTGGGCGAGATCGGCAAGGGCTTCCGCTATGCCCAGGTCCGGCTCGCCCCGGCCCGCCTCAGCCACTGCATGCGCTGGCTGGGCGCGGCGATGCGGGCGCAGGACATCGCCACCGACTATGCACGTCATCGCATGGCCTTCGGCAAGACACTGGGCGAGCACCAGGGCGTGTCGTTCATGCTGGCCGACAATCTGATGGACATGAACCAGGCGCGGCTGTCGATCTGGCACACGGCGTGGCTGCTCGACCAGGGCGAGCGCGCCTCGAACGAGAGCTCGATGTCCAAGGTGATCTGCTCGGAGGCCTATTTCCGCGTGGCCGACCGCTGCATGCAGATCCTGGGCGGGCTCGGCATCACCCGCGACACGGTGGTCGAGCGCTTCTTCCGCGACTCCCGCGCCTTCCGCATCTACGATGGCCCCTCCGAGGTCCATCGCTGGGCGCTGGGCGCGCGAATCGTTTCGGGGAAGATGTAGGACGGAGACCATGAACGCTGCGACACTGGCCGCCCGCCGAGACCAAGCCCTGGGGGCCGGTGCGCCGCTCTTCTACAGCACGCCCCTGCACATTGTTCGCGGCCAGGGGGTCGAGCTGTTCGACCCCGAGGGCCGGCGCTACGTCGACATGTACAACAACGTGCCCTGCGTCGGGCACGCCAACCCCCATGTCGCCGAGGCGATGGCGCGGCAGCAGTCGACGCTCAACGTCCACAGCCGCTACCTGCACGAGGGCATCGTTTCCTTCGCCGAGCGGCTGGCGGCGCTGCACGGGCCCGAGATCGAGAGCGTGATCTTCTCCTGCTCCGGCACCGAGGCCAACGAGGTGGCGCTGCGCATGGCGCGGATGGCCACGGGGAAGGCCGGCATCGTCTGCACCAACGCGACCTATCACGGCAACAGCGAGGCGGTCGGCAAGATGACGCGCATCGGCAACGGCCAGAACACGGCCGGTGACGTGCGCGCGATCCCCTTCCCCGAGATGCTGCGTCCCCTGGTGCCCGGCGCCGGCGAGGACGAACTCTGCGAGGCCTACCTCGATCGTCTGCGTCAGGTCATTCGCAGCTTCGAGGAAGACGGCACGGGCTTCGCAGGCCTGATCGTCTGCTCGATCTTCGCCAACGAAGGCCTGCCCGACGTGCCACGAGGCTTCATGGCGCGCGCCACGGAGATCGTGCACGCGGCCGGCGGCCTGGTGATCGCCGACGAGGTCCAGGCCGGCTACTGCCGCAGCGGCGTCTGGTGGGGCTACGACGTGCTGGGCTTCCGGCCCGACATCGTGGTGACCGGCAAGCCGATGGGCAACGGCCTGCCGCTGGCCGCCACCGCGGCCAGCCGCGAACTGGTCGAGACCTTCCGGGCCGCGACACGCTACTTCAACACCTTCGCCTCGAGCCCGCTGCAGGCGGCGGTCGGCATGGCGGTGATCGATGTCATCGAGCGCGACGACCTCGCAGCGAACGTCGCGAGCGTCGGCGCGTTCCTGAAATCGGCGCTGGCCGAACGCAAGGGCCGCTTCGCGTCGATCGCCGACGTACGCGGCCATGGACTGTTCATCGGCGTCGAGATCGCCGGGAGCGACGCCGCGCGCGAGCCCGACATGGACAAGGCGGTCGACATCATCAATCGCCTCAAGGACCGCGGCTTCCTCACGAGCAATGCCGGCGCCTACAAGAACGTCGTGAAGATCCGCCCGCCGCTGGTCTTCCAGCAGAGCCATGCCGAGGAGTTTCTAACCGCCTTCGACGCCACGATGACGGACGTCGACGGCTGAGGCGCTCGATGGACGACGAGACTGTCGACCGGACCTACGGACCGGCCGCCCGCGCGGCGCTCGCAGCCTTTCCGATCGATCCTCAGGACCTGACCCTGGTGTCGCTCTCCGAGAACGTGACGTTCCGGGTGACCGATGGCCACGACGGCCGTGCCTACGTCTTTCGCCTGCACCGACCCGGCTATCACTCGCTCGAGGAACTGGTCTCCGAGCGGACCTGGATCCGGGCGCTCGCCGCGGCCGGGATCGATGTCCCCCAAGCCGTGATGACGCGCGACGGCCAGGACTATGTTCCGGTGACGATCCCCGCCACCGGCGAGCAGCGCTTCGCCGGTCTGGCGAGCTGGACCGAAGGTCGCCTTCTCTCCGACGTGCTCGCCGAGACCGCCGACCAGAAGCGTGTCGAGGAGTCCTTCAAGCAGCTCGGCGCCATCACCGCCGCGATGCACGACCAAGCCAGCGCCTGGCAACCCCCGCCGGGCTTCAAGCGACACGCGCTCGACAATGACGGGCTGATGGGCATGGCCCCGCACTGGGGCGAGTTCTGGGAGCATCGCTCGCTAACGACGGCTGAACGCAGACTGCTGCTCGACGTCCGGCAGCGCATGCACGACCTGCTGAGCGGCTTGAGCCGGGACCCGTCCGCCTACGGCGTGATCCACGCCGACATGCACCCGGGCAATATCGTGGTCGACGGCGACCGGCTGACCGTCATCGATTTCGACGACGCAGGCTATGGCTGGCACCAGTACGATATCGCGACGGCGCTGACGCACTGGCAGACCAAGCCCAATGCCGCGGAGATCGAACGCGCCTTCCTCGCGGGCTATCGTACCAGGCGCCCGGTTCCGGACGAAGCGCTCAGCCTGATCCCGCAGTTCCGCTTGATCCGCTGGATGGCCACGATCGGCTGGTTCCACCAGCGCCCAGAGGTCAATCGTCCCTCCGCGATCTTCGAGGAACGCAAGGCCTGGGTCCTCGACCAGTGCGCGGCGCTGCAGCGCTCCCAGCTATGAATGAAGGTGACAGGCGACGGCTCTTCCGTCGTCCATCTCCTTCAGCGGCGGATCGACCGTCTTGCAGACGTCCATCGCCCGGGGGCAGCGCGTGTGGAAGCGGCAGCCGGGTGGCGGACGCATGGCGCTGGGGATTTCGCCGGCGATGATGTCGGCGCCGCGCGCCGCCTCGAGTTCCGGATCGGCAATCGGAACGGCGGCCAGCAGCGCCTGGGTATAGGGATGCAGCGGGTCCTTGTAGAGCTGGACCCTCGTGGCGATCTCGGCGATGCGGCCGAGATACATGACCGCGATGCGGTCACTGATGTGGCGCACCACGCTGAGATCGTGCGCGATGAAGATGTAGGTGAGGCCGAGCCGCTCCTGCAGCTCCATGAACAGGTTCACGACCTGCGCCTGGATCGACACGTCGAGCGCCGACACCGGCTCGTCGCAGATCAGCAGGGTCGGCTCCAGCGCAAGCGCGCGGGCGATGCCGATGCGCTGGCGCTGGCCGCCGGAGAATTCGTGCGGATAGCGCTCGGCCATGTCGGGCAGCAGGCCGACCATGCGCAGGAGATCGGCGACGCGGGCGCGGTACTTGTCCTGGTCGGACGCCATGCCATGGACCACCAGCGGCTCGCCCACGATGTCGGCCACCTTCATGCGCGGGTTCAGCGAGCCGTAGGGATCCTGGTAAACCATCTGCATGCGCCGCCGGATCGGTCTCATGCGCTTTCGGTCATGGCGCGTGATGTCCTCGCCCTCGAACTCGATCCTGCCCTCGGTGACGTCGAGCATGCGCAGGATGGCGAGACCGGTCGTCGACTTGCCGCAGCCCGATTCGCCCACCAGTCCCAACGTCTCGCCGCGCGCCACGCTGAAGCTGACGCCATCCACCGCCTTCACCGTGCCGACCTGCTTGCGCAGGATCGCCCCCGCGGTGATCGGGAAATGGATCTTCAGGCCCTCTACCTTGAGGACGGGATCAGGCGGCGAGGCGGTCATGGAAGAAGCACGCTGAGAAATGGTTGGGGGCGCTCTCGACCAGCGGCGGCCGCTCGGCGCGGCAGCGGTCGGTCGCGTCCTTGCAGCGCGGCGCGAAGGCGCAGCCCGGCGGCAGCGTGGCGAGATCGGGCGGCTGACCCTCGATCGGCACCAGCGGCCGGTCGGTGTCGCCGTCGAGCCGCGGCACCGAAGCCATGAGGCCGCGCGTATAGGGATGGCGCGGCGTCTTGTAGAGAAGGCGCGCCGGCGCCGTCTCGACGATGCGGCCGCCATACATCACCACGACCCGGTCGGCGTAGCGCGCCACGACGCCGAGATCGTGGGTGATCAGGATCATCGCCGAGTTGGCCTCGCGCGTCAGTTCCTTGAGCAGGGCCAGGATCTGCGCCTGCACCGTGACGTCGAGCGCCGTCGTCGGCTCGTCGGCGATGATGAGCTGCGGCTGGCAGGCCAGCGCCATGGCGATCATGACCCTCTGGCGCATGCCCCCGGAATACTGGTGCGGATAGGAGGAAAGCCGGCTGCGCCCGTCGGGGATGCGCACCTTGCCCAGGAGTTCGGCGGCCTTGTCGAGTGCCTTGGCCCACACCGTCCGGCGATGCAGGTTGATCGGCTCGCCGACCTGCATGCCGACCGTGAGCGCCGGATTGAGCGAGCTCATCGGCTCCTGGAAGATCATGGCGATGCGGTCGCCGCGGATCGCGCGGATGCCGGCATCGTCGAGCTTCAGCAGGTCCCGACCCTCGAAGAGGATCTCGCCCTCCTCGATGCGGCCGGGCGGGTCGGGGATCAGGCGCAGGATCGAGAGCGCGGTCACGCTCTTTCCCGAGCCCGATTCCCCCACGATCGCCAGAGTCTCTCCGGCGGCCACGTCGAACGACACGCCGTCGACCGCCCGCACCGTGCCGCGTTCGGTGCGGAAGCGCGTCGACAGGTTACGGACGCTGAGAAGCGGAGCGGTCATGCGCCGGGGGTCACTTGCCCATCTTCTTCTTCAGGTCCTGGTCGACCCACATGCGGGCGTAGATCGGGCCCGGGCGCACCGCGCCGGCACGCAGCTCGCCGTTGTAGCCCTTCACCCACGGCCACCAGGCCGTATAGATGTAGGGCGTCGGCAGCCAGATGTACGGCGTCTTCTCGAGGATCTCGCGCGTCAACGCCTTGATCATGACCTGCCGCTTGGCCTCGTCCCTTTCGAGGTACATCTCGGCCACCTTCTTGTCGAAGGCCGGGTCCGAATACTGCGACGGGTTCCACACTTCCTTGGTGACGAAGCTCTTGCGGATGCTCGTCGTCGGGTTGGTGTGGCCGTTGTTCATGAAGTAGCCCGGGGCGTTGGTCTTGGTCGTCATCGCCGAGAGAAAGGCCGCATACTCCATCGGCTGGATCTCGAGCTTCACGCCGACCGCCTCGAGATAGGCGGCGACCAGCGGCAGCAGGTCCATATGGTCGGGATTGCACGAGCAGACCTGGACCTTGAAACTGAAGCCCTTGGGATAGCCCGCCTCGGCCAGCAGCTTCTTCGCCTTGTCGGGATTGAAGGTGTAGAGCTCTCTCACCGACTCCGGCATCGCCTCCAGCGGCTCGAAATAGCCCAGATAGTCGGGATGCTGCGGATAGGCGAAGAGTTCGGCGTTGCCGCCGTAGTAGGCCTTCACGATCTCCTGCTTGTTGACCGCCATGTTCAGCGCCCGGCGCACGCGGATGTCGTCGAACGGCTTGGTGTCGACCCGCATCGCGAGGAACTGGCCGCTCATGCCGAGCCAGCGCGACCATTTGAGCTGCGGCGTCGTCTTCTTGAGATCGTCGGCGGCGCTCCAGCGGATGTTCTCCAGCAGGTCGAGCTTGGCGGTGCGCAGCGCCGTCAGGTAGGTCGCCTCGTCCTTGATCGTGCGATAGACGACCTTGTCGAGGAACGGCAGCTTGTACTCGACGCCGTCGATCTTCTCCTTGTCCCAGTAGATCGGGTTCTTGGAATAGGTGTTGGAGCTGCCCTGGACGAAGTCGCTCAGCATGAACGGGCCCGTGCCGTTTACGTTCTTCCAGTTGGTGGCGCCGGCGTCGGCCACTTCCTTGGGCGTGATGGTCGAGTAGTAGCCCCAGCCGAAGCGGTAGTCCCATTCGGCGTTGAAGTACTTGAAGGTGAAGACGACCGTGTACTTGCCGGTCGCCTCGACCTTCTCGACATGGTCGAAGTAGCCCGCGATCCTCTTCGGGCTGTTGGCGAGCCGGTTGAACGCGAAGGCGACGTCCTCGGCGGTCAGCTCGCGCTCCTTCATGACTCCCGGCTTCTCGGGGAACATCACGCCCTTGCGCAGATCGATCGTGAGCCTGAGCGGATTGTCGCTCCACACCCACTTCTCGGCCAACTCGCCACGGATCGCGTCGGAGGGCAGCCAGGCATCGGCATAGAAGGGATACTTGCCGCCGTTGCGTTTGCTCTTGGACAGGTCGGCGGCAAAGAGCTGCTCATAGAACTGGCCGGTATCGTGGTTCAGCTTCCAGTTCCAGTCGGCGGGATCGAAGGAAAGCGCCGACAGCGTCACGTAGACGGTGCCGACTTCGAGCGTGCCGCCGTATTGCGGCTTTTCCTGTTGCGCCTGTGCAGTCCCGGCAAGCGCCAGCCCCAGCGCGCCGGAAAGGAGCCCCATGGCCCACCTCTTCATCGTCATCGCTTCCTCCTCTGGTGTTCTGTTTTTTGATTTGTCAGCGTGAGCCGCGCATCCGCGGATCGAGAAGATCGCGCAGGGCGTCGCCGAACATGTTGGTGGCGTAGACAACGATGGTGAGGCAGAGGCCGGGCGCCAGCGCGAGCCACGGCCCCTGCAGCATGAAGGTGCGCCCGCTGCCCGACAGCAGGCCGCCCCAGGTCGGCGCCGGCGGCGGCACGCCGAGGCCGAGGAACGACAGGCCCGATTCGGCCAGGATCACCGTACCGACACGGGTGGTGAACAGCACGATCACCGGCGCCATGACGTTGGGCAGGATGTGTCGCCACAGGATGCGGAAGGTCGACGCGCCGGTCGACTGCGCGGCATGGACGTACATGTTCTCGCGCACCGAGACGACGGCGCCGCGGATGATGCGCGAACCGGCGATGCCCAGGAGCAGCCCGAGCGTCACGATGATCTGCGGCATGCCGGGCCCGACGACCGACACGACCACGATCAGGATGATGAGGTCGGGAAAGCTCATCCAGGCGTCGACGAATCGCTGCAGCACGAGGTCGAACTTGCCGCCGAGATAGCCCGAGATGATGCCGAGGAAGACCGAGATGATGGTGGCAATGCCCGCGGCACAGAAGCCGATGATGACCGAGAGCTGGGCGCCGTAGAGGCAGCGCGAGAGCATGTCGCGGCCGAGATTGTCGGTGCCGAAGGGGAAGGCCCAGGAGGGGGGCTTCAGCCGGTTGAGCGGCGAGATCTGGTTCATGCCATAGGGCGCCAACGCGTCGGCGAAGATCCCGCAGAGCAGGAACAGCACGAACACGACCGCCCCGGCGGCACCCAGCGGTTTCTCTCGGAACAGCCGGCCGAGGAAATGCAGGACCGGACCGCGCTTGCGGCGCGGCGGGACGGCGGCGGTATCCGCGACGGACGCCATCAGCGGTACCTCACCTTGGGATCGAGCAGGCCGTAGCTCAGGTCGACGATCAGGTTGATGAACATCACCGCGACGCCCACGATCAGGAAGACGCCGGTGATGATCGGATAGTCGCGCTGGCTCACCGCATCGAGCAGCAGCAGACCCATGCCGGGAATGACGAAGATCTGCTCCATGATGACGGCGCCGCCGATCAGCAGCGGGGCCTGCAGGCCGATCAGGGTCACCACCGGAATCAGTGCATTGCGCAGCGCATGCCGGGCCACGACCAGCCTCTCGCCCAGCCCCTTGGCCCAGGCGGTGCGGATGAAGTCCTGGCGCAGCACTTCGAGCATCATGGTGCGCGTGAGGCGCATGGTGATGGCCGAGAGGGCGCAGCCCAGGATGATCGACGGAATGATCATCTGCCCGAGGTTGCCCCAGGGATCCTTCGAGAAGGGCACGAACTGGATGGGCGGCGACCAGCCCCACCAGATCGACGGGAAGACCATCACCATGGTGCCCAGCCAGAAGCTCGGCACCGCCAGCATCAGGATGGAGAAGGAGCGTGCGACGTAGTCACCGGGCGTGTCCTGGCGGATCGCCGAATAGACGCCGATGGGAACGGCCACCGACAGGCCGACGATCAATGCCATCAGGCCGAGCTCGAAGGTGACGGGCAGGCGCTGCAGCAGCTGCTCGCTGACGGGCGTGTTCTGCCAGAGCGAGCGGCCGAAATCGCCATGGAAGAGGATGGCACCGACCCAGCGTCCGTACTGGACCCACATCGGCTGGTCGAGGCCCAGCGCCTGCTCGAGCTGTTCGCGGCCCATCTTGGAGGCCGCGATGTCGTTCTGACTCAGCATCAGGTCGATGACGTCGCCGGGAATCATGCGCACCGTCACGAAGACGATGAGACTGGCGAAGAATAGGGTCGGAATGAGCGCCAGGACGCGGCGCACGATATAGGCCTGCATCAACCCTTCCCGTCGTCAACGCCGGGAAAGCCGGACGAAGAAGCCGGAACGGACTCATCAGGCAAGACCATGGACGTGAAAAGGCTCACCCTGTTCATTCTCCCGCAACGACGTTTCCTCGGTCGCCCGTTCATGCGGGCGATCCTGTTGACGACAGGCTGCCGGGATTGCGGGTGAACTGTCAATTAAAACGGGCGAAGAGACGCCGCCCGTTCAGGATCGCCGCTCAGGATCCTTGCAGCAGCTTCTTCAAGGCGGCGGCGATCAGGTCGGTGGCGAGGGCCGAGGGATGACCGTCATGAGGTATGGCCAGGGTCTTGGGATTTCTGCCGAACGTCGTGGCGGACTCGCCCACCATCGGCGCGCCGAGCTTGCGCAGGCGTACGAGCGTGTCGACGAGCAGGGGCTGCTCCACTTTCGAATCGCCGTAGCGATGCCGGGTCTGCTCGTCGGGCCACGAATAGACGATGACGAGGGGCGCGCCGAACTTCTCGCGCGCCTCGGCCTGCAGCTTCGCCATCAAGGCCAGGAACAGCTCGATCTGCTCCTGCTGGCGCTGACGTTGGCCGATCGCATCGACGAAGGCGAAATGCTGTCCGAGCAGGTAGTGCAGGCCGGCGATGGGATCACGCCAGCGATGCTCGTTGAAGGTGCCGGTATAGCGCAGCTTGCCGTTCTCCAGCACATAGCGCGGCGAGGAGCCGAGCCAGGAGCCGTCGCCCGTAACCCGCTGCAGATGCGCCGGAATGATCCAGGTCACCACGGCCTTCACCTTGCGGTCGGTGTAGCGGTCGAGGAGCCCGGCCTCGAAGGCGCGGACGAGGTGGTTGGGTCCGTAGCCGGGGACGCCGAGATTGACGCTGCGGGCCGGCGGCGCATTCTGTTTCGCGAACTGCGACGGCATCGTCTCGTCGTCGCTCAGTCCCTGGCCGAAGATGAACGAATCGCCGATGAAGAGATAGGTCTCCGTCGCGTCCGGCGCCGGCGGCGTCACGCGCGCCGCGGCGGAATCGAAGTGATAGGTCTGGCGATAGACGAGCTCGGAGCCCCAGGTGGCCGTGGCGACGACTTCACTGTCGGGCTTCGGCCGGAAGCCAAGGATCGGGTCGGGCGGCGGCCACCATTGGGGAATCGTGCGGGTCACGACCCCCATGTTCATGGCCTTCGGCGAGAGCAGGCCGGCGAAGAGGTCGAGGGCCACCAGGCTCAGCGCCAGCGCGGTCGCGAGGAGGGCGCCGCTGCGCCAGCGATTGCCGCGGAAGGTGACGACACCCACGATCCCGAGCAGGGCGGCGGCGACGCAGGCCCAGAGGGCCGACTGCAGCCCGAGCCCGACCGCGAGGATCACGAGGAGGAAGGCGCCCACCAGCCAGAAATTGCGAAACCTGCCGGCCATTGACCTGAAAGCTTTCTCCCCGGATAGGCTGGGTGTAGGCGTTCGAAAGGAAAAACTCAATGAGCGGACACTTGCCGCTGCAGGGCCTCCGGGTCCTCGACCTGGCCAGTTTCATCGCCGGGCCCGTCGCCTCGACCGTGATGGGCGACTACGGCGCCGAGGTCATCAAGATCGAGCCGCCCGGCGAGGGCGATCCCCAGCGCAAGCTCGGGCAGGCCCATTCCATTCCGCAGCATCCGGTCAACTTCTGCTGGCACATGACCAACCGCAACAAGCGCTCGGTCGTGCTCGACCTCAAGAACCCGCTGGGACGCGAGGCGTTCGACCGGCTGGTCGCGACCGCCGACGTCATGGTGGTGAACTTCCCGCTGAAGGTCCGCGAGCGGCTGCGCATGCGGTATGCAGACGTGAGGCCTGCCAACCCGCGCCTGATCTACGCCTCCATGACCGGCTACGGCGAGCACGGTCCGGACGCCGAGCAGCCGGGCTTCGACTCGACCGCCTTCTTCGCCCGCTCCGGCCTGCTCGACGCCTTGACCTACGAGGGCGGGCCGCCGGCCTTCTCCCTGCCCGCGCAGGGCGACCAGATGGCCGGCATGAACCTGTTTGCCGCCGTCGCCATGGCGCTGCTGCACCGCGAGCGCACCGGCGAGGGCAGCGAGGTCGGCACGTCACTGCATGCGAGCGGCCTGTGGTCGAACGCAATCCTGGCCCAGGGTGCCCTGCTCGGTGCCTATGTGGCGCCGCGCCCGCCGCGCACCAAGCCGCGCAGTGCACTCGCAAACCAGTACCGCACGTCCGACGGGCGCTGGATCCAGCTCACGATCGTGCGCGAGGACAAGCTCTGGCCCGAACTCTGCCAGGCGCTGGAACGCACCGACCTGATGGACGATCCGCGCTTCGAGACGACCGAGAAGCGGCGCGCCCACGCCACCGACCTGGCCGCGATCCTCGATCCCGTGTTCGCGGGGCGGCCGTGGCCCGAATGGAAGGAACGCCTGCGCCGCCACGAGATCACCTTCGGCCTGCTCGGCATCCTGCGCGACGTACCCGACGACGAGCAGGCCGTCGCCAACGGCGCGGTCGTGCCGACCCGCCAGGACGACATGCCGCGCACGATCTCCGCACCCATCCGAATGTCGTTCGCCCCCGAACCGGCGGCACCCGGCGCCGGCCCGGAGCACGGCGCCCACACCGACGAAGTGCTGCGCGAACTGGGCTACGACCGGCAAGACCTCGACCGGCTGCGCAGCGCCGGCGCGCTGGGTTGAACGACGGGCGGGCGTCGGCCGCCGGGCTGCAACCGGGTCCCGCCTGCGACATTGCGCGGGCGGGTTGCGCTTGAGGGGCCGGGCGCGCGGCCCGTAGAATGAAGACATGGATCGTACGGGCCCCGTCACCGGCAGGCGCGCGGTCGCGTTCGCCGCGGCCCTGTTCGCGATCACGCTCAATTTCCTCCAGCCGCTCGCTCATGCCGCCCTGATGCGGGAGGGCGGACCGGCGGAAGCAGCGCGCTTCTGGGGCGCCCTCTGCCTGCCGGCCGCCGATACCGAGAGCGGCGAGGCGCCGACCCCGGACGCCGCGAAGATCCATCAATGCTGCATCGGCCTCGCCCATGCGACTGCGATGGTCGGTCCGTCGCCGGTCTTCAGCGTCGATCCGCCGCCCGCCCGCCCGGCGCCCGTCATGGCCGCCGCCGCTCCGCTCGGTACGGCTGGCATCCGCGACGGCCCCCTCCAGGCCCGCGCCCCTCCCTTCATCGCCTGAGTCCGCCGCCGCGGGCCGCCTGAGCGCGCCCGCCGTGCTGCCTGCGGCACCACCACGACCTGCCCGGCGCAAGCCGTTCGGATGGGCGGTCCGTTGACGCCGAGCGCTTCCGTCATTCCCAGATCTCCCAAGGAGAAACCATGTCACTCTTCGAGCGCCATCGCGGTGCCGCTTTCGGCATCGCCGTCGCCATCAACACCGGCTTCTGCATCCTCATCGGCTTCCTGACCAGCGGGCTGCGCGGCGCCCAGATCGGCGTGCTGGTCGGCATCGGGCTCGGCGTCCTGCCGGCGGCCGTGCGCGCCGCCGGCCGCCGGCTCGCC
>WOUR01000021.1 GCA_009772935.1 Rhodospirillaceae bacterium
CGCCGCCGCGGCCGCTTCCGCGGCGATTCGTGCCGCTTCGCGCTCGGCGGCGATCCGCGCCTCTTCCGCCCGCTTGGCTTCCCGGCGCTCGTTCTCGCGCGCCTCGCGAGCGGCCGCGATGGCGGCGCGCTCGGCCTGCTTCTTGAGGAGTTCCGGATCGTTGGCCTTGGCCTTGGCCTTCTCGAGCAAGGCCTGCTTGGCCGCCGCGGCGGTCGCAAGCCGATCGCCGAAATCCACGTTCCTGCCGCTCATGTCCTAGTCTTTACTCCGCCGCCGCAGCGGCCTGCTTCTTGGCCCGCTTGCGATCCTCGAGATTGAGGAAGCGCTTGCGCAGCCGGATCGATTTCGGGGTGATTTCGACCAGTTCGTCTTCTTCGATATACGCGATTGCCTGCTCGAGCGACATCTTGCGCGGCGGCGTGAGACGGACCGCCTCGTCCTTGCCCGCAGCGCGGATGTTGGTGAGCTGCTTGCCCTTGAGCACGTTGATCTCGAGATCGGTGCCGCGGCTGTGCTCGCCGATGATCATGCCCATGTAGACGGGCACGCCGGGCTCGATGAACATCGGGCCGCGATCCTCGAGCTTCCACATCGCGTAGGCGACGGAGGTGCCCTCTTCGTTGGCGATCAGCGCACCGTTGCGTCGGCCGGCGATCGGGCCGCGATAGGCACCGTATTCGTGGAACAGGCGGTTCATCACGCCGGTGCCTCGGGTGTCGGTCAGGAACTCGCCGTGATAGCCGATCAGGCCGCGCGAGGGCGCGTAGAACACCAGGCGCGTCTTGCCGGCGCCCGACGGCCGCATGTCCTGCAATTCACCCTTGCGCAGCGAAATCTGTTCGACGACGGCGCCGGTATAGGCGTCGTCGACGTCGATCACGACCTCCTCGATCGGCTCCAAACGCTGGCCGGTGACCGGGTCGGTCTTGAACAGCACCTTGGGACGGCCGACGGCGAGTTCGAAGCCCTCGCGACGCATCGTTTCGATCAGCACGCCAAGCTGCAGTTCGCCACGCCCGGCGACCTCGTAGGAATCGGCGTTCTCTGTGTCGGTCACGCGGATGGCGACGTTGCCCTCGGCCTCCCGCATCAGGCGCGCGCGGATCATCCGGGTCGTGACCTTGTCGCCTTCCTTGCCGGCGAGCGGCGAGTCATTGACCATGAAGGTCATGGCGAGCGTCGGCGGATCGATCGGCTGCGAGGTGATCGGCGAAGTGATCGTCAGGTCGCCCAGCGTGTCGGCCACGGTGGCGACCTTCATGCCGGCGATGGCCACGATGTCGCCTGCCTCGGCCGACTCGAGTGCCACGCGCTCGAGGCCGCGGAAAGCCAGGATGCGCGTGATGCGCGTCTGCTCGAGTTCCTTGCCGTCGCGGCCCAGCGCCTTGACCATCGTGTTGGGCTTGATCGAGCCCGACAGGATGCGACCGGTGAGGATGCGGCCGAGGAAGTTGTCGGCTTCGAGCGTCGTCACCAACATGCGGAACGCCGGATCGGGATCGATCTTCGGCGCCGGCACATGGTTCACCAGCAGCTCGAACAACGGCGTCATGTCGGTGTGCTCGGCCTCGAGCGAGGTCGCGGCCCAGCCCTGGCGGGCCGAGGCAAACAGCGTCGGGAAGTCGAGCTGCTCGTCCGACGCCTCGAGCGCCGAGAAGAGGTCGAACACCTCGTCGTGCACTTCATGGGCGCGGGCGTCGGAGCGGTCGACCTTGTTGATCAGCACGATCGGCTTCAGGCCGAGGCGCAGCGCCTTGCCCAGCACGAACTTGGTCTGCGGGAGCGGCCCTTCGGCAGCGTCGACCAGCAGGACCACGCCATCGACCATCGACAGGATGCGCTCGACCTCGCCGCCGAAGTCGGCGTGGCCCGGCGTGTCGACGATGTTGATACGCGTGCCGTGCCACTCGACCGAGGTTGCCTTGGCGAGGATCGTGATCCCTCGTTCGCGTTCGAGGTCGTTCGAATCCATGGCGCGCTCGGCCACCTGCTGGTTCTCGCGGAACGTGCCGCTCTGCTTCAGCAGGCAATCGACCAGTGTGGTCTTGCCATGGTCGACGTGCGCGATGATCGCGACGTTACGGATTTCCATAATGAATTTGTCCGGAGGGTTGGTTGGGCGCGCTTATACGCACGCTCTGTGACGGCGGCAAGGCAACATGAGGAGGCGTGTTGCCGCTACCGGGGCCCGATGCCACAGTCCCGTCATGCGTAAACGCTCGATCACGATCGACGGCCACCGCACCAGCATCTCGCTGGAAGATGCCTTCTGGACCGAGCTTTCAGCCCTCTCCCAGGCGCGCGGCCTCTCGCTCAACGCCCTAGTGGCGGAGATCGACCGCGACCGGGCCCAGGAGCAGACCAACCTGTCGAGCGCGCTGCGGCTTCATGTGCTGCGGGAACTGAAGCAACGCACGATCAGTCGAGATTGAAGCCCTTCGCGCGCACGAATGCGCCGAAATCGGCGCGTTCCGGCACCGAATATTGCCGCGCCTTGTCCTCCGACCAGCCATAGGCCGGGTCCTCGCCGAATTTCTCCACGAAGCGCTGGTTTTTGTAGGGCTGGGTCTCGTTGCGCCGCCGATCGTAGGCCTCGACCTTCTCCTTGAGGCCGGTTTCGTCATAGCGCTCGCGATGAATCGACACGTCAAGGCCCAGCCGCGGGCTCATCACACCCTCGAAGGACGGCCAGCCGACGCCAAGCCCCGCCACCGGGAAGACATGCCGAGGCAGCCCCAGGACCTCGGATACCCGGGCCGACTGGTTGCGGATCTGGCTGATCGGGCAGGTCCCGAGTCCGACCCGGTCGGCGGCGGCGATGAAGGTGGCGAGCACGATGCCGGCATCGACGGCGGCATTGAAGAATGGATCAAGATGGTCATTCACGAACGGCCGGCCGCGCCAGTCGAACAGCAGCCGGTGCCGGCGGTTGTTGCCGCAGAAGACCAGCAGTGCCGGACCGGCGGCAGCCCACGGGTTCTCCGGGATCAGGGCCTGGAGCTTCTCGCGCTGCGCCTTGTCGGTGACGATCACGATGTCGGCCTGCTGCAGGTCGCTCTTGGAGGGCGCCGACAGCGCCACGGCGCAGAGCGTATCCAGCAGCGCCGGATCCAGTGGCTTGTCGGAATAGCGCCGCACGACCCGCCGGTTGGCCATTTCGGCCAGGACCTCGATGCCCCTGGGCGCCTCCGACAGCGCGGGCGCGGAGCCGAACCGCGCCTTCAGCACGGACTTCAAACGATCGAGCACGGAAACTCCTAACGGCCGAAAATATTGGGGATCGGAATGTTGGGGATCAGCGAGCGCGGCTGCCCTGGCAGGATCTGCTGCTCGAGCTGCTGCAGCTGCTGCGCCCCCGGCAGCGTGCTGGCCATCCCCGGCGGGTCCTTGGCGCTGCCGCGCGAGACGTTGAGTGACGGCGACGACATCGAGCCGCGCGCCGTCGTGATCAGGTAGGGCGCCGAGCCATCCTCGGCGATGTAGAAGTTGACCGTCGTGTCGGTCGTCGAGGCACCGAGGTTGGTGCGCGTAGAGATCCGCGCCGTGGCGCGATTGCCCTGCACCGCCAGCCCCTTGTCGGTCAGCACACCGCCCGCGATGTCGACATGGCCCGAGATCGGGCTGTCATGATTGACGAAGCGATTCAGCACCAGCGAGATCGCGTTCAGCATGCTGGTGGGCGACATCCCGCGCTGGCCGACCGCGCCCAGCACGTTGCCCAGTGTCTGATCGATCACCGTGCTGGCGGCGCCCGCCGCCATCGAGCCCAGCATCTGCAGGGCCCGGTCGGCGCCGATGAAGATGTGCCCGCCGAGCTGCGCGCCGCCCGCCATCGAGGCCCTGATCTGGTCTGAGGTCGTGCCGCCGCCCCGCACGGTGATGCCGTTGGCGTTCAGCTTGCCGTCGACCGTCACCTTGATCGCGCTGCCGAACTGGTTGGTGCCCGAGGTGCTGCGCAGCATCTCGCCCAGGATGATGTTGTTGGCGTCGCCCTTGAAGTCGAAGGAAAGGGCCGGCCGGGTGGCGTTGACCGTTCCCGCGAGCGCCAGCGAACCGCCATAGAGTGAACCCTTGAAGTGCTGGACCGTCAGGACGCCGTCCTTCAGTGAGGCGGCGAGGTCGGCATTGCCGATGCGCAGCGGCAAGCTGACCAAGGTGCCGGCCACCAGCTTCAGAGAGCCGTCGATGCTGCGCAGCGGCGCCGTGTCGATCGGCCTGGAGGCCGCTTGGCCGCGCGCGACCGGCCGCGCCGGCGGCCCGCTGCCGCCGCCGATCCGGTCGAGATCGAGCACGCTGGCCCGCAAGTCGGCGTTGATCGTCGTGCGGCCGGTCAGGCGGGCATCGATCGACCCGTCGAGCGACTGGCCGTTGAGCACCAGGTTGCCCTTGTAGGCGGCCGACTGCGGCGCCCCCTTCGATGCGCCCGGAAGCGCAAGGGTGCCGGTCGCCTTCACGCTCTGGCCCATGGCATTGACGTTGAGATCGCGCAGGGTGAGCTGCTCGACCGTCCCGGCGACGCCCCCGCTGGCGCTCACGGCCCCAAGATCGGCCGGCGCCGTGGTCCCGGCGACCTTGAGCACGCGGTTCATGTCGGGCGCCTCGAAGTTGAAGGCGACGTCGGCGCGCGGCTGCGGCGCCGAGTAGTTGGCAACGGAGCCGCGCACCGCGAGGCGACCGCCTCCCAGATTCGACACCTTGACGTCGTTCAGCCGCAGCGTGCTCCCCTGCAGCGCCACGTCGACATCGACGCCCTGGACCGTCTCCTTGTTGTAGATGAGCCTGGCCACCTTGGCCTTGAGCCCGACGGACGGGCCGGCAACGACGGGTGCGGCAGGGGGAGCCACTGCTCCTGGAGCTCCGGTGGGCTTCTGCCGTGCCGCGACCGGGACCAGGAAGGAATCGAGGTCGAGCGTGTCGAGGCTCACGCTGGTCACGATCGACAGCGGCACGGTGAAGGTGACCGTCACGCCTCCGCTCCCCTTCAGCTCGTCGAGTTCGAAGACGGCATCGCTCACCTGGACATTGCCACCTGTCGAGGACATGCGGCCGCGCAGGCTGAGCTTCTGCAGCTTGGACGGCGGCACCGACGACACGTCGACGGCGAGCCAGGCGAGCGTCTCGCGCAACTTGGGCCCGACCAGGCTGAACTGCCCGGTCACGCCGGGCCGCGCAGCATCGCCTGTCAGGGTCGACTGCGCCTGCAGGACCATGTCGCCCGGCAAGGTGGCCGTGAGTTTCGGCACCGCGACGGCGCCGCCCTTGGCATCGATATCGAGCACGACGTTGCGGACCGGCTGCTTGTTGTAGATCACCTCGCCGATTTCGAAGGCGAGTTTGGCCGTGAGGTCGCCCAGGAGGCTCTGCGACGTCGCAGCCGGCGCATTCGCGGGCGGAGCGGCCGGAGCAGAGGGCGTTGCGGCGGGGACGGGCTGCTGAAGCGCGGCCAGCCACCGGTCGAGGTCGAGTTTCGGCACCGAGATCTTGCCCTCAACCGCGAGCCTGGGCTTCAGCGCGACCGAAAGCGATCCCGAGCCGCTATCCTGCCCTAGGGCCATCTTGAAATCGCGCGCGGCGAAGGCCGTCTGGGAAACGTCGACGCCCCCATCGAAGCTGAACTTACCGGCGAGAAGTGCCGGCAGGACGGGCTCGGGCTGGCCGGCGAGCTTGACCAGCGTACCGACGAAGGTCGTGAGAGAGTCGGCCGAAGCGGATGCCGCGCCCGAGATCTTTGCGGCCGCGCCCAGTTCGCTCAGCGTGCCCTTGAAGCCGAGCTTGCCGCCGCCTCCCTGCAGGGCGAGATCGGCTGTGTGGCCGTTGCTGCCGCGCGCGCCGATGGCAAGGTCGAGCCGGAGCGGCGCGCCGTTGATGGAGGCGTCTCCCGCCAGCGAATAGGGACCGTCGATCGAACCGACCGAGGCGGTGAAGTTGGCTTTCTCGGCGACCACCGAGAGGCCCGCCTTGGAATCGCTGAAGATCAGCGTGCCATTGTCGATGGTCAGGCGACCGAGCGACAGCGGCCGCGGTGTGCTGGGCTTGGCGGCGGCGGGCTTCGCTTCGGCGACCGAGGGCGCGAACTCCCAGTTCGGCTTACCTTCGGCATTGATCTCCAGCACGATCTTGGGTTCGACCAGCGTCACCTCGCTGACCTCGATGTTGCCGCCCAGCAGGGCCAGCAGCGACGGCTTCACGGTGACCGACTTGACCTCGACCATGTTGGCATTCTTGGAGCCGGGCGCGTTGAAGAACTTCACGCCCGTCACCGAGACGGTCGGCGTCGGCAGCAGCGACAGCGAGATCGGTCCGTCGATCACGAGGTCGCGTCCGGTCGCCGTCTTCACCTGCGAGACGATCAGCGGCTTGTAGGAATTGACGTCGATCAGCGCGGGCAAGGCCACGAGGGCTGCGACCAGCAGCGCGACGATGCCGCCGCCGCCGATCAGGAGACGCTTGCGGGTTGTTGGTGTCATGGCTGGGCTCCCCGATCCGGCGGACCAAGACTAGCGCATCGACTGCAGGCGCGGCATAGAGAAATCCATGGCCGAGATCGTCAACCTGCGACGCGCCCGCAAGGACAAGGCGAAACGCGAAGCCGAGGCGGAAGCCGACGCCAACCGCCGCCGCTTCGGCCGCACGCGCGTGGAGAAGGACGCCGACCGGGACGCCGCCGACCGTGCCGTTCGGCTCATCGACGGCAAGAGGCTGGGGCCTGAGAAGAAGGACTAGGGTCCCTTGTCGGCCTGAGCGCAGCGAAGGACCTCGCGCCACCTACGGAGTCCTTTGGTCGTCCCGCTAGGTCCTTCGCTGCGCTCAGGACGACAGTTGTGGCGGCTACCTTGCCGGCCGGTTGAGCGCCAGGCGCTCGAAAAAGGTGCGCGTGTTCTCGTCTGCGCCGGGTCCGGCGACTGCCCGCACGTTGGTGAGTTCGAGGCGCCGGCCGCTCTTGGCGTCGATCAGCACCGGATCGAGTGGCCTGCTGTCGGCACGATCGACCAGGTCCATCGGCTTGCCGGCCCGGGCGGCCGCGCCAAAGCGGTCACCCCATTGCTTCAGACCGACGATCACCGTGAACAGCGCGGCCCCCTTCTCGGTGAGGCGGTACTCGTGGCGCAGCGGGCGCTGGCGATAGGCGGTCTTGCGGAAGACCCCGGCCTCGACGAGCTTCTTCAGCCGCGCGGTGAGCACGTTGCGCGCAATTCCGAGGTTTTCCTGGAAGTCGTCGAAGCGGCGCACACCGTAGAAGGCATCGCGCACGATGAGGAGCGTCCACGGCTCGCCGACGACGTCGAGCGCCGAAGCGATCGAACAATTCATCTGTTCATAGGAGGTGCGCCGCATCCCGAAAGTATAGGGCGGCACGCGGACGGCGCAATCTTGGCACGCGCGCCATTCGTTCCAAAGCAGAACGCCCGGATCTTTCGACCCGGGCGTCCTCTCGATTTTCTCGGTGATTCAGTGCGTTAGTCGCGCGACTGGCCCATGAAGCTCATCAGGAACTGGAACAGGTTCACGAAGTCCAGGTACAGGCTGAGCGCGCCGAACACGGCGACCTTCTCGATCATGTCCGTACCCCAGGCCTCGGAGTACTGTTCCTTGATCTTCTGGGTGTCGTAGGCGATCAGGCCCGAGAAGATCAGCACGCCCGCCGCGGAGATGATGAAGCTCATCGTGCCCGACGGCCAGATCATGTTGACGATGCCGGCCAGGATGAGGCCGATCACGCCCATGAACAGGAACTTGCCCATCGCCGTGAGGTCACGCTTCGTCGTGTAGCCGTAGAGGCTGAGCGCTCCGAAGGCGGCGGCCGTCACGAAGAAGGTGCGCGCGACGCTGGCGCCAGTGTAGCGGAACAGCAGCAGCGACAGGCTGACACCCATCAGAGCCGTGACTGCCCAGTAGACCGCCTGCACCGCTCCGGTGCTCATCTGAGCGGCGCGGAACGAGGTGAGGAGCAACAGGCCGAGCGGAGCGAAGATCGCGATCCAGCCCAGCATGTTCAAGCCAACGACGCGGCCCGCCTGCACCTGGAAGAACAGGCTGGCGAGTTCCGGCGAGCTGAACAGGCCGAAGGCCACGATGCCCGACAGTGCGAGCCCCGAAGCCATGTAGTTGTACACGCGCACCATGTGGGCGCGCAGACCGACATCGAACGACGCCTGGTCGGCAACGGTGCCGGCGCGATTAAAGGTGCCGAAGTTCGGATTTACCATCTGGTTTCAAGCCTCCAAGGGGGCCTCGTTTGCCGAGCCCCTTCGACAGGTAATTTGGGGTTACAGCGCGACTGAATCAATAGCCAAGAGTCAGCTCGAGAACCCAAATCTACCCATCCCCTGTAACGATTAGGTCATTCATTGCGCAACAAGGCAAGGGGCCGCTGCCGCAATGCCGCCAAAGTTCCCGCCAGGCCGAAGGCCAGGGTCAGAGCCATCGCTCCCACGGCGACCGCCACCGCCACGGCCGGCAGGAATGTCCATTCGAGGTTCATGAGCCGACGCACCACCAGGTAAGCCCCGAGAGTCCCTACGCCCAGGGCCGCCAGCGCGGTGGCGAGGCCCAGGAAGGCGAACTCCCAGGCGAAAGTCCCGGCGATGCGGGCCCGGGTCGCGCCCAGCACTTTCATGACCACCGCCTCGTGAACGCGGCGACGCTGGGTGGCCAGCATGGCGCCCGCCAGCACGAGCACGCCGGCCAGAATGCTGAGGAAGCCGATGACGCGGCTGGCCAGCCCGATATTGCCCAGCACGCCGGCTGCCGTCTCGATGGCGTCGCGGATGCGCACCACGGTGACGTTGGGGAACTGGTCGGTGACGGCCTTGAAGATCGCGTCCTCGGCCTCTGGCGTCGATTTCACGGTGGCGAGGAAGGTATGGGGCGCCTTGTCGAGGGTGCCGGGCGAGTAGACGAACACGAAGTTGATGGAGAGCGTCGTCCATTCGATGCGCCGCAGCGAGGCGATCTTCGCCTCGATGTCGCGCCCCAGGACGTTCACGGTGATGCTGTCACCCAGCCCGAGACCGAACTGGTTGGCGAGGTTTTCGTCGAATGAGATGAGCTGCGGCCCGCGATAGTCGGCCGGCCACCATTCGCCGGCGACGATGCGGGAGCCCTCGGGCGGCGTCGCCGAATAGGTCACCCCGCGATCGCCCTCGACCGCCCAGCGTGCGTCGGACGGCACCGCGATCTCGCTGACCGGCTTCCCGCCGATCTTGACGATGCGCCCACGCAGCGACGGCACCTTGTCGAGCGGACCGGCGCCGGGGATGGCAGCGATCGCCTTCTCGAAGGCCGGCATCTGGCTTGACTGGATGTCGACAAAGAAGAAGGCCGGTGCATCGCCCGGAATGCGCTGCGTCAGCTGTTGGCGCAGATTGCCCTCGATCAGGGCCGTCGCCACCAGCACGGTGAGACCGAGCCCGAGCGAGAGCATCACGATCGGCGTCGGCGCGCCCGGCCGGTGCAGGTTGGCCAGCGCCAGCCGCAGCGCGGCAAACCGGGGCTTGCCGATCCGCGCGGCGCCCAGCATCAGCAGCCGCGCCAGCAGCGGGAAGGCGATGAAGGCGCCGACCGAGCCCAGCACGAAATAGGCCGCGATCCTGCGGCTGTCGGCGGTAAAGATCGTGAAGGCTGCCAGTGCCATCGCGACCGCGGCAATCGCCAGCGCGTCGCGCCACGCCAGCCGGCCGCCCTGCTGGACCACCGCGCCGCGCATCAAGGTCGCCGCCGAGACGCTGCGGGCGCGCATCAGCGGCACCAGGGCGAACAGGAGCGAGACCAGCAGGCCGAATCCCGCGGCCGTCGCCAGCGGTCCGGCGTAGAGCGCGACCCGCGCCCGGACCGGCAACACGTCGGCGATCGCCGACTGGGCGACGAACGGCAGGGCCGCGCCGATCACCAGGCCGATTCCCACGCCCAGCGCCGCCAGGGCGGCGAGCTGGATGAAGTAGGTCGTGAAGACCAGCCGCTCCGGCGCGCCCAGACATTTCAGGGTCGCGATCGTGCGCAGCCGCGCCGCCAGGAAGCTCGAGACGGCATTGCCCACGCCGACCCCTCCGACCAGCAGCGAGGCGAGGCCGATCAGGCCGATGAACTGCGTCAGCCGGTCGAGCCAGAAGCGGATGCCGCCGCCGGCATCGTCGAGGCCCCTCACCCGCCAGCCGGCATCGGGAAAGCGGGCCTTCAGCGCCGCGATGACTGCCTTGTCCGAGCGGCCGGGCGGCAGGCGAAGGCGGTATTCCCAGGTGAGCAGACTGCCCGGCTGGACGAGACCCGCTTCCAGGGCGGCGTCCAGGGGGATCATCAGACGCGGGCCGAGGCTCGCGAAGGCATTGAGCCCGCGGTCGGGCTCGCGTGCGATGATGCCGCGCACCTCGACCGCCGTGTCGCCCACCTTCAGCATGTCGCCCGGCGCCATGTTCATGCGGCGCAGCGCCGATTCCTCGACCGCGGCGCCCCAGATGCCGTCACGCTTGCCCAGAGCATTGGCGAGGGTGCCGCCATCGGCCATCTCGATCTTGCCGTAGAGCGGATAGGCCGGCTCGACGGCCTTGAGCTGCACCAGCGTGGGACGGCCGTCGGGCTTGCTCGGCCGCGCCATGGCGCGGCTGTCGAGCCAGCGCACGAACTCGCCCTGCTCGCGCATGAAGGCGATCTGCTCGGGCGTCGCCTCGCGATAAAGCAGCGAGATCGCGACGTCGCCGCCCAGGATCTCGCGCGCGTCGGCGCGCAGCCCTTCCTCGATGGCGCGGCTGAACGACAGGATCGCGGCGATGGCGCCGACACCCAGCGCCAGGCAAGCGATGAACAGGCGGAAACCGCCAAGGCCGCTGCGCATCTCGCGGCGGGCGAGGCGGAAGGCGAGGCTCATGGAAACGCCGTCACTGCGCGGCGAGCACGCGCAGGCGATCGTCCGCGACCAGCAGGCCGTCGGCGATGCGCAGCACGCGGTCGCACCGCTCAGCGAGGCCCATGTCGTGCGTGATCAGGATTAGCGTCGTGTTGTCGGCGCGCGCGACCTCGAACAGGAGATCCATCACCTGCTTGCCGGTGGCGCCGTCGAGATTGCCAGTTGGCTCGTCGGCCAGCATCAGCTTCGGCCGACCGACGAAGGCGCGTGCGACGGCCACGCGCTGCTGCTCGCCGCCTGAGAGCTGCGCTGGATAGTGGCCGATGCGATGGCCGAGCCCGACCCTCTTCAGCGCCGCCTCGGCCAGTTCGAACGCATCCGAACGGCCAGCGAACTCGAGCGGCAGCGCGACGTTCTCGTGCGCGGTCATGGTCGGAATGAGATGAAAACCCTGGAACACGATGCCGATATGATCGCGCCGCAGCCGTGCGCGGTCGTCGTCGCCCATCGGGCCCATGTCGTTGCCCACGACCTCGACCCGGCCCGAGGTCGCGCGCTCCAGCCCGCCTGCCACCATCATCAGGCTCGACTTGCCAGCCCCCGACGGCCCCACCACCGCCGTAATCTCGCCGGCTGCGATGTCCAGCGTGATGCCACGCAGGATATTGACCGTGCCGGCATCGCTCGCCATGTCGAGATGCACGTCGGTCAGGCGGACGATTGGAAATTGTGCGATGGGAAGCGGCTCGGCCAAGCGGGCTCCTGGGACAGGCAAGGAATGAAACTGCAAACCCGATATGGTGGTTTTACGGCGACGGTCAATTCACGGATCGCGGCATTCGTGGCGCTGATCCTGTGCTTTACGGCCGCGATGGCGCCCGCGACGGTCCATGCACAAACTGAGCCGGTGAAGCTCGCGATCCTGGGCGACAGCCTGGCCGCGGGCTACGGCCTCTCCCCGGCCCAGGCCTTTCCCAATCGCCTGCAGGCGGCGCTGAAGGACAAGGGCCGCAACGTCACCGTCATAAACCACGGAGTCTCGGGCGACACGACGATGGGCGGCCTCGAGCGCATCGACTGGATGCTGGCGGACAAGCCCGACATCGTGCTGGTCGAGCTGGGCGGCAACGACATGCTGCGCGCCCTCGATCCGGCCAGCACGGAAAAGAACCTCGACGCCATCATCGGCAAGCTGAAGCAGGCCGGCACCACGGTCTGGCTGGTCGGCATGCTGGCGCCGCGCAACTTCGGCCCGGAATACGTCAAGCAGTTCGACGGCCTCTACCAGAAGCTCGCCGACAAGCACGGCGTGCCACTCTATCCCTTCTTCCTCGACGGCGTGGCTCAGGATCCCGCGCTCAACCAGCCCGACGGCATCCATCCCAACGCCAAGGGCGTCGACGTCATCGTCGAGCGCATCCTGCCTTTCGTGACGAAGAATCTCGACGATGCCGCGTCTGTTCGTCGCCCTGCCCGTCCCTGACGAAATCGCGGACGCGCTGTCGGCGCTGCAGTCGGGTGTGCCCGACGCGCGCTGGGTGCCGGCCGAGAACCTGCATGTCACGCTCTGCTTCGCAGGCGAGATCCAGGGTGGCACGATGCGCGACTTCGAGGAGGAGCTGGCCGACGTTGAAGGTCCGCCCTTCCCGGTGGCGATCGCCGGCGTCGACCAGTTCAGCAACGGCAAGCAACCGCGCGCCCTGGTCGCCGTCGTCGAGCGTAGCGAGCGACTCGACTGGCTGCAGCAGAAGGTAACCACCGTCGCGCGCAACTGCGGCATCGAGGTTGACCGCCGCAAGTACCGCCCGCACGTCACCCTGGCGCGCTTCCCCGCGGGCGGCGAAACCGGCCATCACATCGCGCAGTTCATGGCGAGCCACGGCACGTTTCGGCTGGAGCCTTGGGTGGCCGAGCACTTCACGCTCTATTCGAGCCGCACCGGCCGTGGCGGGCCGATCTATACGGCCGAAGCGACCTATGATCTGACCTTCTGAGGACTGCAACCGAGAGTTTTCATCTCGCTATTTCTGCTACAGTGGCGACAGAGGAAGACCGCATGATCCGTCGCCTTGCGCTCGCGCTGTTGTTCGTCGCCAGCACCGCTCACGGCCAACCGCCCGATCTGGAGGCGATCGGGAGGCAACCGGGAACCGAAATCATCAGGCAGGGCGACACGGTCGAGATTCGCCGCGGCGGCGTGACCGTCATCGTCGACAAGAACGGCGGAGAGTTGGGGATCGACCGCTCCCGTCCGGCGGTCCTTTGTTATTGGAGCATAGCAGTTGCGGTGAAGATCAGCGCCGACCTCTGCTATCCAGGCGAGTTCGCGGAACTCAGCAGGACACTCGGTGAGCAAATTGCGGCAATGAACGACTTCATTGTCGTCAATAGTCTCCGGCCGGTGACCAAGGACTCGCTCGAGAAGAGCATTGCGGATCGCTTCACGGAGACAGCCGCCCGCATGAAAGCGGTCGGAGTGCCTCCCGCTCAGTATTGCCAACGCGAACGCGAGGCCTTCCTCGTTCCCTGGAACGCCGACCTCAGCAAGTTCCGCCAATCGTTCCAGGGCGTACTGGCGGTGCCGCGCCCGCCCGCATCCAATCCCTGTCTTTAGCGACGCTTGAAGTCCTGCACCTCGCGCTCGTGCTTTTGAGCGGCGGCGCGCCGATCTACAAAGACGAATCCGAGCATCCGCTGACGTTTTAGCTAATAAAGGGGGAAGGTCCCTCGGGTCACACGAACGTCAGCAGCCGCCGCGGATTTCCAACCAGGATCGCGTCGATCTCGGCTTCGCTGTAGCCGCGCTTCTGCATCATCGGCACGACGTTGCGGAAGATGTGGCCATAGCCGTGGCCGCCGAAGCTCGCGAGGCGGGTGCGGTAGCAGATGTCGTGGCTGATCACGACGCGCTCCAGATGCCCCGCCTCGATCAACGCGCGGATCAGCTTGAGCCGCGTCGCGTCGTTGGGCATGTCGATGTCGGAAAGGCCGTAGTAGCTCGATTCCTGGCCGAACAAGTCGAACTCCACCGTGACGCCGGAGTCGGCCAGCTTCAGCAAGCGCGGCTCGTCGAAGATGGTGCGATCGATGTGGCTGACGACGATGCGTTCGGTCGGAAAGCCGGCCGCTTTGGCAAAGTCCGCGATCTCCTGCGGCTGGTCGGGATCGCGACCCGGATGGACGTTGATCGCGGCACCGGTCTCGCTCGCGGCGATGAAGGCACCCTGCATCACGCGTTTCTCGGTGTCGGTCCACGGTGCCTGGCAGCCGATCTCGCCGATCATGCCGGCACAGACGTCGGTCCCCCAGGCGCCGTCGTGGATCTGGCCGATCATCTCGGCGGCGAAATCCTCGACCGTGCGGTCGTGGTTCCGGGGATCCTGGTAGTCGTTCACGTAATAGCCGCAGCCCATCACCAGATGGACGCCGGTGCCGGCCGCGATGCGGCGCAGCCCGTTGGGATCGGGCGAGAGGCCGCCGCAGGACAGCTCGACGATGGCGTCGCCGCCCTCGTGCTTCATCATCGCCACCTCGCGGGTGGCGATGTCCTCGAGGTCGAGCATGTACTTGCGGCCGGCGCGCTTGATGCCGTGGCCGTAGTTGATCTGCCAGACATTCTCCAGGGTGATCTCGGGGCCGAGATCGTTGTCGGAGCGCGTGCCGGGCGGGCGGATGTCGCAGAGCACGTGTTCGTGCATCAGCGTGCGCCCCAGTCGCTCGGGCTCGATCGGCCCGAGGACGGTCTGGATCTTTCCCTTCAGCTCGGGACGGCTCATTGCGGTTGCAGCTTCGCCGCCTCGACGACCTTCTTCCACTTCGCGTACTCGGCGGTCATGTGCTTGGAGAGGTCCTCCGAGGAGCCGCCGAGCTCGGCGGCGCCGGCGTCGCGAATCTTCTTGATGATGTCGGGCGACTTGGAGGCCTTCACCAGCTCGTCGGAGAGCTTCTTTACGATCTCCGGTGGCGTGCCGGCCGGGGCCGCCACATACCACCAGGGTGCCGCATCGAAGCCCGCGAAGCCCTGTTCGGCGATGGTCGGCGTATCCGGAAGCGAGAACCAGCGCTTGCCCGAGCTGACGCCCAGCGCCCGCAGCGTTCCGGACTGGATGTGCGGCAGGTAGGGCGGCAGGTTGTCCATCGTGCTGGGAATGTGCCCGGCCAGCAGGTCCTTCAGCACCAGCGAGCTGCCGCGATAGACGACATGCTCGACCTTGAAGCCCGCGAGCGACTGGAAATACTCCATTGCCAGGTGGCCCGTGCCGCCGATCGCCGGCGAGCCGAAGCTCACCTTGTTGGGGCCCTGCTTCTTGCAATACTCGACATATTCCTTGGCCGTGTTCACCGGCATGGAGGGATGCACCGCCAGCACGTTGGCGACCTCGCCGAACAGCGCGACCGGCGCAAAACTCTTCACGCTGTCGTAAGGCATGTTCTTGTAGAGGAACTGGTTGGTGACGGCGGTGCCGACGGTGCCGAGCAGCAGCGTGTAGCCGTCGGCCGGGGACTTGGCGACGATCTCGGCCCCGACATTGCCGCCGGCGCCGCTCTTGTTGTCGACCACGAAGGTCTGGCCCCAGACTTCCTGGAGGTGCGCCGAGGCGATGCGGCCCAGAAGATCGGTCGTCCCGCCCGGTGCGAAGGGCACGACCACGCGGACCTGCTTGTTAGGGTAGGTCGACTGCGCCCAGCCGTGGCGGGCCAGCATCGGGGCGGCGAGAGGAACGGAGGCGGCGCCCGCGATCAGGCTGCGGCGTCCGATCGTCCTGGCGATTGTCTTATTGGTCATGGCGAAGCTCCCTTGTTCGGGCGACTATATCGTCCGCCAATTGGGAGTTAAATGTGACCGCAGCATTGATTGGGTACACAGATCGCATCTCGGTACGGAGCGGCGAGAAGATCAGTTTCAAGGTCTCGAGCGCGGGACCCAACCCCTATCACGCCACCCTCGTGCGCATCGTGCGCGGCGATCCCAATCCTGGCGGGCCGCCACCGAAGTTCGAGGATATGTCGGATCTGTTCGACGGCCGCTTCGCCTCGCGGATCCAGCACGGCTGGCCCGGCTCCTACGGCCTGGTGGAGGGAGCGAAGGACCTCAAGCTCCCGGCCTCGCTCCAGGTCGAGGCACTGATCTGGCCGACCCTGCCCGAGGACGGACCGCAGACGGTGATCTCGCACCGCGATCCCGTCACCGGCGCGGGCTTCGCGCTGGTGCTGACGCCCGACGGGATGGCGCTGGAGACGGGTGCCGATCGCGTGGTGGTCGGCAAGAAGTTGCGATCACGCACCTGGTATCGCGTCTGGGCCAGCGCGGATCCGGAGACAGGTCGGCTGCGCGTCGGCCAGCAGCCGCTGGCGCGCGCCTTCGGCACCGACGACGAAGGCGAGGCGAGCGGCAAGGCTTCGTCTCCCGCCCTGGAGGCCGCCGCCCCGGTGATGATCGGTGCGGAGCCGGCGACCGACCGGCCAGCGCAGCGCTGCTTCAACGGCAAGATCGAGGCGCCGTGCATCCAGGGCTTTGCCGCCTGGGATTTCACGCGCCGCATGGACTCGATGGAGATCGAAGATACCGGCCCCAACCGGTTGCACGGCAAGCTGATCAACCTGCCGACGCGTGCCATGAAGGGCTCCGCCTGGACCGGGGCCGAGCGCGACTGGCGGCGCGCGCCGCATCACTACGCCGCCATCCACTTCCACGACGACGACCTGCACGACTGCAACTGGCTCGACGATTTCAGCTTCATCGTCCCGAAGGAAATGAAGAGCGGCATCTACGGCATGCAGCTCACCTGCGGGAGCCATCGCGACATCGTCCCGTTCTTCGTACGGCCACAGGTCGGCAAGCCGCAGGCCAAGGTCTGCTATCTCGCCTCGACCTTCACCTACCAAGTCTACTCCAACTTCTCCCGCGGCATGTTCGACGACGCCTTCCGCAAGAGGGTCGCCGACTGGAAGGCCTATCCGCACAATCCCGACGACCATGGCGACTACGGGCTGTCGACCTACAACCATCACCGCGACGGTTCAGGCGTCGCCTATTCCTCGCGGCTGCGGCCGCTGCTCACCTGGCGGCCGAACTTCCTCAGTTTCAACGACGAGGCGGGCTCGGGTCTGCGCCACCTGCCGGCCGACACACATCTCACCGGCTGGCTCGACCGCATGGGCGTGGCCTTCGACGTGGTGACCGACCACGACCTCGACGAGAAGGGCGTCGAACTGCTCGCCTCCTACAAGGTCGTGCTGACCGGCTCGCATCCGGAGTATCACACCGAGGGCACGCTCGACGCGCTCCAGGCCTATACGGAGAGCGGCGGCCGGCTGATGTATCTCGGCGGCAACGGCTTTTATTGGCGGGTGGCGCTGTCGCCCAAGGTGCCCGGCGCCATCGAGGTGCGGCGCACCGAGGGCGGCATCCGCACCTGGGCGGCCGAGCCCGGCGAGTACTACCACGCCTTCGACGGCGCCTATGGCGGCCTGTGGCGGCGTTCGGACCGGCCGCCCAACCTCCTCTGCGGCATCGGCTTTTCGAGCCAGGGCACCTTCGTTGGCGATTCCTACCGGCAATCGCCGGCGGCACGCGACAATTCCCACGCCTGGGTGTTCGAAGGCATTAAGGACGAGCTGTTCGGCGGCTACGGTTTTTCGGGCGGCGGCGCCGCGGGCTTCGAGCTCGACCGGCTAGACCACCGGCTGGGCAGCCCGCTCAACGCCGTGGTGCTGGCCTCATCGGAAGGCCACGACCGGCGGAACTTCGTGGTGGTCCACGAGGAACGGCTGGGCTTCACCACGACCATTCCCGGCCAGACGCTCGAGCAACTGATCCGGGCCGACATGACCTACATCGAGAAGCCCGAGGGCGGGGCCGTGTTCTCGGTGGGTTCAATCACCTATTGCGGCAGCCTGCCCCACAACAAGTTCGACAACGACGTGTCGCGGCTCACCTTCAACGTGCTGAACCGGTTTGGAGAACTTGGTCTCAAATGGCCTTTTTGACCTGCGGCGTGAGCCGCGCGAGCAGGCCACGCGTGGCGGACTCGATCATGCCGATGGCACGCTCGTAGTCGTCGGCCGTGCCGCCGAACGGGTCGGGGATGTCGAGGATTCCGAGCGGGGGAGCGTAGCTCATCAGGAGCTTCGGCTTGTCCGCGAGATCGCGCGGCGCCAGCCAGCGCATCTCGACGAGATGGCCGCGGGTCATCGCCAGCACATGGTCGAAGTGCCTGATGTCCTCGCCCGTGATCTGGCGGGCGCGGATGCCGGTGATGTCGTAACCCCGCGCCGCCGCCGCATCGATGGCGGGCTGGGTCGGCGGCTGGCCGACATGGCTGGCGCCGGTGCCGGCGGAATCGATCTCGAAGGCGTCGGCGAGGCCAGCTTTGACGGCCAGCGAGCGGAACACGCCCTCGGCCGTGGGCGATCGGCAGAGATTTGCAGTGCAGACGAACAGGATGCCAATGGTCATGGTCGCCGACCCTAGCACGGCGCTAGATTGGCGGCATGCATCAGGATTTCTTCCCGCCCGGCATCGCCGTGCTGACCGGCGCCGGCATTTCCAAGGAAAGCGGGATCGATACGTTTCGCGACGCCGACGGGCTGTGGACCCGGATCGACCTCGAGGAGGTGGCGACCCTAGAAGCCTGGCACCGCGACAAGAAGAAGGTGCTCGACTTCTACAACGGGACACGCGCCATGTTCCGCGCGGCCGGCATCGCCCCGAACGACGCGCACAGGGCACTGGCCCGGCTCGAGCGGGAGTATGACGGTGAAGTGACGATCATTACCCAGAACATCGACCTGCTGCACGAGCAGGCCGGGTCGAAACGGGTGATCCACATGCATGGGCAAGACGGCGAAATCCGCTGCATGGCATGCAAGACGGTGTTCGCCTCCGATCACGACCTGAATCCCACGTCGATCTGCCCTCACTGCAATGCGGTAGGCGAGCTCCGGCCCAACATCGTCTGGTTCGGCGAGATGCCGCTGCATCTCGACGAGATCTACGAGGTGCTGGAGCGCTGCGGCCTCTTCCTGGCGATCGGCACGTCGGGCGAGGTCTATCCGGCCGCCGGCTTCGTCCTGCATGTGCGCCGCCATGCGCCGCGCGCCCGTACGGTCGAGCTCAACCTAGAGCCGACCGGCAACAAGAGCCTGTTCCAGGAACATATCTATGGCCCCGCCACCCAGACCGTGCCGCCCTATGTGGCGCGGGTGCTGACGCAGGGCTGGCGATAAAGCGAGAAGAAGAGACGGAGGAAACCATGCCTGACATGACTCATATGCCGCACGGCGCACATCACATCGCCGCCGATGCGCACGGCCAGAACTTCTACTCCATCGACCGGCAGTTCCAGGACCTGATGCGGCTCTACATGGAGCCCGCCCTGCTGCATCAGGTGACACCGCATTTCGAGCGGCTGGGCGGGCTGGCCGGCGGCCGGCTCGACGAGCTGGCGATGATCGCCGACAAGCATCCGCCGGTGCTGCACCCGCGCGACCGCTTCGGCCGCGACGAGGACTGGATCGACTACCACCCCGCCTACCGCGAGATGGAGAAGATCGCCTACGAGGAATTCGGCATGCACGCGATGAGCCATCGCGCCGGCGTGCTCGGCCTGGCGGAGCCGGCACACCCGCTGGTGAAATACGCCTTTACCTATCTCTTCGTACAAGGCGAGTTCGGGCTGATGTGCCCGGTCTCGATGTCGGACACGTCGAACTTTACGATGAAGACCCACGCCTCGCCCGAGCTCAAGCGCCTGCTGATGGACCGGCTGCTGAGCCAGGACCCGGCCGACATGATGAAGGGCGCGCAGCTGATGACGGAAAAGGCTGGCGGCTCCGACGTCGGCGCGCTGGAGACCGAGGCCGAGCGCATCGGCGTCGGCGCCGACGGGATCGAGCGCTGGAAGATCTACGGCCAGAAGTGGTTCTGCAGCCACGCCGATGCCGACCTGGCCTTGATCCTCGCCCGACCGCGCGGCGCGGCGGCGGGCACGCGGGGCCTCGCCATGTTCGCCCTGCCGCGGCGCCTCGAGGACGGCTCGCGCAACAGCTACCGGATCGTGCGCCTAAAGGACAAGCTGGGCACGCGCTCCATGGCGTCGGGCGAGATCGTGCTCGACGGCGCCACCGCCTATCTGGTCGGCGATGTGAACCACGGCTTCAAGCAGATGATGAGCCAGGTCAACCTGTCGCGACTGAGCCATGGCGTGCGCGCCGCGTCGATGATGCGTCGCTGCCTCAACGAGGCGCTGGCCGCCGCGCGCGGCCGCCGCGCCTTCGGCAAACCTACGTCGGAATATCCGCTGCTGCGCCGCCAGCTCATGAAGATCATGCTGCCGACCGAGCAGGCGCTGTCGATGTTCGCCTTCTCCGCCGACGCGATGGGCCGCGCCGATAAAGGCGACAAGGACGCCGCGAACCTGCTGCGCATCCTGACGCCGGTCTACAAGTTCCGCGCCTGCCGCGACAACATCCCGGTCGCCAGCGCCGCCCTCGAGGTCCGCGGCGGCATCGGCTACATCGAGGAATGGGTGACGGCGCGGCTGGTCCGCGACGCCCAGATCGGCACGATCTGGGAGGGCACCTCCAACATCAACGCGCTGGACGTGGTACAGCGCGCCGTCGGCAAGTCGGGCGGCCATAAGACTCTCTCTGCCGCGCTCAAGGCGAAGTACGAACCGAGCGGCGCCCTGCCCGGTCAGTACAAGGGCCTGCTGGGCGCCACGCTCGACAGGGTCGAACGCTTCGTCGAGGCGGTCGCTGCCGACCCCAAGCACGAGAAACGCTCCCGCCTCGCCGCCGGCGTGCTCTATCACGCCACGAGCGCCGCGCTGCTCGCCTGGGAAGGCGCCACCCTGGGTGCTCAAGGCGGCGACGCCCGTCGCCTCCTGTTGTCGCGTCTGGTCATCGAACACCGCCTCGCCCCGCAGGACCCGCTGTCGCTCGGCGAATCCGGCTGGGAAGAGGAAGCGATCAACCTCCTCCTCCACGACGCGCCGGTACCGCTGGCGAAGGCGGCGGCGCTAGTGGCGGCATGAAGATAAAGGTCCCTCGCTGCGCTAACGCTTCAGGACTTCCTCCGTGTGTTCGCCCAGCAGCGGTTCGCGATAGAGCGGGCTCGACGGTTCGTTCCTGAAGCGCACCACGGGACCGAAGTGGAGGCGGCCCTGCTCGTCCGTCACCATGAAGCCGCGCTTCTGCAGGTTGGCGTCGGCGATGGCCTCGGGGAGCGTGTTGACCGGGCCGTAGCAGATGTCGAGCGTTGCCAGATACTCCATCCAGTGGGCAAGCGGCTTCGACTTGAAGGTATCGGCGAGGAAGTCCATCACCGGCTGCTGGTGGGCGCCGGGCCATTCGCAAACCCCGGCCATCTCCGGTTTGCCGAGTGCCCCCAAGAGATTCTTGATGAACTTCATCTCCTGGCCTGCGATCACGAGCTGGCGGCCGTCGGACGTGTCGTAGACGCGATAGAAGGCCGAGCCGCCGGTCGTGCGCTGCTGCTTCACGTCGGGCGCCTTGTTCTCCGCGAAGGTCGTGCCGACCACGTTGGCGCAGGAGGCCATCAGCGATTCGTGCATCGAGACGTCGATATAGTCGCCGCGGCCGGTGTCCTTGCGGCGCAACAGCGCCATCAGCACACCGGCCAGGCCATGAAGACCGCTGACGAGGTCGGCGACCGGGATGCCGGGGATCGCCGGCCGGCCATCGTCGCCCAGGGTCAGGCTCAGCACACCGGTCATCGCCTCCAGCGCGAGATCGTGCGCGGCACGGCCGGGATAGGCACCGTCCTGGCCGAAGGCGCTGATCGAGCAATAGACGATGCCCGGGTTCTTCGCGGCGATGGCGTCGTAGCCGATGCCGAAGCGCGCGGCGACGCCGGGCCGGAACGATTCGACCAGCACGTCGGCTTCGCAGGCGAGACGAAAGAGATCGGCGCGGCCCTGCTCGCTTTTGAGGTCGAGCACGACGCTCTTCTTGCCGCGGCCCATGTTGCGGAAGAACACCGAGGTGCGCTGGTCGGGCGGCAGGATGTGGCGGCCGGGATCGCCCTCGTCCGGCGGCTCGACCTTGATCACCTCGGCGCCGTGATCGGCCAGCGACGTAGTGAGGTAGGGGCCCGGCAGGAACCAGGAGAGATCGACGACCTTGATGCCCTGAAGTTTCATGTTGTCTTGCCCAGAATTGCCTCGTTGTCGGCGCCGAGGGCCGCGCAGGCGGCCTGCGCCGGGCGCTCGCCGTCGATACGCAGCGGATTGGCGAGGACGCGCAGCTCGCCTTTGACCGAATGCGGCACGACGGAGACCATCCCAATCGCGCGCGCAAAGGAACTGTCGAGTGCCTGGTCCAAACGATAAACGGGCGCTGCAGGCAGCAAACCGTTCATCGCAGCGAGCCACTCTGCCGTCGTGCGCGTGCGGAACGTCACGTCGAGTTCGGCCGACATCGAAGCGCGATTGCGCGCGCGTGTGTTGGGATCGGGAAAGCGCGGGTCGGCCGCGAGATCGCCGCGGCCCATCACCTCGCAGAGGCTCAGCCAGAATTTCTGCGTCATGCACATGATGAAGATCCAGCCATCCTTCGTCGGGAAGGTCTGGACCGGCGCCAGCGAGAGATGCGCGCTGCGCGGCACGCGCGGCGAGACATCGCCCTCGTTCAGGTACCAGAGGCCGGGGTAGGTGAGCTGGTGCATGGCGACGTCATAGAGGCAGGTATCGACGTCGCAGCCCTGCCCCGTCGTACGGGCCCGCAGCAGGCAGCTCAGCAGACCGACGATGCCCGTCAGGCCGCTCATGCTGTCGATCATCGAGACGCCGACACGGGTCGGCGGCCCGTCGGGCTCGCCGGTCAGCTCCATCAGCCCGGCCTCGGCCTGCATCAGGAAGTCGTAGCCGGGCCAGTCTTGGCGCTCGTTGTCGCGCCCGTAGGCCGAGATGTGCAGGCAAACGATCGACGGCTTGAGGTGTTTCAGGCTGGCATAGTCGATCCCGAGCTTCGCCGGCTGGGTGCCACGCAGGTTGTTCACGACGCAGGCGGCGCCCTTCACCAGCGCCTCGAACTGCCGCCGCCCCGCCTCCGACTTCATGTCGAGCGTCACGCTCTTCTTGCCGAGGTTCCACGCCTGGAAATACTCGCTGTCGTTCTCGCCGAGCTTGTACGGCCCAACCTGGCGCGAGGGATCGCCGCCCACGGGCGCCTCTATCTTGATCACCTCGGCACCCAACTCGGCCAGGAACATCGTGCCGTACGGGCCGGCGCCAAACTGTTCGAGCGTGAGGACGCGGATGCCTTCGAGAGGCTTGCCGGCCCTGCTCACGAGATCGGGTTCCGCTTGATCAACTGCCGCGCGATGATGATGCGCTGCATCTCGTTGGTACCTTCGCCGATGCAGGTCAGCGGCGCATCGCGATAGAGGCGTTCGATGTCGTATTCCTTGGAGTAACCATAAGCGCCGTGGATGCGCATCGATTCGATGCTGTTCTCCAGCGCCGCTTCCGAGGCGAAATACTTCGCCATGCCCGCTTCCATGTCGCAGCGTTCGCCGCGATCGAAGATGGCCGCCGCATCGAGCGTCAAAAGGCGCGCGGCACGGGCGCGCGTCGCCATCTCGCCGAGCTTGAGCTGGATCGCCTGGTGCTCGCAGATCGGCTTGCCGAACGTCCTGCGCATCTGGGAGTAGCTCGTGGCGAGCCTGAGCGCCCCTTCGGCGATGCCGACACCGCGCGAGGCGACGTTGATGCGGCCGAGTTCGAGCCCGCCCGCGACCTGCGCGAAGCCCTGGCCCTCGACCTCGCCGATCAGATGATCGGCCGGGATCCTGTAGTCCTCGAACACCAGCTCGCCGGAATCGATCGACTTGTAGCCGAGCTTCTCCAGCTTGCGGCCGACCGTGAAGCCCGGCCCCTTGGGCGTGATGAACAGGCTCATGCCGGTGTGACGCGGGTTGGCCTCGGGATCGGTCTTCACCAGCATGGCGAAGCAGTGGCCCTCGATGCCGTTGGAGATCCAGGTCTTGGTGCCGTTGATCACGTAGCCGTCGTTGCCGTCGCGCTTGGCGACCATGCGGATCGACTGCAGGTCGGTGCCGGCATCGGGTTCGGTGAGCGCCAGCCCGCCGCGGATCTCGCCCGACGCGAACTTGGGCAGCCAGCGCTCCTTCTGGCGCAGCGTGCCGAACTTCTCGACCGCCAGCGCCAGCATCAGGTGGGAATTGAAGATGCCGGTGATGGCCATCCACACCGATGAGACGCGCATCACGATCTCGGCGTAGGTCGTGGCCGGCAGGCCGAGGCCGCCATAATCCGGGCTGATCGTGGCGCCGAACAGGCCGAGTTCCTTCATCTGTTCGACGATCTCTGCCGGCCATCTGTCGGCATGGTCGAATTCCTTCACGCGCGGCGCCACCTCCCGCTCGATCCAGCGGTCGATAGTGGCAAGCAGCTGGGCCTCATCGGCCTTGTCGATCGTCTTCATTGCGTCCTCCCATCCGCCATCATGCCCGACGGAAGGGGGCGGACAAGGCCGCGGAACCTCAGGACGAAATCCAGACCCGCGACGGCCCTAGGCGGCACGACACACCTCGTGCATCATCACGCGCAACAAACTCCGAACAAAGGAAAGACGCGATGAGGAGACGTCACTTCACGGCCGGCCTGGCGACGCTACCGTTCCTGCCCACCCTTGCCCTGGCGCAGGCCGACGACTGGCCCAACCGCAATGTCCGCATCGTCTGCCCGTTCACGCCGGGTGGCTCGCAGGACAATATTGCCCGCCGCCTTGCGGTGAAACTCAGCGACGAATTCGGCCAGACCTTCGTGGTCGAGAACCGCACCGGCGCCGGCGGATCGATCGCCGCCGACAATGTCGCCAAGTCGCCGCCCGACGGCTATTCGGTGCTGCTGGGCAACATCGGCAGCCACGCGCTGGTGCCCCATCTGTATCGCAAGCCGGCCTACAATGCCGTCACCGACCTCGAGACCGTCGCCTGGATCGGGACGCAACCCAACCTCCTCTGCTGCAGCCCCGGCTTCCCGCACGACACTCTGCCCAAACTGATCGCCGCGGCGAAGAAGGAACCCGGAAGATATTCGTTCGGCTCGTCCGGTCTCGGCACGTCGCCGACGCTGACGATGGAGCTGTTCAAACAGAAGACCGGCGTCGACATCACCTTCGTCAGCTATCGCGGCGCAGCCGCTGCGGCCGCCGACGTGCTGGCCGGCCATCTGCCGATGGTGATCTCCAATATCGATTCCCTGATGGGCCAGGTCAGCGCCGGCAAGCTGAAGCCGATGGCGTCGAGCGGCGCCAAGCGCTCGACGGTCCTGCCGGACACACCGACGTTCGCCGAGGCTGTCTCACCGGACCTCGTCGTGACCTCGTGGTCGATCTGGGCGGTGCCGACCGGCACACCGGCGAAGATCAAGGAGCGGCTTCGGATCGCGACGGAGAAGGCGCTGAAGTCGCCGGATGTGATGGAGAGCATGAAGGCCGGTGGCTTCGAGCCCGGCACCATGACGGTCCCCGAGATCGACGCCTACATCCAGACCGAGATCAAGCGCTGGGGCGAGGTCATCCGTGCCGCGGGCATCAATCCGCAATAGCGCCCTCATCCCGGACCTGCTGGCGCCGGGTCTCGACCTGGTGTTCTGCGGTACCGCGCCGAGCCCGGCCTCGTTCAAGGCGCGCGCCTACTACGCCAATCCGGGCAATGCCTTCTGGCCGACCCTGCACGCAGTCGGCCTGACGCCGGAACGATTGACGCCGCAGCGTTACCCCGAGCTGCTGGCGATGGGCCTCGGACTGACCGACCTCAACAAGACCGAGGTCGGGTCGGACCATGAGCTCACACCCCAGGCGATGGATGCGCCGTCGCTGCTCGCAAAGCTGCGCCGCTTCCGGCCCGCTGCCATCGCCTTTACGTCCAAGAACGCCGCGTCGCTGGCCCTTGGCATCAAGGCGCCTACCTACGGACGGCAGGTGGAGCTTCTCGAAGGAGCGGTGGCCTTCGTGCTGGCCTCGCCCTCGGGCCGCGCCCGCTCCTTCTGGACGCTGGCGCCCTGGAAGGAGGCCGCCGCTTTTGTCGCCGAACGGCGACGGTTGCGCGAGCGCGCGGCGTGAGGATCGGCCGCCGCGCCGCGCTGGCCGGGCTGATGGGCCTGCCAGCGCTGGCGCAAGCCCAGGATACGACGTCGACGCTGCGCGAACTCGCACGGCGCGCCACGATCTACCTCTTTCCCGTCTACGAGATGTATGGCGCCCGCTGGCGCGCGACGGTCGACGAGACGAACCCGCAGCGTCAGCGGCTCAACCGCTTCCGCCACGTGCCGACGCTCGCCGATCCGCACACGCGCGACGTCACCACGCCGAACGCCGACACGCTCTATTCCTCTGCCTGGCTCGACCTGTCGCTGGAACCGCTATTCCTGACCGTGCCGCCGGTCGGCGATCTCTATTACAGCTACGCCTTCATCGACCTGTTCACCGACAACTTCCTCGTCGTCAACAATCGCCTCAAGAGCAACGGCCTGGCGACGCACATGATCGCCGGGCCCAGGTGGAACGGCGACGCGCCGGGCGACGTGACATTGGTCCGCGCACCCACCACCTCGGCATGGCTGCTCGGCCGCCTCCTGGTCGACGGTCCCGAGGAGCTCGACCGCGTGCGCATCCTTCAAAATCGCGTGCTCCTCGAAACACCCGACATGCGCAACGAACGGCGCATCCTCGAAACTGGCGAACTGATGCGCTTCCGCACGCAGGCGCCACCCGAACCCGTCGCCGACTGGGCAGCCCCCCATCCCGGCGACCCGTTCGACCTGTTCGACATCGGCATGCGGGCATTGGGCGAGAGCCCGCTGCCCGAACGCGACCGCCCGCTATTGGAAGCGCTCGCCCCGCTGAAGCTGAAGCCTGGGCGCAGGTTCGACCAACGCGCCTTCAGCGATGCCGAACGGCGCGCCATGCGCGCCGGCATGGAACAGGGTCATGCCGATATCCGGGCCGCGGCCGGGCGCGGCCGCACGATCGACGGCTGGACCTACGGCGAGCGGCACCTCGGCCATTTCGGTGACGACTACCTCTATCGCGCCGCCACGGCGCTGACGGCGCTCGGTGCCCTGGTTCCGAGCGAGGCGGCCTATGTGAGCTGCGCGGTCGATGCGGACCGGCGTCCCCTCTCCGGTGCCCAACGCTACACGCTCACCTTTCCGGCCGATCGCCTGCCGCCGGCACGCGCTTTCTGGTCGCTGTCGGCCTACGAAGTGACCCCGGAGGGCCGGGCCTTGTTCGTCGAGAATCCGATCGCCCGCTACTCGATCGGTGATCATACGCCCGGCCTGACGCGCGGCGACGATGGGTCCCTAACGATCTACATTCAGCGCGAACGCCCGCAGGGCGAGCGTGCCGCCAACTGGCTGCCGGCCCCGGCGGGACCGATGCGGCTGGTGCTGCGGGCCTATCAGCCGGACGAGGTGTTGATCGAAGGCCGCTACCGTGTGCCCGCGGTCCGTCGCAACTCCTCTCCCTGACCGGCGTTGTTCCTGCGAACAAGCAGGAGGCCCCATGACCGACATCTCCCGCCGCGCCCTGGCTGTGGGCGCGGGCCTGTTGGCTGGCGCCGTCGCGATTGGCGCACGCGCCCAGCAGATGCCTCCCCAGGTGGCGACCGCCGTGCCCGTATTGAAGGCGACGCCCAAGCCACTGACCCTGAACCCCGAGAAGGTAAAGGGCCTGTCGGCCGATCTTCTGCGCAACCACCATGACAAGGACTATGCGGACGCGGTGAAGATGCTGAATGCCGTCGGGGAAGAATTGGCCAAGCTCGACTTTTCCGCCGTGCCGCCCGGTAAACTCGGCGAACTGAAACGGGACGAGCAGGCCGCGCAGAATTCGACGGTCTTGCACGAGATATATTTCGATGGACTGGCCGAGGCGCCGACGCAGCCCGCGGGTCTTCTGGCCCAGGCCCTGTCACGAGATTTCGGAAGCCTCGACCGCTGGAAGGCGGAATTCGTCTGCATTGGCAAGTCCCTGGCCTCCGGAACCGGCTGGGCGATCCTGGCCTACGCCCCGCGCGACAAGCGGCTGTTCAATTACCGCGCCGAGAATGATTCGATGGCTCCGGCCGGTGCCGTACCCCTGCTCACGATGGACCTGTACGAACACGCCTACGCGGCCGACTACGGCACCGATCTCGCGAAATACATCGAGGCCTTCATGCAGGCGATCAAGTGGACCAATGCGGAGCGCCTCTATCGCGAGGCGATGCGGGTCTAGCTCAAGCGCTCGGCTGTACGCGCTGCGATTCCTCTTCGGCCTTGGCCTCGATCGCTTCCATGTCGTCGTCGCTGAGGCCGAAGTGATGGCCGATCTCGTGGATCAATACATGGCGCACGATGTGCGGCAGGTCCTCGCCCGATTCGCACCAATAGTCGAGGATGGGACGCCGATAGAGAAAGATGCGGTCGATGTCGTTGGCGACGTGGCCGGCGCCGCGCTCCATCATCGACACGCCCTGATACAGACCGAGCAGGTCGAACGGCGTATCGAGCTCCATCTGCTTCTCGACCTCGTCGGACGGGAAGTCGTCGACCTGGATGCGCACATTGCCGATATGCCGACGGAATTCCTCGGGAATCGTCGCGAGCGCCTCCGCGGCGATCGCTTCGAAATCCTCTAGTGTGGGCGCCAGGCCGAAACAGGGCACGCGCCGAGGATTGTTGAAGACCGGCATGACTCCCCCTTATAGGACGAGCGCGCCCACGCCAAGCGCCCCGTCGTGACCGTTTGTGTACCTTCCGATCCCGAAGTTGGCGCGGTATTCGCATGGTCGCCTTCGTGATCGATCCGCATTAAGCTCACCGCGCACATGCTCCAGTTTCTTTTCCGCCGCCTCATCGTGGCCTTTCTCGTCGCTGCGACGGTCATGACCCTCGCCTTCATCCTCACACGGCTGTCGGGCGACCTCGCGATCTCGATTGCCGGCCCCAACGCCACGGCGGCCGACATCGAGGCGGTGCGCAAGGCCTACGGGCTCGACCGCCCCGTGCTCGAGCAGTTCTTCGACTGGGTCGGACGCGCGATGACCGGCGATCTCGGCAACAGCTATTTCTTCCAGACGCGCGTCTCGACGTTGATCGCCGAGCGCATGCCGGTGACCCTGACGCTCGGCCTGACAGGCCTCTCGCTCGCGCTCCTCATCTCCATCCCCATGGGCATCCTCGCCGCCGTGCGAGAAAACACCAACTTCGACCGCGCGGTGCAGATGATCGCCCTGATCGGCCAAGCGATGCCCTCCTTCTGGCTGGGTCTCCTGCTGATGATCGTCTTCGGCCTCAGCCTGGGCTGGCTGCCGATCTCGGGCACAGGTTCGTGGGAGCATTTCGTCATGCCGGGCGTCGTGCTCGCCTTCTCTGCGGTGCCCGCCCTTACCCGCCTCACACGCGCCGGCATGATCCAGGCCATGGCCAGCGACTATATCCGCACCGCGCGCGCCAAGGGCCTGTCGCGCGCCTCGATCCTGCTGAAGCACGCCCTGCGCAACGCCGCCATTCCGGTCGTCGCCATCGCCGCCGTGCAGCTCGGGTTCATGCTGGGCGGCTCGATCGTCATCGAACAGGTCTTCGCCCTGCATGGCGTCGGCTTCCTCGCCTGGGAGAGCATCGCCAAGAACGATTTTCCGGTGGTGCAGGCCGTTGTCCTGGTGCTCGCCGTCATCTACGTGGCCCTGACAATGGTCTCCGACCTGTTGAATGCCGTGCTCGATCCGCGGCTGCGCGCATGAGCGCCGCCGTTTCGATCAACGCCGGCCCTCGCCGGGGCTGGAGAAGCGCGGGCACCTGGATCGGTGCCGTCATCGTCGGCGCCGCGCTCATCTGCGCGATCTTCGCCCCCCTGCTCGTGCCGCACGATCCGTTTGCGCAGAACCTCGACCGCCGCCTGCTCGTGCCGTTCTGGATGGAAGGGCACAATCCGGACTTCATCCTCGGCACCGACCAGCTCGGCCGCGACTATCTCTCGCGCCTGATCTGGGGGTGCCGCATCTCGATGCTGATCGGGGTCACCGTCACGATCGTCTCCGGCCTGATCGGGATCACCATCGGCGTGCTGGGCGGTTTCTTCGGCGGCCGCATCGACGACGCCGTACTGTTCGCCATCACCACTCGCCTCTCGATCCCTGTCGTGCTCGTGGCGCTCGCCGTCGTGGGCCTGCTCGGCACCTCGATGACCCTGCTGGTCCTGACTCTCGGCCTGTTGCTGTGGGACCGCTTCGCCGTCGTGGCGCGCTCGACCTCGATGCAGGTCCGCAACCTCGACTTCGTCGCCGCCGCCTGGTGCGCAGGCTGCTCGCGCTTCCGCGTCCTGTCGCGCGAGGTCCTGCCGAACATCGCGAGCCACCTCGTCGTGGTGGCGACCCTCGAGGTCGCGCTGGCCATCCTGCTCGAGGCGACGCTGTCGTTCCTCGGACTCGGCGTTCCCCCGCCATTGCCATCCTGGGGCCTGATGATCGCCGAGGCCAAGGACTACATGTTCTTCAGTCCCTGGGTGATCGTGATCCCCGGCGTGGCGCTGTTCGTGCTGGTGCTCGGCATCAACCTGCTGGGCGACGGCTTGCGCGACGCCTTCGGCACCCGGTCCCGCACATGAGCGCGCTTCTCGAAATCGAACGGCTCGAAGTCGGGTTCGGCGGCCGCACCTCGGCGGTACGCGGCGCCTCGCTCACCGTGGAGCGCGGAGAAACCCATTGCCTGGTGGGTGAATCGGGCTGCGGCAAGTCGGTGACCGCGCTCGCGATCATGAACCTGCTGGCGCGTGGCGGCCACCGCACGGCACAGCGCCTCACCTTCCAGGATGAGGACCTACTGAAGCTCGACGACCGGGGCATGGCGCGGCTGCGCGGCAATGCCATGGCCATGATCTTCCAGGAGCCGATGACCAGCCTCAATCCGGCCTACACGATCGGCTCGCAGATGACCGAGGTGATGCGCCGCCACAAGAAGGTGAGCCAGCGAGTCGCCACCGACCGCGCGGCCGACCTGCTGGGCCGGGTCGGCATCACCGCGCCGGGACTTCGCCTCGGCCAATTTCCGCACCAGCTCTCGGGCGGCCTGCGGCAGCGGGTGATGATCGCCATGGCACTGATGTGTGAACCGCAGCTCCTGATCGCCGACGAGCCGACCACGGCGCTCGACGTCACGGTTCAAGCGCAGATCCTGCGCCTGCTGGCGCAGCTCCAGCGCGACCTCGGTCTCGGCCTGCTGCTGATCACCCACGACCTCGGCATCGTGGCCCGCATCGCTCATCGCGTCTCGGTGATGTATGCAGGTGAAGTGGTCGAGAGCGCGGCCACCGCGCAGCTCTTCGCCGACCCCAAGCATCCCTATACGCAGGGCCTGCTGCGCTGCGTGCCGGTACCGGGCAAGCAGCGCCAGGACGAGCCGCTGGGCTCCATTCCCGGCACCGTGCCGCGCATCGGGCCGGGCTTCGAAGGCTGCGGTTTCCGCGATCGCTGCAGCTTCGCCGACGCGACCTGCGCCCATACCGTCCCGCACCAGACCGCGGCGCCGGGCCACGACTATCTTTGCCGGCTGGCTCCATGACCGCGACAACAACCCTCCCGGCGATCGAACTCAAATCGGTCGGCAAGACCTTCCGTGTCTCGGGCGGTATCCTGGGCAAGGATCGCCACGTCGTCGCCGTCGACGGGGTCTCCTTCGCGGTGGCTCCGGGCGGCGTGCTGGGCGTCGTGGGCGAGTCGGGTTGTGGCAAGTCCACCCTCGCCCGCCTGATCCTGGGCCTGCTCACGCCCGATTCCGGCGACATCGCCGTCGAAGGCCAGCGGATCGTCGACATGGACCGCAAGGCGCGCGCACGCCTGATCCAGCCGGTGTTCCAAGACCCCTTCTCCTCGCTCAACCCGCTGACCCGCGTGCGCGACATCGTGGCGATGCCGCTGCAGGCGCAGGGCACTTTCTCGCGCGCCGAGATCGCCAAACGCGTCGACGAAATGCTGGAGCGTGTGGGCCTGCCCGGCGAGATGGGCAACCGCCTGCCGGCCGAACTCTCCGGCGGCCAGCGCCAACGCGTCGCCATCGCGCGCGCGCTCGTGCTGCGGCCGCGCATCGTCGTCTGCGACGAGCCGACCTCGGCACTCGACGTCTCGGTGCAGGCGCAGATCCTGAACCTGCTGGCCGAACTGCGGCGTGACCTGGGCCTGACCTACCTGTTCATCAGCCACAATCTCGCGGTGGTCGAGCATGTGGCGAGCGAGGTGGCGGTGATGTATCTCGGCCGCATCGTCGAGAAGAGGCCGACGCAGGCGCTGTTCCACCAGCCGGAGCATCCCTATACGCAGGCGCTGCTGGCCTCGGTGCTGACGCCCGAGCCCGGCCTTGGGGTGCCCGATGTCGGCCTGGGCGACGTCATGCCCGACCCCGCCAACATCCCGCCTGGCTGCCGCTTCCATCCGCGCTGCCCGGTCGCAGAACCGCGCTGCTCGACGCAAATGCCGCCGCTCAGGCCTCGGCCCGGCGGCGGCGTGGAGTGTCTGCTGGCTTCTTAAGTCTCTGTCGTCTCGACCGGAGCGAAGCGAAGATGGAGAGACCTTGCCCGCTGCGGACAAGATTCCTCGGCTACGCCCGGGATGGAAGTGACGCGCTTGCGCGCGTCACTTCCACTTCGCGAAGTAGAAGCGCGGCAACTCGTCCGGGAAAGTCTTGAACTCCAGGCCCTTCGAGAAGGCGTAGGTATTCACATAGGTGTTGATCGGCAGCCAGTAGGCCTTCTCGGTCGCGATCTTGATCGCGGCGGAATAGGCCTTCTTGCGGGCCTCGCTGTTGGAGGTGGACCCACCTTCGGCGATCAGCTTCTCCAGTTCCGGATCCTTCGAGTAGTTGTCGAGCGCACCGGCACCGAACATCACAGGCATGATCGCCGAGACGTCGTTGATCGAGTAGCTCCCCCAGCTTCCCATGTAGAGCGGCGCTTCGCCCTTCTGGGCCTTCTGGATGGCCGGCGCGACCTGGAGCTGGGTGATCTTGGCGCGAATGCCGACGGCCTGAAGATAGCTCTGCACCGACGCCGGCCACGAGGTCGGCTGCACGTAGGTCACGAACTCGACGTCGAACCCGTTGGGATATCCTGCCTCGGCCAGCAGCGCCTTGGCCTTCGCCGGATCGAAGTCGTACTTCACGGCGGCGTCGGCATCGCAGCCGAACTGGCTCGGGAAGCACGGTGCCGGCGGCACGCGGCTGCCGCCGCCGACCAGCTTGTCGGCGAACTGCTTGCGGTCGACGGCATGCCAGATGGCCTGGCGCACCTTGAGCTTGGTCAACGGATTGTCGGCGCCGGTACGGCCGGCGGCATCGATCGAGAGGTAGCCGACCCGCATCGATTCCTGACGTACGGCCTGCAGGAACGGCATCTTGTTGATGTCGTTCGCCTGGTCGGGATTGATGTTCCAGATCCAGTCGGCACGCTGAGCCAGCAGCTCGGTCACCGCGGTGGCAAGATCGGGCACGAAGCGGACATGCAGCTTCTTGATCGCCGGGACGCCCTTGGGCGAGCCCTTCCAGTAGTCGTCGAAGCGCTCGAAGAAGACTTCCTTGCCCTGCTCGTTCCTGACGATCTTGTACGGGCCAGCGCCGACCGGCTTGGCCGAGAAGCCCTCGGGCCCGACCTTCTCGCGATAGGCTTTGGGATGGATCGGTGTCACCATGGCGAGGTATTCGAGCGCTGCCGGCGTCGGTCGCTTCATCTTGATGCGCACGGTCCAGTCGCCGGTCTTCTCGGCCTTGTCGATCCAGGCGTAGTTCGACGGAGTCGCGACCTTGGACGCAGGATCGGCGGCCATGTTGATCGTGTAGACGACGTCGTCGGGCGAGAGCGTGCTGCCGTCGTGGAACTTCACGCCCTGACGGATCGTGAGATCGAGCGTGTTGTCGTCGGTGAACTTCCAGTCTGTGGCCAGCGACGGCTTGATCTCGAAGGTCGCCGGATCGCGATGCACCAGCATGTCCCAGGCTTGGTGCGCCAGGATCAGGCCGGTGCGCTGGCTGTTGAAATACATGTCGACGTTGGGCACGGCATCGTTGAACAGGATGCGCAGCTGGTCCGCATTCTTCTGGGCGAAAGCTTGCGGGACGGCAGCCGCGGCGCCGAGTGCGGCGGCTGTGGTCGAAAGCAGGGCAGTACGACGGGTGATTTTCAAGAAAGCCTCCGGTTTATTGGAGCGAGCCTAGGCTGCTGCCCCGCGATGAGGCAAGCTTCACGCCAACCGAGGAGACACCAGATGACCGCCAAACTCGCCGGCAAGGCCCGTACCCAGGCCCTGGCCTCGATCAAGGGATGGAAGAAGGTGCGCGGCCGCGACGCCCTTCAGAAGAGCTTCAGGTTTGCCGACTTCAACGAAGCCTGGGGCTTCATGACCCGCGTGGCCATGGCCGCGGAAAAGGCAGACCATCATCCGGAATGGTCGAACGTCTACAACAAGGTAGAGATCGTACTCAGCACGCACGACGCCGGTGGCCTGTCGGAGAAGGACGTGGCGCTGGCCAAGGTCATAGACTCCGTCGCCTGAGGGCCGGCGAAAGTCTCAACCGTGTTCAACTCGAGTTTACCTACTGGCGCCACGCAAATTGATCAGCCCCGCAAATCAGGCGCCTTCGGAGCTGTGACCGGCGTGATCGTCGTTCCGTAACCGGCCCGTAACCACTGGAAATCAGGGAGAGCCGCCCCAGATTGAAGCCCTAAGAAGCGTTCACCTCTGGAAAGTTCAGCCCGATGTCGACCAAGTCCTTTACCCTTGCAGCGGCCCTTGCCGCGCTGGCGTTTTCACCCTTCGTCGTCGCGCCGCTTTCGGCAGCCACCCTGCCGAGCTTTGCCGACGCGGAGGGCGACGCGGATATTCAGAGTTGTACGGCCGAAGTGCCGGACGACACACCTCTCGGCAGCGGTCGAGTCGTCGCCGTCGATCCTGCCGCGGGTCGGATCACGCTGGAGTATCGCCCCCTGCCTCTGCTTCCGGAGGGCGGAGTGCGGGTATTTGCCGTAGAAGACCCCGCGCTCCTGAAAGGTCTGAGCGCAGGCGATCGAGTCCGCTTCGATGTCGAACGCGATGGCCGACGTTATGTGCTGAGGCACCTGCAGAACAGCAACTAGATCACACGCCACCGCGCGCAGCGTAGCAGTTGGCCGCCGCGCGGGTGATCATTGCCGCGATGCCGACCAGCTTGATTGCGAGCTGGTCGGCGGAAGTCGCAGTTGAACAGGGCCCGATCTCCACGAACGCACCAGTCCCGCCGACCTACACCTCGCGGTTACCGAGCTTGCGGCGAACTCACATACCCCTCCCCCGCTCCTCCTCACCCTGATTGTGCTCGCCTCCCGGCTGGGCGATCTCGCGCAGGGCATTGCCGACCCGACGGCCATCATTCTCATGGGACGCAACGTCGGCCAGCGACAGGATGCCGACCAGACGCTTGTCGCGATCGACCACCGGCAGGCGCCGCACCTGCAAGTCGCCCATGTTCCTAGCGACGTGGGCGGTGTCCTCGTCGGAAAAGCAGTATTTCACGTCCGGCGTCATGACCTCGCTCACTTCGGTCGTGGGGCCCTTGCCGGTGCCGATCCCGCGAACGGCTATGTCACGGTCCGTGATCATGCCGACCAGCCGGTCGTCGTCGCCAACCGGCAGCAGGCCGACATCGATCGCGAGCATCATCCGGGCGGCCTCCTCTATGGTGTGGTCCGGCCTCGCAACGCAGACGTCGCGCGTCATCGCCTCGCTCACTCGCATGGCATCGCTCCTCTCGCTTGGGGTTCACCAAAGCAATGCCGGTCGCGAGAAGGTGGTTGCCGGCGAAACGTCGCCTGCTTGTCCGCCCCCGACCCGAGGAGTCGAAGACAGCGATCGGGGAACTACGCTTCGCAGTCGACGTTGCGGGCCATGGAGAATCCGCTGGAAAACCCTCTTTCCTGGCTGGATCGCGTTGCCGCACTGGCGCCGAACTGGGCCATTTCCCTGGCCTTCCTGCTGCTGGCCGCCGGTGTTGCAGTCACGTTGCACGGCCTCGCCATGCGCCTGTTGCGCTGGCTCATTCCTGCGTCCTACCAGTTCCTGCACTCGCTTGTGAACGCCACGCAAGCGCTGCTTCGAGCCGCCCTCGTGATATTCACCGTCGCCCTCACCCTGCCGCTGGTGCCGCTGGAAAGCGAAGGCAAGGCGACGATCGGACATTGGCTGATCGTGGCCTTCATTCTCCTGCTGGGATGGAGTTGCACGGCGGCCATCACGCTGGCCTCCGACTTCTACCTTCGCCGCACCGACATCGACTTCAACGGCGATCCGCTGGGGCGCAAGCACCTGACCCAGGTGCGCGTGCTTCGGCGGGTGGCGGCGACGGTCGTCGTCGTCATTACCGTGGCGGCCGCGCTGATGACTTTCGAATCGGTGAAGCAGTACGGCGTGAGCCTGATCGCCTCCGCGGGCGCCGCCGGCCTCGTGGTCGGTCTCGCGGCGCGGCCGCTGCTCACGAACCTGTTCGCCGGCATACAGATCGCGCTCACCCAGCCCATCCGCATCGGCGACGCTGTCATCGTCGAGGGCGAGTGGGGATGGATCGAGGAAATCACCGGCACCTACGTGGTCATCAAGATCTGGGACTGGCGGCGGCTGGTCGTCCCGCTCTCCTACTTCCTGGAAAAGCCCTTTCAGAACTGGACGCGTCAGACGACCGACCTGATTGGATCGGTGATGCTCTGGGTGGACTACACGGTGCCAGTGACTAGCATCCGCGCAAAGCTCGAGGAGCTCGCGAAGGCCTCGAAGCTATGGGACGGCCAGGTCGTGAACCTGCAGGTCGTCGACAGCAACGACCGGGCCCTGCAACTGCGCTGCCTGGTGAGCGCGCGGACTTCGCCCGAGGCCTGGGACCTTCGCTGCGAAATGCGCGAGAAGCTGATCGCCTTCCTGCAGAACGAGTATCCCGGTGCCCTGCCCAAGCAGCGGGCCGAACTCGTCGAGCTCGACCGGCTGACGGCGCGCGCGGCGGAGTGACTCTTTCGGGCCGCGAAAGGCGCCGGCAATTCGTGTAGCCCAGCCCGGCATCCGGGCGGATGCTTCCCTCAATAGACAACGGAGGAAATGCATCATGGAACAGCGGCGGCAATTCCTGCTCGGCGGACTCGCGGCGACGACCGCCCTGGCAACCGGCTTCGGCACGCGGGCCCAGTCCTTCCCGACCAAGCCGCTTCGCCTCGTCGTTCCCTTCGCCGCCGGCGGCAATGCCGACGTCACCGCGCGCCTCGCGGGCGAAGGAATGTCGCGCAAGCTCGCACAGCCGGTTCTAATCGACAATCGTCCCGGCGCAGGCGGGGTGGTCGGCCAGGAGCTTGTGCTGCAGGCGCCCGCGGATGGCTATACGATGGTGATTGCGGCCTTCGGGACGCTCTATGTCTCGCCGCTCATGGCCGGTAAGCCGTCGATGGTGCAGTCGTTCGCTCCGGTGAGCATGCTGAGCACGGTACCCATGATCGTGGTCGTGCCAACCAACAGCCGATTGAAGGACTGGCAGTCGTTGCTGGCGGCGGCCAAAGCAAAGCCCGGCACGATCAGCATGGGCCACGCCGGCAACGGGACGCCGAACCATACCGACATCCTGCGCATCCAGGAGAATGAGAAAGTGAGCTTCGCGATCGTGCCTTATCGCGGCTCGGGCGTCGGTCTGAATGACGTACTGGCGGGGCAGATCGACAGCTATGTCGACCAGCTCAGCAGCTCGCTGCCGCACATCAAGTCGGGCAAGCTGCGCGCGCTGGTCGTGGTCGGGGAGAAGCGCGCCCCGGAAGTGCCCGACGTGCCGACGTTGGCCGAAGCCGGCTGTGCGCCCTTCGATGGCGGCACGACGCTGGGCCTCTTCGTCAGGCACGACACGCCGTCCGCGATCATCGCGACGCTCAACGGCGCCGTACTCGCCGCGCTCGACGACGCGGCGATCAAGCAGAAGTTCGCCGAACTGGGCGCGACGGTCCGCCCATCGACGCCGGAGGCATTCGCCGCTTTCCTCAAGACTGAGGATGCCGGTATCGGCGACCTCGCGAAGAGGGGACTGTTGAAGCCGGAGTAACTTGCTACTTCGTCTTGGCCGCGCCCTGCCCCTTGGGATCGCCTGCCTTGCCCTGGGCCTCGGCAGCCTGGAGCGAAGCGCCTTCTTCGCCATCGAGCGCCTTCGCGGCCTCGCGGGCGGCGCCGTCGACCTTCTCCTTCTTCAGGAACTCGGCGGTTCGCTTGTTGTAGTCGGCGGTGGCGGTGTAGCTGCCTTCGCCCTCGATCTTGTCCTTGGCCTTCTCCATGACGTGCTCCATCGTTTCCAGACGGGAAACGCGGCAGTCCGTCAATGGTTACGGGAGAAACCCGATCTCCCGGTAGAATCGCGCGGCACCGGGATGCAGTTTCTCGCGCGCGGGCACCACGGCGACCGTATTGGCCGCCGTGGTGTCGACGAGTTGCGGCGGCGGATTGCCGACCTGCTGCAGGGCGTGCAGCGCCTTGACCATTCGGTAGACCACGGTCTCGTCCAGCCCGGGACGAGCGAGCACGAAACTCCAGGAACCAACAGAGGGTATGGCGGCGGCCTGGCCGGGAAAACTTCCAGCGGGCTGCGTGACGGGCTTGAGGAACGGATGCTTGGCGAGGATCTGTCGGATCTCTTCGGCGTCCGGCGCGATGAAGCGGGCGCCCTCCTTGCTCCTGGCCACGGTCATGAAGCCCGGCCAGCCGTTGCCGCCACCCCACAGCGCGGCTGCCCGACCGTCGAGCACCATCGCCGGGCCATCGCCGGCGCGCTCGAGATAGATCGGCTGGAAGTCCTTGGCGGCATCGAGGCCCAGCCCGTCCATGGCGTAGCGGCCCAGGATCACCAGGCCCGAACCACCGGCGCCCCAGGCGATCGGCTTGCCCTTGAGATCGGCGATGGTGCGAAAGGGCGAATCGGCCCGAACGACGAACATGCCGGCGGTCGGATACATCGCGGTCAGCATACGCAGGTCGGCCGGCGCGCGGCCCACGCCCTGCAGCGCCGCATGGACGACCTCGCCCTGGACGAGGGCAATGTCGAGCGTGCCGGCCTCGAGCATTGGCACGTTCTCGGTACTGCCCTTGGTGTTGATCGCCTCGATCTCCAGCGCAGGATCGAAGCGCCGCACGCCTTCGACGAAGGCCGCACCATAGACGGGAAAGCCGCCGCCCGGCGTCGCCGTGCCTAGGCGGACCTTCACGGTCTGGGCCCCGGCCGGCGCGGCTGCGGGCAGAGAACCGCCGAGAAGTGCCATGCCTCCCAACACGTCGCGCCGATGCAGGCGTTTGGGCGAATCTTCATCCGCGCGCGGCCGTGTCATTCAGCCTCCTTTAGAATTTCTTGGCCTCGAAGAACGGCTCGACCGTGCCCTTGAGCTTGATCGTCAGCGGATTGCCCTTGCGGTCGACCGTCTTGCCGACGGCCACACGAATCCAGCCCTCGCTCACGCAATACTCCTCGACGTTGGTCTTCTCCTGGCCGTCGAACCTGATGCCGATGCCGCGCTGGAGGAGCGCCTCGTCATAGTGCGGGCTCTTGGGATTGGTGGACAGTCGGTCGGGGAGGGTGTCGGTCATTGGGTTCCTATAGCATCAATGCGTAGACGATGCCGGCCATCGAACTGGCCAGCAGAACCGGGATCATCCCGAAGCGGAAGCGGAATACAGCAACCGCACAGGCCGCCGCCAGCGCAATGGCGGCGACGTTCGCCGACCCCAGCACCGGCACGTCGACGGTGGCGCCGAGCAGGCTGATGTGGCGCAGCTCGCCGAACAGCACCTGCAGCCCGAACCAGACCGCGAGGTTCAGGATCACGCCCACGATCGCCGCGGTGATGGCCGCCAGCGCCCCCGACAGCGCCTTGTTGGACCGCAGCGCCTCGACATAGGGCGCGCCGACGAAGATCCACAGGAAGCAGGGCACGAACGTGACCCAGGTGGTGAGCAGTCCGCCCAGCGTTCCGGCCAGCAGCGGGGGTAGCCCCCCGGGGTCGCGCCAGGCGCCGAGGAAACCGACGAACTGCGTCACCATGATCAGCGGCCCGGGCGTCGACTCGGCCAGTCCCAGCCCGTCCAGCATCTCGCCGGCGGTGACCCAGCCATATTGTTCGACCGCCTGTTGCGCGACATAGGCCAGCACGGCGTAGGCGCCGCCAAACGTCACCACGGCCATCTTGCTGAAAAACACCGCGATCTGCGTGAAGACGTCGTCGGGTCCGCGCAGGAGCCACAGCAGGCCGACCGGAGCCAACCACAGCGTGAGAAAAATGGCGCCGATAGCCAGCGTCCAGACGAGGTTGGGTCTGGCATGTTCGGGGGTCGCCTCGCCCAGCAACGATTGTGCATCCCCCAGTCCGACATGGCCGGCGCCATGGCCACTCGCCTGGAACTCCGACCTGCCAAACTTCGTGGCGATGAAGCCGATCAGTGCCGCTGCGATGACGATCAGCGGAAACGGCACGCCGTAGAAGAAGATCGCGACGAAGGCCGCAGCCGCCAAAAGGCGCATGGAGTTGTTGCGTAGCGCCCGCCGCCCCACCCGGATCACCGCCTCGATCACGATGACCAGCACGGCGGCTTTGAGCCCGAAGAACAGGCCTTGCACCAAGGTGACCTTGCCTAGCAGCACGTAGACCCATGACAACGCCATGATGGCCACCAAGCCGGGCAGCACGAACAGCGTGCCGGCCAGCAGGCCCCCCGCCGTCCGGTGCATCAGCCAGCCGATGTAGGTCGCGAGCTGCTGCGCCTCGGGACCGGGCAGCAGGGTGCAGTAGTTCAGCGCCTGCAGGAACCGTTGCTCGCCGATCCACTTCTTTTCCTCGACGATGATGCGGTGCATCACCGAGATCTGGCCGGCGGGCCCACCAAAGGACAGGGCCGCAACGCGTAGCCAGACCTTCATCGCCTCGTCAAACGGGACGCCGTGCGCTTTCACTTCGCTCATGACTTCCTCGCGGTCGGCGGCCAGTCGTGTCCTTCGTCAACGGCGTCGCGGCACCAGCGGTAGAAGGCATCGTAGAGGGTTAGCCCCGCTTCGAGTTGCGCGAGGTCGTCGGCAAACATGCGCGACAGGCCCAGCGAGGCGGCCAGCAGGCCCGCCGATTCGGGGGCGAGGTCCGGCCGGCCGGTGTCGGCGCCGCGCACGATCGTGGCCAGGCGCTTCAGGGCCGGGGTCTCCAGGCCGAATTCCTCGACCATGAGATCGAACGTGCAACGCTCGCCGCGATGGCTCCAGTGCACATCCTCGTGGTCGACGTCGAACGGCGTCGCGCCGAATCGGTCGGCGACATCGAGCACGTCCGAGGGCGCGACATAGAGGAACACCGCCTGCGGATCGACGAAGCGCCGGATCAGCCACGGGCAGGCGATGCGGTCGACCTTCGGCCGGCTGCGGGTGACCCACACCGTGCGACCCTGCGCGTCGCGCCGCGGCAGATTCTCGACGGGGACGGTCGGCAGGCTCGCCGCCTGCCACGCGACCATGCCGCCTTCGAGCACGTCGGCCGGGACGCCCAGATGGCGAAGCCAGGCGGCGGTCCCCTGGCTGAGTTTCAGGCCCTTCTTGCAGATCACCACGGCCGACCGGCCGGTGCCGGCAAAGGCCGGCCCCCAGGCCGGGACCTCGTTCCAGGGGTGACGAACGGCGCCTGGCACGAGCCGCGGATCGGCGCCGAAATCTTCGTCGGTCCGGACGTCTATCAGTGAAGGGGAATCGGGACGCCCGAGAAGGCGGGCGAGCTTGTCGGCGGAAATCGCGTTGGGCGAGGGCATGGCGGCGTCCTTTGTGAACCTGGCAGGACGCGATGCTTCGGCTGTCGCCTCGTGGGGAGATCGCGATCCCCATCGCCTTCACTCTTAATAGCAGTGCAAATAGTGTCAAGCTTGGCCGATTGCCGCGACCGCGCCTGGACGTTAGTTTCCCCATGGGAAATTGGGATTGGCAGTGCAGTTATTGACCGGGGGTTTCATGGCTTGGGGTCGTCTAATTCTTCTGGCAATGGCCGTCGTGGGTACGGCCGTGGCGTGCAGCCAAGGCTCGCGGGTGGTGGTGCAGTCGACGGCGCAGATCAAGCGCGCCTACTGGGGTCTCCCGCAAGCAGGACCCGGCGCCGACGTGACCAGCATGGTCACCTGCCCCGGTGGCTATCCCTGCGACGTGTTCGCCAACGGACCCGCCTTCAACGACAACCGCGCGGACCTAGCCAAAAAGCTCACCGTGATCTGGACCTGTCAGCCCCAGAACTTCGTGCTGGCCGAGGTCGCGCCGCCGACCTTCAAGGTCCGCATGGCCTGCGTCGGCCAGGCGCCCATCGTGCCGCGTCGGATCGATATCCTCGAAGCCTCGTGGGGCGGCCCGTCCTCGACCATCGACGTCACCCAGCAGGTCCGCGACATCTGTGGCAGCGGCCCGACCCGCTGCCAGGTGCCGGCGATGGCCTATATCTTCGGCATGCCCGATCGCCTCAGTAAGACGCTCCGCATCCGCTACACCTGCAACGGCCAGACGACGCCGGGTCGCCAGGCGACGGAGAACAGCGTCGCCGACCTGCGCTGCGAGCAGCCGGCCGATCTCGGCTACTGACGAAAGCGTCGCTAACGCCGCTCGGCGGGAACGCCGGGCGGCGGCAAACTGCGGCGGCACTCCCCATGCAGCAGGCCGCCATAGTTGGCTCCGAGCGGCGTCATCGAGAAGGCACCGTCGTTGCGGTTGTAGGTCATCGAGAAATTGGGAAAGGTCGCCCGCAGCGCCTGGAACGTGATGACCACGCTCGTACCGTCGGCCATCGACGTTCCATCCCAGACCCCGACCGTGTTGCGCCGGTCGTCGAACACGACACTGAAATTGCGCACCTGCCCGCCCTGGTCGGTGACCTTGCAGGCGAGCCAGCGTGGCTCGGCGTTGGCGGGAGTGGCGACGGCGGCCAACACGACCGCCGCCGTCAGCAACGTCGGAAACCGCATCGACACGCCCTCCTGACCGTCTACTTCGGCGCCATGCGGATGGCGCCGTCGAGACGGATCGTCTCGCCGTTCAGCATGGGGTTCTCGACGATGCTCATGGCGAGCTGGGCGTACTCCCTCGGGTCGCCGAGGCGCGACGGGAACGGTACCTGGGCGCCCAGGCTCTTCTGCGCTTCCGCGGGCAGGCTCATCATCATCGGCGTGAGGAACAGGCCCGGCGCGATGGTGCAGACGCGTACGCCGAGGCTCGCGAGGTCGCGTGCGATCGGCAGGGTCATGCCGACGACGCCACCCTTCGAGGCCGAATAGGCCGCCTGGCCGATCTGGCCGTCGAACGCCGCGACCGAGGCGGTGTTGACGATGACGCCGCGCTCGCCGCCGTCCAGCGGCTCCGACTGGCTCATGGCGTAGGCCGCGATGCGGATCACGTTGAAGGTGCCGATCAGATTGACCTGGATGACCTGGCTGAACATCGCCAGGTCGTGCGGACCGGACTTGGAGATCGTGCGGCCGGACCGGCCGATGCCGGCGCAGTTCACGACGACGCGCGGCGTGCCCAGCTTCTCGACGACCGTCTTCACCGAGGCCTCGACGCTGGCCGCGTCGGCGACATTGGTCTTGACGAAGAGACCGCCGATTTCCCTGGCCTTCTGCTCGCCCAGCTCGTCCTGCAGGTCGAAGATGGCGACCTTGGCGCCCGCGGCCGCCAGTGCCGATGCCGTCGCGCCGCCCAAACCCGACGCGCCGCCCGTGACTATGGCGGCCTGCCCCTTGACGTTCATTCGTATCCTCCGTGGTTGGGCGCTTTTAGCATTTCCAGCCCCCTTGCCAAGCGGGCCCACCGACCCAACGTCTCCCGGCATGAGCGACACCGCCGACCTCGCCCGGAACGAAGACACCGTCCGCCGGAATTTCTGGCACAAGGCCCGCCGCACCCTGGGCCGCGTGCCCTTCACCGAGGACGCGGTCGCTGCCTTTTATTGTGCCAGCGACAGCGCCACGCCGCTGCCGATCCGCGCGACCCTGTTCGGAGCGCTGGCCTATTTCGTGCTGCCATTCGACGCCATTCCCGACCTGCTTCTGGGCTTGGGATTCACCGACGATGCGGCGATCCTGGTCGCGGCCTTCACCGCCGCCCGCATGCACATTACTGAAGACCACCGCGCCCGGGCCCGGGCTTGGCTGCTCAAGGAGCAGGGCCGGACGGAGGCTTCTCCGGCGGGCTGACCGCAGTGGCACGCCGTCGCTCGCGCGCAACCACATGCTCGCGATGGGCGATGTAGAGCGCCGAGGCGATGACGATGGCTGCGCCGACATAGGTCCAGACGACCGGCATCTCGTTCCACATCAGCCAGCCCATGAACACCGCGAAGGGCAGGCGCATGTACTCGAACGGTGCGATGGCCGACATTTCGCCGGCCTTGAAAGCCTGCACCCAGAAATATTGACCGACCGTGGCGGTCGACGCGATGCCGACCGCCAACACCCAGCCGAACAGGTCGGGCCAGCGCCACACCCACAGCGCCGGCGGCGCCAGGAGCAGGGTCGAGAAGATCGCGAACTGGGTCAGGATCATCAGCGGCGATTCGGAATCAGAGAGCCGCTTCACCAGCAGGATCGAGATGGCGACGCAGGCGGCGTTGGCCAGCGCCACCAGCGCGCCGAGCTGCAGGCTGCCCTCGCCCGGGCGCACCATGACCAGCACGCCGATGAAGCCCACGACCGTGGCGGTCCAGCGCCGCCAGCGGACCTTCTCCTTGGCGATGACGGCCGCCACCACCACGGAAAAGAGCGGCTGCGAGAAGGCGATGGCCGTGGCGTCGGCCAGCGGCAGCATCGAGATGGCGTAGAAGCCCAGCACCATCGACGTGGTGCCCATGAAGGTGCGCCAGAAATGCCCCTTGATGCGCCGGCTGAGCCAGGGCTTCACTTTGCCGGTCATCATCAGCGGCAGCAGCATAATCACCGAGAGAATCGCGCGGAAGAACGCTGTCTGGACGCTCTCGATCTGCTCCGAAAGCAGGCGGATCATCACGCCCGTCGAGGTGAAGATGAAGCCGCCGCTCACCAGCCACAGCGCCCCCTGCACGTTGGGCGGGAGACGCCGCAGCCAGTCCCGCATCAGATCTTCCGCTCGTGTCCGGCCCAGTACGGCTCGCGCAACGTCTTCTTCAGCACCTTGCCGACGGGGCTGCGCGGCAATGTGCCGACGAAGTCGACCGACTTCGGCGCCTTGACGCCGCCGAGCTTCTCCTTGGCAAGCTGGATCAGCTCATCGGCCTTGACGGTCATACCGGGCTTCAGCTCGACGACGGCCTTCACCGCCTCGCCCCACTTCTCGTCGGGAATGCCGATCACCGCGCAATCCTGCACGGCGGGATGGCTCCACAGGACCTGCTCGACCTCCCCGGGAAAGACGTTGAAGCCGCCAGAGATGATCATGTCCTTCTTGCGATCGACGATATAGACGAAGCCGTCCTCGTCTATGACGCCGATGTCGCCGGTATGGTGCCAGCCGAAGGCCGAGGCCTCCGCGGTCGCCTCGACGTTGTTGTAATAGCCCTTCATCACGAGGCCGCCGCGCACGACGATCTCCCCACGCTGGCCGCGCGGCAGAAGCGTGCCGTGATCGTCCATCACCTCGAGCCGCACCAGCGGCGAGACCTTGCCGCAGCTCGCGAGCCGGTGGCGCTTGTTGCCCTCCAGGGCCGCCAAGTGATCATCCGGTGAGAAGAACGTGCAGATCATGCAGGCCTCGGCCTGGCCGTAGGTCTGGGTCAGCACCGGGCCGAACACCTTCACCGCCTCGACCAGCTTGTCGACCGACATCGGCGCCGAGGCATAGACGAGGTGCTGCAGCGAACTGTAGTCGTATTTGCCCACGTCGGGGTGCGCGAGAAGCATGTAGATCAGGGTCGGTGGCATGTAGACATGCGTCACCTTGTGCGTCTCGATTGCGGCCAGAATGCCGCCGGGATCGGCCGTGCCCATGAAGATGTTGGTGCCGCCGAAGGGCAACAGCGGGAATGAGCAGACGCCCGCCGCATGCGTCATCGGCGCCACCATCAGGTGGACCGGCGGCGACTTCACCGGCATGCAGGCCCAGAAGATCGAGTTCATCGTCTCGATGTTGCGGTTGGTGATCTGCACGCCCTTCGGGCGGCCCGTGGTGCCGCCCGAACTGGCAAGGAACGCGACGTCGTCCGGCGCGTCGGGCAGGTCCGGCGCCTCTTCCTTCTGCGCCGCCAGCCATGTCTCGAAGGACGGCGTGTCGATGCAGACGAAGCCGGTGATGCGCGGGCAGGCCTCGCGGATGCGCGCGAGGTAGCCCTCGAAGCTCGAATGGTAGAACAGCACCTCCACATCGGTGTTGTTCAGGATGTAGAGGTTCTCCTCCAGCGCGTTGCGCGCGTTGACCGGTGCCCAGGTGACGCCAGCGCGCACGATGCCCAGCAGGCAGGCGTAGGCCGCCGCATGGTTGGGACTGTAGACTGCGGCTTTCGAGCCTCGTCCGAGCCCCATGGCCAGCAGCCCGTTGGCGACGCGATGAGTCTGGGCGCGCACCTCGCGATAAGTCCAGCCCTGGGTGCCATCATGCAGGCAATGCCGATCTGGATAGAGATCGGCGCCGCGGTCGAAATAGTCGATCAGCCTCATGGCGTCCCTTGCCCCCTTGTTATTATTCTGCCGCTCCCGGCAGCGTCGTATCCCCCGGTCCGAGCGGCCGTTCCATGAGGACACTGTCGAGCCAGCGGCCGAACTTGAAGCCCACGCTCTTCAAGGTGCCCACCATCGCAAAGCCGCAGGAGGCGTGGAGGTTGATCGACGCCACATGGGCGGAGTCGCCGATGACCGCGATCATCTGGCGCCGGCCGTCGCGGGCGCACAGGTCGATCAGCGGCACCAGCAGCGCCTTGCCGACGCCCTGCCCCACGGCATCCTTGTCGATGTAGATCGAGTTCTCGACGGTGAAACGGTAGGCCGGGCGCGTGCGGTAGAGGCCGGCATAGGCGTAGCCCAACAGGCGCCCTTCCTTCTCGGCCACGATATAGGGAAGGCCGAGGTCGAGGACCGCGGCGCGGCGCTTCCTCATCTCCGTGAGGTCTGGCGGATCGACCTCGAAGGAGGCCGTGCCGTGCAGCACATGATGTCCGTAAATTTCGGCGCACCGCGCCACATCGGCCTCGGTCGAGGCCCTCACCGTCAGTCCACTCACGTCTTCAGATCCCCACGCCAGTTCCGGCGGGGACTATAGACTCAATTGGCGCCGCGCCGAATGGCGCCCGCGTCCGGACCATCGAACTTGAACAGGGAGGCGGCGAGCGGCAGCCCGGTCTGCAGGCCGTTCAGTGAAACGTCGACCCGCTGGCCCCGACTGTCGATGATCGACCAGCCGCGCAGCACCATGGGGTTTTCGCCGAGGCGCACAATGACCTTGCCCTCGTTCGGCTTGCGGGTCTGGCTCATGGTGAGCTGCAGCATCCCGTCTGTTCGCTCGACCTTCTCGACCGTGAGGTCGCCGCCCTGCAGCACCATCGGCTCGCGTACCAGGAAGGAAGCGGCAGTCCAGCCGATCGGCCACTGGCCGAAGTCGCGGTTGGCGATGTCCCACATCGTCACCTGGCTGCCGTCGGCGACGATCTTGAGCTGCGAGGGCGGATCGTACTCGAAGCGCATGCGGCCGGGCCGGCTCACCGACAGCGTGCCCTGCACGACCGTACCACCCGGGTTTGACTGGACGAAGCGGGCCTGCATGGTGCGGATGCCGTTGAAGTAGCGTTCGACCTCGGCAACCTGCGGATTGGAGGCCGGCGCCTGGGCGAGGGCAGGCGCCTGGGCCTGCACCTGGACGGGACCGAACGACAGGAGAGCAACCGAGGAGAGAGCGGCGAACAGGGTGCGCATCTGGCGGATATGACGGTCGAATACGGCAGAATCAAGCATCGGCGGGCACTTCCCAATCGTGTGAACGTCCGTTTACCATGCGGCAACCAGCAGGAGGTAACGCCATGCATGTCGGAATGGCTGCAGTCTTCCAGAACACCGGCCGGGCGCTCAGCGACCGCCAGATCTACCTGAACGAGCTCGCGCTGGCCGACATGGCCGAGCCGCTGGGTTTCGATTCGATCTGGTCGGTCGAGCATCACTTCACTGACTATACGATGTGCCCCGACGTGGTGCAGTTCCTGTCCTACATGGCCGGCCGGACCCGGCACGTGCGGCTGGGTTCGATGGTCGTGGTGCTGCCCTGGCACGATCCGGTGCGGGTCGCCGAGCAGATTTCCATGCTCGACCATCTTTCGGGCGGCCGCATGATCCTGGGCCTCGGCCGCGGCGCCGGGAAGGTCGAGTTCGACGGCTTCCGCCTCGACATGGGCGACAGCCGCGAGCTGTTCGTCGAATACGGCGAGGCGCTGCTGAAGGGCCTCGAGACCGGAATCATGGAGCATCAGGGCAAGCACTACCGGCAGCCACTGGTCGAGATCCGCCCCGCGCCGTTCAAGAGCTTCCGCGGCCGCACCTATGCCGCGGCGGTCTCGCCCGAGAGCGCGCGCATCATGGCGCGGCTCGGAGTCGGCCTGCTGATCATCCCGCAGAAGCCGTGGCGCGAGGTCGAGAAGGAACTCACCGAGTACAATGCACTCTATCGCGAGATCAACGGCGCCGACGCACCGCAGCCGATCTCGGCCGGCTGGACCTTCGTCGACGAAAGCGCCGAGCGGGCGCGCGAGATGGCCGTGAAGTACATCGGCGGGTACTACCGCACAGTGCTGGACCACTACCAGTTCGCCGGCGCGCACATGAAGAACCAGCGCGGCTACGAGTACTATGCCAAGATGAACGAGAAGCTCGCCGTCTACGGCGACCAGAAGGCCATCGAGTTCTTTGCCGATCTCCAAGTCTACGGCACGCCCGAGCAGGTCCACGAGAAGATCATGGCGATCCACAAGCAAACGAACAATTGCGGCTATGTCGGCGTTTTCTCCTATGCGGGCATGCCGCACGAGGAAGCGGCACGGAACATGCGGATGTTCGCCGACGCCGTGATGCCCGAGTTGAAGACGTTCGACGCCGGCGCACCGGTCGACCGCTCGCGGCCCCTGCCCGACCTGCGCTTCGCCGCCGCTGCGGAGTAGAAGGCGCGGTCTCGATCCTCCTGATACGCTGCAGCATGGATGTAATCGGGATCAATCACTTCCCCATTCAGATGGGGAAGTGCCCCGTCATACGGGGCGATGGAGTCATAGGCCGAGCAGAGCTCGGCCTCCTAAGCGTCAGGACATCGCTTCGCGATGTCCGGGAGCGCCGAAGAACGAATGACCACTGCATGTCGCCTCGGTCGGCTAGCGACTTGGTTACAAGCCGCGATACGCCGCCACCTCCCCATATGAATGGGGAGGAAGGTAACCCTCCTTCGCCAAATGCTGGCTGATCTGAGGGCTGCCTGGCGCCTGCGCAGCGGACAGGCCGGACCGGGACGCCTGGCCTGCCTCAGCCTGCTGATCGTACTCGCGGGAGCCACCGACGGGATGGGCCTCGCCCTGCTCGTGCCGCTGCTGAATTCGCTCGGAGCCACCGATGCCGGACCGCAGGAGGGCCTGTTCGCCTTCCTTCCCCGGACCCTCACCGGCCTGTTGTTGGTCTTCCTGGCCATCGTGCTGGTCCGCGCCATGGTCGCTCGAACCCGGCTGCTGGCGACCGCCCGCCTCTCCTTCGACTTCGCCGTCGCGCTGCGGGTCAGGGCATATGCCGCTATCGCCCACGCCTCCTGGACATACCTGCAGCGCCAGCGGACGGCCGACTTCCATGCTCTGTTCTCGACCGAGATCGACAGGGTCGAGCACGCGACCCATCTGCTGCTCGAAGCGCCGGCGCGCCTGTCCATCCTGGTGGCGCATTTCGTGGTCGCCTTCGCCATCGCGCCGGGCTTCACCGCGCTCGCCATCGCCTTCGGCGCGGCCCTGATCTGGCTGATGCGCCACAAGCTCACAGAAAGCCGCCGGCTCGGCGAGAGGGCGTCGGACGCCAACATGCGCGTCAGCCGCGAGATCAGCGAATTCCTCCAGGCGCTGAAGCTCACCAAGGCCTATGGCGCGGAAGCCCGGCATGTGCGCGCCTTTGCCGACGCCGCCCGCAGCGCCGAAGGCGCCGACCTTGCGGCGAACCGCCTGCAGGCCGACACGCGCTTCTTCCTCGACTGTCTGGTCGCCGTCGCCCTGGCGGCCTTTCTGTGGATGGCGGCAAGCTGGGCTGCCTTGCCGCTGGCCGACCTGCTGGTGCTGATCCTGGTCTTCCAGCGCCTGCTGCCGATGCTGCAGGGCGTGCAGGAGCTCGGCCAGGAATTCTTCCATGCATCGCCCGCCTACAGGCTCGTCGCCGACGCGATCGAGGACTGCGAGGCGGCGGCCGATGGTGCGGGTACGGGTACGGGCCTGCCGGGTCCCTTGGCCTTCGAGCGCGAGATCCGGCTGCAGGAGGTACGCTTCCGCTACGACAATCAGCCGGAGATCCTGCGTGGCGTCGACTTGACGCTGCCGGCCGGCTCTCTGACCGTGATGTCCGGCGTATCGGGCGCCGGCAAGAGTACGATCCTCGACCTGCTGGGCGGCCTTCTCACGCCGCAGTCGGGACGCATCCTGATCGACGGGCGCGAGCTCTCGCCGACGCTCGCCGCGGCGTGGCGGCGCTCGGTCGGCACGCTGGCGCAGGAGGCCTTCCTCTTCCACGCCTCGGTCCGTGCCAATCTCGCCTGGGCGCGGCCCGACGCCCCGGACGAGGCGATGCAGGAGGCGCTGCGGCTGGCCGGGCTCGGCGATTTCGTCGCCGCGCTGCCGCAGGGTCTCGATACGGTCGTCGGCGATCGCGGCGCCAGCCTGTCGGGCGGCGAGCGCCAGCGACTGGCACTGGCCCGCCTGCTGCTGCGTGCCCCGTCGCTGATACTGCTCGACGAGCCGGCCAGCGCGCTCGATGCCGCCAACGAGGAGCGCATCCTGGAGACCATCGCCGGCCTGAAGGGGCGGGCGACGATCCTGCTCGTCACCCATCGTCCCGCCGTCATCGCGGCGGCCGACCGTCACGTCGTGCTGGTCGAAGGCAGGCTGGTGTGAACGGCGCCGCGCTCCGCCTGCTGACATTCGGATCGCTTGGCTACGCGCGCAGCCTCGCCAAGAACGTCGTGAGAGGAGCGCTCGGGCGGCCGTCGCTCTTCACCGCCAACGACATCCTGTTCCGGCACTATGTGCGGCAACTCAGCGGGCTCGGAAGGATCGACAGAATCACCTGCATTGCCTCGACCCACGAGGGCGCCGGTTCGCAGTCTCTGATGACGATGAGGGCCATCGAGTTCGCGCGCGCCCACGGCCTCACTTACGTCCATACGCCGTTCACCGTGATCCATCACGCCGATTGCCCGATGCACGAATGGGCGGAGGCCTGGGAATCGCATTTCAATCTCGGTGCGGGCGAGGCCGCCGTCAGCGACATCGGCACGCACGATGCCGTCAATTTCGCCTTCACCTTTCCCATGCTGCGCTCGCTGTTCGGGGTCGAGGACGAAGATCTTCCATTCGACGAATCGCTCGTTCGCGACTTCAGGCGCAAGTACCGTCTGAACAAGGCGCCCCGCCCGAAAGCGTTCCCGAGCGTGTGCATCCACGTCCGGCAGCGCAACCGGCACGACTTCCATTCGGAGGACGCCACCGACATGGTCTGCCTGGCGCGGGTCGTCGCACAGGTCCGCACGATCCTCCGTGAGCATTGCCCCGAACACACGCTGCGCGTCTTCTCGCAGGGCATCCCGTCCGACTTCTCGTCGCTCGACATCGCAGAGAGCCAATTGTCGCTCGACGCCGATCCCTTCTGGAGCATGCGCGAGATGATCGAAGCCGATCTTCTGATCACGACACGGGGAACGTTCGGGCACGTCGCAGCCCTTCTCTGCGACGGGATCGTCCTCGCCGACGGCCAGTTTCCATTGCAAAGGGGCTGGCTGACCTACGATGCCGGCGGAGTGTTCGACACGGCGGCGCTGGCATCCGAAGTCTCGGCAAAGATGCGCTCGGCCAGCGGCAGGTAGCGCAGCAGCAGCGGCTCGAACTTGATGTACTCGCGCAGCGCCTTGGTGATCGCAAACAGCCGCAGCCGGAAGGACGGCAACGGCGCGCGCGGGTCGATGAGCGGCCTTTCGAATTTCGACGTCCTGACGCCCCTTGACCGGAATTCGAGGGCCAGGCTGAGACGGGGCTCGGCGCTGCCGGCATTGGCGCCGCCCCAATGGAGGATGTTGCCGCGCCAGCCGATCATCGCGCCGGCGGCGGCCGGCAGGGCGATCACGTCCTGCAGGGCCGCGCGAACGACGCGTGGCGACAGCGGCGTGTCGGTATCGATGGCGTCGGAAATCCCGCGCGAGACGCCGGTCGGCAGCAGGAACATGCAGCCATTCTCGACCGTGGCATCGGAGAGCGGGATCCACGCCGACAGGAACGCATCGCCGCCCTCCCGGTAGTCGTCGTGGAGACTCCAGCCGGCGACGCGCCGCTCGCCAGCGACCCAATGGGCCCAGACGACCGTGTTCTGCTGATAGCCCTCGCCAACCGCCGATTCGAGGAAGGAAGCGACCTGTGGCGATCGCGCAATGCTCCAGAATTCGTCGAAGACGAAGGCGAAGGCGACCGGCCAGCCATCTGCCCGTACCGCCTCGACGATGCGGCGCATCCTGGCGATCAGCGCAGGATCGAAGACCTGGGGCAGCCGGAAGTAGCCCTCGCAGTCGAGGCGGCGCTTCTCGCGTGCGGAATCCACATCGGAAAGGCGCGCCGGGTTGTCATCGCCCAAGCCGTCCCTTCCGATGGAGGCGAATGGCACGAGCCTGCGCCAGCGATCGACGTCGAAGGCTTGCTCGAATCTCTTATCTGTGTCCTCGGGCGACAGCTCAGACTGCTTCAGGAGTGCCTGAACAGCCGAGGCGAGTTGCTCCGCGGACGCGCGCATCAACCGGCTGGGCGCACGTGGGCGAACAGCTTGCGGAGGTCATCGGGCACGCCACCGAGGAAGCCCGGCTCGAAGACCAGGCGCGGCAGGGTCTCCTTCCGGAAATTGACCGGATCCTGGTACCAGCGCCGGGCATAGGTGGCATAGACCATCGGCCGCACCTGACCGGACCGGTTGGCCATCCCGCTGTGATAGGTGCGGAAGTCCCACATCACGCCGGAGCCGAGCGGAATGGTCGGCCGTTCCGGCTCGGCGCCTTCGTGCTCGCCGCGCCGGTGGCTGCCTGGCCACAGCGCCGTGGTACCCGAGATCTCGTTCATCTCGACCAGAGGGAGGGCAAAGGTCATGGCATAGGCCGGCAGCAGGCGCGATATCGCGGAGTTGAACAGGATCGGGCCGTCGTGATGAATGTGCTGGTCCTCGGCGCCGCTGAGCGAGAGGATCGCACCGAAGGCATCGATGATCGCCTCCTCGTCGAGGATCATGCGGATCAGCGCGATCACATAGGGGTTGGCGTAGACCTGCTGGGCCCCGAGGCCACCGGAAAAATGCAGCGGGATCATGAAGCGCCGGGCGCCGACTTCCAGCGACTGGGGCGTTTCCATATCCCGGATCTGGTCGCGGTAGCGTATGAGGAACTCCTCATGCAGCGAGCGAATCGTGTCCTGCGGGACGATATTGTCGAGGATGACGTAGCCTTCGCGCGTGAACCCCTCGAAGGCCGCCTCGACCTCCTTTGACTGGGCGAGCCCTTCAGTCGGAACGCCGGAAAAATCGATTCGGATCATGTGCGTCGTCTATAAATCCAGCCGGGCCTTTTGCGGTATCTCGTCGGGGCCAAGGCTGTCGCAACATTCGAGGAAGTCAAGACATTCTGCTATGAGCATGCAAGGTGTCCGCCCCGGGCCGCCGGGAGGAGTGCACGTGAACGGCCGTCATCGCTACCTCGTCTATGGCCTCGTGATCGAGAGCGAGTTGCCGCTGACGTCGGTGCACGAAGCGGCGAGCGGCGACGGCTGTGCCGACGTCACGCTCCTCGCCGGATCGCCCGACTATTTCCGGGCCATCGTCCCCGGCGGCGCCTGCGATCCCGAGGACTGGATCGAACATGTCGTTCTCGACGACGGCAGCGTCTACATGAAGTCCAGCGATGTCTTCGAGGCGACGATCTCGGCGGATGGCCGGACCGCCGTCTGCCGCATGCAGGGCGACGTCGAGCAGCGGGCCTTCGAAGCCAACCTCCTGAACTTCGTCGTCAGCGCGTCGCTCACCTTGCAGGGCGAGGAGACGCTTCATGCGACCGTACTCGAGATGGAAGGCCGCGCTGTCGGACTGCTGGGCCAGAGTGGCGCCGGCAAGTCGACGCTCGCGGCCTACCTGATCAGCCGCGGCGCCGACCTGATCACCGACGACATGCTGCGCATGAGCTTCGCCGGTGACACGATCCTGGCGTATCCCGGCCCCTATCGGCTGAAGCTGCTCGGCCAGCCCGCCATCGGTTTCCTGCCGGATGCCGTCGCCGACGGACATTTCAACGCGCTGAGCGGAAAGATCATGGTCCGGCCGCGCCCCGATCTGCGCCGCCACCGTGCGCCAACGCGGCTCGCCGCATTGTTCCATCTTGGCGCCCCCGATGACGACACGATCACTGAGGTCTCGAGCGCCCGCCTGAACGGCCTGGAACTCGCGCGGACCCTGATGTCGTCGGCGATGGACACGCGGTACGCAGGCAGCAGCCGCATGGAGCACCAGATGCGCTTCGTCGCCCGCGTGGCGGATCTGCTGCCCGTCCACGCACTGCGCTATCCGCGGACCGTCGCGGCGCTCGACGGTGTCGCCCGCGAAATCCGCCGGATCATCGGACCGTGAACCCGCTGGCCGCGTTCCTCGCCCTGCCGGGAAGCGACCGCCTGCTGCTGGTCAGGGCCGCCGCGACTCTGGTCGCCGTGCGCTGCGCCTTGCACCTCGTGTCGATCGAGCGGCTGCGCGCCTGGGCCGGCCATCTCCACGAAAGCAATCGGCCTGCCGACCGCATCATCTGGTCGGTCCGGACCGCCGCCCGTCGCGTCCCCGGCGCCACATGCCTTTCCTCGGCCCTCGCACTCCAGCGCCTGCTGTCGTCGGCCGGCCACCCGTCACAAGTCCACATCGGCGTTGCCCGCGACGCCTCCGGCTTCATGGCCCACGCGTGGCTCGTCCACGACGGTGTCGTGGTGATCGGCGAAGAAGAGCACGAACGCTACGCCCAGCTCACGGCATGGGACGCGGGCAAGACGTTGGGCTCGTCGGGCTAGTGTTCGCGGCGCTCCTCAATGTCAGGGACGAGCCGATCGACTTGCGGCAGCTCCCGCCCGGCTTCGAAATCGTCGGCCGTGCCCGACGTGCTGCCCTCACCGCCGGGCCGGACAGCACGTCGGCCGCGCTGGCCGGGCGCTACTGGACCGTGGGCCGCTTCCGCCTCGACGCACGGCACGAACTCCGCGCCCGACTCGGCCCGTCCGCCGCTTCGGGGTCCGATGCGATGCTGTGCCTGCTGGCCTACGCGAAATGGGGCGAGTCCTTCACGGACTTCCTGGCCGGCGATTTCGCCTTCGTCCTGTGGGACGACGGTGCGCAGTGCCTGCTCGGCGTGCGCGACCAGATGGGCGTGCACACCCTGTTCCATTCGAGGACTGCGGACGCCTGGCTCGTCGCCGATTCGCTCGACTGGATCGCCGGACGAGTGCCGGCCAGCGAAGCGCTCGACGACTACTGGATCGCCGACTTCCTGGTCCTCGGCATGGCGCGCGAGTTCGAGCGCACCGTCTATCGCGACATCAAGCGGCTCGCGCCGGCGCATCTGATGAAACTCGGCGAGGGCGGTCTTTCGCTGCGCCGGTACTGGCGGCTCGATATCCCCGAACCGGTCTACCTGCCCCGGGCCGAAGCCTATTGCGAGCGCTTTCGCGAGCTGCTGTCGCGTGCGGTGGCGGACCGGCTGCCCGCAGGCAGGGTGGGCATCGCGATGAGCGGCGGCCTCGATTCGACGACCCTGGCGGCGACCGCGGTCGACGTGACCGGCGATCCGTCACAAATCGTCGCGGAGTGCGAGCACTACGAACGGCTGATGCACATAAGGGAGGATCACTACGCCTCTCTCGCGGCAGGCCATATCGGAATCGAATTGCGCATCCGGCCGGCCGACGACATCGCCTACGACCCGCAGTGGCGCGCGCGGGAACTGCGGTCCCCCGAACCCATGACGGCGCTGATCAATGCCCACGACATGCAACGCGTCGCGCGCGAGATGGGTGCGGCCGCCGCCGTCTGGCTGGACGGGGAAGGTCCGGACAATGCGCTCGTCCTCGAGCGGGATGCCTATCTCGGATGGCTGCGTCGGCAGCGCTCCTGGCGACGGCTGGCGCAGGCGTTGGTCGGATACAGCGCGGCCAAGGGCCTCGCTGGCTGGGCGCAGACGATCGGCCGCCACACCGGACTGCAACGTGAGGCGGAGTTGGAGCCATTCGACACGCTGCCGCGCTGGCTTCGGCGCGACTTCGCCGAGCGGCTGGCCCTGCCTGAACGGCAGGAATCGCTCGGCACGGGTGGTGACATGTCGCATCCCTGGCATCCGGCCTCGATCGGCTCGTTCACCAGCCCGATCTGGCAAAGCCACTTCGACGTCCGTTCCTTCGAAGGAACGCTTGGCGGTTTCGAATGGCGCTATCCCTATCTCGACCTCCGGGTCCTCCAATTCATGTTGTCGGTTCCGCCGGTTCCCTGGGGCTGGAAGAAGCGGCTGATCCGCGAGGCCATGCGCGGCCGGCTGCCCCCGGAAGTGCTGGCCCGCCGGAAGACCCCGCTGGACTGCTATCCGGAAGTGGCGACGATCCGGGAAGTCGGCGTGCCGGTCCTGCCGGAGGGGCACCGGATCGCCCGCTACGTAGACCCGCGATTCCTGCCCGATCTCGGCGCCTCCGATCCCGATCTGGCGGTGTCCCTCAACGCCCATGCGCTGGACCACTGGCTCGCGCACCAACGCCAATGAGACGGCAAAATCAACGGCTTATCGCATTTGCTCCGCAAGAAATCTGTTGTTACCCTTTGCCTCGGCATCCTTGGGTCCATCGGCATGAACGGGTCTCCCCTGCTCTACAAGAAATCGGCGCGGCAGGTTTCCTGCAAGATCAACGACGAAGTCGCGATCCTGGATCTGGACCGGGCGATCTACTTCGGCCTCCAGGGCGCAGGCGTCCACATCTGGGATTCGCTCGAGCAGCCCCGGTCGGTGGATGATCTTTGCGCTTCGGTGATGGCTGAATTCGAGGTATCGGAAGCAGCTTGCCAGGCGGACGTTGTGCAAATACTCGGAAGCCTCGAGGCCGAAGGCCTCATTGAAGCGACCCGATAGAAGAGCCTCGTGAGGGTGAAAGGCTGATCCATGACGGACGAACCGATGCAGACGGGCGAAGAAGCCTCGGCGCTTTCGCCTGCTTCCGCCAAGAAACCATATGAGCGCCCCGTTCTCACCAAGCTGGGCGCCCTGCGAGACGTGACGCTGACCATATGGACGTCCAAAGGCAACCGCGATGGCCGCAAGAACCGCAACACCGGCCGCGGCGGGATGAATGGCCTGTCCCGGGACGCCAATTCCTGAACCGCCCGCCTCGACGGCGTGAACGCCGGTGTCGAGGTGACGCCGGAGTTTCAGTTCCTTTGTCTTGCAGCACGGCCGCAGCCGGATTGGACGCGTCTGAGGGAATTGCTGCGCAAGGGCATCGATCATCGGGCCCTGATACGCCTCGCCGCAGGCCACGGCGTTCGGCCCTCCCTTTTGGACTGCCTCGGCGAGCTCTCGTGGGAAACCGTGCCGGGTGACGCAAAGGCCGATCTCGAGCATTTTCGCCAGAGCCACCTGCTGAAATCCCTGACGCTGGCAGGTGAACTGCACCGCCTGGCGGCTTCGCTGTCCGACCGCTCGATCCCCTTCGTCGCCTTCAAGGGACCGACCCTGGCCCTCGCCCTCTATGGCGGCCTCGCGGGGCGGGAATACAACGATGTCGACGTGATCGTGCCGCAGCAACGCATCGACGACGCCGAAGACGTGCTCGGGTCGATGGGGTACGCCAGCCCCCAGGGCGACAGGACGTTCCGGCGCGCTTTCCTCGCCTCTCAACGACAATACGCCTTCGTTCGGGCCGACGATGGAGCCGCCATCGACCTGCATTGGGGGTTCTGCGGCACACATGTTCCCTTCCCGGTGGCGCCGGACGAGATCTGGGACGATGCGCCCCTGCTCCCCGTCGGCGGTCGCGACGTGCCGGTCCTGTCCGCCCCGAACCTGGCCCTGCTGCTGGCCGGGCATGGCACGAAGGAGAACTGGGCCATGCTGAAGTGGGTGGGCGATTTCGCCCGCGTGATCGACCGCCATCGCGCCCTCGACTGGGGGACACTGCATGCGCGGGCACAGGCCCGGGGTTGCGGCGACGCGGTCCTTCTGGGGTGCGCGATGGCAGAGGCGCTGTTGGATGTCGCCGCTCCGCAGGCGATTGCGTCTCGCATCTCCGGCAGCGCGCGCGTGCGGAAACGGACCGCGGCGATGGCCGGGACGATGCGGCGGGGCCTGCCGCCACCGGCCCAGGTCGAGCACTTCGCCGACCTTCTCCTGTGCGACCGGCCGATCGACCGGGTCCGCGGAGCGCTGAAGCTGGTTTTCACCCCGACGGCGGGCGACTACGAGGCGATGAGACTCCCGCCCGCTCTCTGGAGCGCCTACTATGCGAGCCGCCCCTGCCGGCTCGTCTTCAGAACCGCCGCCCGCCGTGCCTGAGTTCCCGCCGGACGGCCTCTGTAATGCCGCCATAATCAGGAGCCGTTAAGGGTTCGGTCCGAAAATTGCGGAAAACGCGATTGCCGCCACCCGAACGGCACGCCAGAAAGCGTCGCCGTAACGAGGCGGCCCAAAGAGGAGACTGCGCGATCAATACACAGTCCGTGCCCCGCCCCCGCCCTCCCTTCGAACGGATCGCACTCCTGCTGCAGGGCGGCGGCGCCCTTGGCTCCTACCAGGCCGGCGTCTATCAGGCGCTGGCCGAGGCCAACCTGCATCCCGACTGGGTCGCCGGAATCTCGATCGGCGCCATCAACTCGGCGCTGATCGCAGGAAATGCGCCGGAGCAGCGTGTCGAGAAGTTGCGCTCCTTCTGGGAGACCATCACCCGGTCGCCGCTGGGCGTGCCGATGATGAAGGGCTTCGACTTCAGCAGCGACATGGAACGCCAGTTCGCGAACCAGCTCGGCTCGTTCGCGACGCTGATGTTCGGCGCGCCGGAGTTCTTCAAGCCGCGGTTCCCGCCACCGATCTTCACGCCCGCCGGCAATCCGGGCAATCTCGCCTACTACGACGTCTCGCCGCTCAAGACCTTGCTGGAGCAATTGGTCGACTTCGACCGGATCAACGCCAAGGAAATGCGCTTCAGCGTCGGCGCCACCAACGTCAAGACCGGCAATTTCATCTACTTCGACAACGACACCCACACGATCGGTCCGCAGCACGTCATCGCCAGCGGCTCGCTGCCGCCGGGCTTCCCCGCGGCCGAAGTGGATGGCGAGTTCTACTGGGACGGCGGCGTCGTCTCGAACACGCCGCTGCAATGGGTGCTCGACGCCCGCCCCCGCGCCGACACGCTCGCCTTCCAGATCGACCTGTGGAGCGCGCGCGGCGACCTTCCACGCGACATGGTCGAGGTCGACACGCGCATGAAGGACATCCGCTACTCCAGCCGCACGCGCGCCGGCACGGACCAGTTCCGCCAGATGCAGGCGCTGCGGCGCGCCACCGCCAAGCTGTTGGCCGACATGCCGCCGGAGTTACGGCAGTCTCCCGAGGCCGAACTGGTCGCGCAGGAGGCCGACAGCAAGGTCTACAACATCATCCATACGATCTATCGCGCGCGGAAGTACGAGGGTTCGTCGAAAGACTACGAGTTCTCGCGCCGCACGATGGAGGAGCACTGGGAATCGGGCTACTCCGACATGACCCGCTCGCTCGAACATCCCGAGGTCTTGCAGCGTCCGACCAGTCCGGACGGCGTGTTCACTTTCGACCTGGTCCTGCAGGGCCGCAAGGAGCCCCAGAAATGAAAATCGATGACGTCCGCAAGAACGCCTTCGCGATGCCGCTCAACAACCCGAGCTATCCGAAGCCGCCCTACAAATTCTACAATCGTGAATTCGTTGTCATCACCTACCGCACCGATCCCGAGGTGCTGCGCGCGCTGGTGCCGGAGCCGCTGGAGGTCGTGGGCGACACGGTGAACTACGAGTTCATCCGCATGCCCGATTCGACGGGCTTCGGCGACTACACCGAGACCGGACAGGTCATCCCGGTCCGCTTCAAGGACAAGGACGGCCTGACGCAGGAAGGCGGCTACGTGCACGCCATGTATCTCGACGACAATTCGCCGATCGCCGGCGGCCGCGAGATCTGGGGCTTCCCCAAGAAGCTCGCCACGCCGAAGATCAGCCACGAGAACGAGACGCTGGTCTGCACCCTGCATTACGGCTCGGTGCTCTGCGTGAGCGCCACCATGGGCTACAAGCATCGCGAGCTCGACCATGCACCGCTGATCAAGGCGCTGGCCAAGCCTGCCTTCATGATCAAGATCGTGCCGCACGTCGACTGCACGCCCCGCATCTGCGAACTCGTGCGCTACTACTGCGAGGACGTGACCGTGAAGGGCGCGTGGACCGGCCCGGCGGCACTCCAGCTCTTCGATCATGCCATGTGCGACGTCTCGCGCCTGCCGGTGCGGGAGGTCGTCTCGGCCAGCCACTATGTCACCGACCTGACGCTGGGCCTCGGTGAAGTGGTCTTCGACTATCTCTCAAAGTAACCGGCACAGAGAAGGATCAGCCATGTCGCGTTTCACGGGAAGAATTGCCATCGTCACCGGCGCCGCCTCGGGCATCGGCAAGGAAATCGCACTGCGTCTCGCCGCCGAAGGCGGGACGCCGGTCATTGCCGACCTCAATCTCGACGCCGCCACCGCGACCGCCGACGAGATCAAGGCCAAGGGTGGCGACGCCTTCGCCGTCGCCATGAACGTCACCGACGAGGCTCAGGTCGAGAAGGGTGTCGCCGACACCATCGCCAAGTACGGCAAGATCGACATCCTGGTCAGCAACGCCGGCATCCAGATCGTGAAGCCGCTGGTCGACTTCCCCTTCGCCGACTGGAAGAAACTGCTGTCGATCCATCTCGACGGCGCCTTCCTCACAACCAGGGCCTGCCTCAAGCACATGTACAAGGCCAAGTATGGCCGAGTGATCTACATGGGCTCCGTGCATTCCAAGGAAGCCTCGAAGCTCAAGGCACCCTATGTCACGGCGAAGCACGGCCTGATCGGTCTCAGCAAGGTGTTGGCCAAGGAAGGCGCGGAATACAACGTGGCGTCCAACGTCGTGTGCCCGGGCTTCGTGCGCACGCCGCTGGTCGAGAAGCAGATCCCCGAGCAGGCGGCCGAGCTGAAGATCACCGAAGCAGAGGTGATCAAGAACGTCATGCTGAAGGACACGATCGACGGACAGTTCACCACGACCGATGACGTGGCCGACGCCGTCCTCTTCTATGCCGCGGCCAAGAGCACCGTGCACAGCGGCCAGTCTGCCGTGGTCAGCCACGGCTGGTTCATGCAGTGAGCGTGTTCGTGCAGTAGACCTGCCGAACTGTTGCCCCGCGGCCACGGTCGCGGGGCGAGCGCCGTCGGGTTCCCTGGGAAGGCAACTTAATCCCCGCAACCCTCGTTGGTCAGGCGTGCGTCCGTCAGCCCGGACGCTGTCACCCAACGAGGGATTATTGAAAATGAAAAAGGCACTTCTCGCTGCTGCAGCATTGATGGCTGTTCCCATGGCCGCCAACGCGCAGTCGATGTGGAGTCCCGGCCCGTCCAACCCCGGCATCTACATCGGTGGTGAAGGCGGCCTGAACTGGCTGCTGAACAACAACAACTACAACATGGACCTCGGTTTCGCGGCCGGCGGCTTCGTCGGTTACGACTTCGTCGGTCCCAGGGTCGAGCTGGAGGGCGTGTTCCGGTCCAATAACGGTCGCGGTACCGCCAACTTCGGCAACATCTTCAGCAACACCAGCGGCCGCATCGAGCAGCTCGCGATCATGGCCAACCTGCTCTACGACTTCATCCCCGGCGCGACGATCACCCCGTATATCGGCGCCGGCGCTGGCGTCGCCTTCGCCGACTCGTCGATCAACGGCTGCTCGATGTGCAGCACCCAGTTCGCCTACCAGGGCATCATCGGCCTGGGCTGGAACGTCGACCAGAACTTCCGCGTGAACCTCGACGGCCGCTACTACGGCACGACGAACCCGGGCATGTACCAGAACAACAACATCACCACGATGTTGAGCGTCGCCTACAAGTTCGGCGGGCCGGCCGCGGCCCCGCCGCCGCCGCCGGCGGCCGCGCCGGTCACCCCGCCCTCGTTCATGGTGTTCTTCGACTGGGATCGCGCGAACCTGAGCGACCAGGCGCTGACCACCATCCGCCAGGCCGCCTCGGCCTACAAGCAAAAGGGCAACGCCCGCATTACCGCGACCGGCCACACCGACACGTCGGGCTCTGAGAGCTACAACATGGCGCTGTCGCTGCGTCGCGCCAACGCCGTCAAGGACGCGCTGGTCCGCGAGGGCGTGCCGGCGACCAACATCGCCGTCCTCGGCCGCGGCGAGCAGGGCCTGCTGGTGCAGACCGGCCCAAACGTCCGCGAGCCGCAGAACCGCCGCGTCGAGATCGTGATCCAGTAATCCCGGATCCGCATCGCAAAGGCACGAACGGCCGGGCATTGCCCGGTCGTTCTCTTTTGGGACGAGTGCGCTAGACTGGCGAAAACGACCAGGAGGAACCGCATGGCCCGCGCCTTCACCATCACCCCGCTCGACGCCACGTTCGGCGCCGTCGTCACCGAGGTGAAGCTTATCGAACTCGACGATGCCGGGTGGCACGACCTGCATGCGGCCTGGCTCGAATACGCACTCCTGGTTTTCCCCGATCAGCATCTCACGCGCGAGCAGCAGATCGCGTTCGCGCGCCGCTTCGGGCCGCTCGAGTTCGAGATGGCCGCGATCAGCAACGTGCGCCCCGACGGCAGCCTGCGCGTCGAGGCCGACAACGACGACATGATGAAGATCCTGAAGGGCAATATGGGCTGGCATGCCGACAGCACCTACATGCCGGTCCAGGCAAAGGGCGCGGTGTTCAGCGCCGAGGTCGTGCCCGCAGTCGGTGGCCAGACCGGCTTCGCCGACATGCGCGCGGCCTACGACGCTCTCGACGATGCACGCAAGGCGCGCGTCGAGACATTGCAGGCGCGGCACTCGCTGCACTACAGCCAGTCGAAACTCGGCCACGAGACCAAGAAGGCAGACGGAGAATACAGCGGCTACGGGCTGCACGACGGGCCGGTGCCGTTGCGACCGCTGGTGAAAACGCACCCGGAGACCGGGCGCAAATCGCTGCTGATCGGCCGCCACGCCCACGCCATTCCCGGCATGGAACCGGCCGAGTCCGAGCGCTTCCTGCAGGAACTGATCGACTTCGCCTGCCGACCACCGCGGATCTATCACCACGACTGGGCGCCGGGCGACGCCGTTCTGTGGGACAATCGCTGCCTGCTGCACCAGGCGACGCCTTGGGACATGACCCAGAAGCGCATCATGTGGCACAGCCGCATCGCCGGCGACCCGGCCAGCGAGACCGCGCTGGCCAGATGACGTATCATCGGCGCATGAAGCTGGGCCGGCGTGACGCGCTGCGTGTGACTGCTGCGATGGCCGCTGCGGCGTCGTTCGGCGGCCGCCCCCACGCTGCGACGGACGCTGTCCGCCTGATCTGCGGCTTCGGCGTCGGCAATCCGACTGACCTCTGCGCCCAGCTCATCCAGGACGGCTTCTCTACAGCGCTCAACGAGCCGGTGGAGTTCGACTACACGCTGGGCCAGGCCGGGCGGCGGGCCGCGCTCGAGGTGATCAATGCGGCGCCCGACGGACGCCTGCTTCTCATCGCGGAGATCCTCAATCTCGTATTGCAGGAAACGCCCGCAGAGCCGCTGCTGTCGCGGCTGCAGCCGATCGCCAAGGTCACGCGCGGCTTTTCGACGGCGCTGGCCGTGAACGAATACTCCGACATCAAGGATTGGCCGGGCCTGCTGGCGGCCGCCCGCGCCGGCCGGTTGAAAGCCGCAACGACGGGCCGCGATTCGACCATCGGCCTCCTGCTGGCGCTGGTCGAACGACGGATGAACTTGTCGTTCGAGGCGGTCGAGGTGGCAGGCACCAATGCCGCCGTCGACATGCTGCTGACGCGCCGTACCGATATCGCGGTCGTCGATACGCGGACCGCGCTGCTCCACAATGGGCGCAACCGCACGAAGCTGCGCGTGCTGGCGACTTCGGGAGCACGCCGCTCCGCGCAACTGCCGGAGGTGCCGACCCTCGCCGAGCTGGCGGGGGACCCGAAGCTCGCCTACACAATCAGCTTCGGCGTCTTCGCGCCGGCCGCCACGCCGTCACCGGTAGCGAACCGCCTGACGACCGCGCTGCTGGGCCTGCGCAACGACAAGTCCGTGCAGACCCAGGCCCGCCTCGCCAATATCCCGCTCCAGTTCGACGGACCTGCCGCCGTCGCAGAGGCGGTCGCACGCGACCGGCGCGTTGCTGCCGACATTTCCGGATAGACGCCCTTTTCGCTGGGTAATGCCACTCGCCGCCGACTGATTGACCGCCTGCCCGGCCGGTCCAGTATGCGGGGACAAAGCAGACGCAAGACGCATCCCCGAGGATTCCATGGACACGCGCGTTCCGCCGGCCGCCACCCTCGCCGCCCCGCCCCTCAGCGCCCCCGAGCGGGCGCGTGCCCTGCAGCCGCTGCTCGACGAGCACGGCGCGGAGATGGACCGTCGCCGCGAGGTCGTGCCGGAAGTGGTCGACGCGCTGGTGGCGAACGACATGCTGCGCCTGCTGCTGCCCCGGAGCCTGGGCGGCGCCGAGCTACCCTTGATCGAGTTCTGCAAGACCGTCGAGGCCATCGCCTGGGCCGATGCCAGCGTCGCGTGGTTCGTGAACCAGTCCAACGTCTCCTCGGCGACCTCGGCCGCCGCCATGCCGCACGACGCGGCCCGCGCCTTCTTCGGCAGTCCCGGCGTCGGCCTCGCCTGGGGTGCGCGCAACGGCACCAGCAAGGCCATCCGCGTCGAGGGCGGCTACCGCCTGAGCGGCACCTGGAGCTTCGCCAGCGGCGGGCGGCATACGACCTGGATGGGCGCACACAGCGCCGTCCAGAACCCGGACGGTACGCCGCACCAGCGCTACGGCAAGCCCGACGACCGCAGCTTCGTGTTCAAGCGCAGCGACGCGAGGATCGTCGACGACTGGTTCGTGCTCGGCCTGCGTGGCACTGGCAGCGACACCTACACTGTCGAGGACCTGTTCATCCCCGACGCGCATGCGCCTGCGCGCGATGCGCAGCAGGAACGGCGCGAGGCCGGGCCGCTCTACACGATGGGCTCGACCCTGCTTTACGCCAGCGGCTTCTGCAGCGTGACGCTGGGCCTCGGCCGACGCCTGCTCGAAACATACATCGAGCTGGCGCGTGGCAAGCACAGCCGGGCGTCGATAAACGCCATGTCGGCCAACAATGCGATCCAGCGCGAGATCGCCCTGCTCGAGGCCAAGCTGTCGGCCGCCCGCGCCTGGCTGCACGCCGAGGTGGGCGAGGCCTACGACAAGGCCGCGAACGGCACGCTCGATGTCGACGGCCGCATGCGGCTGCGCCTGGCGACCACCTACGGGATGAACGAGGCGACCGACGTGTCGATCGCCGCCTATCGCGCATCGGGCACGACGGCCATTCTGAATTCGGCGCCATTCGAGCGCCGCTTCCGCGACGCCTTGAGTGCGAGTCAGCATCTCCAGGGCATGATGGGCCATGCCGAGATGGTCGGCCGCCATATCCTCGGCGTAGAGAACAAGCTCCAGAATCTCTGATCGGACATCCGACGGGAACACGCGGACTAGGGGTGCCTGTCTCCCTTGTCGCCCTGTCCCCGCTTGGCGACCGTCTTCGCCTTCCGCCGACGATCCGCCGCCAGGGAGCGCCCGACATCGTCCACTTCCTTCAAGGAGGTACCGCGGGCGTTGCGCCGGACGTAGAGCTTGTTGGTCCCGGTGTCGATCAGCTCGCGCTTCGCCGCAGACTTGCGGGCAGCCTTCTTTCGGGCTGCCTTCCTCGCGACCTTCCTCTTCACAGTCTTCTTTACAGCCTTCTTCTTCGCGGCCATGCCGTCACTCCCATGAGATGCACCGACAACGAAGCTCACTGCACGGAGTTCCGCGCCGTGCGGTGCGTGGCGGCTGACATCCAATCGGCTGCCATCCTCGACTCGCCCGAAGAAAGGGAAGGGCGCGGCGTCGCGGGCGACGTCGCAATGGCCGCCGGGAGAACCGGAGCGAGGGGATCGAACCCTTCGTGCGCCGTCGCACGGGTGTCGCCTCGCCGCCTTCAGGGCTTCGCCTCCTCCGGTCATGCGTCGGAGGCCGTGGCGTCGGTCATCTCCCGCTGCGGCGGCCCCACGGGTCCGCCACCCACGATCCCGACGCTGTAGCGCACGCCGACGCCGCGGCGGTTGTCCAGATAGCGAATGCGCGTCGGCCGAAAAATGTGCGCCTGCGCGCGGAACGCCGAGCGGATCATCCCGGCGGGACTGGCCAGCAGGTCGCGGGCGAAGGGAAACTTGGCGACATAGGCCGCAATGGCCGCAGCCTTCTCGCTCACCGTCTCGGCGCGCCCGGCCACGCCTTCCATCTGCACGCCCCTGATGTCGCGCCAGGTGGCGACGGGCGCGTGCACCGACACGGCACAGGTGGGATTGGCCACGAGGTTACGGCAATGCCGCGAACCGGGTGAGGAGAAGAAGATCAGGTCGAGGCCGGAGCGCGCAAAGTAGACGTCGCTCGCCCACGGGACGTTGCCGGCACAGGTCGCCAGGGTCATCGGGGCGACCTCGTGGAAAAGTGATCCCGTAGCGGCCTCGAATTCCTCAGACGTCATCGCCACTCCACCGCCGGAACAGGTCGTGCTCGATCTCGAACTGGTCGAGAACCTTGCCGACCGTCTGGTCGACAACGTCCATGATGGTCTTCGGCCGATGGTAGAAGGATGGCGCCGGCGGCAGGATGATGCCGCCCATTTCGGTAACGGCCGTCATGTGGCGCAGGTGCCCGACGTGGAGCGGCGTTTCGCGCGGCACCAGGATGAGCTTGCGGCGTTCCTTCAGCGTCACGTCGGCCGCGCGGGTGAGCAGGTTCTCGTTCAGCGACAGGGCGATCTGCGCCAGGCTCTTCATGGAGCACGGCATCACCGCCATGCCGGTGACCCGGAAAGAGCCGCTGGAGATGGACGCCGCGAGATTGTCGTGTGCGTGGACGACGTCGGCCAGCGCCCGGACGGACTCAGCGCTGCGATCGGTCTCGAGCCGCAACGTGACCTCGGCCCCCTTGCTTAGAACGAGATGGGTCTCCACGTCGCGAATGCCCTTGAGCACTTCGAGCAGCCGGACGCCATAAATGACTCCGCTCGATCCGGAGACGCCCACGATCAGTCGCTTCATGACATACCCTCCACTGGCTGCGTCCCTCCCGCAGGGCTCACTGCCCCGTCGGTGATTGCCCGTCCCGTTGGACGAAGCACGAATCGGCGAACGTATAGGGATATTCGGGACGCTGGTCGGCCACGCGGCCGAGCCTGGGTCGCAAGGCACCGAAGGCGCGATAGACGTTCGGGTAAGGCTGCCCGTGGAACTTCCTGAGGATGTCCTCCCAGGTCCGGGGAGCCTCCCTGACGAAGGCTTCCATGGCCCTTTCGAGTTCAGGCTCTTCCAAGATCCTAAGGTCCGCCGGCGGCGGGCCGAACGGCTCGGTGACCGAGCACTTCATGAAGCTGACCCGATCGATGTTGCCGACGATAGGGATGGTGCAATCGAAGCCCGCCTTCGGCGTGTGCACGGGCGGATGGTTGGTCTGGGCCAGCGGGTCGAGTGGCAGGATGTTCAGGTCCGGAATGATGAGGGTGTCGATCTGCGGGTTGTACCGCCAGGCCATGGCCCACTTCACCTGGTCGTCGTCGAATACGTCGATGTCCTCGTCGAAGACATAGGCCAGCTTGGGAAACCATTGCCGCGAGCAGCTCAGCATCAGGGCGAGCGCCTGCTTCGCGTCGCCGCCGCCCACGACCCTGATCCTCGCATAGACGATGTTGTGGCTGCCGCCATAGGGCGCATGGACGTCGAGAACATGGATGCCTGCAAGCTTCAGCGCGCTGTAGATGTCGGACTCGATCGTCGGGTTGAAGATCATGAGATCGGTGCGGCCGGGATGGAGCCCGCCGATCGTGGCGTACTGGTAGATCGCATTCCTGCGATAGGTGATGCAGTCGACGACGAAGCGGCAGTTCATCGGAAGACCCGATCCGTAAGTGCCCGTGTATTCGCCGTAGGGCCCCTCGTCGTAGACCCAGCCCTCGGAGGTCATCATCCGGCCTTCCAGGATGATCTCGGCGTTGGCGGGAACCGTCAGATCGTTGGTCTCGCACTTAACGACTCTTGCCGGCTCACCGTAGAAGCCGCCGAGAATGTCCCAGTCGTCCTGACCCTCGAACGAATACATGGATGCGATCTTGTCGAGGGTGGGGCCGCCAATGACGACCGAGACCGGCATGTCCTTACCCGCCTTCTGATACTTCTTGGCGTGTATGCGCGCGTTGTGGCTGTCGTTCCTCATGTCGATGTTCGTTTCGTTCTTCGAACGATACATGAAGCGATAGATGCCCCAGTTTATGAGGCCGGTCTCGAGATCGCGGGACACGACGTTCGTGTCCTGGATGAACGCGTGACCGTCGTAACTGTGATAGAGGAACAGCGGGAACCGGGTCAGATCGACGTCCTTGCCCTTCAGGATGACTTCCTTGCAAGGGGCCGTCGCCACCAGGACCGGCTTCTCCCTCTTGAGGTTGACCCGGGAGATGGCCTTCCCGAGATCCCGCGGATCGCACTTGAGCGCATGGGCATATTGCTCGCGCGTACTGTAGGCCCCGGCGAGGAAGCTGAACTCGCTGTCTATCACCTTCTCGACAAGGATCGCCCTGCTCGGCGAGGCCTCCATCAGAGCGGGCAGTTCATCCACCCGCTTCGGCTCCTTGATCCGCGTCAGCTGTCCGATCGCTTCGAGTTCCTTGACGAAAGACGTCATGTCCTGCTGTGGCATGGCATGGATCCTGGTGCAGTTGGAGGCGGGGTGGCCAAGGAGGTGCTGAGATTCGCCTCCTCCGATCATTCGTCAGTGTCGAAGCGATCCTTCAGCGGGAAGCCCGGCGGGTAGTCGACCTCGCCAGTCTTCTCGTTCCAGCGCACGACGCCCTCGCGCGGCACGCCAGCCGTGGGACCCCCGACGGCATCGGTATCGACCAGTCGTGCCGTCCGCAGACCGTTGATCAGCCAGTCGCCGTCGACCGCGCGCTGGGCGCACTTCGTCCACTCCTCGCACCAGTCGCCGAGGCTGTAGCCATACCACTTCCAGCGCGGCGTGACGGGCGGCAGCCCGGCCTTGTCCCAGAGGGTCCTGGCCTCCTCCATAAGTTCCCGCGCCGGCAGGGCCACCGGAGGCATGTCGTAGTGCAGGGTCGCGTCGATCATGATCTTCGCTTCCCACTCCCGGTCGCGGAGCTTGGGCGCATGGCCGTTCGCCTGATGATCGACGATCTTCACCGACTTCATCAGGTCGGTGCGATAGGCGATCGCCCACAGCACTTCCTCGACATTGTTCGGGTTGATGTCCTCGTCGACGGCAACCGTCATCTTGCCCACCGACCGCATGAAGGTGGTGGCGCCTTCCAGGGCCCGCCAGATTTCCGTCTTGGGCGTGTTCCTCTCCAGGACGACGACCGTGAACCGGGAGACGCCGATCATCGGCCCATGCAGGGCCACATCCTTGACCTGCCGGATGTACAGCGTGTTCTTCAGGTGGTTGAGCATGATCGCGCTGTAGTTCAGCTGCTTGATGACACCCGACTCGGACGGCGCCATCTGCGAGATCATCGAACTCAGCACGGCCTTCCTGCGCCGCGTGATGGCGGTGACGGTGATCGAATGGTTGTATTCCTCCACCGACATGTTGCCGTAGGACTCGCCGAACGGCGCCTCCATCTCGAGCTTCTCCGGATCGAGCCAGCCCTCGATGATGATCTGGGCGTCGGCCGGCACCATGAGCGGGATGGTCTTGCACTTGACCTTGCGATACGGCGCACCAGCCAGGGCACCGGCCACGTCCATGTCGTCGAGATACTCGGGCACCTTCTGCGGACCCACGACCTGCAGCGAAGGCGGCGCTCCGACGATCAGCGCCACCGGCATCTTCTCGCCGCGCTCCTTGTACTTCGCCCAGTTCTGGTGGGCGCCGCCGTTCGTCTGGATCAGCCACATGCCGGTCATGCGGTCCGACGCCTTCAGGCTGCAGCGGTTCTGGCTGATGTTCTGGATGTTCGTTTCGGGATTGAGCGTCACGAACAGGCCGGCGGAGAAATACGGCGCCGTATCCCAGCCCGGCGTGTTATTGGGAACCGGCAGCGTGTCGAGGCCCTTGCCGGCGCCGCCCCTCAGCGCGTCGCCTGTCAGCACCACCTCATGGACGGGCGCTTCCTCCGACGGAATCTCGACGGCAGGAATCGGATGCTGGAAGGCATTGGACCATTTGTCGAAGATCTTCTGCGACAGCGCCGACAGCCCTTCGTCGGGCTTGTGCTCGATGCCCATCGCCAGGGCGTAGATCGCCGGCGAGCCCGCCGTGCCGCCGACCTGCACGTCGCAGTTCCCTTTGTACTTGCGCCCCTTGGAATCGGTGACGTTGGTGAACAGGAAGGCCCGCTTGGGGTTGGTGTTGAGCACCGTGCCGACGTCACCGACATAGCCCCAGCGCACGAAGGCGTGCAGGTGCCGGTCCTTGTTGATCTCCTGGTCGATCTTCCAGAGGAGATCGGCCTTCTCGAGTTTCTCCAAGTGATCGTTGAGGTCGTCGTACTTGCGTTGAAATCCCTTTTGCACGGCAATGCTCCTCTTGAGGCGGTGGGCCTAGTCACCCAGAAATCGAATGCCGCGCGCAGGATCCTGCGGCTCGGCAGTGGTGCTCATATGCGCCGCCGAGCGGCGGCCGTTGGCGATCCAGTCGCCGCGTGCGGCGCGCGCGGCGCAGGCGTCCCATTCGTCGGACCAGTCGCCGAGCGAGTAGCCGCTCCACGGCGACTGCGGACGCAGTGGCGGCAGCCCGAGTTCCCCCCAGAGCATCCGCGCCCGTTCCATGTATTCCTTCTTGGGCAGCGCGACCGGCGGATAATCGCCCTTGGCCGTGGCGTCGATCAGCATGGTCGCGTCGACCTCCGAGCCCTTCAGCGCAGGGCCATGTCCCTTGCCGCGATTGGGCACGACATGCGTGTCCGTCAGCGGGTTGGAACGGTAGGCGATCGCCCACAGGACATGGTCGGTGTCCTCGGGGTCGATGTCCTCGTCGAGGGCGATGCAGAACTTGCCGATCGCCGGCGTGAGGGAGGCCGTGCCCATGAGCGCGCGCCAGATCTCGGACTTCGGCGTGCCCCTCTTCAGGATGAGGAAGACGAACGGCCTGAGGTTGGTCAGGGGTTCGTGCATCGAGACGCGCACCACGCTCTTGATGTTCAGTCCGTCGCGCAGATGGGCGAGATAGAGGGGCTCGTAGGCGACCTTCTTGATGACGCTCGATTCGCTCGGCGTGACCTGGGAGATGATCGAGGTGATGGTGTAGGACGGACGCCGGGTTATGGCAGTCACCCGCATCAAGAAATTGTACTCCTCGAGCGCCATGTAGCCGTGCGACTCGCCGAACGGACCCTCGGGTTCGAGCCGGTCGGTGTCGATCAGCCCTTCGATCACGACCTGCGATTCCGCCGGCACAAGGAGATCGACCGTCCGGCATTTGACGACATTGATGGGAGAGCCCGCGAGCCCGCCCGCCACCGTGAGCTCGTCGCAATCGAGCGGCAGTTTCTGCGGGCCGACGAAGGCCACGATCGGCGGGGCGCCCAGCACCACCGCCACCGGCATCGGCTGGCCGAGCTTCTTGTACTTGAGCCAGTGCACGCCGCCACCCGCAAGCGTCGAGCGCTCCATCATCACGGCCAGGCGATCGGGCGCTTTCAGGTTGCCGCGATAGAGGCCCATGTTCTGAATACCGCTGTCGGGATCGCGGGTGAACCAGAGCGCCGCCGTGAGATAGGGTGCCGTGTCGTAACCGGGCGTCGAGATGGGAATGGGCAGGGCGTCCAGCCCGTGACCGGGCTTGGACAGTGCCTCGCCGGTCTCCATCACCTCCTGGCAGGGTGCCGTCGCCACCTGCTGCGGGGCAATGGGATGGGCAATCGCGTCGAGCCAGGCCTTGCCGATCTCCGCTTCGGGCCTCTTCATGCCGAGCGCGTAGATCCGCCGGTTGCCGGCCAGGGCACCGATGGCAACCCGGGCGCCGGGATAGGAGCGCCCTTTGGCGTCGACGACGTTGGTGAACAGGAACGCCTTGCGATCCGCTTCGGCGATGCCACCGCGATACTGCCAACGCACCAGCGGATGCATCTCGGTGTCCTTGTCGATGGCGCGATCGACCGAACAGAGCAGCCCTGAGGACTTCAGCCTCTGGACATGCGCATCGATGTCGTCGTAGCCGACCGGCCCCTCCGCCATCGATCCCCTCCCCCCGAAGGGCGCCTTCCAGCGCCGTGCGAAGGCCGCACCTTCGCTGCTGAAATCAAGCTATCAGCAGCGCGGAGGAGATCGTTTGATGCAGGTCAATCGAAGGAGATGGCAACGCGCCTAGTCGCCGAAGCCGACGAACACCGTGGCTTCGCCGACGGACTTCCGTTCGGACACGACCGCATTGGCCGGAAAGCTCTCGTCCGGCCAGCCCAGCGCGATGCTCTTCATGATGACCTGATCGTCGGCAATTCCGGCATGCTCGCGCACCACCGGCGACTGCATGATGCCCTGGCTGTTGATCACCGCCCCGAGCCCGCGCGACCAGGCGGCATTGACCAGCGCCGTCGTCACGGCGCCGCAATCGAACGGCGTGTCGTCGCTGCCGTCCAGCACGCGATCATAGGTCACGATCACGCAGACCGGCGCGTCGAACTGGCGGAAGCCGCGCAGCACCCAGTCCTGGCGCATCTCCTTGTCGTCGCGCGCGATCCCCATGGCGGAGAACAACTGCTTGGCGACGCCGACCTGGCGGTCCCGGTGCGGACCGGCGAAGGGCTGTCCGGTGCGGAATTCGCGCGACTGCGGGATACCCGCCAGCATCCGCTCCGTATTGCCGGCGCGAATCCGGTCCAGCGGTTCGCCGGTGATGACGTAGAAGTTCCAGGGCTGGGTGTTCATCGACGAGGGCGCGCGCATCGCCAGCCCGATGATTTCCTCGATCAGCGCCTTGGGGACGGGATCGGGCTTGTAACCCCGGATGCTTCGCCGACCGAGGATGACGTCATCGAACTTCATTTGCCTGGAAATCTCCGGTGCTTCCTGAACCGGCGGCAATTCTCCGGGCATCGCGGCCCCCGCGCAAGACAGGCCGCCCCACCTCGATCAGCAATGCACCGAGGGCCGGTTGGCTTGCTGAGCAATGTCTTCTTCACGGGCCGGCACACTCCTGCGGACCGCGGACGTCTCCAGCCACTTTCGCGCCCGCTCGACGTCGCTGAAGATCCGCATCGGCCGACGCGGCGAGGCGAGAATTCCGAGGACCCGGGAAAGCAGCGGGTACTTGTCGGCGGGGATGACGACCGCAAGAGGCCCGAGGGGCGCGCCGTCACCATGGAGGGTGCGCATCCGGACGCCGATGTTCAGCACGTCCAGGGCGCCCATCCTTGTATCCGCCTGACTCCCGTCGAACAGCTTCCGATAGCCGAGCGCATTCGAGCCGACCAGGACATCCAACATTCGGTGGATTTCGTCCGGTTCGACGACCCCGATGCAGGTGACCTCGAAAATCTTTTCTTCTGAATCGATCGTCCAATGCACGGGCATTGCCGATGCTCCCAACTCATCTCACTGGCCAACTGGCCAAGCGTCCACCTGAACACGGTTTCAAACTGTACTATTTGCGGCGAAGTTGCAATATCATCATGCGCAAGTTGTCCGACCTAGGTATAGTGCCGTCATCAAGGGCATCGACATGCGCAGCATTCTTGCGAACGAACGGTTTCCTTGCCACTTGGAGGGGCGGGCAAAACCTGACGATCCCATAATCGTCCGAACCTCTCAGAAGGGGTTGGGGAGGCCGTCGTGACGTCGTTGATCAACAGTCTGGGCGGCACCGCCGGTTTCGGCGAATTCTCGCTGCCCGCCAACGATGATGGCTCGACGGGGTTCATCGACCTTACGCCGATCTTCGGCACGCAAGGCATCAACTTCTTCGGCCGCTACTACACGGGCTTCTATCTCAACAACAACGGCAGCGTGACCTTCAATGCCGCCTCCAGCAGCTTCACGCCGAGTTCGATCACCGGATCGACCAGCAATCCCATCATCGCCGCCTACTGGGCCGACATCGATACGCGCGGCGGCGCTGTCGCGCCGACGCCCGGCGGCACGTCGACCGGCTCGAACCTGCTCTGGTACGATCTCGATGCCGTCAGCAAGACCTTCACCGCCACATGGGACGATGTCGGCTACTACAGCGGCCAGACCAACAAGCTGAACGCCTTCCAACTCAGCATCCAGCAGATCAACGCGCAGGGCGACTTCGACATCACCTTCCGTTACGAGAACGTGGACTGGACCACCGGCAACGCGTCCGGCGGCAGCAACGGTCTGGGTGGCACGCCGGCCAGGGCCGGCTACAGCGCGGGAAATGGCGTCGAGTACTACGAGCTTCCGCAATCCGGCAACGAGGCGTATCTGCTCGCGCTGGAGAGCGCTAGCAACGTCGGCACGCCGGGCACTTTCGTGTTCTCGGTGCGCAATGGCATGCCAACGGTGGGCATCACCGTGGGTGACGCCGCGATCGACGAAGGCGACGGCGGCGGTCCCCACTATCTCAGCATTCCGGTCTTCCTGACCGAGGCTTCCTCCTCGACCGTCACCGTCCAGTTCACGACCGCGAACGGCAGCGCGCTCGCCGGGCAGGACTATGCTGCCCAAAGCGGCACCCTCACCTTCGTGCCCGGGGTGATCCAGCAGAACATCCTCGTCGCCATCGCCGGCGATGCGATCGTCGAGGGCAACGAGACCTTCACCGTCACCCTGTCGGATCCGTCGGAGGGCGCCTCGATCCTCGACGGCAGCGCCACGGGCACGATCCTCAACGACGATGTCGCGACGGCTGTGCTGTCGATCGCCGCCACCAGCACCAACAAACCGGAAGGACAGTCGGGCAGCACGCCCTTCACTTTCACCGTCACCCGCACCGGCGATCTGAGCGCTCCCGCCAGCGCGCAATGGGCCGTCACCGGCCCGGCGGTCAACGGCACGGACTTCACGGGCGGCGTGTTGCCGACCGGCACGGTGAGCTTCGCCGCCGGCGAGACCTCGAAGGTCATCAGCATTGGTGTCGCAGGCGACAGCGCCGTCGAAGCGAACGAGGCCTTCTGGGTGCAACTGTCCCAGCCCGGCGCCGGTACCATCCTCGGCACTGCCTTGGCGAAGGGCGTCATCCGTAACGACGACGCGGCGCTGTCGATCGCCACCACCAGCGCCAACAAACCGGAAGGACAGTCGGGCAGCACGTCCTTCACATTCACCATCACCCGCACCGGCGACCTGAGCGGTGCCAACAGCGCGCAATGGGCCGTCACCGGCTCTGCCGTCAACGGCGCCGACTTCACGGGCGGCGTGTTGCCAACCGGCACGGTGAGCTTCGCCGCCGGCGAGACCTCGAAGGTCATCAGCATCGGTGTCGCGGGCGACAGCGCGGTCGAGGCGAACGAGGCCTTCTGGGTTCAGCTCTCCCAGCCCGGTGCCGGCACCAGCCTCGGCACCGCTTCGGCGAAGGGCGTCATCCGCAATGACGACGCGGCGCTGTCGATCGCCGCCACCAGCACCAACAAACCGGAAGGACAGTCGGGCAGCACGCCCTTCACCTTCACCGTGACCCGCACCGGCGACCTGAGCGGCGTCGCCAGCGCGCAATGGGCCGTCACCGGCCCGGCGGTCAACGGCACGGACTTCACGGGCGGCGTGTTGCCGGCCGGCACGGTGAGCTTCGCCGCCGGCGAGACCTCGAAGGTCATCAGCATCGGTGTCGCAGGCGACAGCGCCGTCGAGGCGAACGAGGCCTTCTGGGTGCAGCTGTCCCAGCCCGGTGCCGGTACCAGCCTCGGCACCGCCTCGGCGAAGGGCGTCATCCGCAATGACGATTCTTGGCTGTCGATCGCCGCCACCGGCGCCGACAAGCCGGAAGGAGATGGGGGCAGCACGGCGTTCACCTTCACCGTGACCCGCACCGGCGACCTGAGCGGTGCCGCCAGCGCGCACTGGGCCGTCGCGGGTCCGGCAGTCGATGGCACCGACTTCGCCGGGGGCGTGTTGCCGACCGGCACAGTGAGCTTCGCCGCCGGCGAGACCTCGAAGGTCATCAGCATCGGGGTCGCGGGCGACAATGCCGTCGAGTCGAACGAGGCCTTCTCGGTGACGCTGTCCAATCCCGGCGCCGGCACCAGCCTCGGCACCGCCTCGGCGAGCGGCGTCATCCGCAACGACGATGTCTCGCTGTCGATCGCCGCCAGCAGCGCCGACAAACCCGAAGGCGATCTGGGCGTCACGCCCTTCACCTTCACCGTCAGCCGCGCCGGCGACCTGAGCGGCGCCGCCAGCGTCAGCTGGGCCGTATCCGGGACCGAGGTCCTCGATTCCGATTTCATCCCGTTTGATGAACTTCTGGACTCCGCCGAGCAGATTTCCGTGGACGCCTCCTACATCGGTTCCTTCTTTCCCCAGATCCCCTCCGACAGCGAAGTCGAATTGCCTGCCTTCTCCCTGTTCGGCGGCGAGATGCCGGCGGGCAGCGTGAACTTCGCCGCCGGGGAAGCCTGCAAGACCGTCACGGTCTGGGTCCTCGGAGAGATCCTGGTGGAACGAGACGAGAATTTCCTGGTCACCTTGTCGAATGCCAGCGAGGGAGTCGTCATCGATACCGCGTCGGCCGTCGGAACCATTCGGAACGACGACAGCGCCTACACGGTCGAGTCCTTCTCAAGCCTCGTCATGGGCCCGGACCTGCTGGGCTGGTCCTGACGGACCACGGCGCGAGTGGCCGGTCACCGAACTGACACGCCGGCCTCACGAGACGGCAACGAGACTGTTGCACTGGGAAGGGAGTGTCCGCCTCCCCCTCTCCGGCCACATCAGGGCAGAACCATCAGGCGCTGGCCCATCCGGATCCTCGCGCCGTCGGCAATGCCGTCGCACAGGTGAAAGCCGCGCGGGGCGAAGACGATGATCGTGGACCCGTGCTCGAACCAGCCCAGCTCCTCGCCCCGTCGCACGCGCGTCGCGCAGGCGATGTCGGCCGCGCCGCGATAGTTCATGTTCATCAAGACGTCGAGGAAGTGCAGCCGGATACTGGCCACCAGGATTGCCGCCACCGGCACCAGCGCCACCGGGTGGCCGCCCGAGGCGAGCCGCAGCCGCAGCACGGCGCGCTCGTTGCGACAAAACAGGCGCTCGACGCGCTTCAGCGCGATCGAGTTCACGTTCCAGGTATCGCCGGACACGTAGGTCACGCGCTCGACCGTCGCATCGTGCGGCGCGTGGAAGCGATGGTACATGCTCGAGGTCAGGCGCAGCGTGACATACGTGCCGTCGCGATAGGTTTCGACCAGATCCGAGGCGATCAGCAGGTCCTCGAGGCGGTAGGGAAAGCCCTTGGCCTGGAACAGGTCGGTCCCGCGAACCGAGCCGCAGGCGCCGACGATCCCGTCGCAGGGACTGACCAGCATCGCGGGATCGGCGTCGAGGGGTCGCGCACCCGCCCGCAGTTCGCGTGTGAAGCAGTCACGCAGGCTCCCGAAGGTCTTCTTCTTCGACTCGGCGAGGTCGAGATCGGCGAACAGGCGCCAGATCGCGATCGAGGCGCGCGCCAGGGCCGGGCTCTCGATGCGACTGAACCAGCCCATCCAGCGCGTGGCGAGCCGGCGCGGGATGCGGTTGGTCAGCAGGAAATTGATGTCCTCCTGCTGGAGCACCTTCATCAGTTGCGAATGCACGCTCTTGGCCACTTAGAAAACTCCGGGGAAGCAGGATGATGAACCTGATGGATGGCGGGACTGTCGCGGCGCTGGTGGCCGGGGGGCTGGCGCTGTTCCTGTTGGGGCCCAGGGTGCGCAATCGCCTTATGCTCTCGCGGGCCAAGCACCGGTCCCTCGCCGGCCATGCGCGCCTGTCGCGGCGCATCGCCGGCCTGGTCCCGCGCTACGTCTATGAAGGTGACCTGTTCTTCCGCGCCGACGATGCCAGCGAGGCGGTCGCCGACCGGCGCAAGAACAGTTTCGACGCGCTGGCGGAGACCGTGCGCTCGCGAACCGGGCGCACGCTTCAGGTGACGTCGGAGGCGACCCGCCACATCTCCGATCTGCAGTTCACCGAGAGCTACCGCGTCCCGTTCCAGTTCAGTCCCCGCGTCCGGGCGGCGCTGCCGGCCGGCGCCTTCGTGGCCTCGTCCGAGGGCGTCCAGGTCACCGACCTCGACGGCACGGCGCGCTACGACCTCAGCGGCTCCTACGGCGTCAACCTGCTGGGCTACGACTTCTACAAGGGCTGCATGGAGCGCGGCGCCGAGCGCGTCGCCGGACTGGGCCCGGTGCTCGGCGCCTATCCCGATCTCGTGGCCGACAATGCGCGGCGGCTCGCCCGCATTTCCGGCAAACCGGAAGTGTCGTTCCACATGTCGGGCACTGAAGCGGTGATGCAGGCCGTGCGGCTGGCGCGCTACCACACTGGCCGCTCCCACCTCGTGCGCTTCTGCGGCGCCTACAATGGCTGGTGGGGCGACGTACAGCCCGGCGTCGGCAATCCGGTGGCCGCGCACGATACTTACACGCTGGCGGATCTGTCGGAGAAGACGCTTGCCGTCCTGCGCCGCCGCACCGACATCGCCTGTGTGCTGGTCAATCCGATCCAGGCCATGCACCCCAACCAGGGCGCGCCGGCGGATTCCACGCTGATCGCCAGCCGGCCGGACCGCGGTGTCAGCCGGGAGGCCTACGCTACTTGGCTGAAGGCCCTGCGCCAGGTCTGCACCGAGCGCGGGATCGTGCTCATCCTCGACGAGGTGTTCGTCGGCTTCCGGCTCGCAGCCGGCGGCGCCCAGGAATATTTCGGCATCGAGGCGGACCTCGTGACCTATGGCAAGACGGTCGGCGGCGGCTTTCCGATCGGCGTCGTGTGCGGCGACCACCGGCTGATGAAGCGGTTCCGCGACGACCGGCCGGCCGACATCTGCTTCGCGCGCGGTACCTTCAACGCCCACCCCTACGTGATGGGGGCGATGAACGAGTTCCTGCGCCATCTCGACTCGCCCGAAATGACGCAGGCCTATCGCGATCTCGACGAGACCTGGGATCGACGGGCCGCAGATCTCAACCGCCGGCTGGCCGAGCGGCAGCTGCCGGTGCGCATCCGGCACCTCTCGTCGATCTGGACGGTCTGCTACCCGACGCCCTCGCGCTACCACTGGATGTTCCAGTACTACCTCAAGGCCCATGGCATTGCGCTGAGCTGGGTGGGCACGGGACGCCTGATCTTCAGCCTCAACTTCACCGAGGAGCAGTTCCAGGCGGTGGCCGACCGCTTCGTCGCGGCGGCCGAAGCGATGCAGCGCAACGGCTGGTGGGAGCCGGGTGCGCTCGCCACCGACCGCGCGATCAAGCGGCGCATCCTGCGCGAGATGGCGTCGCACCTGCTCCCCTTCCCGGGCCGGGGACGCAAGCAGCGCCTGGCCGGGCCGCAGCCCCTAGACGCTGCCCTTTGAGGCTGGCGCGACGGCATCCTCGACGACGGTCGCGGGCAGCTCGGGAACGACCTCGGGCAGGATCTGGTCGGGCAGAATGGGAGCCGCGACGGTTTCCAGCGTGTGGCGGCTGTGCCGGCCGGTCAGGAGCTCCCACGGCGCGCGGTGATAGAGCTTGATATCATGGAACGGATCGGTCGCGATCTTGGTCACCCAGACCAGGCCCGTGGTCAGGTCCTTGGTGACGAACAGCTGGAGGGCGCGAAAGGCGATCCCGGCCAGCCCGACGACCAGCCAGAGCTCACCGACGTGGGTCATGAACCCGGTCCAGTCGGCGTGCGGCGTGAAGACGCCGAACAGGGTGGGGTCGACCACCAGCAGCAGCGGCGACGCCGCCCACACCGCGAGCAGGACCAGCTTGCGCTTGATGTTGTAGCCGACCTTGATCTCCTCCTTGTACTCGTCGGTCGCCTGGTTGACGGCATCGTAGCCGCGCGGCTCGAAGAACAGGTGGCCGACCTGCCGGGTCGTCATCGCGACCAGCCAGCCGATCAGCGCCGCCATGGCAGGATCGGTGAAGGCGACGACATAGGCGAACAGGAAGCTGGTCGCGCTCAGCAGGTGCAGCGACTGGTTGACCTTGCTGTGATGGTAGTAGCGATGGTCGTCCCATCGCTGGACCTTCAACTCGTGCAGGAGTCCGGTCATGGCGTTTTCCTTCGTTTGAGAGGGGGCGCTACAGGTTGACGACGGCGGAAACGGCGACGGCGGCCGCGATCGCGGTCGCGGCAATCGCCGCGAACGGCACCAGCGGGTGAACGATGTTGAGGCGACGGAACAGATTGCAGAGATGGCCCACGACCTTCTGCGCCGGCGTGCGCGGGCTCTTCGAGTATTCCATGGCCGCCTTGACCACGTAGAAGACCGCCGTGTTGGCCGCGAGCGCGAACCGGCCGCGGGCGCCGGCACCCGGGACGGTCACGAGGTAGTTGCACTTGAGCAGGATGCGCTGGGGCGCGCCGGGGGTGTAGCTGCCCTCGACCCAGTGCAGCTCGCGATGGAAGTCGAGCAGACCGAACTCGTAGGTGGTGAAGGCCTTCTCGACCCGGCTGTCGCCGAAAACCACCTTGTAGCTCGCGTCGGACTGGAGATAGATCAGCGCCCGCACGACCATGCTGGACGACAGGAAGCGCAGGTTGCCGTCATAGTGCCTGTCGAACAGGCCCTGGTCGCCACCGCGATCCTTGTTGTAGTGCGAGATGTAGAGTTCGTCGGTGTGCTTCATCGGCTCGAAGCCGCTGCCGGCCGGCACCTGCCGCACGATCAGATCGTGGATGACCGGGCTGTCGCGCAGCCGGTCGACCAAAGCGACGATCTCGGCGGGAAGCGTCTCGATGTAGACGTGGCAGGAGGGCCGCTGGGCGAGTTGCTCGCGAAAGTGCGTCTCGACCCAGCGCGACAGGCCGTCGATCAGGGCCCGATCCTCGGGGGTCTCGAAGCGGCCGAGAGTGGCGGGAAACAGGGTCGAGACTGCGCCCCGCATGGAGCCGGAGGCGGTGGAGTCGAGAATGTCGGTCACGTGGCTTCCTGGCTGAGGCGGCTCGAAACGGTGGCATCGGCCGCGGCGACCGTGGCGGTTGCCGCCGTGACCGCGAGGACGAGGAGTCCCGCCAACCGGAGGACCGGCCGGCGATGCGGTCCGGCCCGCTCCATCGCCAGCAGACCGATGTTCAACGCGACATGAAGCGCGGCGAGCGGCCACCAGGCGGCGCGGAAGGCCGGGTTGAGCAAGGTGCCGCCGAAGGCCATCACGTTGCCCACGATCATCGGGTGGGACATCAGGGAATAGGGAAACGCCGTGACCCGCCGCGCAGGCAGCCCGGCCAGCTCGCGGCCGTAATAGGTCCGGTCGATCCCCAGCACCGCGGCGGCGCGCGTGTTGAGGAGAATGCCGAGAGCGATCACGCCGAGCGACAGGAGATCGGGCGGCGCCTGCAGGTAGACGAAGGCGAGCGCGGCGACCGACACCGCCTTCAGCAGCATCGCGTCGCGCTTGAAGGCGTCGAACGAATCGACGCCCCAGGCGAAGGCCTGCCAGTAGAAGCCGTAATAGACGAAGCTCGCGAGGTAGATCGCGACGGCCGGCTCACGGCCGATTGCGGCCCCGGCCAGCCCGGCGGCGACGATCGTCCAGCAGGCGAGAGACGGCCCGCGCCGGTCGAGGATGCTACGAATCCGGGACACCACGCGAAAACCCATATGCCGGGCATGTTGCCGGCCCATGAAGAAACCGCGTCGGTTCGTTGACCCGTGCCGGGCGACAGCACGGCGGCATCGACGAATTTTGAAGGACATGGTGTCCCCCTACCGAGTGCCGCACCTTCAAGCCGTTGAAGCGAGACGCGGGCGGGGCCGCTCGCCGTCCAACGTGACAAGGTGCGGATACCGGCGTAGCAGTGCTCACGAGGGCTGCGACACGTCAGCAGGGCGACACACCGGACGGCGCAAGACTTCCGTGAGCTCATCGCTGCAAGTGTCATCTGGGGAACTGTCGACAACGCATGTTTGCCAACCTCGCGCTCGCGACCTTCATGGTCGGCCTCACCGTCGCCATCCATCTCAGCGGCCTGCTCGGCCTCTTGTGGGTGCTGCGCAATAGAGGGCATCGCATCCGGGCGCACGAAAGCCGCCTCGTCCCGCTCGTCGTCATCCTGTTCGTGGTGCTGGGGCTGGTGGCCATCCATTCGGTCGAGATCTGGCTCTACGGGGCCGCCTTCTGGGCGATCGGTGCCGTGGGAGACTTCGAAACGGCCCTCTATTTCTCGACCGTGACCTTCACGACCTTGGGCTACGGGGACGTCGTGCTCGAGGGCAACTGGCGGCTGTTCGGCGCCATCGAGGCGGGCAACGGGCTGATCCTGTTCGGCTGGTCGACGGCCTTCCTGCTGTCCGTCACCAGCCGGCTGAGATTGCTGGAGCATGACTGGCTGGAGAGAACCGACGCGGATTGAGGCTTTCGCCGACGCGGCGGAAACGGGCGTCCAAGCGCCGGATCGATATGGATCAATGAAGGAAATGGTGCCCGAGACGGAATCCAAATTAGTTCTATCTAGTTGAAATCACATGTCTTTTTGAAAGAGCATTTTTTGGTGTACCCACCAATGTACCCACTGCTTAGCAGCCATTCGGCGGGTGGCAGTGCGCGCCCGCGTCGAAGGAAGCGACGCTACTCGTGCGCCTCGCCGCGGCGCTCGTCGTCTACGTGAGCCAATAGGCGTGGCGGGGAAACGTAGCGCATCAGACAACGCCTATCTGTCCGCTCTGTCCTCCATCAGAGCTCGGTCTCCAGCCAACCGGCCTTTCGAGGTCCGCGATTTGAAGCGGGCCCTCCGCCTGTTCTGGCGCAAGCGTGAACCTGGTCAACATCCGCCACGGTCCTGCCGGATGCGTAGCGCGTCGATGCCCCCTTTTTGCGGCTGCACGAAAGGCCTGGATTGACCGGGCCTTCTCCACAAGTGGAAGGCATCAGGGAACCAATCAACGAGCCGGCGGTATCGCCGGGAAACGACCGGTTGAGGTTGCGCACGGCAGTGGTCGACATGGAGGCAGATACGGTCGAAGCCGCGGCCCGGTTCAGATCGGTCGCTTCTCTTCAGGGCGAGCCGTTGTGCAAAGCCTCGCTTCCCACCGCGGCCCGGGATGCGATGAGCTGGTCGATCTTCTGCAGAAAACTCGCCAATACGGGCGACGGATTGTCCTCTCGATAGCCGGCGGCAATTTCGATTGTCGGAGGGTTTCCCGTGAGGGGCCGGCTGACGACGGAGCGGGGCAGCAGCGTTTCGGCATAGGCCGGAAGGAGCGTCAGTCCCCCGGTCGATGCGACGAGCGAGATGCCCGTCGCGAAGCCGTCGAGAAAGTGGATCGGCGACACGGCAACCCGATGCTCGCGCAGGTATCCAACTTGCCCTTTTCAAGGGGCGCTACCGTGCAGCACGCGTTCCAGCTCCGCTCGAATTTCGGCAACGGTCACGATCGGACCACCACTCAAGCGATGAGGGCGGCGCTCGTACGGTAGAGTTGGGGCCGGCACGTCGCGGATGCGGATTCGAACAAGGCGGTGACCGCGTTCTGATAGGCATAGCAAAGATGGAACCTCGCGTCGGCATCCCTTGACGCATCTGCCTACGGTCACCAGAAGCCAGATGGCGCGATTCCAAAGATCCTAAGTCCAGCGGTCGGCGGCGCGCTGTGATTCCGCGACGTGGACAGGTTCAGGACCGACCCGTCGGGTGCAGGACGTGGACGGAGCTCCCTCTGCCTCCGGCCGTCTCGGGCAGCACCCCAGGCAGAGACGGCGCGGGTGGTCTCGCCCAGGCGCGCATGACGCCCACCGCCAGCCCGATATGGGCTGCCACGCCCCAAGCAATGGCGAGCAGGGGAAGCTTTGCGATGAAGGCCAGCCCCAACGCCGACAACATGATGGCCACATGAACACCGCCCATTGCCACCAGCACCGTGAACTTGTCGAACGTATCGGCATGGGCTCGGTCCTCGCGGACTTGGTCGAATTCTGGCTGCATGGTTGGATTCTCCCACATGGTCTCTCGCTTGCTCTGATGGCCTTCGCCGCGGAGCTGCATGAAGCGCAAGCCCTGCCACGGAGGTTTCGGCGATGAAGGCCGCTATGCCTCGCTCTTCGCTGAGGCAGAGTTGGCATGTCCAAGAATGACGGCGATTGCCGAAGCGGCAGCTCCCCACCGCGCGCGGGGCGCGGTAGGGTTCGCTGCCCGCTTAGCGGCGCGCTGGTTGATCGGTGGTGGTTCCGCTGCCTGAGCTGCCGGTCGTGGCGCCGGTCCCAGACGTACCCATGCCGCCGGTCGAACCGGTTGTACCGGAGCCGGTGCTTCCAGGCCCGGTGGTGCCGGAGCCCGTCGTTCCCGTGCCGGTGGTACCGGAGCCCGTCGTTCCCGTGCCGGTGGTACCGGAACCCGTCGATGACCCGCCGCCGGTCGTCCCGGATCCGGTGCCGCTGCTGGTACCGCTTCCGGTGCCCGCCGCGCCGGAGCCCGAACCCGAGCCAGATCCAGATCCAGATCCAGATCCAGATCCAGAGCCCGACTGTGCCATCGCCCCGGCAATGCCAAGCGCAAGAACGGCGGTCCCAACGATCGTCATGTTGATTGCCTGCTTGATCATCCACTTCTCCTTCCGTGAGAGCCCGCACAAGCTGCCTGCCCAAGCATAGGTTGCCGCCGCATGTTCTTTTTGTTGGGAGTGATCGCGCAGCCAAGGCGGCCGTTTTCCGGTGACCGGACACACGCGATTGCGGCCGTTGCAGGTCCGGATGTTTTTCTGTACGAATCGTACAGTATTAAGGAGGGCGACGATGAGCCTGGGAGCGTCTGGCCAGGCGGTGCGGATCGATGCCGGGCGGCTGCGCGAGCTATCCATACGGCAAGACGGTCCGGCCATGGTCCGGATGGCGACCCACCTCGGCCTGGTCCTCGCATTGGCCGCCGCGGGGATCGCCCTCTCCGAGACCTGGGGTATCCTGTGGGCGTTGCCGTTCATGGCGGCGCAGGGCCTGCTGACGGCGTTCTTGTTCATGCCGCTGCACGAGACCGTGCACCGCACGGCGTTCAGGACCGAAGCGCTGAACACCGTGTTCGGCCATCTGTGCGGCCTCGCGATCTGCTTCCCTTGGGAATACTACCGGGTGTTCCACTGGGCTCATCACCGGCATACGCAGGACGAGGCCCATGATCCGGAACTCGCCGTCATGCCCTCCTCCGGCTCTCTGTGGCAACGGCTGCTGGCCTTCTCGGGCGCGCTCCAGGTTTACGGGCGGTTTCGCGTGCTGCTGCGCCATGCGCTGACGGGGACCAGCACCCAGCCCTGGGTTCCGGCGGACAAGAGGGCGCTGATCGTGCGCGAGGCGCGTCTCTACCTTGCGGCCTATGTGGGACTTGCGGCGGCGTCCCTCCTGTTCGCCTCTCCGCTCATCCTGACAGTCTGGCTCGGCCCGCTCCTGATCGGCCAGTTTGCACTACGTCCCTATCTATACACCGAGCATACGGGCTGCGGCCGCAGCCGGTCCGCCCTCCAGAACACGCGGACGACCTACACGAACGCGCTCATCCGCTGGTTCGCCTGGAACATGCCCTACCATGCGGAGCATCACGCCTATCCGTCGGTCCCCTTCCATGCCCTGCCCGCAGCGAATGCGCTGATCGCCTCTGGCCTCCGGCACACGGAGACCGGGTATCCGCGCTCGATGAGAGCGGCCTGGCGCGCCCTGCGCCTGCAGAGCTAGCCAGCCGGCCGCAGGACCCGGTCGACCAGGCGGCGGGCCGCTCCGGCGGTGAGCTTCCTCAGACCGAAGGTCGATTGATAGAAAAGCGTGCCGTAGATCATGTCGTAAAGATCCGCGGGTGGGTCGGTGGCCCCGATGAGGCCCTCCTTCTGCGCACGCATCAGAAGGGCAACGCCTGCTGCGCGGCGTTTCCCGAGATAGCGCTCGCCGAAGGTGGCCGCGGTTCCGGACGATCCTATGCATTCGGCGATCACGGCGAGTTGCACTCGGCCAAAAGTACCGTTCAGGGCCGCGACGTAGGAGGCGGCATGCGCTCGCACGATCGCAACCGGGTGGCCGTTCTCGGGCAGCGGCAGGAAGGTGCGCGCCTGTTCGAGAAAGGCATCGACGAGCAGCGCTTCGCGGGTCGGCCACCATTTGTAGATGGTGACCTTGGAGACGCCGGTCGCTGCCGCGACGCGTTCGTACGTCGTCGCCGACAGGCCCTGGGTCGCCATCAGCCGATAAGTGCCCTGCAGGATCGCCTGCTGCACCGCCGTCGAGCGCGGCCGGCCCGGACGACGGGCGATGGTCTCGGAGCCGGGTTCGGGCGCAGTGGAGATCATCGACCAACTATGCGGGCCAGGCTGGTCCCGGCAAGTGGCGGACGCCGTCGGCGCAGCAAATTGCTGCCGGGCGAATTGCAGCATTGCCACGTCACATCTCCCGGGAGCCTCTCATGAACGTCAGCCGCCTCAAGGACGACATCAATTCCGGCCGCACGGGCGACAAGGTTGCCGCCTTCGACCCTGCGGCGGCGCCTCTCGGCACGGATGAGGAAGCCGCGGGGACACCAGTCTCCGCCGCCGCCGTGGAGATGGCCCGCGCAAGCGAGATGGAGCCCGAGGGTTCTGAACGGACTCGGCAGGATGACGCAATTGCAGCCAACGGTCCTCGCGCCGGCCACCGTCACGGCGCGGGGACATGGGTTCTGGTGCTTGCTCTCGTCGCGCTGTTGGCGTTTGCAGTCTGGTTCGGCGTTTCGGGATGGCAAACTGCCGGCGATCCGGACGTCGGCGAGGTGACGGGGCTCGGCTACGGCGCCATGGCGCTCGGCATCATCGCCACCCTGGGCCTGGGCATCGGCTTGATGGTGCTGATCTTCCGCAGCGAGCGTCAATAGCGAGTGACGGTGTTCATTGCCGCTGGCCCCGCGGCACCTCGTTGGCGGCTTCGATGCCGCCCGGCAGATTCTCCGCGGTAGGATCCTTGACGATGTCACCGAACACGCCCGAAGCGGCCGCCAGGATCATCGCCGCCAGGGCGACCGCGAGAACCGAAATCACCAGGAAGACATAGGCGTTTGCCCGCGTCGGCCGCTTTCCGTGGCCGGCATTTTCCTCGCCCCGTCTAGTCGCCATCCACTCCCTCCCTCACGGTTGCCAAACGGCGAAGCGGGTGCTCGCCGTCGCGTGACGAATGCCCCGGTCCGCTTTGAGTTGCCGGCTCTTCCTCGTCGATCAGCCGGGCGCCCCGCTCAAACGTCGTGTAGCGCCAGAGCCATTTCAGTCCGACCTGCAGGCGCTTGTCGAAACCCACCAGGAGATAAATGTGGACCAGCGCCCAGAGGAGCCAGGCGACGCGGCCACGCAGGTGCCAGCGCCCGGCGTCGAAGACGGCGGCATGCCGGCCAATCACGGCAGTATCGCCGCGCGACACATAGCGAAACGGGCGCGTCGTTCCGGCCAGCAGCGCTCGCCCCAGATGCGTTCCCTGCTGGCGTGCCACCTGCGCCAGCGCCGGCAGCGGATGATCGTCCTGGGAAAAGCTCGCGGCGTCACCCAGCGCGAACACTCCGGCGCGACCCGGGACCGAAAGATCATCGGCCACCTCGATGCGGCCCGCACGATCCACTTCGAAGCCGAGCGAAGCCGGCGCCAGGGCACGAATGCCGGCCGCCCAGATCAGCGTTGCCGCCTCGACCGACGCGCCATCGATCGTGACGGCGCCGTCAGACACGTCGGTCACCTTGGCGCCCAACCTGACCTCGACACCCAGGCCGCGCAGGCTGGCAGCGGCATAGTCGGAGGTCTCCGGCGAGAAGCTTGCGAGCAGGCGCGGTCCGGCCTCGACCAGGATGATCCTGGCCTCGTGGGCATCGATCCGCCGAAAGTCGCGGCGCAACGTGAACCGCGCAAGCTCGGCGACGGCGCCCGCCATCTCGACTCCGGTCGGACCGCCGCCAACGATCACGGTGGTGAGCAGCGCGGAGCGGCGCCCGGGAAGCGCACAGCTCTCCGCCTCCTCGAAACTGCGCAACAGCCGCGCTCGCAGGCGACGCGCGTCGCGGATCGACTTCAGGCCCGGCGCATGCCGCGCCCATTCGTCGTGACCGAAATAGTTGTAGGCTGAGCCGGTCGCGAGGACGAGTGTGTCGAAGGGGACGTGTCCACCATCGGCCAGCAGGACCCGCCGCCCGGCATGATCGATGGCGCGAACCTCGCCCATCACGACGTCGATGTTGTTGGCGCGTGAAAGAATGCTGCGGATCGGGCTCGCGATGTCGGCCGGCGAGAGGGCGGCAGTCGCAACCTGATACAGGAGCGGTTGGAACAGGTGGTGGTTGCGCCGATCGACCACGGTGACCCGCACCTCGCTGCCCGCCAGCGCCTGCGCACAGGCCAGCCCGCCGAAGCCCGCGCCCACGATCACGACGTGCCGCGCCGTCCCCACGGCTGCGGGCGTCCGGTCCACCGAAGGCTTCGGCCGTCGTGGAATTGCGGTGTCAGGCACTGGCGCTCCCGGAATATTCGCGGCGGCAATGCCCCGCCGCGCGATGGGTTGCAGTTTTTGTGGAATGGCCGGGCAACTGGATCGACTTGCGCGCTTTCACGCTGGGCAACGCACGGAAGAGCGCCATGGCAGAGATTGCGGAAGCGCCGGTTCATACTGTCCGACTGGCAGGCGGGCTTCTTGGCGTTGCACTGGGCGGATTCTTCGACGGAATCCTGCTGCACCAGATCCTGCAGTGGCATCATCTGCTGAGTGCGATCGATCCGGCCAATGCCCGAATGCAGGTAATGGCGGACGGGCTTTTTCACCTGCTGATGTACCTGCTCGCGCTCGTCGGTCTCTGGCAGCTCTGGCGAGTAGCCCGCCGGGCGCGTGTCCCGACGGCGCCGCTCGTCGTTGCACTGCTGGCGGGCTTCGGCGCCTGGCATCTGGTCGACGCGGTGATGTCGCACTGGCTCCTCGGCATCCATCGCATCCGCATGGACACTCCCTCGCCGCTGCTTTGGGATCTGCTGTGGCTGGCGGGCTTCGGGATTGGACCGCTCGTCGCGGCCATCTGGATATCGCGCACCCCCCGCGCACCTGGCGGCGGAGCCTCGAGCGCGACCCTCGGGTTGATCGCGGTGCTGGTGGCGGGCGCGGGCTATCAGACACTTCAATCACCCGCCGACGGCGAATTCACCACAATCCTCCTCCTGCCCGGCAGTACCAGCAGCACGCTTTTTTCGACTGCTGCTTCGGTGGACGCGCGGGTCGCGTGGACGGATGCGAGCGGGCTTCTGGCCGTGCTGGCACACCCGCCGGGCGAGCGCGCTTCTCTGCGTTTGCTCGCGCACGGGGCCCTCGCCCTCGACTCGGCGTTTCTGCCGGCCGGCTGTTTTTCCTGGCTGCGCTCATAGGGGCAACGCGTATTCGCCCGGCACGTTGGGCACGAGGAACCACCGGGCCCCGAACGATGGAGGAACGACTCGTGAGAACCGCAATATTCATCGGCGCCCTCGCCACCCTGCTGGCCGCAACCTTGCCCGCGCAAGCGCAGACCACCGGCGGCCAGGGCAGCAACCAGGCGACGCCGATGCAACAGACCCCTGCGGGTTCGCCGGCGGGTGTCCGCGCGGCACCCCTCCCCGAACGCGAGTTCGTCGCCGCCGCCGCCGTTGCCAACCGCTATGAGATCCAGACCGCTGAACTCGCACTCTCACGCGCGGGTGACACGAAGTTGAAGGAGTTCGCCCGCACGATCCTGACGGACCACAAGACGGCTCTCGAAGAACTGGAGAGAGCGGCAAGGGAGGCCGACGTCGCCATGCCTACCGGGTCCGCGCTCGACCAGACCCATGCAACCAAGCTCGCCTCCCTCGAAAGCCGAAAGAATCCGGCGGAGTTCGATCAGGCCTATCGCACGGACCAGGTGCAGGTTCATCGGCAGACACTAACGCTGCTGGAGACATATCAGCGAATCGGCGCGAAAGAGTCGTTGCGAGTTTGGGCGGCCAAGACAGTGCCCGCGGTAAGGAAGCATCTAGAGATGCTCAACGCGATGAAGTGAGTGCGATGCGGATCCTTGTCGTCGGCGCCAGCGGGTTCATCGGCTCGGCGATCGCCAGCAGGCTCCGCGCATGCGGACACGAGGTGGTCGCCGTCTCGCGACGGCCGCCGGCCACGGCAACTGAGACTGGTCATCTCGCGCTCGACGTCTCGCAGCAACGCACTCCGGGGGACTGGCTCCCCCATCTGCAGGGCATAGACGCGGCCGTCTATTGTGCTGGCGCCTTGCAGGATTCTCCCGGCGACTCACTCGAGGGCGTGCATCACGCGGCCGCCGCTTGCCTCTTCGAGGCCTGCGCGGCGGCCGGCGTGCGGCGCGTGATCCTGTTCTCCGCCATCGGCGTCGATCGCGAGACCCGTACGGCATTTTCCGCCACCAAGGCCGCCGGCGAGCAGGCCTTGATGAGATCCCAGCTGGACTGGGTCATCCTGCGGCCCTCAGTGGTGATCGGCCGGGGCGCCTATGGCGGAAGCGCGCTGCTGCGCGGCCTCGCGGCCCTGCCCGTGCTGCCGCTGCCTGCACACGCCGGAGCCCTACAGGTGGTGATGCTCGACGATGTCGTCGACACCGTGCTCCATTATCTGCGGCCCGAGACGCCGGCCAGGATGGCCCTGGACCTCGCGGGTCCCCGCGCATGGCCCCTCGCCGATCTCGTGGGACTGTTCCGCCGCTGGCTGGGCTGGCGCCCCGCCAGGATTGTCACCCTGGCAGGCTGGCTCGGCACGATTGCCTTTCGGCTGGGGGACTTTGCCGGCTGGTTCGGCTGGCGCTCGGCGGTTCGCAGCACGGCCGGCCGGGAACTGTTCCGAGGTGCCACAGGCGATCCCGCGGCCTGGACTGCGGCAACCGGCATCCGGCCGCGATCCCTCGACGCTGCGATGCTTGCCGAGCCTTCCTCGGTGCAGGACCGATGGTTTGCCGGCCTCTATTTGCTCCGTCCCTGGACTTTCGGCGTCATCGCACTGTTCTGGCTCTCCACGGGCATCGTGTCGCTCGGCCCTGGCTGGCAACAAGGGATCGGCCTGATGAACGAAGGCGGTGTCTTCGGCTGGAAGGCCGCCGCCGTGGTGATAGCGGGCGCCCTCTCCGATATCGTCATCGGCCTGCTGATAGCATGGCGCCGAACGGCGCGTGTCGGACTTATCCTCGCCCTTCTATTGACCGTGACCTACCTGGTGATCGGCACCATCATGGTACCGAGGCTTTGGAGCGAACCGCTGGGTCCCATGTTGAAGGTGCCGCCCATCCTGCTGTTCCATCTCGCGGCCTTGGCGATCCTGGACGATCGCTGATGCTTTATTTCGTGCTGAAGTTCCTGCACGTGATCGGCGCATCGGTGCTGCTGGGCACCGGCGCCGGCATCGCCTTCTTCATGCTTCTGGCGCATCGCCAGGGGAAGCCGACGGTCATCGCGGGTGTGGCCCGCATCGTCGTCATCGCCGATTTCGTGTTCACCGCCACGGCGGTCGTCGCCCAGCCGGTGACGGGCATCCTGCTGGCGCTGCACGCCGGCTATCCGTTGACGGAAGGCTGGATCCTGCTTTCCATCCTGCTCTATCTCGTCACCGGCGCCTTCTGGCTGCCGGTTGTCTGGATGCAGATGCGCATGCGCGATCTCGCGACCGACGCCGTTACCACGGCGTCGGAACTGTCGCCCGAGTACCATCGACTGTTTGGGCTTTGGTTTGCCTTCGGCTTTCCCGCCTTCGCGGCGGTCGTCGCGATCTTCTGGCTGATGATTGCCGAGCCATCCTTCGTGCTGTTCTAGAGCGTATCTCGATTGGATAGACGATATCCATCGTTTGCGAAGTAGTTGGCGCACTCGCTGGGGCAGTAGCGGTGGAGGAGTTTGCCGACGGC
>WOUR01000075.1 GCA_009772935.1 Rhodospirillaceae bacterium
GAATGACGCAACGGCCCGTCCCACAACGTCTCAATCCAGCCGTTGGTCGCCCGATCGAATCCAGCCAAAATCGCCCACTCGATTTCCTGAAGACCCTATCTTTTTTCCGCGCGATTTCTGTATGTGTCGTCCATGTCTTGGCAAGGTTTCTTCGGAAGCCGTCCGGTGCTGATCGCCGTCGGCTTGGTCGTCATTGTCCAGGGTCTATTCACCTACGCGCCGTGGATGCAAACGCTATTCGGGACGACCGGGTTGAGCCTCATCACTTGGGCTCACATCGTCGCGGCCAGTGTCGCGCTCTTCGTCATCGTGGAAGTCGAGAAGTCGGTGTTTCGATATATTGCCCAACGCACGCGGAACTAGATGTAGTCTACGGACGATGAACGATACGCATGCGCGACGGTACGGCATTGATGCGGTCACTGTCGCAGCCCTTGGAATGATTGAATTTCATCCGATGAGCGATCTTGAGAGGGTCGCCCCTCGGCTTCGACGCCTCATCCTGCGGCGGATAGTTTTGGTATGGGCTAAGGCTCAGTGGCCATCCGGGACACCGATCTGCCTTTAAAAGCATGAATGCATTCGGCGACGCCGTCCAGATTTCTGCAGCAATTGATGCGGCATGGAAAACGATGACCATTGTCGCTCAAATCAACCCAAGCCCTCGGATCATAACAAGTCCAATGGTTACCGGAACGACGACGCGCAACGACCATAGCCATAGGTGACGCATCGGTCGTGTCACCAAGCCGGAGGCTTCCAGGGCATCTGCCGTCGACCAGACCCAGCCGGCAAACAGCGCGACTGCAATTCCGCTGAGGGGCAGGATCACGTTCAACGAGACATAGTCGATCACATCGAGCAAGGGCGTCACGGTGGTCAGGATGCTCCGGAACGCGCCGTACCCCAGTGCCGATGGAACTCCAAGCAGAAAGGCCGCAGCAGAGACAACGACCGCGGCACGAGGGCGACGCCACCTCAGCTTCGCCATAACGAGTGAAACGGGTACTTCCAGAAGGGCGATCACGGAGGTCAGGGCGGCAACTAGCAACAGGAAGAAGAATCCAACTGCAAACCAGCGTCCGGCAGGCATTACCGAAAAAACCTCCGGCAACACGACAAACGCCAGCGTTGGTCCATGGGCCGGATCGAGTCCGTAGCTGAAGACGGCCGAAAAGATCATCACGCCGGCAATCACTGCAACGAAAGTGTCGCCAGCCACAATCGCCAACGCCGCATGTGGCAACCTTACGCCACGCGGGAGATAGCTGCCAAAAGTCACGAAGATGGCCATTGCGAGGCCGATCGAGAAGAAGGCTTGCCCCACCGCCGCGAGATAGGTCCCGGCGTGGAGCAGGACGCTCCAATCCGGGAGGAACAGGAATTCGAGAGCCTGCGACGCTCCGGGCAGAGACAGACCATACCCGGCCAACAGAACGATCAAGACCGCAAACACGGGCATCAAAATCCTGCTGGCCAGCTCGATCCCACGTTCGACACCGGCGGCAACGACCGCTCCGGCCGCGATGATTACGATCCCGTGCCAGAACACGGGCTGGTAGGGGTCGGCGACGAACGCTTCGAAGCTAGCGGCGAAGCCCGCTCCGGTGGGGTCCTGCGGCTGTGCGACTGCGTAGGAGACCAAGTATCTGGCCACCCATCCTGCGATGACTGGATAGTAACTGAGGATGGCGACACTCACCGTTACCCCCAACCACCCGGCCCATCTCCAGGGTCTTGCCGCGGAGAGTTTCTCGAACGCAGCGATGGCGTTGGTGCGCGTTCTCTGACCGATCGCCAATTCCGCGATCAGCAACGGTAATCCCAGACCGACCACAGCTGCGAGGTAGACGAGGATGAACGCCCCGCCACCGTGCTCGCCGACGACGTAGGAGAACCGCCATATGTTGCCCAACCCGATCGCGGATCCGAGAGTTGCCAATACGAACCCACGGCTCGAGGACCACTGGTTGTCGACGCGCGGGCCTCCAGAAGCGCCCCCAAAGCCAGATGGCGCCTGCTCCTTCCCCACCATCTTGAGATGCCTCGCGCTTCAGCTTAAATTATTAGGTAGACTCACCGCGGTAGCAAGTTGCTATGGCTCTTGGTCGACGGCCCGAGATCGCTCAGGTGTCCGCGACGAACCTTGACCCATATCAAAGCGCATGAGGTCTGCAGGATGTCGTCTGCATAATCGATCGTGTTCTTGAACGGATGCCGGAAGAATACGTTGAGCGACGCCCTGAAAGCCCGGGAAGCACGGCGCGACGCGGTTTCGTGCGTCGACCCGAATGGGAGCACCCATGTGGGATCTCGACAGCCGGCGAAAGACACATGCCACTCGGATAAGCGGAGACAGGCCTGATGGTTGCGCTGCCTCTTCCTGACCTACCGGCCGAAATTTCCGCCTTGCGCATTCTGGCGCTCGATCTGCGCTGGACCTGGAGCCATGAGCATGACGCTTTCTGGGAGCGCATCGATCCGCGACTGTGGCGCCGCACGAGAAATCCCTGGAGCGTCCTGCAAAGCGCCTCGGCGCGGCGATTGGAAAGATTGGCCGCAGATGTCGCCTTCCGCCAGCAGCTTGCCGACCTGATGGCGGCGCGGCGGAACCATGTGGAGCGACCCGGGTGGTTCGTCACCAGCCATGGCCGGGCAGCGCTCGGTGGTGTGGCGTATCTCAGCATGGAGTTCGGCCTCGGTGCCGCCCTGCCGCTTTATGCCGGAGGATTGGGCATCCTGGCCGGTGACTTTTTGAAGACCGCCAGCGATCTCGACGTTCCGGTGATCGGTATCGGGCTCCTCTACCAGGAAGGTTACTTCCGGCAGATGATCGATGCCGAGGGCATGCAGCAGGAACTCTATCCGAACAATGATCCGGCCATGATGCCGGTCGAGCCCGTCCTCCTCGGGGAGGGCGGATGGCTGCGGATCCGGCTGAGGCTGCCCGGCCGCACCCTTCATCTGCGCGTCTGGCAGGCAACCGTCGGGCGCGTGAAGCTCTACTTGCTGGACAGCAACGACCTTCTGAACAGCCCGGCCGACCGCGGCATAACGGCGAAGCTCTACGCCGGCGGCAGCGAGGCCCGGCTGATGCAGGAGATCGTACTCGGCGTCGGCGGCTGGCGGGTGGTCGAGGCGCTGCATCCACAGACGGAGATCTGTCACATCAACGAAGGTCATGCCGCCTTCGCCGTCGTCGAGCGGGCGCGTCACTTCGCCGAGAAAGCCAAGCTGAGCTTCTGGGAAGCGCTGTGGGCCACCCGCGCCGGCAACGTCTTCACCACCCACACGCCGGTGGCGGCCGGCTTCGACTCGTTCTCGCCCGGCCTTCTGCGCAAGTACCTGCCGATCCTGCGCCGATACCTGCCCGTCGTCGAAGGCAAGTCGGACGGCGACGGACTGGCGCTGAACGACATCCTGGGCTTGGGTCGCATCGATCCCCAGAATCAGGACGAGCCCTTCAACATGGCCTATCTGGCGCAGCGTGGATCGGCGCTCTGCCTCGGTGTCAGCCGCCTGCACGGCGAATTCAGCCGACGAATCTTTCAGCCATTGTTTGCGCGCTGGCCGGCCTGCGAGGTCCCGATCGGCCACATCACCAACGGCGTTCATACTCCGACCTGGGACTCGATCGAGGCGGACAGGATCTGGACCGAATCGTGCGGCAAGGAACGTTGGCGGAGCATGGCAGACAGCCTGGGTGAACAGATCGCCTGCGTGTCGGACGATGAGTTGTGGACCATGCGTGGCAAGGAACGCCAGCACCTCGTCGGGTTTGCGCGCCGCCACCTCGCGACTCAGCTACGCGAGCGCGGCTTCGATCCGGAACTCGTCCGCGAGGCAGATCGCGCCCTCGACCCCAACGTCCTTACCATCGGCTTTGCTCGTCGCTTCACTGGCTACAAGCGACCCACCCTTCTGCTGAGAGATCCGGTTCGCCTCGACAGGCTGCTGCTCAACGAGAGACAGCCGATCCAGCTCGTGGTGGCCGGAAAGGCGCATCCCGACGACACGGAAGGCAAGTCGATGATCCGGGCATGGAACGATCTTGCTCGTCAGCCGCCTTATAGCCGGCGCGTCGTGTTCCTGGAAGACTACGACATCGCGCTTGCGCAGGAGCTCGTCCAAGGCGTCGATCTCTGGGTCAATACGCCGCGGCGTCCTTGGGAAGCCTGCGGGACGAGTGGCATGAAGGTGCTGGTCAATGGCGGCCTCAATTGCTCGGTCCTCGACGGCTGGTGGGACGAGGCCTACCAGCCCGAAGTCGGCTGGTCGATCGGCGATGGGCGGGGCGGCGATGCGGTGGAGGTCGACGCGCGCGACGCAGCGAGCCTGTACGATACGCTCGAGCAGAGGATCATCCCGGAGTTCTACGATCGCGACGTCGCCGGCCTGCCGCGCGCTTGGCTGGCCCGAATCCGGCGGAGCATGTCGACCCTGACGCCGGCGTTCGGCAGCGCGCGCATGGTCCACGAATACGTCGAGAAGGCCTACTTGCCGCTGGCCAAGGCGCAGCGTGCGCGATTGGCCGACGGCTGTGCGCTGGCCAAGTCCATGCGCGAATGGTCGGACAAGCTGCAACGCCATTGGTCGAGCCTGCACGCCGGCGAACCTACCGTGATCGGGGCGGACGGCAGGTGGCGCTTTACAGTTCCCGTCTTCGGCGGCGACCTCCCGTTGGAAGCCGTGCGGGTGGAGCTATTCGCCGACGAACGGCACGACGCTCCCGCAGAGGTCATCACATTGCACCAGGAGCATGCCATCCCGGGCACCACGAACGGTCATATCTACGCTGGAGAGGTCGCGGCTGCCCGCTCCGCCGAGGACTATACGGTGCGCATCGTGCCGTACCATCCCGCGGCGCGCATCCCGAAGGAATTGCCGCTTATCGTCTGGCAGCGATAGGGGACGCGCGTCGCTCGCCGGGAGGAATGCGCGAGGCTGTAATTCTTTGCGGCGGCCTCAAGATCGGCAAGCGCGGCATCACGATCCGCTCGCACTCGTCGAGCCGGGGCAGCAACGTCACATAGTCGCCCGCAAGCTCGTCCTTAGCTTGCAGCCAATGTTCTAGGGCTTTGCCATGGGGACAGCCCGTCGCTTGCCAAATCAAGTAGCTGCGCAGGCGGATCGCGTCCTCAGGGATCATATGCTCCTCCTTGAGCTTCGACCGCGCAGAACCCTTGTCATGTGACTGCCTGTCTCGCAAGACTTGCCTCGACCGCCCATGACGCAACCACCGGCAGACTGCGGATTACCAATTACCAATAGCCGCGAATACAATAGCATATACTTGGCGGCGCTCTCGTTCCAACTGAAGTCCCGCAACATGGCCTGCTGCTGCAACCGCCGCCATATGAGCGGTTGACGGTACAGCGCCAAGGCACGTTCGATGGCGCCTACCAAAGCGGGCAGGGTAGCATCCTCGAAGACAAAACCAGTTGCCATATCGCAAGACAGCATCGCTCCTGTCGTATCGGCTACAGTGTCGGCCAAGCCGCCGGTTTTTCGCACCACCGGTAGTGTGCCATAGCGCAAAGCATACATCTGCGTGAGGCCGCACGGTTCAAAACGAGCAGGGGCCAGCAAGATGTCCGCCCCTGCATATAGCCGATGGGCGAGCGCTTCGTCGTAGGTTCGGATCGCAATGCTTCCCCGGTAGCGATCGCCGAGATGCTGGAATGCCGCCGCCAGCGCCGGATCTCCCTCGCCGACCAAAACAAATTGTGCACCGGCTGCTGCTATGGAAGGAACGGACTCGAGTACCACATCCGCCATCTTCTGGTGGGCAAGGCGACTCACGAAGCCGATCAGCGGCCGATCGCGATCCACCCTCAATCCGAAACTGCTCTGCAAGTCGGCCTTGCAGGCGCGCTTTCCCGACATGTCATGCACGTCATAGGGGTTCGCCAAATGCGGATCTGTCGCTGGATTCCAGAGATCGGTATCGATGCCGTTCAGTATTCCGCAGAAACTCTCTCCACGATCCCGCAAGATCCCATCCATGCCGCAGCCGAACTCCGGGGTGAGGACCTCCTTGGCATAGTTCGGACTGACCGTCGTGACGCTGTCGCTGAGGCGGATCCCGGCTTTGAGAAATGACACTTGTCCATGGAATTCCACACCGTCGGTGCGGAAAAAACGGTTCGGAATGCCGAGCACCGACAAGGTTTCCGGCGGGAAATTGCCCTGATAAGCGAGATTATGGATGGTCAACAACGTCGCCGGCTTCGGCCCGCCGCCCAACGCCAGCAGAAGAGGGGTCAGACCCGCATGCCAGTCGTTGACGTGGACAATATCGGGCTTCCATTGTGGCAGAAAGCCTCGTGCAATCATGGCTGCGGCATGGGCAAGAAAGCCGAACCTCAGGGCATTGTCGGGCCAATCGCGACCGTGCCCATCCTGGTAGAGTCCGCCCGGCCGATCGAAGAGCGAAGGCGCATCAATCAGCCATATCGGCAGATGTGAATGAGCAAGCCGACCCGAGACGAGCGTCGCGTCCTTGATGCCAAGGAGCGAGCCGAATCGGGCTTCGACGCACGGGTCTATCAATCGGGCAAGGGCGCTCGGATAACCGGGCATCAGGAGGCGGACGTCAATGCCCTGTCGAGTCAATGCCATCGGCAGCGCACTTGATACATCGGCCAAGCCGCCGGACTTGGCGAGAGGAAAGACCTCCGATGCAACGAATAGGACGCGCATTTCCACCTCTTCCGGAACAGCGGGATTGAACCATTTGTAGCTCGTAATGTATTCACTCTTTCAGGGCGCGTTTCACGAGCATTGATGTCGATCAACTCCCGCTGCGATTTCGACTCGTAGGTTTAATCTTGTAGCTCTAGATTGCGGGATGGCCGCTGGCGGTGCTTCCGCGTCGACTTGTGAGGAATTTGCAGCCCCAATGCGCCCTATCGTCGATCTGCATCCTACCCGGCGCGCCGCGGCAATCGCAGCTGGCGATGATGGCGATCCGTTCTCGTTTCTCGGCATGCACCTCATCGCGGCCAACCTGGTGGTTCGCGCCTTCCTGCCGCAGGCGTCGAGCGTGGCCGTTGTGCGCGCGACCGACGTCGAGACTGTCGGCCTTCTCGACCGCGTGCACGAGAAGGGGGTGTATGCCGGCGTGGTCGACGGCCGGGAGCCGTTCCCGTATCGCCTGCGCATCACGACTGGCACGGCAGATGACATCGTGGCCGATCCTTATGCCTTCAGCTCTGCTTTTGGCGACGTCGATCGCCATCTCCACGCCGAAGGCGCCCATTGGCACGGCTTCGAAAAAATGGGCGCTCACCCGACTGTCCTGGAAGGCACGCCAGGCACGAGCTTCGCGGTATGGGCGCCCAATGCGCGGCGCGTCAGCGTCGTCGGCGACTTCAACGACTGGGACGGTCGTCGCCATCCGATGCGCTTTCATCCAGGCGGCGGACTGTGGGAGATATTCCTGCCCGGCGTCGGGGCTGGCGCGCTCTACAAGTACGAGATCAAGACACGTTCCGGCGAGATTCTGCTGAAGGCCGACCCCTACGCCTTCGCGGCGGAGCGGCCGCCGCGTACGGCATCTATCGTTCGGGGGCTGCCCCGGCGCGCAGCCGGCGCGTGTGAAGAAGCGGTTCCCGGCGGTCCGCCGAGCGACCGGCATGCGCCGGTATCGATCTACGAGGTCCATCTGGGATCGTGGCGGCGCGTTCCGCAGGAGGGCAATCGGCAGCTAACCTATCGCGAGCTCGCCGATACGCTGATCCCCTATGCCAAGGACATGGGCTTCACCCATCTCGAGCTCATGCCTGTCGCCGAGCATCCCTTCGACGGATCGTGGGGCTATCAACCGACCGGGCTGTACGCGCCCACGGCACGGCACGGCACTCCCGACGAGTTCTCGGCGTTCGTCTCGCGCTGTCATGCCGAAGGCCTCGGGGTCATAGTCGACTGGGTCGCCGGACATTTTCCCGACGATCCGCACGGACTGTCCCGCTTCGACGGAACGCATCTCTACGAGCACAGCGATCCACGCCAAGGCTGCCATCCGGATTGGCATACCTTGATCTACAACTTCGGCCGCCGCGAAGTTCGCAACTTCCTTCTGTCGAACGCGCTGTACTGGTTGTCGCAATTCGGCGTGGATGGTCTGCGTGTCGATGCGGTGGCCTCGATGCTGTACCGCAACTACAGTCGCCGGGACGGTGAATGGCTTCCCAACATTCATGGCGGCGCCGAGAACCTCGAGGTGATCGACTTCCTGCGTCGCCTGAACGAGCTGGCCTATCGGGAGCATCCAGGGGCGATGACGATCGCCGAGGAATCGACGGCATGGCCCATGGTGTCGGCGCCGACCTATCTTGGCGGTCTGGGGTTCGGGTACAAGTGGAACATGGGCTGGATGCACGACACGCTCCAGTACATGGCGAAAGATCCCGTGCATCGGAAGTACCATCACGACAAGCTGACCTTTGGCCTGCTTTATGCTTTCAGCGAGAACTTCATACTCCCGCTGTCACACGACGAAGTCGTCCACGGCAAAGGCTCGCTGCTCGGCAAGATGCCAGGTGATCGCTGGCAAAAATTCGCAAATCTGCGCGCCTATCTGACCTTCATGTACACCCAGCCCGGCAAGAAGCTCCTGTTCATGGGCGGTGAGTTCGCGCAGGCGCGCGAATGGAACCACGATGAGAGCCTGGATTGGCATCTGACCGGCGAGGCCATGCACGCCGGCGTTCAAGCGCTGGTGCGTGACCTGAATGGACTCTATCGCGGCCTGGCCGCCCTCCATGAGCGCGACTGCGAACCGCAAGGATTCGCCTGGATCGACTGCGCCGACAACGAGAAGAGCGTTATCGCCTATGTCAGACGGGCCGCCGACCCTGCGGACTTCGTTGTCGTGGTGTGCAACTTCACGCCCTTCGTCCGCCACGACTACCGAATCGGCGTGCCGTTGCAGGCGCTCTACTGGGAATGCCTCAATTCCGACTCGGCCCGCTATGGCGGCACAAATGCCGGCAATTTCGACGCGATCCAGGCCCAGCAAGTCTCGGCGCACGGCCAGGCATTTTCGCTGTCGCTGACGTTGCCGCCGCTTGCCGTTCTCGTGCTGCGACCGCAAAGGGGATCGCCGTGACGATGGCACTGCGCCTCGGTGAAGGTCGGCCGGCGCCACTGGGCGCAACCTGCGACGAAAAGGGAGTGAACTTCGCGCTGTTTTCCGCGCACGCAGAAAAAGTCGAGCTTTGCCTGTTCGACAAGGAGGGCGCGCGCGAGCTCGAGCGTCTGGCGCTGCCCGAGTGTTCCGACCAAGTGTGGCACGGCTATCTGCCGGGCGCGCGGCCGGGCCTGCTGTATGGCTACAGGGTCCACGGCCCATACGATGCGTCCAACGGGCACCGGTTCAATCCGAACAAGCTGCTGATCGACCCCTACGCGCGCTCCCTCGACCGGTCGTTCGAGTGGAGCGACCTGCACTGCGGCTACATCGTCGGCCACCCGGACGGCGACCTTTCTTTCGACACCCGCGACAACGCCGCGCTGATGCCGAAATGCCGGGTCGTCGATGCCGTCACCCGCCAGCTCGACAGTGCGCGCTCGCAGACTGTGCTGTCTCGCAGCGTCCTCTATGAGCTGCATCTTCGCGGCTACACCATGCGCCATCCCTCGGTCGGCGCCGGGTTGCGGGGCACCGCGGCGGGACTGGCCCATCCGGACGTCATCGGTCATTTGCGCGCACTTGGCATCACTGCGATCGAGCTGCTGCCGGTCCATCCGATCGGGATGTCCCGACGGCTTTGGCGCGACGGCCTCAGGGATTACTGGGGCTACAATTCGATCAACTTCTTCGCTGTCGAGCCGCGCTATCTTGCGCGCGGCGATGTCGGCGAGTTCAGGCGCATGGTGCAGGCGTTCCATGATGTCGACATCGAGGTGATCCTCGACGTGGTGTTCAATCATACCGGCGAGGGCGATGAGCTCGGCCCCACCCTGTCGTTTCGCGGCATCGACAACGCTTCGTACTATCGCCTGGCGAAGGACAAGCGTTGCTACGTCGACGTCACCGGTTGCTACAATACACTGAACATCGGCCATCCGCGGGTCCTGCAGATGGTCATGGATTCGTTACGATATTGGGTCGACGAGATGCAGGTCGACGGTTTCCGCTTCGACCTCGCGGTCAGCCTCGGACGACAGTTCGACCGATTCTCAGCCGGCGCATCGCTGCTTCACGGCTTGATGCAGGATCCGACCCTCGCTCGGGTGAAGCTGATTGCCGAGCCGTGGGACCTGGGACCCGAGGGGCATCAGCTCGGGGCGTTTCCGCAGGGTTGGAGCGAATGGAACGACAGGTTCCGCGATACCGTGCGCCGATACTGGCGAGGCGAAGGAGGGCTGGTGGGAGACCTCGCGTACCGTCTGACCGGCTCGAGCGATCTGTTCGAATGGTCGGGGCGGCGACCCACGGCAAGCATCAACTATGTGACCGCCCACGACGGCTTCACGCTTGAGGATCTCGTCAGCCATGCGGTCAAGCACAACGAGGCCAACGGCGAAGGCAACCTGGATGGCTCCACCGAAAACCTCAGCTCCAACCACGGCGTCGAGGGCGCAACCGACATGCCGGCCATTGCAACGCTTCGCCAACGGCAGAAGCGGAACATGATGGCGACCCTGCTGCTCTCACAGGGCGTCCCCATGATCCTGGGCGGCGACGAGTTCGGGCGCACACAGGGCGGCAACAACAATGCCTATTGCCAGGACAACGAGACGAGCTGGATCGATTGGCATCGGGCGGAGGCGGATCGGGCGTTTCTGCGCTTCGTTCAGCGGCTTCTGCGACTTCGCGCCGACCACCCGGTCTTCCGGCGCTCGAAGTTCTTTCACGGCAATCACGCCGCGTGCGGCGGCGTACGGGACATCTCCTGGCTTATGCCCGATGGCCATGAAATGACCGATGCCGATTGGAATACGCCGGATGGTCGGACGCTGGGTGTTCACTATGACGGATTGTCCGGGCTCTCGAGAAGCGAAGGCGATGTTCACTCGTTTCTGCTGCTCATGAACTCATCCGCTAACTTGGTTCCTTTCATGCTCCCTTCGGCGCAAGCTGGAGTGTCGTGGAATTGCCTCGTCGACACGTCCGGCGACGGCGACCCGCCGGCGGGGAAGCGCGCGGGTGGTGTGTGCTTTCCACTGCAAGCCCAGTCGCTGGCGCTGCTCGTCGCCGCGAAAGCGGATTGACCGGTGAACGACCTGCCCTTGAACAGACTTGCCGATGCGGCGGGAATCGAGCCTCGCTATTGGGACATTCGCGGCCGCCTCCACGAAAGATCGCTGGAAACCGCACGACATCTGCTGCGTGCCATGGGCATCCCAGCGGCTACGGACGCCGAGATCGCGGCGAGCCTCGCCACGCTGGCCGAAGAACCATGGCGTGACGTGCTGCCGCCCGTGATCATCGCGACGGAAGGGCGTGACATTGAAGTGCGGATCTGCCTGCCACTGAATGTGTCCACCCGGTCACTGCGCTGGTCCATCGAGCGCGAGAACGGCGAGCAGGAAAGTGGAGAGTGCGCCCTCGGAACCCTCTCCGTCGAGGCGGTTGGCGAGTCGGGCCGATCGCCGGCCGCCCAGCGCCGATTGCGATTGCCCGCGCAACCGTTGGGCTACCACCATCTCCGCCTGGAGACGACTGGCGAAACGGCCGTCAGCCTCATCGTTGCCCCGCTGCGCTGCCATCTTCCGTCGGATCTCGAGAGGCGGAAGTACTGGGGCATCGCGGTTCAGCTATACGCGCTCAGGTCCGGGAAGGACTGGGGCATCGGCGACTTCGGCGATTTGCACACCCTCGTCGATTGGTCGGCGGCGCAGAGCGTCGAAGCGATCGCCTTGAATCCCTTGCATGCGCTGTTCTTGGATTCACCGCAGGATTGCAGTCCCTACTCGCCCAGCAGTCGGCTGTTCCTCAATCCTCTCTATCTTGACGTCACCATGGTTCCCGACTTCGTCGAGTCGGGGGAAGCCCGCGCTTTCGTCGGGTCGTCGGCGACCGTTGGCATGATTGAAGCGGCGCGCAGCGCTGCCTTGATCGACTATCCGGCCATCGCCCAGGCCAAGCTCGCGATGCTCGAGCTGCTGTATCGGCACTTCAGGACGAGGCATGCCACCAAAGCGGATGGTCGCGGCCGGGCCTTCCGTGACTTCATCGAGCAGCGCGGCGAGGGGCTTGGTGGTTTCGCAACCTTTCAAGCACTGAGTGAACATTTCGGTGTGCATGACTGGATGCGCTGGCCGGAATCCTGCCGCAGGCCCGAGTCCAACGAGGTCGCCGAGTTCGCGCTCGGCCGCGAGCAGCGCGTCTCGTTCTTTCAGTACCTGCAATGGCAGTGCGCGGAGCAGCTTGCGGCCGTCGCCGAACGAGCGCGCAGCAAGGGGCTGCAGCTCGGCTTGTTCGGCGATCTTGCCGTGAGCGTCGATGCGGCTTCAGCCGACCATTGGGCCAATCAGGGCCTGTTCGTGCGAGGGGCGCGCGTCGGCGCCCCGCCAGATCCTTTCAACGAGGCGGGCCAGGAATGGGGTGTCGTTCCGCTTGATCCCCGCCGACTTCGCGCGACGGGCTATGCTCATTACATCTCATTGCTGCGCGCCAACATGCGCCACATGGGGGCGCTCCGCATCGACCACGTCATGGGCTGGCAGCGGCAATTCTTCGTACCGGCAGGCGGTGCGCCGGCCGACGGCGCGTATGTCCGCTTCCCGCTCGACGATCTGCTGGCAATCGCGGCGCTGGAGAGCCGGCGCAACAAGTGTCTGGTGATCGGCGAAGACCTCGGCACAGTTCCGGCCGGGTTCCGCGAGCGGATGGCGGGCGCCAACGTGCTTTCCTGCCGCGTCCTCTACTTCGAGCGGGAACACGACCGCGTCCGCCGACCTTCCGAGTTTCCGGAACTCGCATCCGTATCGGTCGCGACGCACGACCTCGCAACGCTGCGCGGCTACTGGACCGAGGAAGATGTGGCCGCTCGTGCGTGCCTCGGCATGTTCAAGTCACCGGAGGAGGAACGCCAGGCCAGGATCGGCCGCGCCCAGGACAAGGCCCTTCTGCTGCAAGCCCTTCGGGAGGAAGGCCTGTTGTCCGACGAAGTTGGAGCGGCGGCGTCCGGCTGGCTCGATTGGACTCCCGGTTTGTCCGCTGCAATCCACATCTACCTGGCGCGGGCGAGAAGCCGGTTGCTGATGGTTCAGCTCGACGACCTGTCGAGCGAGCAGCAACAGGCGAACCTTCCGGGCAGTGCGATTGGTTACCCGAACTGGCGGAAGCGCCTGGACCGGTCTCTCGAAAACCTGATGACCGACCATGACATCCGAGACGCGATGGCGATGATTGCCCGCGAACGCAGACGATGATCCAGCCGGCCGGGGGACATTCCCGGCTGTCTCCGACCGCCGACCTTCGGCCTGACGAGAGTTTGCGGGTTCTTGATTTGGCTCAAACGACTCGAGGCCACGGGCTCCTATAAATATGCCTCTTCCGGGAATCGAGTGGGTGATTTTGGAGGGGGAACACGGCAAGAAGGTTGTGGATAGTGGGTTTTCTGGTCTTTGATCGGCGCGGGTTT
>WOUR01000076.1 GCA_009772935.1 Rhodospirillaceae bacterium
GGCCGGCGCACCGGCCGGCGCCGGCGCGAGCAGGCGATCGATGGCATAGTCGGTCGGGTTCAGCGAGAGCTGGCCCAGGGCCGGGTTGGAAGCCGCTCCTGCGGTGCCGGCCGCGGCAATCGCGGTCGTGGCCTTGCCGGCCGCCGTTGCCACGGCGCCCACGCCGGCGGCGGCCAGCGCCGCACCCAACAGTACGCCGATCGACCACACGCCGAAGCCATGGGCGCCATCGCGGAAGTGGCTCTCGGTCTCGTCCGTCGTGCGCCAGGGCGAACGCATGCGGCCGGCGATGTACCCGCCCGCCGCGAAGCTCGCGACCATCACGAGGGCCAGGTAGACCGCGGCCAGGATGGCGGCGCCCTTGGCCGAAACACCGGCATAGGCATAGGGCGAAACGACGCTCAGTCCGAGCGCCGAGCCGAAGGCCAGCAGCACGACGGACATCGCCGCGGCGCCCAGGGCGCCCAGGATCACGGGACCCCAGTCGAGATAGCGGAAAGGCACGGTCTCGACGGGAACGACGGTCGTGGTGGTCGTGGTTGCCATGATCGCGTCCTACCGGAGGCCGAGGAAGGACAGGATGAACATGACCACGACGACCAGCCCGACCAGATAGATGATGCCATTCATGTGAATTCTCCTCAGTTGCGGACGGGAACGCCCGCTTTGCATGCAAGTTCCCACGGGCGGGACGCAGATCGGTCCATCCAGGGCGACGGTCGCCGGAACAGCGGCGGCCGATGCTCGTTTCGACGCGCATGCTCCACCCGCCGTCGGAAGCCCCGGATGATCGCGAGGACCTGGCCGCGCTGGCCGAACGCGCAGGAATTGTCCCGCTCGACGCGCCGGGCCGTCCCGCCGGCGATCCGGATGCCGCAGCCCTCGAACTGCGCCGGGCGTGGCTCGGCCGGGCGCACCGGCCGGCCGATGCGACCCTGAAAAGCCCCTGCGAGGGCGACGTCTCGCGAATGCCCGACGGGCAGAGCGTCCGCTTCGGCTACGAACGGGAGCTCAGCGCCAGCCTCCTGGAGCGCCGCCTGCCGCTTTGCTATCCGGTGCCGCGTGGGTGGCAATCGCTACGCGTCCTGTGCCGCAGCGGCCAGGCTGCCCTCTCCTGCCTGCTCCACCTCATTGCCCGCGAGGCGTCGGCGCTGCCGCTGACGTTCCATCATGCCGGTCGCTACTTCGAGACGGCGACGCTCCTCGACCTGTGGCCCCGCCAGGTCTTCGCGCCGGCTGACGAGAGCCCGTCACGCGTCGACGTGCTGGTCGGGGAGCCGGTCCACTGCGACGGCCAGTTCGGCCTCTCCATTCCCGGCCGTCTGCCGCGCGCCCGCCGGGCGCTGCTGCTGGATACGACGATGGTGGGCCTTCACGCCGATATCGAGCCGTGGCTCGACACGCTCGAAGGATCGTTCGCCGCCGTGTTCCGGTCGGGTCTCAAGCTCGATCAGGCGGGGCTGGAACTGGCCAATGTCGGTATCGTGCAACTCTTCGTTCGTGACGGCGCGAAGACGGGAACGGCGGCGATGGGGGCCGCGCTGGAACGCATCCGTGCGCTGACCGGCGGCGGGCTCACCCTCGACGAACTGGCGGCCCTGTCGGCGCCCTGGTTCCTCGATCGCCCCTACCTCGAACGCTATACGGGCCGGGTGTTCGCCAACAACGCCGCCCTCGCCCGGGCGATCGGCACCGACTCGGGGCTGTTCGACGACCGGTGCCATCCCTCGCTGTTGTCTCCCGAAGCGGTAGCGCCGTTTTGCGCGATCAGGCTTCGGGAGGGCGACGCGACCGCTCACCGTCGCCTGCTTCAACACGTGGAGACCGAGATTTCCCGGCGCGGCCTCGCGCTCGCCAACGGCGGATCCTTCGGATTTCGCGGCAACCGCTACGAATTGATCGAACCGGAGCCTCAGGCCGGACGGCCCTTCCTGCGCGTGGCGATGGGCTATCGCGGCGGGCCGGAGCGAGACCGGATCGTCGATCTCTTCCGCGAGCTGGCGGCCCTGCCGGCCTTACCCTGATCGCCGTTCCGCGAGCCTGCGGACGATCTCGCTCGCGATCCGCGCCGGCTCCGGTCCGATGTCGACGACGATCGGCCGTTCGTCCTGCGCCGGTTCCTGCAGGGTGGCGAACTGGCTGTCGAGCAGTCCGACCGGCATGAAATGGGAGGTCCGCGCCACGAGGCGTCCGTGGATCAGGGCCTGCGGGCCCTTGAGGTAGACGAGAGCGACGTCGCGCCGGTCCCCGACGATGATGTCGCGATAGGCCCGCTTCAGCGCCGAGCAGGTGACGACACCGGCCTCACCCTTTTCCCGCCAGGCATCGATCCGGCGACCGATCGCCTGGAGCCACGGCAAGCGGTCGTCGTCGGCGAGTGGCGTCCCGCTCTTCATCTTCGCGACGTTCTCGGGCGGATGCAGATCGTCGCCGTCCTGGAACGCGCAGCCGAGGCGTTCGGCCAACAGGCCGGCGACGGTGGTCTTGCCCGATCCCGAGACACCCATCACGACGACGATGGTCTTCATTGGACCTCAGTCTATCATGGAGCGGGATCGGGAAACGAACGGGAGAGACGGATGCAGCTCGGCATGATCGGCCTGGGGCGGATGGGCGCCAACCTCGTGCGCCGGCTGGTCCGGCAGGGCCACGACTGCGTCGTCTTCGACCAGAGCCCCGAAACGGTCGCCGGCCTCGTCGGGCAAAGAATCACCGGCGCCGCCGACCTTGCCGATCTGGTCGCCGGGCTGGCGAGGCCGCGCAATGTCTGGGTCATGCTGCCGGCCGGCGAGATCACCGAGCAGACCGTGGCCGAACTGGGCCGGCTGCTGGAGCCCGGCGATACGATCATCGATGGCGGCAACGCCTTCTTCCAGGACGACGTGCGCCGCGCGCGCGAGATGAAGGCAAAGGGCATCCACTATCTCGACTGCGGCACCAGCGGCGGCGTCTGGGGCCTGGAGCGCGGCTACTGCCTGATGATCGGCGGCGACAGGGAGGCCGTGGAGCGGCTCGACCCGATCTTCGCCGCGCTCAGTCCGGGCGAAGGCACGATCCCCCGGACGCCGCGGCGCGAGTCGCGCGATCCCCGGGTCGAGCGCGGCTACCTCCATTGCGGCCCGAGCGGCGCCGGCCACTTCGTGAAGATGGTGCACAACGGCATCGAGTACGGGCTGATGCAGGCCTATGCCGAGGGCTTCGAGATCCTGCGCAAGGTCTCCTCCGAAGCGATCCCGGCGGAGCGGCGCTACGACCTCGACCTCGCCGACATCGCCGAGGTCTGGCGGCGCGGCAGCGTCGTCAGCTCCTGGCTGCTCGACCTCACCTCGTCGGCGCTGGCGGAAGACCCGGCCCTCTCGAAATATTCCGGCTTCGTAGAGGATTCCGGCGAGGGACGCTGGACGATCAATGCCGCCATCGAGGAAGCCGTGCCGGCCGACGTCCTGTCTGCCGCGCTCTACGCCCGCTTCCGCTCGCGCGACCGCGAGGGCACGGCCAACAAGCTCCTGTCGGCGATGCGCCACGCCTTCGGCGGGCATGTCGAGCCCAAGAAATAGCTCAGATGAAGGACAGGCCGCCGCTCAGGGCCACAGTCTGGCCGGTCATGTAGGCGTTGCCGATCACCATGAGAACCGCCTGGGCGCATTCTTCCGACGTGCCGAATCGGCCGAGGGGGATACGGTCGGGCGACGAGGCGAGGCCGCCCCGGACCATGTCGGTCTCGATCAGCGAGGGTGCCACGGCGTTGACCGTGACGCCGTCCTTCACGACCCGCGCGGCGTAGCCCCGCGTCAGCCCTTCCATCCCGGCCTTGGACGCATTGTAGTGCGGGCCGATGCCGCCGGCGCCGCGCGCCGCGCCCGACGAGATGTTGACGATGCGGCCCCATTTGCGGGCCCGCATGCCCGGCAGCACGGCTTTGGTGCAGAGGAAGGCCGACTTGAGGTTGACCGCGATCGTGCGGTCGAACTGCTCCTCCGTGAGATCGTCGATGCCGGTCATGATCGCGAGCCCGGCATTGTTGACCAGCACGTCGACCGGCCCCAGCTCGCGTTCCACGGCCGAGATCATGGTTGCAACCGCAACGCCGTCCGACACGTCGGCCGCGACGGCCATCGCCCGGCCGCCAGCCTTCCGGATGGCCGCGACCACTTCGTCGGCATCAGCCACACGCTCGCGATAATTCACGGCGACGGCTGCCCCTTCATGGGCGAGTGAAAGGGCCACCGCCCGACCGATGCCGCGCGATGCACCCGTGACCAGAGCGACCTTGCCGGTGAGCGACGCCATCTCAGATCTCGTCGACGCCGAAGGCCTGGCGCATCGCCTTCACGCCCTCCTGGTGAGGCGTCCAAAGGCGGCCGCCGACCAGCCCGCCATCGACCACGAGATCGTGGCCGTTGATGAAGGTCGAGTCGTCCGAGGCCAGGAAAATGGCGGCCTTGGCGATGTCGTCGACGATGCCGGCGCGCGGAATCGGCTGGTTCTTCGCCATGCTGGCCTTCATCGCCTCGGCATAGGCATCGGCCTTGTCCGGCGGCAGGCCCAGCGCCTTGGCGAAGATGCCGGTAGCGATGCCGCCCGGCGAGATCGAGTTCACCCGCACGTTCTTCTCGCCGAGCTGCATCGCCACGCAGACCGTCAGGTGGTTCACCGCCGCCTTGGCGGCCCCGTAGATCATCGAGGTCGAGTAGCCGGCCCGGCGCCCCGCGACGCTGCCATTGTTGATGATGCTGCCCGAGCCCTGCGCCATCATGAGCGGCGCGGCGTGCTTCATGCCCAGCATCACCGAGCGCACCAGGGTCGCCATCGCCGCGTCGAAGCCCTCGACCGGCACCGTCTCGATGCCCCCCACCGGGGCCGGACCGCCGGCGTTGTTGAACAGGCAGTCGACCCGGCCCCATTTGGACAGGCAGGCGTCGAACACGCGCTTCACGTCGTCCTCGCGCGTCGCGTCCGCCGTCACGAAGAGGCAGTTGTCGGTGCCCAACGCGGCTTCGAGCGTGCGGCCGAGCTCCTCGCGCCGCCCGGTCGCCACGACCTTGGCGCCCTGTTCGACGAACAGTTCGACGGTGCGCCGGCCGATGCCGCTGGTCGCGCCCGTGACGATGGTGATCTTGCCCTCGAGCCTGCCCATGCTTCACTCCCCTTTGCCGGACGGGAATGATACACCACCGCCAACCAGGAGAAGCATATGACGGTGTTGGGAATTCTCGGCGGCAGCGGCGTCTACGACATGGCCGGTCTCAAGAACCCGCAATGGCGCCGGATCGCCTCGCCGTTCGGCGAGACGTCCGACGAGTTCCTGTTCGGTATCCTGGACGGGCTGGAGGTCGTCTTCGTGCCCCGCCATGGCCGCGGTCATGCCCACTCCCCGACCTCGATCAACTATCGCGCCAACATCGACGCCCTGAAGCGGGTCGGCGTCACCGACATCCTGTCGCTCTCCGCCTGCGGCTCGCTGCGCGAGGACCTGCCACCGGGCCATTTCGTCGTCGTCGACCAGTTCATCGACCGCACCGTCGCCCGCGAGAAGAGCTTCTTCGGCGAGGGCCTGGTGGCGCACGTCTCGATGGCGCAGCCGACCTGCAACCGGCTGGCCGAACTCGCGCACGAGTGTGCGCAGAAGGCCGGCTTCCCGATCCGCAAGGGCGGCACCTACCTCGCGATGGAGGGGCCGCAATTCTCCAGCCTCGCCGAATCGAATCTCTACCGGAGCTGGGGCTGCGACGTGATCGGCATGACCAACATGCCCGAAGCCAAGCTCGCCCGCGAGGCGGAGATCTGCTACGTCACCGTCGCCATGGTCACCGACTTCGACTGCTGGCATCCCGATCATGACCATGTCCAGGTCGCCGACATCGTCCGCGTGCTGCTCGAGAACGCCGAGAAGGCCAAGGCGCTGGTCGCCATGATCGCGCCGCGTCTCAAAGAGTCGCGTCCGACCCCCTGCCCGTCCGGCTGTGACCGCGCGCTCGAACACGCGCTCATCACCTCGCCCATCGTCCGCTCCGCGGAGATGGTGGCCAAGCTCGACGCCGTCGCGGGGCGCGTCCTCAAGGCATAGCCACCGACCTGTCGTTATCGCACCAGTATGCCCGCGGGGTGGACTTTGCCGTGAAGACGAAGCCACCGACGCCTATAAGGACTGCTCATGACCCCGCCCCTCCCTGACCTCGGCACCCTCCGTGATGCCACCACGACCATTGCCGAAGAGGCGGCGCTCGAGATCATGCGCATCTATGCGGGCGATCACGGCGTTCGCGACAAGCACGACCGAAGCCCCGTCACCGATGCCGACCATGCCGCCGAAGCGATCATCCTGGCCGGCCTGCGCAAGCTCACGCCGGGCGTGGTGATCATCGCGGAGGAGGAGATGGCGGCGGGCCGCGTCCCGACGCTCGACGACGGCCGCCCCTTCTGGCTGGTCGACCCGCTCGACGGGACCAAGGAATTCATCAAGAGGAACGGCGAGTTCACGGTGAACATCGCGCTGGTCGAGAACGGCCACCCGACCCTCGGCATCGTCCTGGCCCCGGCCACCGACACGCTGTGGCGCGGCGCCAGGGGGCTGGGGGCCGACAAGCGCGAGGGCAAGGGCCCCTTCACGCCGATCCGGACGCGCACCCCGCCAACCGAGGGCCTGACCGCCTGCGCGAGCCGCAGCCACGGCACCTTCAACGACCTCGACATCTGGTTCCGCAACAACGACCTGACCGTGGCCAACCGCGTCCAGGCCGGTTCGTCGCTGAAGTTCTGCCTGATCGCCGAAGGAAAGGCCGACATCTATCCGCGTTTCGGACCGACCATGGAGTGGGATACCGGCGCGGCCCAGGGCGTACTCGAAGCCGCCGGCGGCGAGGTCGTCACCGTCGACGGCAAGCCCCTGCTCTACGGCAAGCCGCGCTTCGCCAACCCGCACTTCATCGCCCGCAGCCTGGCAGCGCGATGACCGTCGTCGAGGCGACGGCCGATTCCATCGCCGCGGCCGCCCGGACACTGCGGGAAGGCGGCCTCGTCGCCTTCCCGACCGAAACCGTCTATGGGCTGGGCGGCGACGCCACCAACGAGCGCGCCGTCGCCGCAATCTTCGAGGCCAAGGGCCGCCCGCAGTTCAATCCGCTGATCAGCCACGTGCCCGATGCCGCCGCCGCTCGGGCGTTCGTGCGCTGGACGGATACGGCCGAGAAACTCGCGGCGCGCTTCTGGCCGGGCCCGCTGACGCTGGTCCTGCCTCGTGCCGGGGGCTCGACCATCGCCCTGCTGGCGACCGCCGGCCTCGACACGGTGGCGATCCGCGCGCCCTCGCATCCGATCGCCCAGGCATTGATGCGTGCGTCCGGCCGGCCGATCGCCGCGCCCTCGGCCAACCGCAGCGGCGAAGTGAGTCCCACCCGTCCCGAGCATGTCGAGCAATCCCTGGGCGCGCGCGCGCCCGTGATCCTCGACGGAGGCCCCTGCCTCGTCGGCGTCGAATCGACGGTGCTCGATCTCACGGCCGCGACACCGGTCCTGCTGCGGCCCGGCGGGGCGACCCGCGAGGCGATCGAAGCCGTGATCGGCCCCATCGCGCTGAGCGACGCCATTCCGACCGGAGACGCCGCCCGCAAGTCACCCGGCCAGCTGCACAGTCACTACGCCCCCTCGCGTCCCGTGCGGCTGGAGGCAACTTCGGTATCGCCCGACGAGGGGCTGTTGGCCTTTGGCGGGACCGTGCCCGAGGGCGCCATGCTGACGATGAACCTCAGCCCGACCGGCAATCTCGGCGAGGCTGCCGCCAACCTGTTCGCCATGCTGCGTTCGCTCGACCGGCCGGGCATCGGCCGCATCGCCGTTTCCCCCATTCCGCACACCGGCCTCGGGCTTGCAATCAACGACCGGCTTCGACGCGCCGCCGCGGATGACGGCTCCCACAGGCAGCGCTAGTCTGACGTCAAAGAGAGGAAACGATGCCCGATACCGCCATTGTCCCGACCATTCCGACCGCCCCTGTCACGCCGGCGATTCTCGAAGCCCTGCGCGCCATCGTGGGCGACAAGGGCCTCATTGCCGACGACCAGGGCAAGCAGCCGTTCGTCACCGATTGGCGCGGCTCGATCGTCGGAAACGCTGCCGTGGTCGTGCGGCCGGCGAACGTCGAGGAAGTCTCGAAGGTCGTGAAGCTCTGCTACGACAACGGCATCGCCATCGTCCCGCAGGCCGGCAACACCGGCCTCATGGGCGGCGCGACGCCGTGGCCCTCGCACACCGGGATCGTCCTGTCGGTCGGCCGCATGAACAAGGTCCTGAACGTCGATCCGGTCGGCTACTCGATGACCGTCGAGTCGGGTTGCGTGCTGCAGACCCTGCAGGAGACGGCGGCCAGTCATGATCGCTTCTTCCCGCTGTTCCTCGGCGCCCAGGGCTCCTGCATGATCGGCGGCAATCTCTCGACCAATGCCGGCGGCGTGCAGGTGCTGCGCTACGGCAACGCACGCAACCTCGTCATGGGCCTCGAAGTCGTGCTGCCCAACGGCGACATCTGGAACGGCCTGCGCGCACTCAAGAAGGACAATACCGGCTACGATCTGAAGCACCTGTTCATGGGCGCCGAGGGTACGCTGGGCATCATCACCAAGGCGGTGTTGAAGCTGTGGCCCGCCGCCAAGGACGTCGCCACCGCCTGGCTCGCCATCCGCGATCCGCAGGCCGCCATCGAGATCCTGTCGGAGGCGCACGGCGCGTCCGAGGACAATGTCGGCTCGTGCGAGCTGATGAGCCGGACCTGCACCGACATGGTCCTGCGCAACATCCCGGGCACGCAGGATCCTCTGAAGGCCGACACGCAGTGGTACCTGCTGCTCGAATGGACGTCGGCGCGTCCCAAGGCCGAGGGCGCCGAGGGCATGTCGGAGAAGATGGAGCAGTTCCTCGCCGACCAGATGGAAGCCGGCCGTGTGCTCGATGCCGTGATCGCCCAGAGCGAGGCGCAGGCCCGCAACATGTGGGTGATCCGCGAATCGGTCGCCCCCGCCTCGCGCGCCGAAGGGCCGGGCCTCAGCTACGACATCTCGGTCTCGATCTCCAAGGTGCCGGAGTTCATCGAACGCGGTCTCAAGGCCGCGCTCGACATCCTGCCCAGCATCCGCCCCTACCCGCTCGGCCATATCGGTGACGGCAACATCCATTTCTCCTTCATGGGGCCGAAGGGCATGGACCGGCCGACGCTCAGCCAGTACTCGCCCGCCATCACCCGCGCGGTGAACGACCTGGTGACCAGCCTCGACGGCTCGATCTCGGCCGAGCACGGCATCGGCATCGACAAGCTCGACGAGCTCGCGCACTACCGCAGCCGGATCGAGCTCGACACGATGCGCACGATCAAGCGGGCGCTCGATCCGAAGAACATCATGAACCCCGGCAAGGTACTGCGCGTCTGATGAGCGATTTCGTCGAAAAGCTGCGCGCCATCGTCGGCGACAGGGGCCTGATCACCGACGAGCAGAGCAAGCATCCCTACGTCACCGACTGGCGCGAGAGCTTCGTGGGCAACGCGCTGGCTGTGGTACGACCGGCCAACACGCAGGAAGTCGCGGACGTCGTGAGGCTCTGTGCGGCGGAGAAGGTCTCGGTGGTGCCGCAGGGTGGCAATACCGGCCTCGTCGGCGGCGGCATCCCGCACGAGAAGGGCCGCGAGATCGTCCTGTCGCTGAACCGCATGACACGGATCACCGACATCGATCCGATCGGCTACACCATGACGGTCGAGGCGGGCGTCATCCTGAAGACGATTCAGGAAACGGCGTCGGCGGCCGACCGGCTGTTTCCGCTGTCGCTGGCCGCCGAAGGAAGCTGCACGATCGGCGGCAACCTCTCGACCAATGCGGGCGGCGTCCAGGTCCTGCACTACGGCAACGCCCGCCAGCTCGTGCTCGGCCTCGAGGTTGTTACGCCCCAGGGTGAGATCTGGAACGGGCTGCGGGCGCTCAAGAAGGACAATACCGGCTACGATCTGCGCGACCTCTATCTCGGCGCCGAAGGCACCCTGGGCATCATCACCCGCGCGGTGCTGAAGCTGTGGCCCAAGCCCAAGGACGTCGCGACCGCCTGGGTCGCCGTCCCCTCGCCCGAGGCCGCCGTCGCCCTGCTGAGCGGCGCGCATGCCGCCTCCGAGGACAATGTCACCTCCTGCGAGCTCATGGGCCGCCAGGGCATCGACCTCGTCCTGCAGCACATTCCCGGCGCCGCCGATCCTCTGGCCGAGCGCCACGACTGGTACGTTCTGCTCGAATGGTCCTCGACCCGCGCCCGCCGCGACGGGGAGAATCAGGGGGGCTTGCGCGAAAAGATGGAAGCCTATCTGGGCGACGCGATGGAACAGGGCCTCGTGCTGGACGCCACCATTGCCCAGAACGAGACGCAGGCGCGCGCTCTGTGGGCGCTGCGCGAGAACCATTCCGAGGCCTCCAAGAAGGAGGGCCCCTCGGTGAAGCACGACATCTCCGTCGCGGTGAGCCGGCTCCCCTCCTTCGTCACCGAAGGCCTTGCGGCGATGAGGAAGGCGCTGCCCGAGGGCCGGCCGGTCGCGTTCGGCCATGTCGGAGACGGCAACCTGCACTTCAACTGCCAGGCGCCCGCCGGCTGGGACAAGGCCCGCTTCATGCCGCACGTCCACGCGGTGACCTCCGCGATCTACGATCTGGTCGTGAGCTACGGCGGCTCGATCTCGGCCGAGCACGGCATCGGCCTGCTGAAGGTCGACGAACTCGCCCACTATCGCAGCAAGGTCGAGATCGACACGATGCGCACCATAAAGCGCGCGCTCGATCCGCAGAACCTGATGAACCCCGGAAAGATCGTCCGGGTTTAGGACTCATTGGAGCGCGCCACTCCAGTGGTGCTCATGAATGGCGCCACTGGAGTGGCGCGCTCCATTGATAAACCGAGTCTGATCTACGGCCGCGGCGTGCGGTCGTTGGTGCGGTCGACGATCTCGAACTGGACGTCGGTCACCTTGCCGTCGTGGTGACGGGCCGGCGGTGCGGGCTCGATGTCCCGACGGAAGAAACTCAGGATCCAGCGCTTGGCTTTGAAGGCCAGCAGCAACACCAGCCCGACCGCCGCGACGCCTGCGATCACCGCGAAGCCCAGCACCGCGAGCACGACGAAGCCGATCAGTCCCAGGATCGCCTGGATCCAGACGCGGGCCGGCAGGCGCGACAGGAGTTCGAGGAACTGCTTGCCGTTCATGTCGCCCAGCGCTTCTCGAAGTCCCAGACCTCGGGAAAGCCCATCAGCCCGTGGATGTCCTGGTATTGCGGCAGAGGATCGCCCACGCTGGTGCCCGCGTCCTTGAGGTGCGCGAACGACCGCCGCATCGCCTCCGCGGCAACGCTCAGGCCGAGCACCGGATAGATCGCGAGATCGAAGCCCCACTTCTTCAGCCGCTCGACCTCGGCCCGCGGGGTCTTGCCGAACTCGACCATGTTGGCCAGCAGCGGCTTGCTGACCTCGCGGCCGATGCGCTCCAGCTCGGCTTCGCTCTCGGGCGATTCGACGAAGATGATGTCGGCGCCGGCCTCCTCGTAGAGCCTGGCGCGCCGCAGCGCCTCGTCGAGCCCCAGCGCCGTGCGCGCATCGGTGCGCGCGACGATCAGCGTCTCCTCGTGCCGACGAGCTTCCACCGCGACCCGAAGCTTGAGCACCATGTCCTCGGCCGGGACCACGCGCCGTCCCGGCGTATGGCCGCACTTCTTGGGCATCTCCTGGTCTTCGATCTGGATCGCGGCGACGCCTGCGGCCTCGTAGCCGCGAACCGTGCGCTGGACGTTCAACAGCCCGCCATAGCCCGTGTCGGCATCGGCGATCAGCGGCGTCCCGACCACCGAGCAGATCATCTCGGCGCGTCCCAGCATGTCGGAGTAGGTCGCGAGGCCCGCGTCGGGCAGGCCCAGCATCGAGGCCGTGGCGCCATATCCCGTCATGTAGAGCGCGGGAAAGCCCATACGGTCCGCGACGCGCGCAGAAATGCCGTCATAGACGCCCGGCGCCAGGATGAACTCGCCCTGCGCCAGGGCTTCCCGCAATTTCGCCGCCTGTCGATTGCCTGCCATGCCTCTCTCCTCGCCCATGAAAATGACCGAGTTGTGTCGATCCGGCCAGTCCACCGCATACGAAAACGGCCGGCGATCAGGGACCGCCGGCCGCTCCGTAACGAAAGTGTCCGATCAGACGGAGACGGGCTTCAACTCCTGCGAGCCCGCCGACTTGCAGAAGGTCGTGGTCTCGGTCGTGGTCTGGCCGTTCTTGGTCGCCGTCAACTCGATCGGGCGGCAGGTGCTGCCATCGGCACGGCTGGTCGCCGGCGCGACCGGCTTGGCGCTTACCACGGTCGGCGGCGCCGTCGTCGCGGCCGACGAGGAGGTCTTGGCCGGCTCGACCGTGTAGGTGGTCGGCACGTTGTTGTCGGCGACGAACGCATACTGCGTGGCTTCGGCCAGGCGGCGACGCTCCTGATCGTCGAGAGCGCGGCCCACGAGATTGCCGGCCAGTCCGCCGACCAGCGCACCGCCGACCGCGCCGCCGACGGACCCGAAGGCCAGGCCACCCACGACGCCTCCCAGCGCTGCGCCCATGACGGTACCGGTCGTCTGGTTGGTCGGCTGACCGCGATCGTCCGTGCAAGCGGCCACGAGCCCGAGGGCCGCGATCACGCCTACGATCCGGACGACGATCTTCCGGCCGGAGAGGAGGGCCGCGTCAGCAGTCACTGCAGTCATCTGGTGCATCTCCTTTTGTATTCAGGAACATTTACTCTACTCCAGAGATACTGCTTGCTGCCACGAGCATTGTCCTCCGCATCCGCATAGGAGCGCGGAGCATCGCATGAGGCCAGCAGCAGGCCGGTCCGGACCAGGACGAGCGCGAGGTCGTCGCGATCCGAGTCCGGAATGTCGGCGAGCGGATCCTTGGAGTTTCGTTTGGTGATCAGGCAGCGATAAAGCGGCGTGCCATCGGTCAACCGGTCGGTCTGCCGGCAGCGCAGGTTGCGCGGCTGCGCGGCCAGCGCGTCGGCGGCCAGCTTGTGCAGCGCCGGATCGTCGACGACGTCGACGCCCTGCAGCCTGATCTCGGTCGGCCGGTCCTTGAGGCCGATCATCATCAGCGTCTTGCCGAAATGGTCGAAGTTGCCGGCCACGAACTCGATGGCCTTGCGTGCCTCCTCGATCGCCTTCTGCCGGGCCGCGAACTCCTCGTCCGCCTTGCGCTGCGCTTCCTCGTCGGCGCGCTTCTTCTCGGCGATCTCCGCCTCGATCTTGCGGCGCGTCTCTTCTTCGAACTGACGTCGGGCAGCTTCGGCCTGCGCCTCGAGATCGGCCTTCGCCTTGGCGTCCTGCTCCGCCTTCGCTTTCGCCTCCTGATCGGCCTTTGCCCTGGCTTCCTGTTCGGCCTTCTCGGCACGCAGCCTTTCGGTCTCCTCG
>WOUR01000095.1 GCA_009772935.1 Rhodospirillaceae bacterium
GCCAACAGATAGTCCGGGAAGTCGGGCTTCGTCGTGAACACGTCAGGGTTCAGGAAGCGCAGGCCGGCCGCCGTATATTCGCCAAGGCGAAGCGGCTCGGAGGTCGTGTTCGTGACCTTGACGTTGATCGTCAGCTCACGGCCAGGAACCTTGTAGACGCCGCCGTTCAGATCGGCCGTCACGCGCTCCTTGCCGACGCCCGCCGTGCCGTCCGTAACGAGCGGCGTCAGAGGCTTCTGCAAGCCCGCCTGAAGCGGGATCGTGCGCGGGAAGGTCGAGTTCGTCACAGCGTAGCCGACGATCGTCGCCAGAATGGTCAACGCCAGGACAATCGCGCCAATCCGCTTGTCGTCGTCAGTCACCTGCTCATCAACCTTGCCGGTGGCGACACGGAGATAAGAAGCGATGACGCCCTTACGGACGAACCAGAACAGGATCCACGCCGCGCCAACCGCAAGCCACGGCAGATGCCACGCGTAAACGCGGTTGATGCCGTAGGTCTCGAGGTCGACCGTCGAGCCATCAAGCAACGTCACCGGATCGGTGAAGTCCTTCATGTCGCCCTTGATCTCGATCCACTGGCCGGGGCCGATGATCGGACCGCCGCCCTCGACGTTGACCTGCGCATGAACGTGCCAACGGCCCGCGCGACGACCGCGAAGGTTGATGGAGAAGGCGTAGTCGTTGCCAGGAACAAGCGACACCGAACGCGGCGCAAACTGATCGCCGATGAACTGCGCCGTACGAACCAGAACCGGACCGGGCTCGCCGGCGTTCAGGAACGACACGCGCGGATTGGCGACCGCCTGCGGCCAGGCGGAGAACACATGGATCTTGCCCGACAGCACCATCTCTTCATTGACGTTCACCGTCGTCTTCGACCACTGGACGTCATACCAGTTCAACGTGCGCATCCGAAGAAACGCCTGCTGAGACTTTTCGCCGTGCGCCGACGCAGGAGCAACAGCTCCCAGGGTCGCCGCCACAGCCGCCGCCGCGCCAATCGCGGCGAGCTTGACGAACTTTTTCATCGATAAACCTCCCAGGTTCCTCTTCCCGGCCGCCGCCTCGCGCGCCAACCGGTCTTGTCTCTCGCAGCGGACCTTCGCTCTTAAAAAAGCTTCCAGCCCGCCGCTCTTCTTTCTTGCAGGCCGCCGCGGCGCCCGTTCAGCGCCGCAGCACGCGACGTGGCTTAGATCGTGTCGATGATCTTGGTCGTCGAATACCAACGACCCATGAACCACCACAGGAAGTACACCATCATCGAGACGAAGCCCGAGAAGAACGCCGCAACCGGCACAACGTCCTTACCGAAGGTGCGCAGCGTGCCGCGCTCGACCATGCGGATATATTCCGGCATCGAGGTGCGGACGAAGTGGAAGCCGATCAGATCCGCAAGCGTCATCAGCTGACCATGCTGCTCCGTCGCCTGATGGAACGCCGCAATCGCCGGCCAGTTGTTCGGGTAGAACAACAGACCCCAGCCGAGCGAACCAACAATCGCCGTGATCACATAGGAGCCCGACAGAAGCAGGATCACGTCAAGCCAGATCGCCGGAACGATCAGCGCGGACGGGAACACAAGGCTGATCGGGAAGTAGGTCCAGCCCCAGAAGTTGACGTAGCGGTTGATCCACTCGCCAATCAGCAGGCCGAGAGCCGCGAACACCGCGCCGAACGGCAGACGGAAGTTCACCCACCAGAACGCCTGCGCCGCGGCGCAGAAGGTCACGCCGAGAATCGGCACGACCGTCGGCCACATACGACGATCCTTCCAGTCAACCCAGAAGTCCCAGTCGCCCGCCGTCAACATGAAGTGGACGTGGTAGCCGCCAAGAACGGCGAAGAACAGAAGAACAAGAAGCATCCAGTCGACCGTCTGAACGCAACCCGCCGCCTCGGCGACGGAGTTGAACGGACCGACCGCCCCCCCGCTTTTCGATTGTGACATCACTCTTCTCCTTGGTGTTTCTCGAACCCGTAAAGCCCGAGTTCTTTCCTTATGGCCTCCGGCAGGCCTTCCCGCCGCCGGCGCCCGGACGGCGGAGATCCCGCCGGCCGCATCGCTTAAAGCCCTTCGCGCCCGATCGCCCCCAGAGCCCGAAGACCCCTTCTCGACCGCAACAAGCCAACCCACTCGCCAAAGCGACAGGCAAAAGCTCTCTGGTTTTCGCGAAAAGCCCGGAGCCAGACGCCGCCCGCCTTAAAGCGGGCGGCGAAGTCTCGGATTACTCGGTCAGGAGGGCGACGCCTTCCTTGCCGATCAGGCGCTGAATGTTCA
>WOUR01000096.1 GCA_009772935.1 Rhodospirillaceae bacterium
TGGCCTAGAAACGGGTAGCGCTTCACTCGCGGCACTCGGACTCTGGAGCCGGAGAAGCCTTCCGGCGTGAGCGTCGCGTGGTGCCGTCACCGGTCGGTCTCCTCCCGCAGCATATCCAGTGTTGCCGGATCGAACTTGGCCTTGACCCGCCGCCCTTCGGCCGTGACCGCATAGACCTTGTAGCAGCCGTCGTCCGTGCGGATGCGCGTCACCTGCCAGCCGCGCGCCCTCACGCGCTCGACCAGGGCCTCGCGGGGTTGCCATTCGGCCATGGGCGCGGTGCAGCGCGGGCTCGCCGCCGCCATGCCGCCCCAAAGGGCTGTTGCCGCGAGGGCGGTGGCTCCCAGGATCCGTTTCATCGTGCACTCCTCGACGGCTTGGTCATTGCGCCGTGATGGACCACATTGACCTGACGCCAGCATGAACCTCGGCAGGAACCGTGTTCAGCCGATCGTCAGCTTCCCGGGTTAGCGTCGTGCGGGATGACGATGGACCAGGACCCTGCAGATGCGCGTGCTGCTCGTTGAAGACGATACGCTTCTCGGAGCAGCGGTGCGCGACCAGATCGCCGCCGATGGGCATAGCGTCGACTGGGCGACCAGGCTGGATTCCGCGAGCGACCATCTCCGCGTCGCCGCATATCAACTCATCCTGCTGGACCTGATGCTCCCGGATGGACAGGGGCTGGACTTTCTGCGCCGCAGGCGGCTCGCGGGCGACGACACCCCGGTCATCATCCTGACCGCGCGCGACCAGCTCTCCGACCGGATCGCCGGCCTCAACGGCGGCGCCGACGACTATCTGGTCAAGCCGTTCGACCTCTCGGAGCTGACGGCCAGACTGGGGGCGGTCGCGAGACGCTATGCGGGCAACCCCAATCCGATCGTCCGCCTTGGCGAATTGCAGGTCGACATGGCTGGCCGTTCCGTTCAACGGGCCGGCCGCCGTGTCGCGCTGACTGCGCGGGAATGGGCCCTGTTCGAGGCGCTGTTGCAGCATCCGAACCAGCTACTGTCCAAGACGCAGCTGGAGGAGAGACTCTACTCGTTTGACACCGAGATCGAGAGCAACACCATCGAGGTCTATGTCGGGCGGCTGCGCAAGAAGGTCGGTCACGCGATGATCGAGACAGTGCGCGGCATGGGCTACAGGCTCGGACAGGACGTCGCCGGCAACGGTACCGGAGATCGGCGATGAGGAGGCTGTTCCCGCATCCGGGGTTCAGCCTGCAACGCAGGCTTGCCCTCGCGCTGGCGGGATGCGTGACGGCATGCTGGCTCGCCGGGACGGTCGCGGCGGGGTTCGTGCTGCGGGAGGAGATCAGCGAGGTCTTCGACAGTGCCCTGCAGGAGGTGGCGCAGGGCGTCCTTCCGCTCGCCTATGCGGAGATCCTGGAGCGCGGCACGGACGCCCCCGCGGATAGCGCGCCGAACCGCATCGCCTCGGTCGGCCCGCATCGGGAATACATCGCCTATGTCATCCGTGACGCCACGGGACGTGTGCTGCTGATGTCCCACGACGCGGATCTCTCGACGTTCCCGCCTGCCATGCAGCCGGGATTTGTCGATGGCCCGGTCACGCGGCTCTACACGGAGGCTGCCGTTCAGGGCACGCTCTTCGTGACCACCGCGGAACGGCCGGGGCATCGACGCACAACGGTCCTGCAGGCGACACGCATGCTGGTCCTGCCGCTGGTGGTACTGCTGCCGCTGGTCGCGGCGGTCATCTGGATCCTTGTCGCGCGGTCGTTCCGGCCGATCGGGGCGTTTCAGCGCGCCATCGAAGCGCGCGGCGGGGGGAACCTGACGCCGGTCGACACCAGCGCCCTGCCGGTCGAGATCACCCCGGCGGCGGAGGCCGTCAACCGGCTGATTGAACGGCTCAGGCAGGCTCTTGAGGGGGAGCGCAGGTTCACCGCCAACAGCGCCCACGAACTGCGAACGCCTGTTGCAGCCGCGCTCGCCCAGACGCAACGGCTTCTCGCCGAGCTGCCGGACGGGCCGAGCCATGACCGCGCCGCCGCCATCGAGGCGGCCCTGCGGCGGCTGACGAAGCTGTCGGAAAAACTGCTGCAGCTTGCGAAAGCGGAAAGCGGAAGCCTGATGGCCGAACGGCCGCAGGACCTCGTTCAGGCGCTGTCCCTCGTTCTTGCCGATCTCCAGGCGACACCGGGCATCGCGGACCGGCTGGTCGTCGAGGTCCCCGACAGCGGCAGGTTCCTGTCGCGGCTGGATATCGACGCCTTCGCCATTCTTGCCCGCAACCTGATCGAGAAT
>WOUR01000077.1 GCA_009772935.1 Rhodospirillaceae bacterium
GCCGAATGACGCAACGGCCCGTCCCACAACGTCTCAATCCAGCCGTTGGTCGCCCGATCGAATCCAGCCAAAATCGCCCACTCGATTTCCTGAAGACCCATAAATATCTTGGTCGAATCTCGGGGGGAGCAACCCAAGAGCGGCGTCGATAGCGGGAACGTGGACCATGCCCTGCAGGTCACGCGCGCTTGGATTGATGAGCTCGACCGGCATCTCGGCTGGCACGACGAGCCGCGCAGCTATCGCCTGCTGATGGCGGTCCTGCATGCCGTGCGGGAATGGTTGGTCGACGAAACGGTCGATCTCGACCAACCACCTTCCGGTGCGCCTGTGCGATCGGTATTGTGAGGACCGGCGATCGTTTGCAGTGGCGACGAAGGACCGCGGCCTGAAGGACTTCGTCGAGCGTGTCAGCTTCGGCTTCAAGCCCGACCCCATCGCGAACCCGACAGCCGCCATTGTTTCAGTGTTCTATCTCTTGTCCGAGAAAGTGCCGGAGAGCGATATCGAAGACATGATCCATGCGCTGCCGCATGAGTTACAGCGAGCATAGAAGGACGCTCACGCTGCGGTTGGACAACGGCCGCAGCGACCGGGGCTGTCGGCGCTATGGGAGTCGGCCATGCCGGTGCAGAATGCCGAGATCGCGGCCATGTTCGATCACGTAGCCATAACTCATCTTTGGCCAAACGCTGAGTGACTCCTATTCTCACACACGACGGTGCCGTTCGCGGCCCTCCCGCTCAAGTTAGAGCAGGCTAGTCGGAATAGGTGGCGAGGCTGGCGGCGGCATTGATCATGGGCTGCTGACTGACCTTTATGAAACCGGCCCCCGGGCGATCGATGTCCTGGATCAGAAGCACCATCGAGGCGACGAGGACGCCCGTGATGTAGACGGCCAGCCGCGAGTGCCTTGCCTGCAGCCTGCTCGCATAACCGGTAAAGCCAATGGCGATGGTAGCAACGCCATAGAGCGCGATCAGGACGATCATGGGCAGCCGATTGTGCAGCGCCGCCAGACGCGTTTCCTGGTCGTCGATCATCTTGTTCAGCGACTGGATGAAGACCCCCGTTGGCACCATCGAGTTGTCCTTGGCGGCGACCGCCTTCGCCTGCTGCCAGAGCGACTCCTGGATCGCGTTCGAACGAGAGATCATGGCGCCGAACTCCTGCGCAGTCGGGAGACGCCGGGTGATATCGAGCCGAAGCTGCACATACTCGCGCAACAGCTTGACGACCTCCCCGTTGTGGGGTGCCGGCAGCAGGCGAGCGCGCAAGGCGGTGGTGCCGATAGCGTTTGCTTCCGCGAGCACGGCATCGCGCCGGGCTTCGAAGCGCGACAGGACCATGGCGAAGGTGAAGCCGATCATCAGTGCTAGGAGACCCAGCATGGCGCCTTCCAACGTCGACACGCTGTCGGCGCCCCGCAGTGCGGCGCGCCCGCCCAGCCAACGGCCGACCTCGCTGGCACCCAGGATCACAGTCACGCAGATCGGGAAAATCACCCACAGAGAATAGTCGTTCAGATCGGCTATCATTATTGAAAAAAGACTATGATGGCATCGGAGTCCCTATCTTGATCAGGATCAAACCACTGCGGCTTTGTCGTGCGCCCATTCCTCACACGTTATGCTTAGTTTAGACTGCTGACGGCGTCCGGTTCCAGAGCAGAAAGTTCGTCGAGCTTGCCCATCGGATGACCGTGGGTCATGCGCTCCTGTCCCTTGTCCCTGCCGAGAACTACATCCGGCAATATTGATGACGAAGGCGGTAGCGCCGAGGCCGCCTCGCCGTCGACGAAGGCTCTCAACCTGTTCACCCGCACGCGGCGTCCCCCTGCCAAAGCAAAACGCCCAGGTCTTTCGGCCCGGGCGTCTCAACGGAAATTCAGATCCCGGTCAGTCGCGGCGCTGGCCGAGGAAGCTCATGAGGAACTGGAACAGGTTCACGAAGTCGAGGTAGAGGCTGAGAGCACCGAAGATGGCGATCTTCTCGGCCATCTCGGTGCCCCAGGCCTCGGCATACTGCTCCTTGATCTTCTGGGTGTCGTAGGCGATCAGCCCCGAGAAGATCAGCACGCCGGCGGCGGAGATGATGAAGGTCATCGCGGGCGCCGGCCAGATCATGTTGACGATGCCAGCCAGGATGAGACCGACGACGCCCATGAACAGGAACTTGCCCATCGCCGTCAGGTCGCGCTTGGTCGTGTAGCCGTAGAGGCTGAGCGCGCCGAAGGCGGCCGCCGTCACGAAGAAGGTGCGGGCGACCGAAGCGCCGGTGTAGCGGAACAGCACCAACGACAGGCTGATGCCCATCAGTGCCGTGACCGCCCAATATACGGCCTGGATCGACCCGACGCTCATCTTGGCGGCGCGGAACGAGACGAGCAGCAACAGGCCGAGGGGCGCCAGGATTGCGACCCAGCCGAGCACGTTCAGCCCAACCGGAATGATCGCGCCGCCGGGCGTCCGGCCCATCTGGAAGAAGATGTTCTGCAGCCCTTCGTAATTGAACAAGGCAAAGGCCACGATGCCCGACAGCGCGAGCCCCGAAGCCATATAGTTGTAAACGCGCACCATATGGGCGCGCAGACCGACATCGAACGACGCCTGGTCGGCAATCGTGCCGGCTCTGCCGATAGTGTTGAAGTCCTGGTTCGCCATCTTGGTCAGCCTCCGAGGGGCCTTGTTGACGAGCCCCTTTTCACGGTCAATTTGGCTACTCAGACCGTGTGAATCAATAGACAGAATGACGACCGGACTCGACGATTGGACCTAAGCGCAGGCTTTAGGTCCGACGTTCATCGTGACCGCGGCCGCAATCGAGTTTGCGCTTCGATAATGGCTCGCTTTGAGAGCGAAGCTGGGCACGAGGCCATCGCGCCGAACGACGGATGACGACGTGCCCTGTCCTTCACTACCCGCCCTCGTCTCGCTGCTTGTTCCACGCACACCGAAACCAGGCGTCATGATGAACCCGGCAACAGCCCCGTTGTGGCGGCTCTCGCTGCTTGTCCGGGTCCCTCGGTAACAACCTGCTGCTTCATCTCTTCGATCTCGATCTGATCGAGCGTCTCGCTCTTGAGCAGCTGCTCCGCTGCCCGATCAAGCAAGGTGCGGTTGCGCTCCAGGATCTTGACTGCACGGGTAAAGCCCGCTTCGACCAGCGCATGAACCGCGCTGTCCACTGCACGGGCGGTGTCCTCGCCGTAGGCGCGAGGCTCCGGTATCGACGGAATGCCCTGCAGGAATGGCGAGCGATCGCGGTCGTAGGCGACGTTGCCGAGCGCATCACTCATGCCGTAGCGCAACACCATGGCGCTGGCGATGTCGGTAACGCGAGCGAGATCGTTTGCTGCACCTGTGGAGATCTCGCCGAACACGACCTGCTCCGCCGCACGGCCGCCCAGAAGCACCACCATTTTGTTTTTCAATTCCGCACGGGTCATCAGGAAGCGGTCTTCGGTCGGACGCTGGATTGTGTAGCCGAGCGCGCCGACGCCGCGCGGAATGATCGACACCTTGTGCACCGTGTCGGTGCCGGGTAGCGCAAGCGCCACCAGCGCGTGGCCGAGCTCGTGGAACGCCACGACCTTGCGTTCCAGCGGATTGATCAGGCGGTTCCGCTTCTCGAGCCCGGCGACGATGCGTTCGATGGCGTTGTTGAAGTCGGCCATCGTCACCGACTCGCCGTTGCGACGCGTGGCGAGCAGAGTCGCCTCGTTCACCAAGTTGGCGAGGTCGGCGCCGGTGAAGCCCGGCGTCAACGCGGCAATCTCTTCCGGTTTCACGTCGGCGCCGAGTTTCGCTTTCTTCAGGTGGACGGCGAGAATGTCTTGACGACCCTTCTTGTCCGGCTTGTCGACGAGAACCTGGCGGTCGAATCGACCGGCGCGCAGCAGCGCCGGGTCGAGAATCTCCGGACGGTTGGTGGCCGCAAGCAACACCACGCCGCTCTTCGGGTCGAAGCCGTCGAGCTCGGCCAGCAGCTGGTTTAGCGTCTGCTCTTTCTCATCGTGCCCGCCCAGGCCGTACGCACCGCGGGCACGGCCGAGGGAATCCAGCTCGTCGATGAAGACGATGGCCGGCGCAAGCTTCCGCGCCTGCTCGAACAGGTCGCGCACCCGGGCAGCGCCAACGCCGACGAACATCTCGACGAATTCCGAGCCGGAGATCGAAAAGAACGGCACCTGCGCCTCTCCGGCCACGGCGCGCGCCAGCAGCGTCTTGCCGGTGCCTGGCGGGCCGACCAGCAGGATGCCCTTCGGGGCCCGGCCGCCGAGTCGGCCGTAGCCCTCCGGGTCCTTCAGGAAGTTGACGATCTCTATAAGCTCTTCCTTTGCCTCGTCGACACCGGCGACGTCGGCAAAGGTCACCTTGGTCTCCTTCTCGACAAAGACCTTGGCGCGACTCTTGCCGATCGACATCAGCCCGCCACCGAGGCCTCCGGCGCCAATGCGGCGAATCACGAACATCCAGACCGCGATGAAGATGACCATCGGTACGATCCAGGACAGCAGGTCGCGGATCCAGGTGCTCTCGATCACGCCCGTGTAGACCACGTTGTGCTTGTCCAGCTTCTCGGCCAGATCGGGTTCGACCCGCGTGGTAACGAATTCCTTCAGCCCGTCGGACTCCGCCTCCCTCAGCGTGCCGCGGATGCGATTCTGGGTGATCGCGATCTCGGCGACCTTGCCTTGATCGAGCAAGAGCTGGAACCGGCTGTAGGGGATCGGTGGAATTTTGGTACTTTGAATGTACAGGTTCTGCAGGAACAGAACCCCTAACACCGTGGCGATGACGTACCAGAAATTGATCTGGATTTTTTTGTCCATCGGGGACTCCTTATCGCGCCCACATATCTTGGAGGAGGCTCTTAGTACACCAGGGACCGAGAGCTGGCGAAAAATCGGGGCGTCGATTTGACGCCAGACAATGCCGGCCGATCAGGATCATTTAGTTGCCGAATGACGGGAAAGAGACGCCTCACTTGCGCCTCACAGGACACCGGATTGTGACAGCTCACACATCGCCGCGCCCTTGCTTTCCGATTTGAGGGCCGTCGGCATTGCCGGCTCCCACAATCACGTCCATATTTTTTCGTCGATGGGTTATTCGGTCGGTCGTTTAGGCAATCCGGGCCCCAACACGCTAAGCTGGTGGTTCTCGCGACCCACAAGAGGAAGGAAAAGTCGTCATGGCCAAAATGAAGGCAATCCTGGTCGCGGTGGACGGCTCCGAGTATTCCGACCGCGCGGTGCGCCATGCACTCGACCTGCTGGCGGCCGGCATCGCGACCGAGCTCCATTTTCTGAACGTGCAGCCCAACTTGGGTGGCGCGGTGGCGACATTCATCGCCAAAGAGCAGATCGACGCCTATCACCGCGAGGAGGGCACGAAAGCGGTCGCCTCAGCGGTCGAGATCGCCAAGAAGGCGTCGGTGCCAGCGGAAGTACACATCGGCGTCGGTCGCCATGGCGAGGTGGCCAACAACTTCGTGCAGAAGCTTGGGGCCGGTCTGGTCGTGATTGGCACGCGCGGCCACACCGGCTTTGCCGGCGTACTGCTGGGTTCGGTTGCGCAGGATGTGATTGCCCACGTCAACGTGCCCATCACGCTCGTCAAATAACGCTCGCGCCGCGCAGTTGTTGGCGCGGCCAGGACGGTGCTAAATCGCGCCGCAAATCGAGAGTTCCTGTTTCGTACTCGCGAAATTGAACATTGTTGCTCCAAGGACCCTATGGGCCGGCCAGAGTGATCACCACAGAAATCTACCATTTCTTGGAGCAAATTATCAGGAATTCAGCCATTTCCAGCCAAGCGCGCTACCAGGGTTCAGTTCCCATCTGACATGCACCAGATGTTTCAGAGCTTCATCGATGACCTCGTCGAGAGTTCCGACGGGCCCGCGTTCAGCCATGTCGGGGGCCGCGGCGACACTCGAACTATCCTGCTTTGCCTACCTTCAGCTGCCGCATCGCAGAAACTGCTCAGCGGCAATCAAGGCGACAACCCAGCGCGCCTGATTTCCACCTATCCGCAACCTTGGACAGCCCACTATCTGAAATAGATATAGGCATTGAAGGCGGGAACGATCTCGCGCGAGCAGCGCGCCTCGGCCCGCATTACTACCTCACGTGGCACACCCTGCACCTCTCCGAACTGCCGGGCGGCATCCTGTACGCCGTCGCTATAGACGAGACGGTCGATCAGGGCCTGCCGCCCCGGCTGTTGGAAGGGACGGATCTCGACCTGGAGTCTCTTGCTGACCTCATTGAGGACCCTGTTCGTGCGGCTGCCGACAAACCACCGCGCGCTCGGGACCAGCAGTCGATCGAGAACTGCGAAGACCACGATGATGCCAGCCGCAATGACAAGCCAGACCGGCAGGGCTACCGTTTGCAACATTCGGTCGCGACCTCTATCCAAGCGCACTCCGAGTGATTCATTCCCAGAATTGCTGAAGCCTCAACCACCTACGGTTTCGATAGCATCGGTACATCAGCCTGCGCGAGTGCTTGCCGCGAGGCAAGCAGTTCCTCGGGATTGGGCCAACACGCTGGATCGATGTCGCTGAACGCAAACGCCACGCGCGCCGGGAGGTGAGCGAAGCCTTCGTCGAGGGCGCCCGGTGCTCAAGCCGCTGCCCGCCGGACCGTACCGGACCGTGCTGAAGCTGGAACGCCGCGTCTCGCACGAGGGCATGGTCTCGGTCGGCGGCAACCTCTACAGCGTGCCCGACGCGACCCGCCGGCGCGTGCTGGAGGTGCACAGGTGCGGCGACGAGATCCGCATCTTCGAGGCCGGCCGGCTGGTTGCCGTGCATGCCGTCCTGGAGGGGCGCCACCGAAGGGTCGCCGCGGCGGGCCGCCGCCACCTCGAGCAGCTCAACATGCCACGGGCGCTGGAGACCCTCGATGCTACGCTACGCAGCGTCGAGCAGGGCGAGCTGTCGGCGCTAGCGGCGCTCGAGCAGCTGCTTGGGCGAGGAACTCACCATGCGCGAGACGCGGCGCATCAAGATCGCCCTAATGACCGCGCGGCTCGGCTCGCTTAAGACCCTTGACGGCTTCGACTTCTCCTTCCAGCCGATCGCTCCATCGCCTCTGCATCCTAGCGCTCGCCGAGTTCGCCTTCATCGCCCGCAAGGAGATCGTGCACCTGCTCGGCCCGCCGGGCACCGGCAAGGCCCCTCTCGCGACCGCGCTCGGCGTCGAGGCAGTCAAGGCCGAGCGCGAAAGACAGCTCAAGGAACGCATCCGCTTCATCACCCGCAATGCTGTCCCGATGTCGATGAGATCGGCTACCTGCCGGTCACCGCCGGCGGCGCTAACCTGTTCTTCCAGCTCGTCAACGCCCGCTACGAGCGCAGCGCCATAATCCTCACCTCCAACCGCGGCTTCGGTGAATGGGCGACATCTTCGGTGACCAGGTCGTCGCTACAGCCTTGCTCGATCGCCTGCTCAACCACGCCTAAGTCGTGCAGAGCAAGGGCTCCAGTTATCGCCTGCGCGAGCGCGCAGCCCTCGTGCCCGAAAACCTCAAGGCCAGGTATGCCAACCCGCTCGCCAATGAACAGCCGTGCCGTCGGCGCGGCCGTCCAAGAAAGGGAACCCCAGCCGCAGCAGCCAACACCGGTGAAAACGGCCGGCGCCTGCGGACTCTTACTTCGACATAAATGGGGAAAGTTCAGACGACATTGACAAAGCTGACCGAGCATGACGAGTTGTCGCGAGAGACGGGCGCGTCAGCGCCTAGCGGAGAGCTGAAGCCCTGGCGCCGGGACATGTGGTGCATCAAGTACCAACCGGGCATCGCCGCTGGCCGGCGTCGCAGCCGGCGGCACGCTCGCGTCGCTGGTTCCTCCGGCCGCCATCCTGGTGGTCTACGGCATCATCACCAAAACCTCGACGGCGGATTATCGATGGCAGGGTCATTCCCGGCATCATCTCCGCCTTGCTCTACGCCGCTAAGTGCGCGTTGATTGCAAAATTGTATGCTTCAATTCATCCTTGGCACAGACTTCATATGCTATGGCCATGCACCTAACTTCATGAAGCGCCAGCCGAATCCGGCCAACATCTCATCACAAAATTTAGTCGCTTCAGTTCCGAAGATATGTGTCGAGGCTAGTTGTGGACATCGAATTGGGTTTTTTGCGCACCGCTCTCGCCGCCGCCGAGCACGGCAGTTTCCGACGGGCGGCATCTTCGCTAAACGTGAGGCAGTCGACGTTCAGCCGCCGAATACGCCTGCTCGAGGAGCAGCTTGGCGTCCCCCTGTTCGAGCGCTCCAGCGGAGGAGTGCGTGTCGCGCCTGCCGGGGTCGGGGTCGTTCGGACAGCCCAGAGCATATTCGAGCAGATGGACCGCATGGTTTCAACCGCCCGCTCCGTCGGCAGTGGCGACGCCGGCAATATTACCATCGGTTTGAGCACGTCACTGTCGGTCAGCAAATTGCGCTCGGTTCTGGCGGAGTACATCAAGGCGTTGCCGAAGGTCGACGTCCAGATGATCGAACGGTCGCGCGCGCAGCTGATCGATGGCCTTGATGCGGGGAATATGGACATTGCAATCATTGTGGGAGAGCCAAGGCAGCATAGCGGACCCTCGATTGCACTATGGTCCGAACGGATCGTTGTTGCCCTGCCGTCTAAACATGCGCTGTCCACCACCGAAGTAATTCACTGGAGCGATCTCAGGGATGAATCGTTCCTGCTGAGCCGGCGCGATCCGGGACCCGATTTGAAGAACATCATCGTCCGGAAACTTGCTGCGCCAGGTGACGCGCCCAACATCGAGATGTGGGACATGAGCAATGAGAGCATCCTCGCGATGCTGGAAGCCGGAATCCACGTCAGCATTCACTGCGAGTCGTGGACCAGCCTTGCCTATCCGGGCGTCCGCTTTCGTGAGGTTCGCGATACGTCCGGTCCTAGTCACATCACCTTCACCGCCTGCTGGGTTCAGCACAACAAGAACCCGGCCCTGGTGCGGTTCCTCGACTTTCTCCGTCGCAACCATCACCCAACCTTGGTCACTTAGAGTCATTGCCAGTCGATTCGACGCGACGTGCAATGCGGCGCTCCCTAGCAAACGCCCGATCTGTCGCCATGAATCGTCCCAGCATGGGCGCCACGAGCTTCGCCGGATCGACCGCCTGCCCGGTCTCGCGGGCGAGTATCTCGGCATAGACCAGAAGATCACGATGGACCGTGGCCGGCAGGTCAACGGTCAGCTTCACGGGCTTCTCGTCCAGGATCGCGCCCAGTCGCAGCTTGGACATCGTTGCCTCTCTATCCCTGATAAGGCTGAAGCACGAGATCGCGAGTCACGATCACGCGTACCGGATAGCCGGGGCGGATCGTCAACGTCGGCTGGACGTTGAGATTGCGCCGAACGATCTGCTGACCGGCTTGGTTCAGTGTATCGCCGGTGCCGCGGCGCAAAGCGCGGACGATGTCGCTGTCGTTCTGGTCGGACCCCAGCTCGGTGCCAACGGCGAGAATGGTGGAGAGCAGCGTCGCCTTGAACAAGGCTCCCCAATGATGATCGACCCCATCCTCCAGGCCCGCTTGGCCGGTTGCGTCGGCTCCTGGCTGACGCTCGAGCACGATCGAATAGCCATTCGGCAGAATGAGGCGCGTCCACACGAGAAGGAGACGCGACTGCCCGAACGAAACCTGGCTATCATAAACTCCGATCAGCCTGGCGCCTTGGGGAATCAGCAGCGATCCGCCGGTCGGCGTGTCGTAGACGTTCTCCGTCACCTGCGCCGTGATCTGGCCAGGCAGGTCAGACCGAAGCCCAGTGACGAGGGCCGCAGGAATGACAGTGCCGGCCTGCAAGAGATAGGGCGATGCGGGCCGCGCCAGGCGATCGAGGCTCGTGGTGCGACGATCGACGGGCGCGTTCATGAAGGCAAGCTTTCGATCCTGGGCGTTCTGGATGGACGCTTCATCGGCAGGTGGCACATTCCCGGACATCGATGCCTGAGAAGGACCCGAGCCTGCGCCAGCGGGCTGTTGCTGGCGACTGCCTGGAGCAAACAGGCGGCTGACGCGAGCTGCTTCCGTCTCCTGCGCCCGGCGCTGCTGCTCCGCATCGGCCGCCGACGGGCCGGATTGGCCTTGGGCCGCCACAATCGGCCGGCCGAGATCACCGGGAAGCGGTGGTCCGAGCGGCGGGACATCGCGCGGGACTCCCGTGTAGTCGCGCGGCAATCCGGCAAGACCGTCGGCCATACGGGGTCTGTCGGTGGTGTAGAGATCCTGGGGGGCGGCCCCGCGCAGCCGATCGCCCTGCAAGGCCCACAGCACGGCGCCACAGATCAGGATCGAGGCGAGCGCCGTGCCACCGACCAGGACGTTGCGCGACAGGCGCATGACGCGCGGTCCCTCCGACCGCAGCCTAAAGGGACCCGTCGTCGTCGAGGTTGGGGAGTCGGACTGCGATTGATCCGTCATCGCTGCGGCCTGCCGTCCGTGCGGACGATCCGGACCTTCTGCTGGTTTTCACCGCCTAGCCGCAGTTCGGCCGCGGCAAACAGCCGGTCGACGATCAGCACATTCCCGTGGGTGCGGTAGTTGACGATCTCCGGCTTGCCGTCCGGACCGACGATGAAAAGCGGCGGCATCTCACCCTGGACGATGCCGGGCGAGAACTCGATGTAGACCTTGCGGCCTTCGTCATACGCGGCGACAGGCCGCCAGGGCGGCTTATCGCCCTCGATTGCGTACCGGTAGCGACGCTGGACCATCTCCGGGAGGACCGGCGTTGGCGGCACGGCGAGAAGGCTCTTGCCTCGGCTCTCGGGATAGAACCAAGCGACCGAGGGCATGTAGGGCCGCTCGTGGGCGCGCAGCTCGATGAGATAGGTGCGCCGGTCGGTGTTGACCACGAGATTGGTCTCGATGGCAGGCCGGGTCGGCTTGACCAGGATGTGAACGCGCCTTGTGTCACCGTTGCCGCTTTCGGTGTCGCCGATAATCCAGCGCACGGTGTCTCCGGCCGCCACCGGCCCGGAGCCGGTGAGCTGCTCGCCCGGCTCGAGGGCGATGTCGGTGACCTGTCCCGGTGCGACGTAGACCTGATAGAGAGCGCCCGGACTGTAAGGGAAGACCTGCACGGCGTTAAAGTATCCTTCGCGGCGCGGTTCGATTCGCGCGGCGCCGTTGGCGGCGTCGACACGCGCGATCGGATCTTTTGCTTCCACCGTGCCACCGCGCGCTGGTATCCAAGACGGCGGAACGTGCAACGGCCGCGGCCGATCGTCGGCCGGCTGCGACGACACGGGAAGCGGCGGCACGGTCTCGTCGTAGCTGATCTGCGGCGGCTTGGTCGACGCGCAGCCGGTGATCGCCAACAGCGAGATAAGTACAGCCGGCCGCACGGACCTGTTGTTTCCTGCCTGCATCATTGGGCGAGCTCCTTCGACCAGTTGATCGCGTTTACGAAGACGCCCAGCGGGTTCTTGCGCAGGCGATCGGCATCGCGCGGCGTCTCGATCACGATGGTGAGGATGGCGGTCCAGCGCTCCGTGGCAGCGAGCTGGCCGCTCTCGTACCGGCGTTCGGTCCAGGCGACGCGGAAACTCTCCGGCGACGCCCTGATGACGCTCGAAACCTCGACGGAGATCTGCATCTTGCCGAGCTTGGCAAAGGGGTCGTTGCGGCGGGCATAGTCGTTCAGCGCCGCGGCGCCGCGATCGGTCGTGAACTCGTACGCCCGCAGCCACGCTTGGCGCAGCACGACGGCGTCGGACGGCAGGCCGCGCACGTCCTCGATGAAGCGGGCCAAGTGGAAGGCGATCTGCGGATCTGTCGGCCGGTAGGCGGCATCGGCCGGGGCAACAGCCTGGGCCTGGCCGAACCTGTCGACCTGAACGACCCAGGGAGTGATCGTGCCGCGGGCCGCCTGCCAGACCAGTCCGACTGCGAGGCCGGCCGCCAGCACCAGGCAACCGAACGCCATCAGCCGCCAGTTCCTTGCCTGCACCCGCGCCGAGCCGATGCGGTCATCCCAGACCTGCGCGGCCCTCTGGTAGGGCGTTTCGGGTGCGGGTGTGTGGCCGTAGCGCACGGAAGAACGCTTGAACATCAACGGCTCCCTTCGGAGAGATCAATGGAGGATCCACCACCACCGTGGTCGCCGGAGCGGATGGCATGAGAGGCGGCTGAGGCGCCATGACTAGCGGCCTGGCTCCGCCGCATACGCCGTGCCCAAGCGGGCGGCGCGTCCTGCGGCTCTGACGCCGCGCTACTCTCTGCACCGCCGACAGCGGAGCGACCGCCCGCTTCGAAGCTGCTCGCGAGACTCGAACCGGCCCGGCGGAGCGGGCTGACCGCGCCGGACATTCCCGTCACGGTCACGCCGGACAGGCCACCGCCGCGGTAAGCGGCCGCCGCCCCGCCGGCCAGCGCCGCGGAGCCGCGCGC